>JAZNUT010000029.1:0-45820 GCA_045592425.1 Candidatus Egerieisoma sp.
GGAGTATCAAACGGGCCAGTTCCAACAATATATTTTCGTCTTGCATCATACTTTTATTTATGATGCGAAGATAACATTTTTATATCAGCCCCCCAACTTTTGCAGGTGAGCCGACAATATTACCCACACTGAATTTCTACTGAGTCAGGTTGTGCTCTACCAACTGAAATAAAACAAAAAAAGACAGCGAAATGCTGTCTTAACCAATGAGCGGAAAACGAGGCTCGAACTCGCGACCCCAACCTTGGCAAGGTTGTGCTCTACCAACTGAGCTATTTCCGCATGTTTCATTGGTGCTCGGGACGGGAATCGAACCCGTACGGGCATTTCTGCCCACGGGATTTTAAGTCCCGCGTGTCTACCTATTCCACCACCTGAGCCAATGAACGGACCGCAAAGGTAATAATACTTTTTAAATTCACAAAACATTGCTGCACACAAAAAAAGGTTGCCGGTAAACCGACAACCTTTTCTATTTAAACCTTAAAACTAAAAGATTAACCAACCCATGGTGAATAACCAGGATTCTGCTGTGTTCTTAGTGTTGGGTTAGAGTTCAACTCATCTGTAGAGATAGGAAGAATAATCTTATGATATGTTTTGGTATCAATAACTTTGTCTCTATGAGGACAAGCAATACCCATAATCTCATCATTGAACTCAATAGTCTCACCATGACGAAGTCTGTCCCAATATCTTAGACCCTCGCCAAAGAACTCTTTAGATTTCTCGTTTAGAATCATCTCAACAGTTACAGTAGCAGCAGTAGCAGGCTCCAAGTTTGGAGAACGTTTTCTGATAGCGTTCAAGTACTCTGCAGCCTCCTCCTCTTTACCAAGAGCAAGAGCAGCCTCAGCAGCGATCAAATACATCTCAGAAAGACGGATAATCTTAACATTACAAGCAGCAGGGTCATCTTTACCGTCACCAGGCATATCCTCAGAACCGCCAAAGTATTTGTATGAACATCCAAGTCTGTCACCTTTACCTGCAAACTCTTCATCATCATAAGACTCACTGTTCTCATCGTATGCCATTACACTCCATCTGATATCATCAGGATCCTCTGCCATTCTCTCCAACCAGTAGTCAGAAGCAGCGAAGTAACCGCCAACTTTTGAGCTGTAGTGATGGATACGGCTGTAATATGCACCAATTGAACCAGTAGTTAGAGCATTCTCATTAACAAGCATCTGAAGCTCAAAGATAGACTCATCTGCAAACTGCTGTGACCAAGATTTAGCCCAGTCCTCATTTGAGTAAAGCTCATATTTACCACTATTGATAACCTCCTCTGCTGCTGCCAAAGCATTTGCATTGTCACCCATAGTTAGGTAAACACTTGCTGCAATAGCTCTGTTAGCCCAGTATGTAGGATAACCGTTGGTTGAAGTAGAAACAGTTTTGGTGATACCCTCAGCACCTTTAGCAAGGTCTGAAAGAATCTGAGCATAGTTCTCAGCTACTGTAGCTCTACCTGGCTGTGCCGAAGCATCCAAAATCTCAGTTACATTAGGAACGCCATAATCAGAACTTGGGTTATTCTGAGTATAAGGCAAACCATAAATTCTAACCAAGTTGAAATAGGTAAGAGCTCTGATGGTATAAGCCTGACCTTTCATGTCGCTGAAATCTTCAGAAACATTAGGATCTTTCTCCAATGCATCAATATTAGAAAGCAAGTTGTTCAATTGAAGGATAAGGTTGTAACTTGTAGTCCAATAACTAGACCATGAACCTGAACTTGGCTCATGATTGAAAGAATACAAACCATCACTACCTCTACCTTGAGAGAAGATAGTCAAATCACCTCCTTTAGCATCTGCATAAAGGAAAAGGTTACATCCGTACAAGTTTGAACTTGACAGGCGTGTCATAATACCATTCATAAACACCTGCGCATCTGCAGCAGTTTTGATGGCCTCGCTTGACTCCAACTGGTTAGTTGGCTTCATGTCTAGAAAGTCCTCACAAGAAGAGAATGTGAAAATCCCTAGAGCAGCAATTAGAATTATAGATAATTTTCTCATTGTATTTTCTGTGTTTTAAATTAGAATGAAAGCTCTACACCAAATGTATAAGTCTTACCATATGGTGTCTCCCAACCTCTTGTACCGTATGCATTAACCTCTGGGTCTGCCATTTTGTACTTAGCAAATGTTAGCAAGTTTGTACCGCTGAAGTAAACGCGTGCACTACCCATACCAACTTTCTTAACCCAAGTCTTAGGTAGGTTATAACCTACAGATACAGTCTTAAGTCTCAAGAATGTAGCGTCATACATCATACGACTTGTCTCCTGCATAGCATCTGTAAGGTCAGTACCTCTAACCTGAGCAACTCTTGTTACATCACCAGGCTGTTTCCATCTGTTCTCAACTGCGTAAGCAGATCTGATACGCTCCCAGTAATAACCGTCATCATTGATATCTTTCTGAGCACCGTCATACAATTTACCACCAAGCTTATAGATAAAGTTCAAACCTACGCTTAGACCTTTCCATGATAGGCTTGTATTGATACCGCCATATACTTTTGGAGTTACATCACCAAGGATAACCTCAGTTGCATCATCATAATCATAAACAACTTTTCTACCATTCAACATAGCATCACTGTTGTCATTGTTAGAGTAGTACCAGTTTTTACCGGTCTGAGGATCAATACCTGCCCACTCGTAACCGAACAATGCCAACATAGACTCACCCTCTCTATAGATATACTGGGCTCTTGAGTCTCCACCTGTTGGATCCCACCATCTGATATCCTGGCCACCGTATAGTTTGGTAACCTTAGATTTCATCATAGTAGCTGTAATACTTGCATCCCAAGTAAGGTCTGAAGTTCTGATAATATCACCACCAATCTCAATCTCAACACCGTGGTTATTAACCTCTCCTACGTTTTTAAGTGTAGAGCTGAAACCTGTAACTGTTGAAATTGGAACGTCCTGCAACAAGTCTTTAGAATCTCTGTTGAAGAACTCAACTGTAGCGTACAATCTCTGATCCCAGAAACCACCCTCAATAGCAACGTTTGTATTGTAAGAAGTCTCCCATGACAAGTTTGAGTCAGCTACTGTGCTCAACATTGCACCTGGGTTCTGGTTGTAAGGGCTACCGAATGATGCCAAAGATCTCCAACCGTAGTTACCTGAAGGTAGAGTACCGTTGATACCGTAAGAAGCTCTGATACGCAAGTTAGAAATCCACTCAACATCTTTCAAGAATGCCTCATTGTTGATTTTCCAAGAACCTGCTACTGACCAGAAGTTACCCCAGCGAGCTTTCTCGCTCAATCTTGAAGAACCGTCACGTCTGAATGATCCTGATAGATAGTATCTGCCGTCATAGTTGTACTCAGCTTTTGAAAGAACTGAAACCATTGAGTTGCCCCAGCTGTAAGCAGATGCATCAAGAACACCGGCAGTTGCTACTGTAGGAAGTGATGATGCAGGTAGGTTGGTACCTGTTGATCTCTGGAATTTAGTCTCGTTTTTCTCTGCCTCAAAACCAGCCAAAATGTTCAAGCTGTGTTTCTCTCCAAAGTCTTTAACATAGTTCAAAGTAGATGATGATACAAGTTTGTAGCTGCCAGTTGACATCTCGTGAACTTTACCTTTATCTGAAGAACCGTTAAAGTGGTTTGCACTATAGTAGATATGATCTTTTGTATCTGTATAGTCGTATGAGAAGATAGATTTTGCTGTCAATTCAGGAAGGATATGAACTGTTACAGTCTCACTACCCTGGAATTTGAAAGTCTCTGAAGCATTGTCCCACTCATTGGTATAATAGATTGGGTTGTATGCATATGAACCATAACGATCAGTCCAAGGATCACCGGTCTTATAGTCAGTTGGCCAGTAAACGCCCCACAACAAGTTTCTTGTCTGCAAGTAGTAGTTTGAACCAAGGTTACGGGTATCGTTGAAACCTGATCTGTCTGTACGAGCAACGTTGAAGTTTGATGCAAGCTCAAACACTTTGCCAATCTTCTGGTTCAAGTTAACGCGAGCAGAGATACGGTCGAATGTGTTCTCCTGTACTCTACCTTTATCAGAAGTGTAAGAAAGTGAAGAGTAGTAAGAAGTCATCTCTGAACCACCGCTTACAGATAGGTCGTAAGTCTGGAATACAGCAGTTTTCAATAGAGCATCCTCCCAATCATAGAAATGGTCAGCTCTCTCTTTCAATCTCTGCTGCTGCTCTGGAGTTGAGCCCTCAACAGTTGAGATGACAATCTTGTCATATCTGCCTGTACCCTGAGTTGAAATTTGGTAACCGTGTTTGTTGAACTTGTTGTTCAAAGTCTTAAGAGCGTAAGCATTTCTCTCAGCATCTGTATCACCTCCGATATCATGGAATACCTCATACAAGTAAGCCATGTTACCCTCTGTGCTTGCAGCCTCGTAGTTGTCGGTTGCAAATGAAGGAGTGATACCCCAAGAAGCTTTAAGAGTAACGGTTGGTTTTCCAACTTTACCTCTCTTGGTAGTAATCATAACAACACCGTTAGCAGCACGTGAACCGTAAAGTGAAGAGGCAGCAGCATCTTTCAATACTGTAATACTCTCAATATCACTTGGGTTTAGAGTACTCATAACGTTATTTGTAGAATATGTATATGAACTTGCCTGTCCTACATCACCTGAAGTTACAGGAACACCGTCAATTACATACAAAGGCTCGTTTGAAGCGTTCATTGAACCGATACCGCGGATACGGATCTCAGCAGCCGAACCAGCCTGGCCAGATGACTGAGTAATCTGCAAACCTGCTACTTTACCGTTAAGAGCGCCCTCAAATGAAACTGAAGGAACATCTTTGATAGCGTCTGCCTTAACCAAAGAAGCCGCACCGGTGTAAGTACCTTTCTTTGCAGTACCGTAAGCAACGACGATAGTCTCGTCCAACTGTACCGCATCAGCTTTTAGCATAACATCAAGCTGAGCTCTACCGTTTACAACTACAGACTGAGTTGTATAACCGATAGATGAGAAAATTAGAGTTGCATTAGCAGGAACTTCAATAACATAAGCACCGTCAATGTCTGTTGAAGTACCGTTATTTGTACCTTGCTGTAGTACATAGGCACCAATAACTGGCATTCCGTCTTCTGCGCCAATTACAGTACCTTTTACTGTAATTGTTTGTGCCAACATCATTGTAGAACATAATGCCATTAGCACAAATAGAATACATTTTTTCATTAGATTATTTTTTAAGTGTGTTAATAGTTGATCTATTCACATATACCCCTTTCATAGGTATATAAGACAAATATAATACTTTTTTTGCCTTAAACAATAGAAAATAGCAAAAAAGTACTACTATCCACACTTGCCAAATGATTACTCCCCTTTAACTGATGTGTTTATAAATTCCATCATAGGAGTATGCAGGTCTGAGAAATACCTTAAAGTATATTTGAAACCAGGAAGCGGTATTGACTCAGTCACCACTCTTTGTCCGGGCTTTATCTTCCTGTCAGTCACATCAAATCTGGTTTTGGGACACTCTGCACCCCTCCACTCAAATCCTCTGAGCCTCTGCTTGTCTATCGGGAGATTGAAAACAGGAAAGACATTCTGTTTGAGCTCCCCTATTGAGCGAGTTCTCTTAACCGTATTGTCCTTAATTTTTGCTGTCATCATCTTGCACTCCTCCTGGTCCATAAGGGTAATGAGACTGTCCTCTTCTATATAGAATATGGATGAGACACCGCCCAGTGCATCAAACCTGTAAAGTTCTCCGTCCGCAAAGTAGGCAGCCATCTCAGTACTCTTTATCTGGTTGTAATGCACAGTATCCTCCTGCATTGCAATGAATGCATTTGACAACAAATTAATTTTATCCAACGTATTATTCTTTATAAGAGCCTGAATGCTGTCTGCTGTAAACTGGCTTGTCTTATTGTACCACATGGCAGGACGTGAATAGAATCTTGCCATTGAATCCAACCCCGTATAAACCAGGCTGTCACATACCCCCTGAACATCAGAGCGGTAAAACTTCACATTATGGAAAATATCTATGAATGCAACCTCTGTCGTATCCTTTACCGGCTCTGCAACAGACTCCAGGGCCACAACAGCAGAATCTGCATCAGCTTTCTTCTCCTGAACAGAAACCTCCTTTTCTCCCTCCAATTTTCCTGCGCCAGGATTCCCCGCAGCCATCTTGTCACCTCCCGGAGCAAAGCCGCCCTTTATCTTTGGTGCCCCCTTTTTTCTCTCCTGGTCATGCTGTGCAATAGGATCAATAGCAGAAAGGGCAACCCTCTCCCTTGCGGCAACAATGGCAGCACTATCAACCTCATACATTCTTTGGGTGGCATAAATTATCCTTTCTCCCGACAAAAACAGAGTGTCTGCTACTCCTTCTTCTACCGAGTACATCCCCACAGCCGGCTCCCTTGTAAGTTCAATTTTCCGTGGACTGGGTTCATATACAGCTTCCCCCGCAAGACATATGGCACTCTGGACAGTATCCGTAACCTGAACATTACCGTAGAGCTCTGCTCTACCACTGTTACGCCAGTACATTAGTGTATCAGCCCAAAGTTCCTGCTCTTTTGTAAGGATATAACTATCCTGGTCAAACACAAAAAGGTTTGCAGGTCTGTTGAAATACCCAGAATTGGCATAAAGGATATTGCCATCCCGCCACGCAACTGTCCTGTCAAAAAACACTGCCTTATCTGTATCTGTATGATAGTCAACTCTATCTGATACAACACACACAGAGTCGGTGAACATCTGAACGCTGTCCCTGAACTTGAATACTTTATCTTTAGTGATATACATTCCGTTCACACTCTCCATAATATTGCCGTCTGCATTGCTCATGGCAGCACCATTAAAGAAAGTTGCTATACTGTCTTTTGTATTGTAGTTGAGATAATTTGTATTGAGAACATTCCCCTCGTTGTCAAACAATTGCACTAAAGAGCCCCTGACTTTTGCAAGATTTTCAGCCACAACATACTCTATTGTATCACCAATAAGGCATGTGTTGCCCTGCAGGACCTCCACATTGCCCATGGCCCTGATGATGTTGGTAGAGACATTCCACAAAGCAGTATCACACATAAGATATGTGTTGTTGTGCAGGAATGTTGCAGGGCCAGCTATCTTCCTGTAAGCTACACTGTCTATCTCCAACAGGTGGGCTGACTGTGCCTGCACCAGACGCACTAAAGAATCAGCCTCCCCCTTATTTTGGGAGAAGCCGGCAGTATTGACAAATAAAAGAACTGCAAAAAGGAGCGGAAGAAACCTATTTAACCCAGCCTTCACGTTCAAAGTTACATTGTTTGAACAGGTCATCAAGCTTTATATAAGTGATCTCCTGTTTCTCCTTAATGAAATCAGATATCGCTTTTTCCCTTCTTTTGTTGTTTGCAATGTTCTGCATTATAAGGAAATCATCATCAATGTTTGCAACATGGGATGGAACTATTTTCTCCAAACGCAATATCTTGTAGATTGTATTTCCGCTGCGTCCCTCATTGTCCAATGATTCAAACGGCTCAGAGATATCCCCCTCCTTCATATCCTTTATCATTGAATAATCGGCAGGTTTGAGCAAATCTTTCTCAAAAAGGGTTGATCCGGAGTATTCGTCTGCCATAAGACCGCCACTTACGGCAGATCTTGGATCTTGAGAATATATTCTTGCCGCCATTTCAAAGGATATGCTGTCTGCAAGAATCTGCTTTTTAAGGCTATCCAACTTTGCAAAAGCCTTCACTCTGTCGTCGGCGGTATATTTTGGTTTCATAAGGATGTGTCTTGAGTTGAACATCTCCCCATCTTTTTCAATCATCTGGATAAGATGGAATCCGTCGGGAGTCTCAACTATCTGGGAAATCTGGCCATCCTTCAAGGACATTGCAGCATCTCCAAACTGGGGCCAGTAAATATTCTTTGAAGCCATACCAAGCTCTCCTCCCCTCATTGCACTGCCCGGATCCTCCGAGTACAAGGTTGCCAATGATGCAAATCTCTCACCTTTTATAATTCTTTCCCTAAGGCTCAACAACTTCTCCTTCACCTCCATTTTTGCACTGTTCTGATCGGGATAACGAACAATCTGGCTTATTTTGTACTGGGTAGAAACAATTGGAAGATCACTCTCATCCGCACTTTTGTAAAACTCCAGCACCTCCGCAGGTGTAGCGCTTCCTGCACCCTGCATTACATTCTGCTGCATCTGCTGTATGAGGTTCTGGTCATTAAGCATAACCCTCCACTCGTCCCTAAGTTTGTAAATAGGCTTTTTAAAGTACTCCTCAGTAGCTTTCTCTCCACCAAGTTGGGTCATAATGGTACTTATCCTCTGCTGCAGATCCGCCTCAACATTATCGAGATTTACAACAAGGCTGTCCAGTTTCGCCTGATTGAGGAAAAGTTTGCTTACCATCATCTCCTCCAATGTCTGGCATCTGGTATTGCGGTCTGTACCCATACCTTGCGCCGCCATTACCTGAATCTCATTCTCAAGTTGCGACAAAAAGATTGCCTCATTTCCAATAAGGGCAATTGTTTTGTCTGCCAAACCTTTTTCATATCTCTGTGCGCTAAGTGTTGTTGGAACAAGAACTGCAAACACAATTATGAATTTACTTAGAAACCTCATCTTCAAAAATTTTAAGTTTGTTATTGCTCAATGCATCCTGCAGGATATCTCTTTGCAAGTTCAACAATAATTCCTGCTTTCTTCTGCTTATAATAATTTCTTTAATTTTCCTGCTGTTATACTCAAAAGGCGTTGTTTCTTCTGCCGGAACATATTCCAGAATCTGCAATATGTTGGTATATACAGTGTCCTTTATCTCTGCAGAGATTCTCTCTTTGCCAAGCAGTTGCTGCAACTGCTCCAATGGAACCCCTATCTCCTTTGCAACAATACCAAGATCTACCCAGCCATTGTTGTAGTCACTGTATTTGTAGGCAGAATTGTATGCCAACTGCTCCAATGCCTCCAACTTCTCTATATCTCTCTCTTTTGCAAGTTTTCTCATTACCTGCAAGTTTGGGGAACTGTTCTGCATCTTTACAAGTCTCCCCTTAAATACACCGTTAGAGCCTTTAAAACTGTAAGGGTGCGCATTATAATACTCCTCCATCTCCCTTTCAGAGACCAGGGTATCCAATCTCTCCTCTATAAATTTGTTCTCATAACGGAAGACCAACAGCTGTGTACGATAGTCCTCCAATAGTTGTGCCACATCCTTCTCCCCCTTGGGTAATTGTTCCTCAGCCTTCTGCAACATAAGCTGTTTTATCGCCCATGAATCTATATACTGACGGGCAAGATTGGCACTGTCCACCGCCGGTATCCCTTTGGGGATTACATTCTCAATATCTGTTTTATATAATGCAGCCCTTCCAATCTGCGCCACCTTACCCCCTTTTGTAACTGAGTCATAAAAGGAGCAGGAACTGATTAGAAGAGCTGCAATTATTATACAAACAGATTTATTCATCAATAGCGACAAATATTATTTTGTAAGGGCGCTCAATCTTACAAACAAAGCGTCAACACCCTCCAAAAGTTTCTTGTTCAAAGCATCGAAATGCTTTTTGGCATCATCTTTAGGATAATGGTTAATCTGCTCAAAGATATTGTCACCCAACTCTACAGCATCCGCTACAATTTTCTTTGCCTCATCAAGATTCTTCTCACCGTTGATGTACATATATACCCAACAATCAGAAATCACCTCATTAATAAGGAAAATAACATCTTTTTTAAATACTCTCAAGTTTGCCATTTCTATATAATTTTAAAATGTTCTACAATACAGGTTTTCCTACAGGCTCAAGACCCAAACCAGGTTTGTCGTTAAGGGTAATTTTACCATCTACAATAGTCATACCCTTGTAGCAGTCATTTGCAATAAGCAAGTTTCCGTCCAAGTCTGCCCACTCTGTCTTAGGAGCAATCTGTGCACCTGCGGTAATTGCACAAGAGGTCTCTGTCATACAACCAATCATAAGTCTCATATCCAAAGACTGTGCAAGGCTCACCATCTCTCTTGCCTCACGCAAACCGGTACATTTCATAAGTTTGATATTGATACCGTGGTAAGCACCGTGAAGTTTCTTAATGTCTGTAAGTCTCTGACAAGCCTCATCAGCGATGATTGGAAGCGGAGATCTCTCAGAAAGCCATGCTGTCTGATCCAAAGCATACTTGGACATAGGCTGCTCAATCATATTCACATTACGCTCGTTCAACCAGTTGATCATATCCAAAGCATAATATTTGTCTTTCCATCCCTGATTGGCATCCACACAGATAACTGTGTCTGTTACCGAACGGATGGTATTGATCATCATCTTGTCCTCAGCCTCGGTTCTACCCAATTTAACTTTGATTACTTTGTAAGGAGAAGCCTCTTTTGTTTTCTCCCTTACAACATCCTCTGTATCCAAACCTACGGTAAATGAAGTGTTAGGGCAAGTTGTAGGATCCCAACCCCAAATCTTCCACCAAGGCTGGCCCATCATCTGGCCTACAAGGTCATGCAAAGCAATATCAATTGCAGCTTTTGCAGCACAGTTGTTGATTGCAATTGAATCAACATATTTCATGATATCCTCAATTAGGAAAGGAGATGCAAACTTGCTTAGATCAACTTTCTTAAGGAACTCCATTACAGAAGCCTGAGTCTCTCCCAAATATGGCGGCATGGCTGCCTCACCATAACCTGTATAACCGTCCCAGGTAATTTTTGTAAGTACAATAGGGGTAGTGGTTCTGGATGAGTTTGCAATTGTGAACACATGTTTCATCTGAGCATCATAAGGAATCCACGAAAGCTCCATTTTCTTGCTTCCTTTCACCTTCTTGCCTCTTTCGGCCTGGGCAAAAATTGTTGCAGGATTAAGTACAGCAGCAGCCGCAGTAAGCAGACCTGCTGATTTTAGGAAGGAACGTCTATCAGTTTTCATATTGTATTACTTTTTTAATGTTTCTGTTATTTGTAAAGTGTTTCAATTGACCAGATGTCTTTACCTGCATCCACATTACCCAAAATGCGCTGTGCTCTTACAAGACGTTTTGAACCGTCATAATAATTGGCATCTGTAGGGATAAGGCTGTTGATTCTGACTTTAGTTGCAGAGTGGATAAAGATACCGTCACCAATATACATACCTACATGGGTAATTCTCTCTTTTTTCTCTGGTGTAGCTTTTGTTCCAAAGAAGATAAGGTCACCTTTCTTAAGGTTTGCCAATGCCTCTTTGGTGTATTCGCCGTCATTTACATATTTTGAGATATCAACATTGTCACCTGTCAAACACTGCTGAGAAGCGTCTCTTGCAAGAACTATACCATTAAGGAAGTATGTTGATTTACAGAAACCGCTGCAATCTACAGCTTTAATTGAGGTACCGCCCCACATGTAAGGAACACCAATGAACTGTTTTGCAGTTGCAATGATATTGTCTGCTGTAGGGTTGCGGCTATCCAACCATTTCTCAAAATCCATAACATCTCTCTGAGGAATATATCCTGTTCTGCCGTCTGAAATTGAAACTTTTCTCCAGTACATTCCTGCATCTCCCAAATCCAAAAGGATATTGCCCCATACAACATCACTCACCATCTGGCTATTCTCAGAAGGACCCTCATACATAGTGGTGTATTTAGTGGTAACAATCACTTTCTTTGCAGCTTTATATGCATCAAACTCCTCTTTGTTCATATCGGTTATGCTTCCCGATGAAACCCATGCAATATAACCCTCTGGGGTAATTGCTCTTGTCCAGCCACCTTTTTTCTCCAGAATCTGAAGAGGTGTACCCATCATTACCTGGGTAGCAGACTCGGCACTGTATTTCCCGCTTGTACGGAAGTTGATTACAGACTGGTTTGACACTCCATAAACTTTATCCTTCAAGCTCTCTGCAGGAAGTGTCTGAATGCTGTCGAGAACTGTGATTCCCTTGTCTGCGAAAGCTTTCACATAAGCCTCTTTAGCCTCGGGCTGATTTGTCACACCTTTCAGAGCATACCCGTCTGCAGTCTCAACAAGTTTTACCTCAAGAGTTTTGCTTCTCCCGTCGGGAGCATACTGTGATTTCATCTCCTTGGAGATTGTCTCAAATGCAGCAGCCTCTTTAGAAACTTTCTCTCCGCCACAGCATCCGTAAAGGGCAACAACAGGAAGGGTTGCCAACAGAATAAGTTTTTTCATAAGTACAATTAGTCTTAGTAATAAATATATAATTTACAAATATAGAAAAAAGCTATAAAAAGAAAAAGGGTGAGCAATAAAATTGCCCACCCTCCGGTATCATTTTACTGTTATCAATCTGCTATTTATCCTTTAGGATAACATCATGAGCGCCACCCTCTACAATAGAAGTTGAAGATACAAGGGTTATCTTAGCACTCTTCTGGAACTGAGGAATTGTAATTGAACCGCAGCTGCACATTGTAGAGACAATTTTTCCAATTGTCACCTCAAGATTATCCTTCATCTTGCCTGCATACGGAACATAGCTGTCAACACCCTCCTCAAACTTCATTGCACCGCCTTTGCCGCCCATATCATAACGCTGCCAGTTGCGGGCACGGCTCGAGCCCTCTCCCCAGTACTCTTTAACATAGTTTCCGTTAATGTAAAGTTTCTTGGTAGGAGACTCGTCAAAACGGGCAAAGTATCTTCCCATCATAAGGAAATCTGCACCCATTGCAAGAGCCAGTGACATATGGTAATCATGCACAAGTCCACCGTCACTGCAGATTGGAACATAAATTCCTGTCTTCTCAAAATACTCGTCTCTTGCAGCAGCCACATCAAGGATTGCAGTTGCCTGACCCCTACCGATACCTTTCTGCTCACGTGTGATACAGATAGAACCGCCGCCAATACCAACTTTAATGAAATCAGCACCGGCCTCCACAAGGTAATCAAAGCCCTCCTTATCTACAATGTTACCTGCACCTACAAGTACTTTACCGTTATATTTCTCCTTAATCCAGCCAATGGTCTCTTTCTGCCACTCCGAGAATCCGTCTGAAGAGTCAATGCACAATACATCAACACCGGCCTCAACCAAAGCCGGAACCCTCTCTTTATAGTCCCTGCTGTTAATACCGGCACCTACAAGAAGCTCCTTTGTCTGAGGATCCAACAGCTCGTTAGGGTTCTCCCTGTGTGACTCATAGTCTTTACGGAAGACAAAATAAACAAGATTCTGCTTGTCATCAATAATTGGAAGGGCATTAAGCTTGTGGTCCCAAATAAGCTGGTTTGCCTCGGAAAGGGTGATACCCAATTTCCCTACAGTAAGTTTCTCAAAAGGAGTCATGAAATCCTTTACAAGAGCATCCCTTCCGTCATGGTCAATCCTGTAGTCCCTGCTTGTAAGCATACCCAAAAGCTTGCCGTTAGGGGTACCGTCATCTGTCACACCCATAGTGGTATGACCTGTAGCTGCAATTATAGCCTCCACATCCGCAAGAGTTGCATCAGGACGCACATTTGAGTCGCTTGGCACAAAACCTGCCTTGAACTTCTTCACCTTCTTTACCATCTCTGCCTGACTCTCTATAGACTGTGAGCCAAAGATGAATGACAAACCGCCGTTACGCGCCAAAGCTATGGCAAGGCCGTCATCAGATACAGACTGCATGATAGCAGATACAAACGGTATGTTGAGTGAAATTTTAGGTTCCTCTCCCTTATTGTATTTTACCAATGGGGTTTTCAAAGATACATTCTGTGGTGTACACTCCTTGGTTGTAAGGCCTGGTATCAAAAGATACTCTCCAAAAGTACGGGAAACCTTCTCTATAATTTGAGCCATATAATTCCTCCAATTTTTTAAAAGTTTTGCAAATGTACTACTTTTCAAAATTTAGTACAACAAAAAATAATCATATATTTGTACCCTCAACCAATTAAAAGAGAAAAAACTCACAATTATGATACTTGATTCACTAAAAAGCTTTGAAAAATACCAGACCCTTCAGGAGGGTTTTGATAAAGTCTATCAGTTTGTAAAGAAGAATGACCTTTACTCTATGGAGCCAGGCCAGTATGATATTGATGGCAAAAGGGTATATTGCACCATCTCTGAGGGGGAGCTGAAGGATGTGGAGGATGCCAAACTCGAGATTCATGACTCTTACATAGATATCCACGTGCTGTTGGACGGCTCTGAGACTATCGGGATTAAGGACAGGAGCAAATGCAATTCAGACAATACAAAGTACCAGGAGGCAGATGACATTGCATTCCTTGAGGATGAGCCTGAGAACTATGTGCTTTTGGGTGTTGGCAACCTTGCCATCATTTTCCCTGCAGATGCACATGCTCCGCTTTTGGGTACAGGCAGCTACAAAAAGGCAGTCTTTAAAGTACATGTTGGAAGCAACAGATCTAAACTGAACTAAACAGGTGGAAAAGAGGTACAACTCCTTTGTAGGATACTTCAAGCAAAAATACGGATGCCGGCTTCAAAAAATTGTAATTGATGCCGGCTTTACTTGTCCCAACAGGGACGGCCGGGTAGGACACGGCGGGTGTACATTCTGCAACAATGATGCCTTCCACCCCAATTATTCCACTCCCGACAAATCTATCCACCAACAGCTGGAGGAGGGGATACAGTTCCACCTTAACAGATACCGCACCACAGAGGATTACCTTGCATACTTCCAGTCATATTCAAACACATACGCCCCACTTGAAGACCTTAAAAAGCTGTACAGCCAGGCACTGGAGCACCCTAAGGTAAAAGGGATTGTAATTGGCACCCGTCCGGACTGCATTGATGATCAGAAGCTTGACTGGCTACAGGAACTCTCCAAAGAGAAGATTGTAATTGTGGAATACGGCATTGAGTCGTGCTACGACAAAACTTTGCAGAGGATTAACCGCGGGCACGATTTTGCAACTGCGGTAAAGGCCGTAGAGGCTACTGCCGCAAGGGGATTGCACCAAGGGGCTCACTTTATATTTGGTTTGCCTGGTGAAAGTAAGGAGGAGATTATGGGAATGGCCCCTATTATAAACAGACTCCCAATAAATTCGGTAAAATTCCACCAGTTGCAGATTATCAAAGGGACAGAAATGGAGGCAGAATTTGCCCGCTGTCCACAGGATTTTGTGCAGTGGAGCCTGGATGAATATCTGGATTTCTTTGTAGATTTTCTGGAACTTTTGAGGCCCGACCTCTACATAGAGCGTTTTGCAGGTGAAGTACCCCCACGCTTTGTCAATTCAAGTCCATGGGGGAAAGTACGCAATGTGGAACTGTTGCAGATGCTCCACAAAAGGCTGGAGGAGAGGGATACATTCCAGGGTGCAAAAATATTTTGCAGATAAAGAAATTATTTCTACTTTTGCGCTCCCAATAATGGGACAAAACTTAAAAAAATCATTTGCAATGGCTGAGTATTTAACTTCAGACAAGAAAGCAGAGATTTTCGGCAAATACGGAAAGTCTAATACAGACACTGGTTCTGTTGAGAGTCAAGTTGCTTTATTTTCCTACCGTATCGCTCACCTTACACAACACATGAAAGAGAACCACAAAGATTATGGTACTCAGAGATCACTTCTTAGATTGGTTGGTAAGAGACGTCAGCTTCTAGATTACCTAAAAGCTAAAGATATTGAGAGATACAGAGAGCTTATCAAAGCATTGGGTCTTAGAAAATAAGCTCCACTTAGGAATAGAAAAAAGGTTACAGGATTCTGTAACCTTTTTTTGTGATTCATTTATGCAATGTAATTATTTTTTCTTCTTGAAAATATCCTTGCCCTTATTAAGCAAATTCTTGCCCTTTTCCTTTGCTATGTCTAACGGATTCGCACTTTCACCACCGCGACTCCCTCTGTACTTATCGTATTGCTTTCCAGTAAGGAAGTAAAATTTTCTGGTATATCCTGTATCATTAATAGTGGCTGTCTGCTTTGAGAGGTCCAGTTCCTTACCCTTGGCAACAACAAGATCAGGATCTGTAACTATTGTAATAGAACCTCTTTTTTTCCCTTTTTCATACCCATTTTTTACATAGATATCAAAAGTTTCAGTGTTGCCGTTCTTCTTGTAGTTCCTCATTTCCATGGTACATTCATCTTCACTATCGCCATCAAAACGGTAAATCATGGCTTTACGGTCAATAAAATCGCGGATAGCCCAATCGGCACCCTTTGGGTCGGCATAGTAGTGAATCTCCTCTTCCTGTGCATAAGCAGACAAGCAGATACCTATCAGCATCATAGCTGTCAATAATACCTTTTTCATTCTTCTTTACTTTTATAGGTTTATAATACGGTTGATTTTCGCACTTGGGTTACTACAAAGTAAAGGATAATTTTTGGCATTGAAAACAAAAAAGGCCGATAACCGGCCTCTTTTGTTTTATCGGGAAGAAGAATTACTCACCTTTTGGTGTGTTGTTCTCCTTGTGCTCCCTTGGACCTCTCTTGTTTCCGCCAAAGTCTTTTCTTGGACCTTTGTTGTCTCTGCGGTCACCCTCCGGTCTTGGACGTCTTACAGGCTCTACATAACCCTCAGGTTTCTCCAAAAGGACTTTTCTTGAAAGTCTCATTTTGCCTGTCTTGCTGTCAATCTCAAGAAGTTTAACCTCAACCTCGTCACCTACGTTAAGGACATCCTCTGTTTTCTCAACTTTCTTCCAGTCAAGCTCTGAGATGTGTAGCAAGCCCTCTTTGCCAGGAAGGATCTCTACAAAAGCACCAAACTCAAGGATTGAAACCACTTTACCTTTGTAGATTGTTCCTACCTCCGGAACGGTTACAATACCTTTAACCCATGCCAATGCAGCATCCATGCTCTCTTTGTTCTCGCCAAAGATATCCACTACGCCAAATGTCTCGTTACCCTCTTTAACCTCAGTAATGGTAACAGTTGTACCTGTCTCTTTCTGGATTTTCTGGATAACCTCACCACCTTTACCAATGATTGCACCAATGAACTCACCAGGTACTCTAAGCTGAACAATTCTTGGAGTATGAGGTTTAAGCTCAGGTCTTGGCTCGCTGATGGTCTTCATCATCTCGCCCATAATGTGCATACGGCCCTGACGTGCCTGCTCAAGAGCTTTCTCAAGAACCTCATATGAAAGGCCGTCAACTTTGATATCCATCTGGGTAGCAGTGATTCCGTCAACAGTACCTGTTACTTTAAAGTCCATGTCTCCCAAGTGGTCCTCATCACCTAGAATATCTGAAAGTACAGCGTATCTGCCGGTTTTTGAATCTGAGATAAGACCCATTGCAATACCTGATACAGGTTTCTTGATCTTAACGCCGGCATCCATAAGTGCAAGTGTACCTGCACATACAGTTGCCATTGATGATGAACCGTTACTCTCAAGGATATCTGAAACTACGCGAACTGCATATGGATTCTCCTCTCCGACAGGAACCATAGGTTTTAGAGCTCTGAATGCAAGGTTACCATGACCAATCTCTCTACGGCCAATGCCTCTTGCAGCTTTAGCCTCACCTGTTGAGAATGGAGGGAAATTGTAGTGAAGTACAAATGGCTCGGTGCTCTGAACGAGAACCTCATCCATCTCCTTCATATCCATCTTGGTACCAAGAGTTACAGTTGTAAGAGACTGTGTCTCACCCCTGGTAAAGATTGCAGAACCGTGAGCGCAAGGTAGGTAATCAACCTCACACCAGATTGGACGGATCTGAGTTGTATTTCTGCCGTCAAGACGGATACCCTCATCAAGAATCATATTTCTCATAGCCTCTTTCTCAACATCGTGGAAATAACGGGCTACCATAAATGCCTTCTCCTCTCTCTCCTCCTCAGGAATAGTTGCAAGGAACTCCTCATGAACAGCTGCAAATGCATCACCTCTCTCATGTTTGCTTGTACCGCTCTTTGCAATCTCATAACATTTATTGTAACAGAACTCGTGGCATGCAGCTCTTAGAGCCTCGTCGTTGGTCTCGTGGCAATACTCTCTCTTCTGAGTTTTGCCAACCTCCTCCATAAGCTCCAACTGAGCCTGACACTGTTTCTTAATCTCCTCGTGAGCAAATTTGATAGCACCCAACATAACAGCCTCGCTAACCTCCTTCATCTCACCCTCAACCATCATAATGTTGTCTATGGTTGCAGCTACCATAATATCAAGATCCGCATCTGCCATCTGGCTGAAGTTAGGGTTGATACAGTACTCACCGTTAATTCTTGCAACTCTTACCTCAGAAATAGGACCATTGAAAGGGATGTCACTTACAGCAAGAGCTGCTGAAGCTGCCAAACCTGCAATTGCATCCGGCTGGATATCTTTCTCAGCTGAGATAAGGTTTACTGTAACAAAAACTTCTGCGTGGAAATCGTCTGGGAAAAGTGGTCTAAGGGCACGGTCTATAAGACGGGCTACCAAAATCTCAGAATCAGAAGCTTTACCCTCACGTTTCATGAATCCGCCAGGGAATCTTCCTGCAGATGCAAATTTCTCTTTGTAATCTACCTGCAAAGGCATGAAATCCACATTCTCTTTTGCATCTTTAGCACAGGTTACTGCAGCAAGAAGCATAGTCTTGCCCATCTTCACCACTACAGAACCATCGGCTTGTTTAGCCAACTTTCCTGTCTCAATTTCAATTGTTCTGCCATCACTCAACTGGATGGTCTTTTTAACTACATTCATTATTGTTTATACATCATTTGCGGCCCGCCTCTCCCAATGAGAGTTGAATTAAACCTTTACAGCACCTTCATCTGCCGCGGGCTGCATTTGTTGACAGATGAGGTTTCTATTTGACTAAATAAAATTTCTGCAAAATATCGCGCAAAGATATAAATAAATTGCTATCAATCAATAAATAAAATCATTTGCAGGAAATAAAAAATCCCCGGGCCACAGACCTGGGGATTTTTACTATAAAATTTTGGAAAAGACTACCATGCATTCAATGGACGGCCGGCCATAAGTTTATGGGCTGCAGCTCTTACCTCTTCTCTTGTTTTCTCACACTCTGGGTTGCTGAGTACTTTGTCAACCAACTCTACTATCAACGCCATATCTTTCTCTACAAGTCCTCTTGAGGTAATTGCAGGGGTACCTACGCGGATACCTGATGTCTGGAATGGTGAGCGGCTGTCAAAAGGAACCATGTTTTTGTTTACAGTTATATCAGCAGCTACAAGGGCTTTCTCTGCAACTTTTCCTGTTAGTTCAGGGAATTTGGTTCTAAGGTCAATCAACAACAAGTGGTTGTCTGTACCGCCTGAAACAACTTTATATCCTTTTGCGATAAATGCCTCGCCCATTGCTGCAGCATTTTTCTTAACCTGCATCTGGTACTCTTTAAACTCAGGCTGCATCATCTCAAAGAATGAAACAGCTTTAGCTGCAATACAGTGCTCAAGCGGACCGCCCTGGATACCTGGGAATACACTTGAGTTAAGAACTGCAGACATCATTTTAACAGCTCCTTTTGGAGTCTTCAAACCCCAAGGGTTCTCAAAGTCTTTACCCATAAGGATAATACCGCCACGTGGGCCTCTTAGAGTCTTGTGAGTAGTTGAAGTTACAATGTGAGCATATTTTACAGGGTTTTTAAGAAGGCCTGCTGCAATAAGACCAGCCGGATGAGCCATATCTACCCAGAAAATTGCGCCAACTTTATCTGCAATAGCACGCATTCTCTCCCAATCCCACTCTCTTGAGTAAGCAGAAGCACCACCGATAATCAATTTTGGTTTGTGCTCAAGAGCTTTTTTCTCCATCTCATCATAGTCAACCAAACCGGTCTCCTCGTTAAGGCCATATGCAACGGCATTGTAAAGGATACCTGAGATGTTAACTGGAGAACCGTGTGTAAGGTGACCACCCATTGAAAGGTCCAAGCCCATGAAAGTCTCACCAGGTTTGATACATGCAGTCATTACAGCCATATTTGCCTGAGCACCTGAGTGTGGCTGAACGTTTGCATACTCTGCATCAAAAATCTCTTTCAAGCGGTCAATTGCAAGCTGCTCAATCTGGTCAACAACCTCGCAACCGCCATAATATCTTGCGCCAGGGTAACCCTCTGCATATTTGTTTGTACATACAGAACCCAATGCCTCAAGCACCTGGTTTGATACAAAGTTCTCAGAAGCGATAAGCTCAATACCATTAAGCTGTCTGCTCTCCTCTTTCTTAATAAGGTCTAAAATTTGAAGATCTTGTTTCATATTGTTTTTAAGTGTTTGAATCTGTAAGTTTTGCGCACCATCAGGCACATCAAGGACAAATATAGTTATTTTTTCCTTTTTTATTCACATCTTTGCAAAGAGTATAACCAACATACAGAAAGGATGCACAGAAAGCTAAAAAACAACGAGCTGGGCAGGCTCACACAAGAGGAGTTCAAGAGTGCCGGCAAGATAAATGTAACAGTTGTATTGGATAATATCCGCAGCCAGCACAACATTGGTGCGGCGTTCAGGACATCGGACTCATTCCTAATTGAGAAAATTATCCTGTGCGGATGTTGTGCCACCCCTCCAACCGCAGAAATCCACAAATCTGCCCTTGGAGCAGAATTCTCTGTAGATTGGGAATACACCAAAGAGACTACAGATGCAATAGCATCCCTGAAAGAGTCGGGCTACACAATAATAAGTGTTGAGCAAGCAGAAAACTCCATAAAGCTGCAAAATATTGAGGAGTATCTTGCTCCCGACAAATCATCGGGAAGAAAATATGCCCTTGTATTTGGAAATGAGGTGAAGGGTGTGCAGCAGGAGGTGGTGGACATGAGCCACGCAGTAATAGAGATACCACAGTACGGCACAAAACATTCCCTCAATATCTCAGTATCTCTGGGAATTGTCCTGTGGGAGTTCTGCAAAGTATTAAAGATAAGGGGCGGCTTTTAAAGGCCACCCCTTTATTGTTTAAGGATTCATCATATCTGTATTCCGGAAGTTGAGGATTTCATAAATACCCTCTATTGCCACAGCGGCAGGCCCTTCCGGGTCTATCAACTTTGCTTTGTTATAGGCATTTATTGCCTCCCCCCAAAGCTGTTGTCTGCGGTATATTCCACCAAGGAGATACCAGCCATAGGCATTTTTGGGCTCCTTTTCCAGAAGGTTGTTCAACTGGGAATACGCTTCTTCCAGTCTCCCTTCTCTCAGGAGCGCCTCTATCTCCAGCGTTGTAAGTATTTCTGATATTGCCTTTTTCTTCTCCATAATACAGTTTTGCCCGGTGTTATACCAATCCTGAGAATCCCATGAATGCCATAGCAAGGATACCTGCAGTAATTAGCGCAATTGGATTTCCTTTCATTGCTTTAGGAACATCGTTAAGGTCCAATTGTTCTCTAAGACCGGCAAATAGTGTCATTGCCAAACCAAAACCAAGGGCACTTGCAATTGCATATACCACTGAACCTGCAAGGTTAAGCATATGAGGCTCGCCTCCAAAAGTAAACTCTTTTGACACTACAAGGATAGCTACTCCCAATACCGCACAGTTGGTTGTAATCAAAGGCAAGAAGATACCCAATGCCTGATACAAAGAAGGAGAAATCTTTTTAAGGATAATCTCTACCATCTGTACCAATGCAGCAATTACAAGGATAAAGGTAATGGTCTGCATGAACTCAATGTGAAGCGGAACTAACAAGTAGTTCTGAACAAGGTATGTTACCAATGTTGCAACTGCCATTACAAAGCAAACTGCACCACTCATACCTACTGCTGTGGAAACCTTGTTTGATACGCCCAAGAAAGGACATACACCAAGGAACTGTGCCAATAGAATGTTATTGACAAAAACAGCCGAAATTATAATCAATATATATTCCATATCTTAATTTCAGTTTAATGGTTAATTTATTTTGCTTTTGCTTTGTTGAACAACATCATCAAGTAGCCAAGTACAAGGAATGCACCTGGAGCAAGGACAAATGCCAACATACCGTCACCGTCACAAAGTTTGTTACCGAAAACTGAAAGGCCACCCAATAACTCTCTTACAAAACCGATTGCTGTAAGTGCCAATGAGAAACCCAAACCGATACCAATACCATCCAATGCCGAATCCACTACAGAATTTTTGCTTGCAAATGCCTCTGCTCTACCCAATACGATACAGTTTACTACAATTAGTGGAATAAACAGGCCAAGTGTCTCATAAAGAGACGGTACATATGCCTGCATCACAAATTGCAGTACAGTTACAAGAGATGCAATTACAACAATGTAGCAAGGGATCTTAACCTTAGATGGGATAAGGGATGCTATTGCAGAAATTACAATGTTTGAAAGGATCAATACAAATGTTGTTGCAAGACCCATACCCAAACCATTTATTGCTGAGGTAGTTGTTCCCAATGTAGGACACATACCAAGAACAAGCACAAAAGTAGGGTTGTCCTTAATGATACCTTTAGTTATTAAACCTAGCTTACTCATATTAATTCTGTTGAGCCTCCTCACTCTTGTTTATGTTAAGGAATGCATTGTATGCATTGTTAAGTACATCAATGAATGCTCTTGATGTAATTGTAGAAGCGGTAATTGCGTCAAAGCTGCCACCATCTTTCTTAACTGCAAATTTAAATGCAGGATCGCCAGGATTTGCACCCTGGAACTGGGTGATGAAGTGGCTGCCACTGTCAGTGATTTTTGCACCCAAACCTGGAGTCTCCGCATGGGAGATTACAGATGTGTTTACAATAGCTCCATCTGGAGTAAAACCAACCATAAGTGTAATGTTACCGCCAAAACCAGCTGATGAAGAGGCCTCAATTGCATAACCTACAATCTCCTCACCTTTTTTAGCAGGATAAACTGTAGAAGCCTTACCATTAACCTCTACTGTAAATTTCTCTGCTGATGGAGCATTGTCAAATGCAGGAACCACGCCTCCGATTGCTGTATTGATTTTTGCTGTCTGTGCAGCGGCAATAGGCTCTGCTGTAAGAGCATACAAGCCTCCCAACAATGCAGATGACACAAGACATACTGCAAAAAGGGTTACTACCATATTTTTTAGTGTAGATTCTCTAGCCATTATTTTGCCTCCTTACCAAATCTTTTAGGTTTACAGAACATATTGATTAGAGGAACAGTAGCATTCATAATTAGAATTGCAAACGAAATTCCCTCTGGGTAAGCACCAAACTCACGGATAAGGATTGTGATGATACCAATACCAACACCAAAGATAATCATACCTTTTGGCTCCATTGGAGAGGTAACATAGTCTGTTGCCATAAAGATTGAACCAAGCAACATACCACCGGTAAGCAAGTTGAAGATAGGATCTGTGAACTGCTCAGGGTTGCACAACCAAAGGATACCTGAGAATACAAATACAGTACCCCAGATAGAAAGTGTAATGTGAGGTCTGATAACTCTTCTCACCAACAAATATACAAAACCAAGAAGAAGGGCAATTGCTGAAACCTCACCTGCAGATCCAATTCTTGTGAAAAGCATCTGAGTGTATGAGAAGTTGTTTGCCTCATAAATCTGGTTTAGTGTAAGGCCCTGTGCCAAACCCTCTTTTACAATTCCAAGAGGAGTTGCACCGGAAACACCGTCAAACAATGTCTCGGCAGGTACGCTCCAGTCTGTCATAATAACAGGGAATGAGATAAGAAGGAATACACGGCCAACCAATGCAGGGTTGAAAAGGTTCTGGCCAAGACCACCAAAAGTCATCTTGGCTACACCTATAGCAACAATTGAACCAATTACAACTACCCACCAAGGAGTGTTGATTGGAACGTTAAGCGCCAAAAGAAGACCTGTAATTACTGCAGAGTAATCACAAATTGTAACTTTGGTCTTAAGCATGAATTTTGCAATCACATACTCTACTGCAACGCAGGCAAGTACGCCAACCAAAGCCAATTTTAATGCAGACAGGCCAAAGCAATATATTGAAACCGCTACAGTAGGGAGCAGTGCAATTACCACATCCCTCATCAAGTTTCTGGTATTTTCCTTCCCATGAATATGAGGGGAAGGTGATACAAGCAGTTTTTTCATGTCAGTTACTGTTTTAAATGTCTGAATTATTTTTTAGGACGGCTACGCATAATTTTCATTACGTTTGCTTTAGCCAATCTGATAGTATCCAATAGATAAATGTATGAAGGACATGTGAACTGGCAGCAGCCGCACTCTATACAGTCATAGATCTTGTTTGCCTCCAGGTCATCCATTCTGCCAGCTTTAGCCAACTTGTTGAGCAAGTATGGCTCCAAGCCCATAGGACAAGCCTCAATACATTTTCCGCAACGGATACAGTTACCCTGCTCTTTTCTCTTTGTCTGAGCCTCAGTAAGGAATAGAACAGAAGATGAACCTTTAAGGGTTGGAGCATCAAGATTTGCAATTGCCTTACCCATCATAGGACCACCGCTGATAACTTTTGCAGCAGCTTCCGGAACACCGCCTACAGCCTCAATAATCTTTGATAGAGGAGTACCAACTCTGTGTTTGTAGTTCTTCTGCATTGGAGAGCACTCTCCAGTTACAGTAAGGATACCCTCAAACAACGGTTTGTTCTTCTGAACAGCCTCATAAACTGCAAGGGCAGTACCCACGTTCTGTACTACAGCACCGGTATCGATAGGAAGACCCATTGAAGGAACTTTTCTTCCTACTACAGCATCAATAAGCTGTTTCTCACCACCCTGCGGATATTTTTTCTTAAGGGTAACAATCTTAATCTGCGGATAACCTTTAGCCTTCTCAGACATAATCTTTATTGCCTCAGGCTTGTTCTCCTCAATACCTATGAATCCCTGTGTAACATTAAGGGCCTTCATCATAATTGCAGCACCTATAAGAACCTGCTCAGGCATCTCTACAAGAACTCTGTAGTCCGATGTAAGATAAGGCTCACACTCAGCGCCGTTAATGATAAGGAACTCAGCTTTTTTGCCTGGAGGAGGTGACAATTTCACATTGGTAGGGAAGGTTGCACCACCCAAACCAACAATACCACACTCTTTAATTTTCTCAATAATCTCCTTAGCATCAAGCTTGATCTCTTTCTCTATTTTCTCTGAGCGGTCAATTGTCTCAACCCACTCATCACCCTCAACTGTAATTACAACAGCTTTACAAGGGTTACCTGCCAAATCCTTGATAGTCTCAATCCCCTTAACAGTACCTGAAACACTTGAGTGAACCGGTGCAGAGATGAAACCATTTGCATTAGCAATAAGCTGACCAACCTTAACTTTGTCACCTGCAGCAACGATTGGCTCTGCAGGAGCTCCAAGGTGCTGGCCCATTGAGATATATGCAACTTCCGGAATTGGGAAGTTCTCAATTGCAGCGTTGGCAGATATTTTATTGTCATGTGGATGAACTCCACCTATTGAAAACGTCTTCATATCTGTATCTCTTATTGGTTATTTGTTTCTGGAGCCTTTTCAGCAACTGGAGCCTTTGGTGCCTCGGCAGCAGCCGGTTTCTCAGGGAAATTCACTTTGTGAATAGCACCTGTAGGGCACTCAGAAACACATTTTGTACAAAGCTTACATTTGTTGAAATCTATGTAAGCAACATTGTTCTCAACTGTAATTGCCCCAAAAGGACAAACTTTAGCACATTTTCCACAACCAATACAAGCTGCTTTACATGCTTTTCTTGCAACTGCACCTTTATCTTTGTTGATACATGATACAAACACTCTTCTGCTCTTAGGGCCTTTATTCCTAAGCTCAATAACAGATTTAGGACAAGTCTTTGCACAAGCACCACAACCGGTACATTTCTCATCATCTACAACTGGAAGACCTGTCACAGGATCCATAGACAATGCACCAAAATTACAAACGCTTACACAATCACCGCAACCTACACAACCAAATTTACAGCCTGTATCACCAGAATACAGTGCCGATTTGGCAGCACATGTCGCAATACCATCATAAACGTTCACTTTAGGGCGGTTCTCACAAGTTCCGTTACATCTTACAACGGCAACCATAGGAGCTTTCTCTGCAACCTGGAATCCAAGTGCATCAGCCACTTTCTTCATAGTTGCATTACCACCTACTGGGCAGAACAAATTATCCAGGTTATCAGCTTTAGTACAAGCCTCTGCAAAAGCTCTACATCCTGCCTGACCGCAACCACCACAGTTGGCACCAGGCATGATAGCTTCTACAATGTCAATACGAGGATCTTCTTCTACCTTGAATTTTTGTGCCACAAAATAAAGCACAACAGCCAGCAAGAGACCCAAAACGCTCAAACTGGCTACGGTAAAGATAATAGTAGTACTCATTTATATATTGTTTTTAGCTATTGTAAACACAAAATCAGTTGAAATTCTGTCTCTTAGCATATACACCACAAGGTAGTAAACACCAACTGCCAGCACAGATGACAATCCAGCCAGCAACTCACCAAATCCCAAACTATGCAAAGTTAATAAAAAAATCAGAAGAATGAGCAATGGGATTACATAAGAAATCCAAACAGCCTTAAATCCCATAGACCTTTTCATGGTAACAATAACACTGTCACCCACAGAATACTCCCCATTGTTGTAATATGGAACATCCACAACTTTTTCCTTTGTGTCGCCCGTTGTACAGAAACCCTTTGCATGACATGCCGCACACATGGATTTGTTGATTATCTCCACCTTGATATTCCCCTGTGTAATCTCAATGATAGTCCCTTTGTGATCCACTGACTTGTTCTTTTCCATCTTACTTTATTTTGCTGGTTAGCTCCCCCTTGAGGTTTGTATATTCTTTCAGTCTCCCTCTCACTCTTCCCACTATGATTGGCGACTCAAAAAGGAGCGGCACTTTATTCTCATCATCTGTAACCCATATATACATATCATCCTTACCTGTAAAGACACTTCCGGCAACGAGCCTCACCGCAAATTTAAGGGTGTTGAATGTCCCCAATCCCTTGATTTTCTTTACCTCCTTACCCATGTATATATACCAGAAATTATAGATATCATCATCTATCGCAAAAGATATTGGCTGCTTCTCCCCTATAGCCACACTGTCAAAATCCACACACCTCACTTTATAGAACAGTGAGGGGATGTCGTATGTATTCCCGGTACCTGGCAAGAGTGTATCTACAGGAGTCCTGTCATATTTCTGTATAGTGGAGTGTATCTCATTGGTCTGGTCGTTAAAATGGAAAGTGTTCTTAATCCTGTACTTCCCCTCCTGAGTATTCCTATAGAAATAGTGGGGCCTTATAGGATCTTCATAAAACTTGCTCTCAAAAAACTCCCTAACCTTAAAAATAATATCATAAAACTTGTATGTTTGGCCGGTAATCACACTGTGGAACATACCATCCTCATATTTGAGATTTGTCACAGCTTCCCCCACATCAGTATCAATGGCACCCCATGTATAGTTTACCACATATGTAAGGCTCTCCCCATGCACATAAGGCAAATCTGCCTTCTGCCCATAGACAGGGAGCCCCCACACAGCAAGAAGCAACAGTGTCAAAATCATATTCCCGACAAAACTTCTCATATCCAGCCTAATTTAAAAATCGGGATTATCCCCAAACTCATCACTTACGGAAACCGCGTTCATGCTGGAACCATATTCCACCGGCATATCCAGAGCCGGGTCAGATATATCCACAAACCTAACCTCCGAACTGCGGAATTTCATCTGCACATCACATACAGATCCGTTACGGTGCTTGGCAATTATTATCTCTGTAAGACCGGCCTGAGAAGGGTCCTCCGTCATCCCATAATAATCCGGCCTATGGATAAACATTACAATATCCGCATCCTGCTCAATTGCACCGGACTCCCTCAAGTCGCTCAACTGAGGCCTTTTTGCACCACCTCTGGTTTCAACCGCACGGCTCAGCTGTGACAGTGCTATGATAGGAATGTTAAGCTCCTTGGCAATGGCCTTAAGGGACCTTGATATTGAAGAAACCTCCTGCTCACGCATACCCTTAAGCTCAGGAGGTCCTGTCATAAGCTGAAGGTAGTCTATCACAATCAGTTTGACTCCGGCATTTGCTACAAGCCTCCTCGCCTTTGAGCGGAACTCATAAATGGAAAGCGACGGAGTATCGTCTATATAGAGCGGAGCCTGAGAAAGCTGGTTAAGCTTGCTGTCCAACTGTGCCCACTCATACTCCTCCAGTTTCTTACCTCCTCTGATCTTCTCTGCCGACAAGCCTGTCTCACTCACCATAATACGCTTGACAAGCTGCACAGACGACATCTCCAGAGAGAAAACCGCAACGGGAACCTTGTGGTCCACAGCCATATTCCTTGCCATTGTAAGGACAAATGCAGTCTTACCCATAGCAGGACGGGCTGCAATGATTATAAGGTCTGACGCCTGCCATCCGTATGTAACCCTGTCTATGCCGGTGTAGCCGCTCGGCACACCGCTCAATCCGTCGGTCCTCTCCTGTACAGCCCTCAACTCATCTATGGCCTCATTAAGGATATCTTTAACAGACTGGGTCTCCTTCTTCATATTCTTCTCAGCAAGATTGAAGAGTTTCTGCTGGGTAGAATCCAGAAGGTCATCTACGGTAATGGTATCGTCATAGGATTTTTTCTGAACCTCATAGGAGATAGAGATCATCTCCCTCTGAATGTACTTCTGCAACAACACCTTGGTATGGAAATCCAAGTGTGCGGCCGCACCAATCCTCATACTGAGCTGGCTCAGATAATATGGCCCGCCTACAACCTCAAGATCATCTGTCTTTGCCAGTTCCTGGGCCACCGTATATATATCAATTGGGGCATGCTTTGCCGCCAAGGCAGATATGGCCTTGTAAATTTTTCTGTTAGCCTCCTTATAAAAACACTCAGGATTTAGCAAATCCAGAACATCCGCAACAGAGTTGGGCTCCAGAAGCAGTGCTCCCAATACAGCCTCCTCTATATCAGTGGCTTGAGGTGGTTTTCTACCACTCTCCAACCCTACAATTTCCAGATTCTTTATCTGATTTGAGCCTTGCGCCCCTCTATTTCCGTAGCTTTTTGCCATATCTGTAAATATAAAAAACACCTCTCACCTATGGTACTTGCCCAAGGTTGAGAGGGTGTCTGTACTCTCCGTTTAAAGGAATCTCCCTTTATTCGTTCTCAAACTCAGGGCTGATAAGAATTCTTCCGCAATACTCGCAAACAATGATCTTCTTGCTCAATGCAATATCCAATTGTCTTTGAGGCGGAATCTTGTTGAAACAGCCGCCACAAGCATCCCTTTTAATTGTTACAACAGCAAGTTTGTTCCTCAAATTTGAGCGTACCTTCTTGTAAGCGTTCAACATTCTTGGCTCAATCTGTGCCTGAAGCTCTTCTGACTGTTTAAGCAATGCCTCTTCCTCCTTCTGAGTCTCCTCTACTATTGTCTCAAGCTCTTTTCTCTTGTTGTCCAAATCAATCTCCCTACCCTCCAAAGTTGAAGTAGCAGCTGCAAGAGTATCTTTCTTCTCCACCAATGCCTTTGAGGTATCATTTATCTTCTTCTCTGCAAGCTCTATCTCAAGACTCTGGTACTCAATCTCTTTAGAAAGAGAATCATACTCTCTGTTGTTCTTTACATTATTTCTCTGAGCCTCGTATTTCTCAATAAGGGATTTGCTGCTTACAATATCCTGTTTCTTCTGTGCGATGAACGCCTCTCCATCCTTTATCTCTTTGTCAAGATTTGAAATTCTTGTCCTCAAACCCTCATTTGAATCCTCAAGATCCTGAACCTCCAATGGAAGCTCTCCCCTCAACAGGTAAATCTTGTCTATTTTAGAGTCGGTCTGCTGCAATTTGTACAAAAGACGAAGTTTTGTCTCCATGCTTACATCAGAACCCAAATCTTTGGCAATCTGCAAAGAGGTAAAAGTCTCTCCCTCAACAACAGGGGGGACAACTGTACTGTTTTTCTTACTTGTAGCCATTACTTAAGCTTTAATAGTAGTATATTGGATTATTATTTCTTTTACTAATTGAAACTGCAAAGTTAGGAAATTTTTTGGAAACAATATTTGCAAATACATCAACAATACCGTATTCACTGAAATAATGTCCTATATCCATCACCATAAACCCCTTTTCCGCATAGAAGTCATGGTATGTTATATCCCCTGTAATATATACCTGGGCCCCCTTCCCCATTGCATCCGCAATAAATGACTTTCCGCTCCCTCCGCAAACTGCAACCCTCCTTATTTTTCCATCAAGTGGAGCAGAACACCTCACAACATCCACCCCAAAGGCCTCTTTCAACTTCCCGACAAGTTCCTCTACAGACAACTCCTCCTCCAGAGAACCTGCAATTCCAAATCCGTCGGGAGTAAGGATTTCCCGCTGTTGCAGCCCCAACTTGTCTGCCATTGATGCACTTACCCCTCCTGCCGCCTTATCCATATTGGTATGGGCCGAATATATTGCAATATTATGGTTTACAGCCTTATAAATTATTCTTCCCAACTCATTTTGAGGAGAAATCCTCTTTACTCCACCAAAAATGAGGGGATGGTGTGTTATGATTATATCCGCACCGCACTCAATAGCCTCATCCACCACTGCAGATGTGCAATCCAATGCTATAAGGGCCTTTGACACCTCGGCAGAGGGATCTCCAACGGAAAACCCGCAATTATCCCATTTCTCCTGCTCATACAGCGGGGCAAACTCCTCAATTGGCTTTACCAGTTCACTCGCTTTCATCCTCCGAACCTCCATCTTTTGTATCAAGTGCAGCAGCTATACCCTGCAACTTCTCCTTTATTGCGGTAAGCATACTTATCACCTCAACCCTTTTGTCCTCTCCGGTAATGTTGTCCTTCATTCTTTTGGCAGCACCCTCAAGGGTCATACCCCTCTCTTTTACCAGATAGTATATAACCTTGAAATTGGCCATATCCTTTGCGGTAAACAGGCGGTTGCCTTTCTTGTTCCTTGCGGGTTTTATGAACTCCGGGAATTTGCCGGCCCAAAAACGGACCAGGGATGCGTTCACATCCAATATCTGGGAAACCTCTCCAATAGTGTAGTAGAGTTTTTCTACCGGTTTTTCTTTGTATGGCATAGCATGACAGCTTTTTAATCCAACGATTGTCCTGTATTGGCCACTATTACGGCCATATCCATGAACATTTGCGGGGTTATGGAGGCAAAATAGTAATTCATCGGGTCCATCATCTCACCATTGTACCAAACTTCATAATGGAGATGCGGTGCAAATGACATTCCTGAAACACCAACCCTTCCTATAACGGTACCCTGTTTCACTTTCTGCCCTTTTCTCACCATTATGTCACCCAAATATTTGTATTTTGTCACATATCCGTTCTTATGGTTGATCTCTATTGTCCGCCCCTCCTCTTTCCCTTTCCTCACAGCTTTCTCCACCACTCCATCCGCCGGTGCTATCACCTGTGTTCCGGTAGCAGCCAGAAGATCCATCCCCGAGTGCATCACCACCCTCTTGTAGAAAGGATTCACCTTCTTTCCCACTGAGGCCCCGCTCTGTCCTATACTGAAATCCTTTACAGGTATTATAGACGGAATTGAGGTGACTGCAGCCCCCTTGGCCATAAGCGAATCGGTTATCTCCCTGATGATTCCCCCAACTTGAGCCCCTTCAGCCTCAATAAGATCTATTTTTGCACTTGAACCGCTTATAATGGCCCCAACTCTGGTTGTATCTATCCCCTCCAGCATATCATCACCACCAACATATGAGAAAGCCGGCGGGTCTGAATTGAAAATACTCCTGTAAATCTGTTTGTCCCTCAACTGGAGATTCTTTATGGTATTGTCCAGGACCTCTATCTTCTCCTGAAGTTTTCCGTACTCCAGTTCCATAAGCTCTGCCTGTGAAGCAAGCTCCTTCTCCTGCTCGGTACTTATAAAGAGTGCGAAAACCACATAATAAACCACTGCAAGGAAGATGCTGACCAGAAAATACCTCACCGCAATCCATATCCAGCCTCTTACCCCCCTTTTATCCTCAACAAACTTGAGCTGCTCCTTATTGAATCTGTATTTGCTCATCGTCTCCCTGCAAGTGCGGGTGCCTCAACCTCACGCGGCATTACCATAGCCATATACTCCTCACCTTTAAGCTCCCCGTTATAATAATTCAATGGATTCACCCTGTTGTTACGGTATATCACCTCATAGTGCAGATGCACACCCTTTGATTTTCCCGTATTGCCCATTGTAGCAATCTGCTCACCTCTGGAAACCTTGTCACCAACCTTCACAAGCATATCCTGCAGATGGGCATATCTTGTCTTGTAACCAAAACCATGATCAACAACTATCTCCCTGCCATATCCAAAATAGCTCTTCCTCACCTGAGCAACCACTCCATCCCCGGCCGAGTATATAGGCTCACCTTTATTCCCCGACAAATCTATCCCCTGATGCATCCTTACAGTACCATAGAATGGGTCTGTCCTGAAACCGAACAGGCTGGACAACCTCACATTGTCCAACGCCACAGGAGGTATGGCAGGAACGCACTGAGCCATATCGCCCGCCCTCTTTGCAAGGATTGAAACCTCATCATAGGAGCGCGACTGCACAAATGCCTTCTTGTATATCACATCCATCCTTTTAACTGCATCCAACAAGGCTGCTGAATTTGAGACTGTCTCTATATGTGCATACCTGTTCACTCCACCAAAACCCGCATCCCTTACATCCTGAGAAAGTTCCTCCATACCAAAGATAGGACGATAAATGTTGTTGTCCCTCATCTGAAGCTCCTCCAAAGCCTGATTGTTCTGCTCAAACTTTCTCTCAAGGAGTTCGTATTGGGAGTTCAATTTTGCATATTTCTGTTTGAGGAATATGGTCTTAGGTGTCTCAAAACCAAAATACTGCGTATATAAGAAATAGTAAAGGGCAAATGCTGCCACACTGAGCAACAGCAACACAAAACCCTTGGAAAACCGTTTTACCAAAGGTATTCTGTGTATCTCATAAGCTAAAGTCTGCTGGTTGAATTGGTATCTTTTCCTTCTTGCCATCAGATAAAAACCCTATTTTAGTGGTTGCAAATATAAAAAATAAAATTAAAAAGATTATTTTTGCACTCTATTAAATGTATGATTATGACTTCAAACCAGATAAGAGAGAGCTTCTTGGAGTTCTTCCGCTCTAAAAATCATACCATAGTTCCATCAGCACCTATGGTTGTAAAGAACGACCCTACACTCATGTTCACAAACGCCGGCATGAACCAGTTCAAAGATTGGTTCCTTGGAAACAGTGAGGTAAAATACAAAAGAGTTGCAGATTCCCAGAAATGTCTGAGGGTAAGCGGCAAGCACAATGATCTTGAGGAGGTGGGACATGACACCTACCACCACACAATGTTTGAGATGCTTGGCAACTGGAGTTTTGGAGACTACTTTAAGACAGAGGCCATAGACTGGGCTTGGGAACTTCTCACAGAGGTTTACAAACTGGATAAGGACAGATTGTATGCAACAGTATTTGAGGGATATGAGCAGGATGGAGTTGCTATGGACCAGGAGGCCAAAGATGCCTGGCTGAAACACCTTCCAGCAGAGAGAATTATCCTTGGCAACAAGAAGGACAACTTCTGGGAGATGGGCGAGACAGGACCTTGCGGACCTTGCAGCGAGATTCATATAGACCTCCGCAGCGACGAGGAGCGCGCCCAGATACCTGGCGTTAAACTTGTAAACAAGAGCCATCACCTTGTTATTGAGATATGGAACCTTGTGTTCATGCAATACAACAGAAAGGCGAACGGCACATTGGAGCCGCTTCCACAGAAACATGTTGATACAGGTATGGGACTTGAGAGGCTCTGTATGGCTATGCAGGCCAAAAAGAGCAACTATGACACAGATGTGTTCCAGAACATGATTTCCCAGATTTCTGCCCTTACAGGGGTTGCGTATAATGCAGAGGGTGATACAGGTGTGGCTATGAGGGTTATTGCAGACCATATCAGAGCCATCAGCTTCTCAATTGCAGACGGGCAGCTTCCTTCAAATGTGAAGGCAGGATATGTTATAAGGAGAATCCTCAGAAGGGCGGTAAGATACGCATACACATTCCTCAATATGGACCAGCCTCTATTGTGCAGGCTTGTCCCTACCCTTGTTGCCCAGATGGGAGAGGCATTCCCAGAGCTTAAGGCACAGCAGTCCATTATAGAGAAAGTCATAAAGGAGGAGGAAGAGGCATTCTTGAGAACCTTGGACAAAGGTATCAAGCTTATGGACAACATCATCAGGAGCAATGCAGAGACAAAAACCGTTTCCGGCAAAGATGCATTTGTACTGTATGATACATTCGGATTCCCGATAGACCTTACAGAGCTCATTGCAAAAGAGCATGGCTACACTGTGGATCTTAAAGAATTTGAGGTCCAGTTGCAGCAGCAGAAAGAGAGAAGCAGAAATGCTACAGCTGTGGAGGAGGGTGACTGGGTAGAGGTTAACCCTTATGTGGCAACTGAGTTCACAGGTTATGACAGCACTCAGGAGAGTGGGGTGAAACTTCTTAAATACAGAAAGGTAAAAGCCAAAAACAAAGAGAGCGTACAGCTTGTATTTGACAAGAGCCCGTTCTATGCGGAGAGTGGCGGACAGGTTGGCGACTGCGGATGGATTGAGTATGCAGGGGGAGAGAAGATAGAGATTGTAAATACAATAAAGGAGAACGGTTTGCCTGTACATATTGCAACATGTGTCCCTTCTGACCCAACCGCTGAATTTACCGCAACAATTGATGTGGAACGCCGCCAGAGCGTTACCAACAACCACACAGCAACCCACTTGTTGCACAAAGCTCTAAGGGAACTTCTTGGCACCCATATAGAGCAGAAAGGCTCATCTGTAACCGCTACAGGTTTCAGGTTCGACTTCTCACATTTTGAGAAGATTGATCCTGCAACATTAAGAAGTGTTGAGAAACTTGTAAACCAATACATAAGGGAGAACAGACAGAGAACCGAGTTCCGTAACCTTCCAATTGAAGAGGCAAAAGCCAAAGGTGCTATGGCATTGTTTGGGGAGAAATACGGAGACACAGTCCGTGTTATCCAGTATGGAGACTCAATTGAGCTTTGTGGAGGAACCCATGTGGAGGCTACTGGTAATATAGGTGTCTTCAAAATCATCTCTGAGAGTGCTGTTGCGGCGGGTATCAGAAGAATTGAGGCTACCACAGGTGTTCATGCGGAGGAGTTGCTTTACGCTGCTGAGGATATGATTCTTCAGCTTAAATCATTCCTCAACAATACCCCTAACCTTACAGGTTCAATCAAGAAACTCATTACAGATAATGAGACCCTTAAGAAGAATGTTGAGGAGTTCATGAAGGAGAGGGCTGTAATGCTTAAGGATACCCTTATAAAGAATGCACAACAAATCAACGGATACCATATTCTTGTACTGAAAGGCACTTTTGCAGCAGAGATTGTAAAGAATGCTGCAGCCCTTGCAAAAGGAGAATGTACAAACACAGTCCTTATTGCAGCTACAGAGCATGAAGGGAAACCTACACTTACCCTTATGTACACAGATGACCTTGTTGCCAAAGGGGCAAATGCAGGCAAAGACATAAGGGAGGCTGCACGCCTTATAAATGGCGGTGGCGGAGGACAACCTTCATTGGCAACCGCAGGAGGCAAAAATGTAGAAGGATTGGATGAGGCGTTCAATAAATTGCTTGAAATAGCTGTAAAATAAGGGAGCCAAGCTTTGAAAAAATTAGACCTGTTCATACTCAAATCTTTTTTGGGACCGTTCATAATGACATTCCTCATTGTGCTCTTTGTCCTGTTGCTGCAGTTTTTGTGGCTGTACATCGACGAGCTTGTAGGAAAAGGTTTGGGTTTGGGTGTAATTCTTGAATTTTTGGGATGGGGAAGTGCAACACTGTTCCCGTACGCATTTCCCCTTGCCACCCTCCTTGCTTCCATAATGACAATGGGAAGTTTTGGAGAGAACAATGAACTGTTGGCAATGAAAGCTGCCGGCATTCCATTGCTGAGAATCCTCAGCCCCCTGATCTTTCTCTCGCTGATAATAAGTGTTGGGGCATTCTTTGCATCCAACAACCTGATTCCTGTGGCCTACAGCAAAATATACACCTTGCGGGATGACATAGGAAGAACCAGGGAGGAGATAAAAATTCCAACCGGCATTTTTTACAACGGAATAGACGGTTATACCTTAAGGGTTGTTGAGACTGACGAGAGTGGAACCATGCACAATGTTATGGTATATGACCATAGCGACGGCAAAGGGAACCTGAGTCTTACAATTGCAGACTCAGGACGCATCCAGACCAGCCACGACAAAACAAATCTCACATTCACCCTTTACAACGGGACAAACTATGAGGAGAGCAATGTAACAACCAGAAGGGACAGTACATACACCCTCCAGAAAGTCAATTTTGGGATGCAGCAGATTATCATCCCTCTAAAAAATTACGCCTTCAAGAAATCAGATGAGTCCAAGTACGGCAATGAGGTGATGACAAAAGGGATATCACAACTTAGAATAGACAAGGATTCCCTTATTATCAGACATGAAAGTTCTCTTGACCATCTTTTTAGAAGAGCAATATTCACAGACAATCTGGAGCATGTCAACCAGCTCGACACCAACAGAAAAGTCCAGGAGAAATATAAAGGGAACATTACCGTTGACTCCCTGTTCAAATGGCAGGATATAAGCCAGGAGAAGGAGGCATACAGAGCAGCCATTGCTGCCCTTGACCAACAGATTTCCAATGTAAAATATTTCCCGCAGGAGCTTAATCAGGTGGCCGCACCCCTTAGAAAAACAAGTCAGGAGATATTCAGGAAATTCACACTTTCCATTGCCTGCATCATTTTCTTCTTTATTGGAGCACCACTTGGTGCCATAATAAGGAAAGGGGGACTTGGAACCCCTGTTGTAATTTCAATGCTCTTCTTTGTTGTTTATTGGGTTATTGATATAAGCGGAAAAAAATTGGCCAATGATGGAGGAATCACCCCATTTGTAGGGGCATTCATCTCCACATTTGTATTATTCCCGATAGGTGTGTTCCTTACATGGAAATCAACAAAAGATTCCGCACTGTTCAATGCCGACTCATACAAGGCATTCATAAAGAAAATATCTGATAATTTTGCCCGCTTTACCCGCAGAAAGGGAAAAGCTGCCTGAAATAAAATTTGACATTATGACAAAAAAATCTCCCCGCATAGTATATATGGGAACTCCGGAGTTTGCCGTAGCCCCATTAGAGCAACTTACAAACAATGGATACAATGTGGTTGGTGTTGTTACTGTTCCCGACAAACCCAGCGGGAGAGGACTCAAGCTCAATCAGAGTGCTGTAAAAGTTTATGCCCAGGAGCACCTTGTTCCTAACGGAGTGGAGCTTATGCAGCCAGTCTCCCTTAAAGATGAGAATTTCCTGAGCCAGCTGAGAGCCCTTCAGGCAGATCTTTTCATTGTAGTTGCATTCAGGATGTTGCCCCAGGTTGTATGGAGTATGCCATCTATGGGTACATTCAACCTGCACGGCTCACTTCTCCCTTTGTACAGAGGTGCCGCCCCTATCAACTGGGCCATCATTAAAGGAGAGGAGAAGAGTGGTGTCACCACCTTCCTTATTGACCATGAGATTGACACCGGAAATATCCTTATGCAGAGGGAATGCCCAATAGAGGAGAGGGAAACCATCGGGACACTGTATGACAAACTTATGGCAATAGGTGCCAACCTTGTAGTTGAGACCGTAGATGGGCTTGTGGAGGGTAAACTTACCCCAAAACCCCAACAGGGAAGAATCACAGCAGCTCCAAAACTCAACAAGGAGCTTGGAAGGATAAAATGGGATATGACAGACTTAGATCAGGCTGGCAGCAGTTGTGCCCAGCTTATTGACAGACTTGTAAGGGGTCTCTCACCATACCCTGCAGCCACATCTGCCATTACCTGTGCAGACAAGACTCATGAGTTTAAAATATTCAGCTGCTCGGTTGTAAAAGGGGATGCGGATGCCAACCCTACTACCATTGCCGGAAGCATTAAAAGTGATGGCAAGAGCTATGTGCATGTAACATGTGCCGACGGCTCGGTCATTTCAATTGACGAGCTCCAGATGGCAGGGAAGAAAAGGATGTGCATCAAGGATTTCCTTCTTGGATTCAGGAATTTAGAGCAATTCAGGTTTATTTAGGAGCTATCCTGTAGAGCACTGCCGCAACAACCGCATAAATAACATTTGGGAGCCACAATGCAATTGCCGGTGGAAGTGTTCCTGTGTGTACAAACATCTGGCTGAATCTCAAAAACAGAATATATGAGAAGCTCAGAGCTATTCCTATTCCAATATTGAGACCTATTCCTCCTCTCCTCTTCTGAGAAGACAATGATACTCCAATAATTGTGAGGATGAATGCAGAAAACGGAAGGGCATAGCGTGTATGCTTCTCTATAAGGGCATATTTCACCATCTGGTCACCCCTCATCTGCTGTGTTTCAATAAGATTGTTCAGCTGGGAATAATCCAGTGTCTCAACGGTCTTTTTCCTCATATAGAAATCGTCCAGCGTTATGACAAGAGTGGTGTCGAGGTTGCGTCCGGTAGTTATTTTCTCGTTATCTCCGGTATATTCCCTAAGATGGTAGTTCTTGAGTTTCCAGCTCTTGGTAAGGGTGTCCCACTGTGCAGTCTCAGCACTCAGCTTTGACTTTATATTGTGCCCCTCTATACTCTCGAGAGTAAATTTATATGCTGTATTGTTATAGGTACTGAAAGACTCCACATACATGAATATACCGGGAGATATCTGGTAATGCATGTTGCGGCCTGTATTCTCATACCTCTTTCTTATATATTGATACTCAAAATCTATCCTCCCCTTGTTTGCATGCGGTATCACAAACAGGTTCAACAGCAGACTGAACATGGCTATTACAAATGCCGATATCATGTACGGATACATAAGTCTCTTGAAGCTTATGCCTCCTGCCAGCATTGCTATGATCTCCGAGTTTGCAGCGAGTTTGGATGTGAAGAATATTACGGCAATAAACACAAACATGGGACTGAACATGTTCATGTAGTATGGAACAAAATTGGCGTAATAGTTGAGTACTATCTCTTTGAGCGGGGCATTACTGTCAACAAAGTCATCAATCTTCTCCGATATGTCAAAGATGATTACAATACCAATAATAAGAACAATGGCAAAAAGGTATGTGCCAATGAATTTCTTAATAATGTATTTGTCTATTGTTGTTATTCTAAAATTGTACTTCATTCCCCAAAAATCAGCAATGATCAGATCTTTGTTTCAAGTTTTTTAACTGCAGCCTCTTTCCACTGGGCAAAATCTCCAGCCTTGATGTGCTTTCTTGCCTGACGGACAACATCCAGATAGAATGCAAGGTTGTGCTCGCTGGCAATTTGTGCCGCCAACATCTCCCCCGCAACAAACAGATGTCTCAAATATGCTTTTGTATATGTCTTATCAACAAATGAGGTACCATTCTCATCAAGCAATGAGTAGTCGTCTGCCCATTTGCGGTTTCTGATATTTATCATACCCTCCCATGTAAAGAGCATACCGTTGCGTCCATTACGGGTTGGCATTACACAATCAAACATATCCACGCCACGGGCTATCCCCTCAAGGATATTTGCCGGAGTACCCACCCCCATCAGATACCTTGGCTTGTCCTTAGGGAGAATCGGATGAAGCACCTCTATCATCTCATACATCTTCTCTGTAGGCTCACCGACAGAAAGACCTCCTATGGCATATCCGTCCCTGTCAAGAGAGACTGCATGCTCTGCAGACATCCTTCTAAGATCGGGATATATACACCCCTGCACTATGGGGAAGAAGAACTGTCTGTACCCGTAAAGGGGCTCTGTAGAGTCAAATCTTTTTATACATCTCTCCAGCCATCTTTGGGTGAGTTTCAATGAATTGAGGGCATACGCATGGGTTGCGTCGCCTGGAGTACACTCATCAAGGGCCATAATGATGTCTGCCCCTATCATTCTCTGGGTATCAACATTGTTCTCCGGAGTGAAGATGTGTTTTGAACCGTCTATATGGGAACGGAATGTACACCCCTCCTCTGTGAGTTTTCTGTTTGCTGCCAATGAGAATACCTGAAAACCGCCGCTGTCTGTAAGCATTGGCTTGTCCCACGATATGAACTTGTGCAATCCACCGGCCTTGTTTATGATATCCAGTCCTGGGCGCAGATACAGATGGTATGTGTTGCCAAGAATAATCTGTGCGTTTATATCATCCCTCAAGTCTCTATGATAGACACCTTTTACAGATCCTACTGTTCCTACCGGCATAAAAATAGGAGTCTCTATTACTCCATGATCTGTATAAAGGAGGCCGCATCTGGCAGCCGTTTGCCCATCTTTTGCTATTGTCTCAAAATTCATATCCAAATCTCCTTAAATGGCAAAATTAATAAAAATAAGTTAAATTTATTATCTTTGGGGTAAACCGGAGAATTATGAAAAGGATAAGATTGGATATAGGAGCCCTTACGGCCTCTCCCAATGATGGGGGCAGTTTCATGTTTTTTCTTTATAGGGAGGGGATGGACAAATGTCTCCCTGTAAAGCTTTCACCACCCCAGATGCATGCAGTCCTTGCAAATTTCAATACACCAACCCCTTCAAAAGGGACAATTCATAGTCTGATGCATGCCACACTGCAGGAGTTCAGGATTGAGCTGCTGGAGGTTACAATTGTAAGGGAGGAAAAGGATAACGAGTTTGCCGCACAACTCCTTCTGTTTGACGGTGAGAGGGAGGTTACACGCATTGCAGAGTTCATTGACGGGGTAATCCTGGCAAAAATATTCGCCTGCCCAATATATATAGATGAGCAGACAATGGAGAAGTATGCCTCTACAATTGATATTGTCTCTGAGAAGATTGTTGCCAAGGAGATTCACCTGCAAAAGCTGAAAGAGGAGCTTGACAATGCTGTTGCCGCAGAAGATTATGAGAAAGCGGCCAAAATCAACAAACTGATTGAAGAACTTACAGACAAAAACAATAAGAAATGAGCGGAAACCCTTATACCCAACTCCTTGTGGATGGGGGAATCTCCTTCTCCCCCCTTTCCATTGTAAAAGGAGTTGTGGGGATGGCTGTCATCATCCTCGTTTGCTGGATTTTCAGTAGTGACAGAAAGAACATAAATTGGGGGACAGTGGCCAAAGCTCTTCTGCTTCAGTTTGCCATTGCTGTCTCAGTAATCGCCCTACCTGTTGTGCAAAGTATTTTTGAAGTGGTGGGAAGTTTTTTCATATCTGTTCTTGATTGGACAAAAGCAGGTTCAAATTTCTTGTTCGGCGGTTTGATGGATACATCAAAGTTCGGTTATGTTTTTGTATTCCAGATTCTCCCAACCATAATTTTCTTCTCTGCCCTAATGAGTCTGTTTTTCTATCTTGGTATTATGCAGAGGGTTGTATGGGTTATGGGATGGCTCCTTACCAAGTTTATGAAATTGTCGGGAGCAGAGGCCCTTACCTGTGCAGGGAATGTGTTTTTGGGGCAGTCTGAGGCTCCTCTTCTTGCTAAGGCTTATGTTCCAAATATGACAAAGAGCGAACTGGTGGTTATAATGACCTCGGGTATGGCAACAATGTCGGGAGGAGTATTGGCCGCATATATAGGGATGCTGGGACAGGGGGATCCTGTGCTTGAGCTTGAGTTTGCAAAGCATCTCCTCTCCGCATCTGTAATGGCTGCACCGGGAGCCATTGCCCTTTCAAAGATTCTGGTACCCCAGACAGAGGAGATTGACAATACTGTTTCCGTTTCCAAGGAGAAGATTGGAAAGAATGTTTTGGATGCCATTTCCAATGGAACTGCAGACGGTCTTAAAATGGCCGCCAATGTTGCAGCCCTGCTCCTTGTTTTTTATGCCCTTATTGCTGGGGCAAACGAGATTTTGGGCTGGTTGTCACTTCCGTCACTTGAGAGGATACTTTCATTTGTTTTCTACCCTGTTATCTGGCTTACCGGCGTACCTGGTGAGGATATAGGTCTGGTAGGGAGACTGCTTGGAGAGAAACTTATCCTTACAGAATTTGTGGGTTACCAAAGTATGGCCCAAATGCTTGCCAGCGGCGCATTCCACTCTCCAAAGTCTATTGTTATGGCTTCTTATGTGTTGTGCGGTTTTGCAAATTTTGCCTCTGTCGGGATACTTATCGGGGCTGTTGGAGGTATAGCTCCAAACAAGAAACATATTCTTGCACAGTATGGTTTTAAAGCCCTGCTGGGTTCCGCACTGGTGGCTCTTATGTCTGCTGCCATGATAGGGATGTTTCTGTAATATCTTTGTAATGCAATAAAAAAGGGAGGCTCAATGTTGAACCTCCCTTTCCTGTATATCATACAATTTTAATACTCTCCATTCTCCACTTTCTTGCGGCATGCTGCAAGCATATCATCCACCATCTCGCTCAATCCCCATTTAGGATTCCAGCCCCACTCGTTCCTTGCACATGAGTCATCCATGCAGTCTGGCCATGATGCTGAGATCTGAGCCTTTACAGGATCCACATTATAATCCCATGTGAATGAAGGTACACGTTTCTTAATCTCTGTAAACAGCTGCTCCGGAGTAAAGCTCATTGATGTAATGTTAAAGCTGTTCCTGTGGACAAGTTTGTCTGGATCTGCCTCCATCAACTGGGTAACCGCCTCAAGGGCATCCGGCATATACAACATATCCATATAGGTATCTGCAGGGACCTCACATGTGTATTTTCCACGTTTTGCAACTTCATAGAATACCTCTACAGCGTAGTCTGTTGTTCCGCCACCAGGAAGTGCTCCATTTGAGATAATGCCAGGGAAACGGACACTGCGGGCATCCACTCCAAATCTTGAGTGGTAGTAGTCACTTAAAAGCTCACCTGTAACCTTACATACACCATAAATTGTATTTGGTCTCATCACAGTATCCTGAGGGGTCATGTGGTGTGGAGTATTCTCTCCAAATGCACCAATTGAACTTGGTGTGAATACAGAACATTTGTATTCCAATGCCAAATTAAGGGAATTGAGCAATGCTCCCATATTTAGATTCCACGCCAATTGTGGGTTCTTTTCCCCTGTTGCAGATAGGAGGGCAACAAGATTGAAGATAGAATCAACATTCTCCCTCTTGATCAATTTGCCATATGCTTCTATATCCAAAGCATTAAGGGTTGTTGCTCTTGAGAATTTTCCCAATTTTTCTACAATCTCAGGTCTAAGATCTGCGGCAATTACATTGTCGTAGCCATAATACTTCTGCAGATGTGGAACAAGCTCCGTTCCAATTTGGCCACCTGCACCAACTACCAAAATCTTATTCATTATATATAGGTATAAAGTTTCAAGACGTTTGCTCTACAAAAGTAATAAATTATTATTAAAAACTTTATTTTTGTACTATGTTGCAACAAAGAAATGAAATATATTCTTTTGTAAAAGGGCTGGCTGCAAAGTATGGCTTTGCAGATTTTGGGAGTGCGGCTGCTGCCCCTGTTCCCATATACGTACAGTCTGCATATACACATGCCCAAAAAGAGGGATATTTCGCCTCCATGCACTATCTTAATAATAATATGGAGAAGAGGTTCAACCCCACTCTTCTGGAGGATGGAGCCAAGTCTGTCCTTGTGTTTTTGGTCCCATACTCTTTGCCTAAAGGGTGCATTGCACCAAAAGGGGTTGCACAGTATGCCCTTGGGAAAGATTATCACAGTGTCATAAAGGGGAGGCTTTATGAAATTATGGCAGTCCTAAAGGAGAAGTATCCTAATTTCCAGGGGAGATGCTTTACAGATTCAGCCCCTGTGTTGGAGAGGTATTGGGGTGTTAAGGCTGCAGTTGGATTTGTCGGGAAGAACAATTTTCTTATAAGCAAGAAATGTGGAATAAAAAATTTTATTGCAACCATAATCTGCAACTTGGATGTTGCCACTACAGATGAGATGGAACCACGCAAAAGGGCGGAGGTGACAGGAGGGTGCGGAGAGTGCCGCAGGTGCATTGAGAGTTGTCCTACACAGGCCCTTAAGGGGGAATATGAGATGGATTGCAGGCTCTGTATCTCATATCATACAATTGAGAACAGGTCTTTGCAACAAAATGTGGCAGAGGGGGCTCTTCCCCCCTTTGGGGAGCAATATTTTGGGTGCGACGGCTGCCTTGACGCATGCCCTTGGAACAGCAGGAATCTTCCGGGATGGGAGGAGTTCCATACAAATGCCGGGCTTCTGCAACAGGCTACTCCACAATGGTGGAACGGGCTTTCCAAAGAGGATTTTAAAAGATTGTTCAAAGATTCCCCCCTCTCAAGAGGTGGGCTTGAGAATATACAAACTGCCTTGGAATGGGGTATAAAAAGGAGGTAAAATGGCTAATTTCAGTTTTTCAACTAAGGTTGTGGTAAAAGAGGATGAGGGTTCACTCAACTATGACAGTAAAATCATGATGTTGGGCTCCTGTTTTACAACAGAGATAGGGAAGATAATGGAGGATTACAGATTTGATGTTATGGTTAATCCGTTTGGAGTACTGTACAACCCCTGTTCAATAGCCGCCTCCATAGAGAGAATTCACCAGTGCCGGGAGTTTGAGGCAGAAGAGGTGATACAGACAAACCCCACAGATACCAAAGGGGTAAAGAAATATGCCAGTTTCTCACACCATAGCTCTTTTGCCAGATTGAGCGGTGAAGAGTTTCTGGAAAATGCAAACGAACACCTTCATGTAGCCTCATCGTTCCTTAAAGAGGCAGATACAGTAATCATTACTCTTGGAACAGCATGGGTATATACAAATGTTGGAACAGGAAAGATTGTTTCAAATTGCCATAAAAGGCTGGCAACCGAGTTCCACAGATCACTCCTGAGCGTAGAGGAGTGTACAAATGTACTGAAAAGGATTGCAGAACTTCTTCCCGACAAAAAAATAATATTCACTGTAAGCCCCATAAGGCATCTGAAGGATGGGGCACATGGGAACCAGATCAGCAAGGCCACCCTGATGCTCTCTGTTGAGAAAATGCTATCACAGTACCCTCATTGTTCATATTTCCCATCTTATGAGATTATGATGGATGAACTGAGAGATTACAGGTTCTATGCAGAAGATATGCTGCACCCATCACCTCTTGCTGTAAAATATATATTTGAAAAGTTCAGAGAATCCCACATTTCACCCCTTGCAATTAAACAAATGGAGCAAAATATGCGTTTAACTAAAGCAGAGAATCATATACAGAAATAGATTCTCATTTGGTCAAACAAATATTTGCGCTATGAAAAGATATGAATGCAAGGCCTGCGGATGGGTATATGACCCTTCCCTTGGCGATCCGGATGGAGGAATCCTTCCAGGCACCCCTTTTGAAGAACTTGGAGAGATGTGGGTATGCCCAGGTTGCGGCTTGGGAGTAGAATACTTTGATGAAATCAAAGAGTAAACTTTTACGGGTAGGTAGCAACAAAAAAAAGACCTCCAGAATTTCTTCTGAAGGTCTCTGAAGGTTGGCGGCTACCTCTTTCATTCAGGCTCGCGCCACGCGGCTCCCGGCCTTCCGTTTCACACGGCCTCCGCCGGGCATCTGATGATGCCTGGAGAGTAGGTAGCAACAAAAAAAAACCTCCAGAATTTCTTCTGAAGGTCTCTGAAGGTTGGCGGCTACCTACTCTCCCACTTGGTATAGCAGTACCATCGGCGCTAACGGGCTTAACTTCTCTGTTCGGTATGGGTAGAGGTGGATCCCCGTCGCTATTACCACC
>JAZNUT010000030.1:0-35243 GCA_045592425.1 Candidatus Egerieisoma sp.
CTTGGCTCACAGAACGACATGGCTACGATCCGACTTCCCAACTTGGAGGAGAAAATGCCTCTTTGCGGGCCCAAAGTATCTTTGTGGAGGTAGTTTGGCGGGAAAAGGGTGCCTTTTTGGGCCCAAAGTGCCTGAGGAACCCCAATATGGAGGAGAAAATGCCCTTTTTCTGGCCCAAAGTATCTTTGTGGAGGTAGTTTGGCGGGAAAAGGGTGCCTTTTCATACCCAAAATGAAACTTTTGCAGTGGGAAATGTGTTTATTTGGCAATTAAATACATTTGAATTATGAAAGCTGTTAGTTTGTTGTTTTGTGCCATGAGTATTTCGTTGGTATTGTGTGCATGTGATAATGAGAATGAGGTAAAGAAGGTTAGTACTGAGGTTCTTAAGGCGTTCCAGCAGAGGTATCCGCAGGCGGTCCAGGTGGATTGGGAGCGTGAAGGGAAGTATTATGTGGCGGAGTTCAAGTCGCCATATGAGCAACCGGGTGCTCCGGTTTCTGCCGTTCCACTCCAGATGTTTGAGATGGAGGCATGGTTTGACAATCTTGCCAATTGGAGAATGACTGTGATTGATGCCAATTATACCCTTTTGCCAATTGAGGTTAAGAATGGTTTTACCGCCGGAAAATATGGCTCATGGCAGGTTGATGATGTGGATATTGTTGAGCTGAACGGCAAGGACCCAATTTATATTCTTGAGGTGGAGCATATGGGGCAAGAGAGGGCTCTTTATTTCAACGCCAGGGGGGAACTTACCCAGGAGAAAAAAGGTCTTCCCGATAGTTACAAGGATTTATTGTAACCCCCAGTATTTTTGTATATCTTTGCCCTGCAGTTTCCAGTCAGCTGCAGGGTAATTTTTTATGTTCAGTTGGTTTAAGAAAAAACGTGATTATTTTGCACACTCTACAGCAGTTGTAGATAAGGGAGCAGTCATTGCTCCAGGGTGCAGGATATGGCATTTTTCCCATATTATGAGTGGTGCGGTTTTGGGGCAGGGATGCAATATAGGGCAAAATGTCGTGGTTTCGCCACAGGTTACCTTAGGAAAAAACTGCAAAGTACAGAACAATGTAAGTATTTACACCGGGGTCACTTGTGGTGATGATGTTTTTTTGGGCCCAAGTTGTGTATTTACAAATGTCACCAATCCCAGGAGTGCGGTGAACCGCAAGAATGAGTACAGGAAAACCCATGTTGGCAATGGGGCATCCATTGGGGCAAATGCCACAATTGTGTGTGGCAACAATATCGGGGAGTATGCATTCATTGGGGCAGGTGCAGTGGTGATTGAAGATGTTCCCCCTTATGCCCTTGTAGTTGGAAATCCTTCCCGACAGATAGGGTGGATGAGCAGAATGGGTGCCAAACTGGAATTCAGTCAAATTGGAGGAAGAGAAGATGCATCTGAGGCGGTGTGCCCTTTGAGTGGGGAGAAGTATGTTTTGCGCCAGGGAAAAGTGGAACTTGTAAAGTAGAAGATCAAATTAATTATATACAATATGAAGTTTTTTATTGATACTGCTAATTTGAGCCAGATTGCTAAGGCTCAGGAGATGGGAATCCTTGATGGTGTTACTACCAATCCAAGCCTTATGGCTAAGGAGGGCGTTAAGGGTAAAGATGAGATTTACGCTCACTACAAAGCTATCTGTGAGATAGTTGACGGCCCTGTAAGTGCAGAGGTTTTTGCAAACGATTTTGAGGGTATGGTTGCAGAGGGCGAGGCTCTTGCAGCAATTGATCCAAAAATCACTGTCAAACTTCCTTGTACTGCTGAGGGTATTAAGGCTGTAAAATATTTCTCAAAAAAAGGCATTGCAACCAACTGTACACTTGTATTCTCTGTTGGTCAGGCACTTTTGGCTGCAAAAGCAGGAGCTACATTTGTAAGCCCATTTGTAGGCCGTTTGGACGACATCTGTGAGGATGGTATCGGTCTTGTTTCAAAAATTGTTGACATGTATCGCTACTATGGTTACGGTACTGAGGTTCTTGCTGCATCTATCCGTCACACACAGCACATTGTAGCTTGTTTGGAGGCTGGTGCAGATGTTGCAACATGTCCGCTTGCTGCAATCGAGGGCCTGTTGAAACACCCGCTTACTGATGCAGGTCTTTCAATCTTCAACAAAGCAGCCGAGTCAATGAAGTAAGACTACTTTCGCCCGGGGACAGTTTTGTGATTGGAAATTTCCTTTTGAAAACTGAACGGCACAGGAGTGGAGAATTTCATCTCCTTACCGGTTACAGGGTGAATGAAGCTCAATTTATAAGCGTGCAGGAATAACCTGTGCGCTTTTTTGTTTTCGTCAAGGTGTTGCTGGGAGTTGCAGAAATACTTTTTGTCGCCATAGATAGGGGCATTCAGTTCCTGCATATGAACCCTTATCTGGTTCTTGCGGCCGGTCTCAAGCTCCAGTTCCAAAAGCGATTTCCGCTTTTTGGGATTACTCTCCAATACTTTGTAATGGGTGATTGCCAGTTGTCCGCCATTATCTTTATCCGAAGAATAGACTATGAATGCACTGTTCTCCTTTAGCCATGTGCGGATAGTCCCTTGTGGTTCCACTCCACTTCCAGGCAGATCCCCATTCACAACAGCAACATATTTCCTCTCTGTCACAGCCTCATCCCAGTTATCCTGCAGAGCCCTCTTTATCTCCTCCGATTTGGCAAATACCATCAGGCCACTGGTCTCCCTGTCCAGCCTATGCACTATGAAGACCCTTGGCGGTGGGGCATACCTTCCTCTGCGGGGAGCTGTATTCCTCACATAATTGCACAAAAGCGAATGGGCTGTCATCTCCTCTTTCCCTTTAGAAGTGCCAACAGAAAGAAGCCCCTCCTTTTTCTCGATAACTATAAGATGGTTATCCTCATATACTATTCTCAGCGGAATGTTTCTCATTGTTCCGGTTCGTGTTCGTTAGATGAGATAAACAGCAGTATATCACCTATATACAGTTCCATCTGCCCATTAGGTACCAAATACTCATTCCCCCTTTTTATCATCATGGCAAGGTGACCTTTGGGGATATGCATCCTGGCAAGGGTATTTCCATGCTGGAGCATCTCCTCTGTAAGGGTGACCTCATGGAGTGAGGTACTCAATTCGTCGGGAATATGAATATCAAACTCTGTCTCAGGCTCTGGCGGAAGATCAAGATGGAGTCTTTTGGCAAACCACCCTATACTCATTCCCTGAAGCACCAACGAGAGGAGGGTGATGAAGAATACAATGTTGAAAATCACATTTGACCCCGGAATATTTGCCACAACGGGATAAGTTGCAAATATGATTGGAACTGCCCCCCTGAGTCCTACCCAGGAAATGTATGTCTGGGCCTTGAGTGGCAGATCCTTAAATGGGGCCAGACAGGTAAAGACACTCAAAGGTCTGGCAATGAACATCATGAACAAGCCTATGAGGAGTCCTGCCGGAGCCACATCAATCATTTCACGAGGATTGACCAGAAGTCCCAGCAACAGGAACATAATGGTCTGGAAAAGCCAGGTAAGGCTGTCCATAAAGCTGCTCATCTCCTTCTTAAGGACAACTTTGCTGTTCCCGACAACAAGTCCTGTTATATATACAGCCAAATAGCCGTTTCCACCCACCATATCAGTAATGGCAAAAACAATGAGAACAACGCTCAGGAGCATTACTGAGTAAAGTGCTGTATTTGAGAGCTCAATTTTATTGATGAGCCATACAACAAGTTTTCCTACAACCACACTTATTATGATGGCATATCCAAACTGGAGGACAAAATCAAGTGCTATCCCCCATCCGTTTATGTCACCCGGATTCTGAATCACATGTATGATCATGATGGTAAGGAGGTATGCCATAGGGTCGTTACTTCCGCTCTCAAGCTCAAGGAGCGGCTTGAGGTTGTGTTTTAGCTGCATTTTTTGCGAGCGGAGAATACTGAACACAGAGGCGGAGTCTGTTGATGACATGGTTGCGGCCAGCAGGAACGAGGCCATCAGTGAGAGCTCCAGATTCATTCCGGCAATTGAAGAGAGTCCGAAAATGAAGGCTCCAGTAAGGAGCGTGGTAAGGAGCAGTGCCACTGTAGAGAGTATGAGACCTGGGGTAAGGACCGGCTTTATGTCTTTAAATTTAGTATCCATACCGCCTGTGAACAAAATGATGCTCAGGGCCAGCATACCTATGAATTGTGCACTTTGGGGCGAATTGAATTGGAGACCAACTCCGTCACTGCCAAAAAACATTCCTACAAGCAAAAAGAGCAAAAGGGTAGGTACTCCAAAACGGAAACCGGTTTTACTGATCAGAATGCTCACAAATACCAGAACCGCACTCAATAAAATTATATTTTCGCTCGTAAAAACCATCTTGCCTGCTTTTCATTTCAATAGAAACAAAGATACGCAAAAAAAGATTTTCAACCGCCCCCATTTTAGGCGTTTTCCGATAGTATTTGGACCAAAAGTGTGTTTGCTGAGGCACTTTGGGGCCGAAAAGAGGCATTTTCTCCTCCATATTGGGACTCCTCAGGCACTTTGGCCCTAAAAAGGCACCCTTTTCCCGCCAAACTACTTCAGCAATGATACTTTGGGGCCGAAAAGAGGCATTTTCTCCTCCATATTGGCATTCCTCTGGCACTTTAGTCCCAAAAAGGCACCCTTTTCCCGCCAAACTACCTCCACAAAGATACTTTGGGGCAGAAAAGAGGCATTTTCTCCGCCAAGTTGGCATTCCTCTGGCACTTTGGTCCCAAAAAGGCAGCCTTTTCCCGCCAAACTACCTCCGCAATGATACTTTGGGGCCGAAAAAGGGCATTTTCTCCTCCAAATTGGTGCTCCTCAGGCACTTTGGGGCCGAAAAGGCACCCATTTCCCGCCAAACTACTTCCACAAAGATACTTTGGGGCCAAAAAGGCACCCTTTTCCCGCCAAACTACTTCCACAAGGATACTTTGGGGCAGAAAAGAGGCATTTTCTCCTCCATATTATTTGCTGGTGTGATTTGGCGGAGATTTGTGTACCTTTGCGGGAAATTATCGGGAGAATGAAAAATTTTGTTTTGTGGATATGTCTGGTTTGCCTGTGCTGCAATTTTACAGCAACTGCGCAGACAATAGATAGTTTGTCAAATATTGAGGTGACTCAGGAGGGAGCTGCCAAGCTGGAGGGAACTGCCAGCCAGGAGAGAGTTGCCAAACCGCAGAGGGTGCCGCAAGGCCATCAGTTCAGGGCTACACAGCTGATTGCACCTGTAGTACTTATTGGGGCAGGGCTTGTTGGAAATGAGATTGCGGGTGTAAAGGAGTTTGATTTTGGGCTCAGAGGCTCACAGATGCCACAGCATAAGGGATTTGTATTTGAGGATGTGTTGCAATATACTCCAGTGGCGGCCCTTTATGGGTTGAAACTCTGCGGGGTAGAGTCGCAGCACAACTATATAGATATGACTACATTGGTGGTTGGCTCTTATTGCGTAATGGGTGCATCGGTTTATCTGCTCAAAAAAGCGGCAAAAGTGGAGCGCCCCAATGGAACAGACACAAAATCATTTCCAAGCGGACACGCTGCAAGGGCCTTTATGGGGGCTGAGCTGTTAAGGCGTGAGTATAAGGATGTTTCTCCATGGATAGGGTGTGCCGGTTATGCAGCGGCAACTGTTACCTCACTTGCCCGTATAGGGCATTGGGAGCACTGGTTTACAGATGTTCTGGCCGGTGCCGGTATTGGAATCCTAAGTACAAATGTGGCATATTGGGTGGCCCCGCATCTCCAGAGAGCATTGTTTGGCAAGTGGATTGAACGCAAAGGTTTGAATTCCAAAGATTTCTCATTTATGGGAGCTCCTTACTACAACGGCGAGCAAGCCGGATTCTCATTGGCTTTGGCTTTTTAGTGTTGCCCAAAAAGCGGACTGTCAATTATGGAAAACCTGCGCATAAATGAGGGGACCCCTATTACTCCACAACTGAAGGATTCTCTTCCTCATAAATTTACCAACCCCTTCAGTTACACTCCGCATGAGCTTACTTTGGAGGCAATGGACTCATTATGTGCATTTGTCAAAGGGGAAATGCCCCACACCTGGCAACAATTGCAGCAGGATGGGAAGATGATGGGGGTGCTTGTTGCAGAGGGCCCACAGGGTGAGCTTGGGTACCTCGCAGCATTCTCTGGAGTTCTGGATTGTCCCCAGCATAGTGATTTTTTTGTCCCTCCAGTATATAATATCAATTCTCCCGACAGTTTTTTCCCCTCAGAAGAATCGCTTATAAGTGGTATAAATGCCAGAATAAAGGAATTGCAGGAGGATAAGGATATAGTTACATATTCCCAAAAGACAGAGAGACTTAAGGCAATGCATCTGCAACGGATTGCCCAATTGGAAGAGGAGTACCGTAAAGGGAAGGCGCAAAGGGATTCCATTCGCTGCAATTTGGGTGGTTCTATAGGATGTACCCACCCAGACAAGGAGGATAATCCCCAGAAAACAGATTTAACTCAGCTTATAAAACAGAGCCAGTTCCAGAAGGCTCAGATCCGTAGGGCAAAACAGGAGATGAAGGGGGAACTGGAACCCCGTCAAAAGTTCCTTGATGCCTATTGGGCGCAGTTGGAAGCTTTGGAGCAGGAGCGGAAGGAGCGGTCAATTGCCCTGCAGAAGAGAATTTTTGAACATTTTATTTTCCTTAATGCAAAGGGGGAGAGGAAGTCTCTGTTGGATATTTTTGGAGGGGCTGTTCCGCCGGCTGGGGCTGGAGAGTGTGCGGCTCCCCGTCTGTTGCAGTATGCTTACAAAAACGGATACCGCCCTGTTGCAATGGGAGAATTCTGGCTGGGAGCCCCCACTGCCAACCGTCAACCACTCCAATTTTATCCATCATGCAAAGCCAAATGTGCCCCGATACTTGGGTTTATGCTTCAAGGACTGGATATAGAGGAGATCAATTTCCATTCCTCATACGGCAGGGATGGGCTTCCAGAAAATTCCGCTCCTGAGATACTCTATGAGGATGAGTACATCCTGGCAGTAAACAAGCCTGCAGGAATACTCTCTCAGCCCGGGAAAGATCCTAAGGAGGAGAATCTGTTGCAATTGCTGCGGGATTCATCATATACAAGTGCCGTCGGGAAGCAAATTAATGCCTGTGGTGGAACTGATTCCCCAATTTGCAGAGGTGATGAGGGACAATGTTCACCTGAATTCTATTTGGTCCACAGGCTTGACATGCATACATCGGGAGTATTGCTTCTGGCCAAAAATGAGGAGGTTTATAAAAAGTTGCAAAGGCAGTTTGAGGGGAGGGAGGTTGAAAAGTGCTATTATGCGGTGTTGGATGGGGAGGTTTCTATGCGGCAGTGTGGAAGAGGGGTTGTGTGGAATAGTGGGAGCGGTGTATCTGAGGATATGTCAAAAGTGTTTGGAGAGGGTTTTGTATCTCTTCCTCTGATGCCCGATTATGAGAACCGTCCGCTCCAAAAGGTTGATTTTCTGCGTGGCAAGGAGGCTGTAACACATTTTAGGGTGAAGAGTATTGAAAACGGCAGGACATATATTGAATTTTATCCCATTACAGGGCGTACGCACCAGTTGAGAGTGCATTCGGCATCTGCAGACGGACTCAATGCGCCTATAGTGGGTGATCTCCTTTATGGAAAGGCTCTCCGCAGACTGATGCTCCATGCCCATAAAGTGAAGTTCCAGCACCCTTATAAAGGTGCAATGGAGATAGTGGCGCCGCTGCCACAGGGTTTTGAGTGGAGATAGAGGTAGTGGGGCTGCTGCCATGCCAATGGGGATGAATGGCTATTATGGCGCCGCTGCCACATTTGCCACAGGGTTTTGAGTGGAGGTAGTGGGGCTCCAAGTAGTAATTACAGTACCCTCACCTGCAATATCTGCTGTGTGGATTCATTCACCCTCACTTTATTGGAAATCTGCAGTCCGGGGATACAGATAATTTCCCCGCTGGCGTCGCACATCACAAGCACATTCCCTTTATGCAGGTTCTCGAACTTTATATCACTCAGATAATCAGTTACTTTTTTGCTTCCACGCAATCCGAGTGGGGAGAAACGGTCTCCGGGTGCAACGGTGCGGCATGTCAGCGGCTCCTGAATTTTGGCCACATCAAGATATAGGGTAGGGCAGAGCTCGCTGGAAATATCCTTGCGGGTCCTCCAGTTTTCTCTGGAAATCAGTGTTGTCTCAATTTGCAGTTCATCCTGGGGTGCTGCATTAACGTAAAATTTTAGGAGGCCCCTCTCTTTCACTGCAACATACTCCCCCTCTCTCTGCATAAACCTCTTTGGACCAGCCTCTTCCAACAAAGAATTGCAGATGTCCTCAATAATTGCCGGAGCAAATCCGTATCCGTTTGCAATCTGATACACCCAAAATTCCCACTCCTGTTCCTGCAACAGTTTCTCAATCTCCACAATGCATTTTATTCCCGACAGATTTGTTCCCTTATATTTCCCCGAGCACAATTCTCCAACCTCTTCCATTGAGTTTCCCTTTTGGAGCGACAAAGAATTTTCATTTTGTGGAGATTTTGCACAGATGCAGTTGGCCCTCAAATTGAGGCCGCAAAAATTGTGGGCAAATGGGCTTGCCAGCAGCTCATCAAAACTTTCAAACTTATGGCAAAGTGTTTTAAGTTTCTCTTCCACATGTTTTTGCAGAATTGCATCCGCCTGCTGGAAGTGCTTTATATCCCTGTTGAAAGTTCTTATTACAGATGGGTTGATCCTTGCCAGTTCAGGGAAAACAATGTTCCTTATCCTGTTGCGGGAGAAGTCATTTTCCAGATTTGTGCTGTCGGTGCGGAAAGGGACTTTGTGGTAGGCGGCATATTTTTCAATCTGCTGTCGGGAATAGGAGATAAGTGGGCGGATTATGTATTGTGGAGGGTTTTCTCCAATCTGCACTTTTTCTTTAATTCCCCCGAGCCCCTCAATTCCGCATCCGCGGGTGAGGTTGAGCATAAGGGTCTCCGCATTGTCATTGGCATTGTGGGCTATTGCAAGGAAGTTGTAGCCGTGCTCCTCCATAAGCTGGTAGAACCAGTTGTAGCGGAGCTCGCGGGCGGCCATTTCAATTGAGATGCGGTGTTCAGTGGCATATTCTTTTGTATTGAAACTTGCCTTGTGGAGTGTAATGTCGTGATGGGCGCACCATTGTTCCACCATTGCGGTGTCCTGGTCGCTCTCTGGGCCGCGGAGGTTGAAGTTTACATGGGCTACAGCAATTTTAAGGTCCAACTGGCAGTGAACCAGGGCATCAAGCATGCACATGGAGTCTGCACCGCCACTTACCGCAGCAAGCACAGATGAGCCGTAATCACAACCCAATCCAGCAATTGTTTTCTTGAACCTGTATCTGAACATAACTATCTCTTTGTTGTACAAATATAGTACACTTTTTGCTATCTTTGCTAAGTAAGTTAAAACACACAGATTATGAAAAAATTGATTCAGTCACTATTGTTGATGTTTGTGGCATTGTCTTTAAATGCTCAGAATAAACCGGTTAAAGAGGAGCTCAAGCTTGGCTCCCAGCTCCCTTCATTTACTTTGGAGTCTTCTGTTTACGGTAAAGTCACCCCTGCAGATCTTAAAGGAAAGGTTGTGCTGGTAAATCTTTTTGCTACTTGGTGCCCACCTTGTCAGAAAGAGTTGGCAGAGGTTAAGGATGTTCTTTGGCCAAAGTATAAGGATAACAAGAATTTTAAGATGTTGGTGATAGGTCGTGAGCATACAGATGCGGATCTAACCAAGTATAACCAGAAGAAGGGCTTTACTTTCCCGCTTTATCCTGATCCAAAACGTGATGTTTTCTCACTCTTTGCAGACCAGTCCATTCCACGCTCATATTTGTATGATAAGAACGGCAAGCTTATTTGGTCTGCACTCGGCTACTCTCCAGAGGAGTTCAAGGTGATGATGGAGATGATTGAGAAGGCTCTCAAGTAGTGCTGGGATTCTGTGCATGAAATGAGGTATTTTTGGGCACAGAATCTTATGTTTGCGAATTCTGTGCATGGAATGGGGCGATTTTGGTACAAAATTCAGTTCTTGGGGGATTCTGTGCATGAAATGAGGTATTTTTGGGCACAGAACCTTATGTTTGCGAATTCTGTGCATGGAAAGGGGCGATTTTGGTACAAAATTCAGTTCTGAGGGATTCTGTGCATGAAATGAGGTATTTTTGGGCACAGAATTGCAACTGTATGATGAAAAAAAAGAGGATTTCGTTTGAAATCCTCTTTTTTGGTGATCCGCCTGGGGCTCGAACCCAGGACCCCAACATTAAAAGTGTTGTGCTCTACCTGCTGAGCTAGCGAATCCTCCCGTTTTGGGACTGCAAATATAGGTATTATTTGTCAAAATCCAAATTTATTTGTTTAAAAGGGGTAATTAGTGGGATATTTTCTAACTTTGAGGCATGGAGAGTTTGTTCAAGAGCGGTTTCAGAAGTTTTCTGGAATCTTCATATATAGATTTTATTGAGTACGGGAACAGTTTCATCTTCCCCGATTATGATTTTTCTGTGCAGCTGGTCCCTGCTGGAGATTCCCATGTGTCGCAGGGGAGAGAAAGAGATTTTCATGTGTCGCAGTGGAGAGAAAGAGATTTTCATGTGTCGGAGGGGAGAGAAAGAGATTCCCATGTCCCGCAAGTGGCAGAAGAAAATCTTCTTGTGCCGCAGGCTCCAGATGTATATCCTTATGTCCCACAGGGAAGTGACGGGGATTCTTCTTTTATGTCAGGTACTGCAAGTTTTATGTCAGCTACTGCAAGTTTTATGTCAGGTACTGCAAGGATGCCTTTTGATGCAATCTCTTTTGGCGGGGGAACTTGCATTCAGGAGGATGGAAAGAAGTTGTCGGGAGACAGATTGTTTCTTTATGAGGACAGGTGGTGGGCTGCAAGGGAGATGGTGCAGGAGAGGATTCTGGCAAGGTTGGAAAGGTTCCGCAGTGTGTTTGCCCGCAAGTGCAGGGTGTTGAGTGGCAGGGGAAATCCTCAGTTTGGGGAGATGGTGCGGGATTTTTTGCATAAGTATCACTCATATTCCAGTGCCAAGTGCCGTTACAGGTATGCTCTTGAGTATGAGGGAGAGATTGTTGCTGTTGCCACTTTTTCTGAGGGGAGACCAATGGTGCGAAGGATTGATGCCCCTTTGCTGAATGTCCCCAAGGAGGAGCAGGAGAATTCCAGTATTCTAATTTTTGATTCTTATGAGTGGGTACGCTATGCCTCCCTCCCTGGTGTCAGGGTTGTTGGGGGAATGGGGCGTCTGCTCAATGCTTTTATAGAGGAGAGATATACCCGTATTGAGCCTGGTACTCCACTTGAGGTTATGACTTATTCAGATACAGAGTGGGGGAGTGGGGATGTGTATGAGAAATTGGGCTTTAAGTTTGCCGGGGAGCGCCCTCCTGTTGAGTATCATGTGCATAAGGAGACATTCAAGCGCCTTTCACAGCGCCTGTATGAGAAAGAGCTCCTTGCGGGAGCCCTTCCGGAAGATTTCTATACAATCCACAATTTGGGAAGCCGCAAATTCCTGCTGCAGCTGTTGTAATTAGTATTTTTTGGGGCAGGGGAATGCCCCGTTTGCTGCCCAAAGCACCAATGCCCAAAGCACTAAAGCGCAGGGAGCCACCGCCTCATCTTACCTTACTTCCCCTTTGTGCAGGCGCAGGGTGATTGTCTCCCCAGGTTTTACAGCGCCGCAGATGATTTTTTCTGCCAACGGATCCTCTATGTAGCGTTGGATGGCCCTCTTTAGAGGACGGGCGCCAAATTGAGGGTCGTATCCCGCCTGTGCCACAAATTTTTTCACCCCTTTGCCAAGTTTTAGAGTGTATCCTGCCTGGGCAACACGCTCATACAGCTCTTTAAGCTCAATCTCTATAATCTTCTCTATATCCTCCTGTGTAAGTGGATTGAAGAGTATCTGCTCGTCCAGCCTATTAAGGAACTCCGGTGTGAATGCCTTCTTAAGTGCTTTCTCTATGATTGAACGGGAGTTGGCCGCGTTGTCTCTTTTTGAGACATTTGCAAAGCCGAGCCCCTTCCCAAACTCCTTGAGTTCCTTGGTTCCAATGTTGGAGGTGAGGATAAGGACTGTATTGCGGAAGTCTATGTGGCGGCCATTGCTGTCGGTGAGCCTTCCCTCATCCAATACCTGCAGCAGCAGGTTGAAGATGTCGGGGTGGGCTTTCTCTATCTCATCGAGCAGCACCACCGAGTATGGTTTGCGGCGTACCCTCTCACTCAGCTGACCTCCCTCATTGTACCCTACATATCCCGGAGGGGCTCCAATGAGACGGCTTACTGCGTGTTTCTCCATATACTCGCTCATATCTATCCTTATGATGCTCTCAGAAGAGTCAAACATATATTGTGCAAGGACCTTTGCAAGCTGGGTTTTTCCCACTCCTGTAGGACCAAGGAAAAGGAATGTCCCAATTGGCTTGTTGGGATCTTTCAGTCCAGCCCTGTTGCGTTGTATGGCGCGGGTTACTGTCTCAACAGCAGCATCCTGACCAATTATCCTCTCTTTCAGTGCCATACCCATTGCAGACAGTTTGTTTCCCTCGCTCTGGGCAATTTTGCTTACAGGTATATTGGTGGCCATGCTGAGTACCTGTGCCACATCCTCTGCAGTTACAAGTGCAGGGTTTGCCATCTGTTTTTTCCTGAGTTTCTCCCTCTCTTTCTCAAGCTCCTCCCTCTTGCTTTTCTCAATATCGCGGTACATTGCAGCCCTTTCAAAATCCGAGCTGGCCACAGCATCCTTTTTCTCTGCAACAATTATCTCCACAGCCTTCTCAAGGGTCTGCAGTTTCTTTGAAACTTTTATGTTCTTAAGGTGTACACGGCTTCCTGCCTCATCCATTATGTCTATGGCTTTGTCGGGAAGACATCGGTCTGTTATATATCTTTGGCTCAAAGAGATACAGGCTTTTATGGCCTCCTCTGAGTAGGTTACGTTGTGGTGTTTCTGGTATCTCTCCTTTATGTTCTGGAGGATATCCATTGTCTGCTCAAAATTAGTTGCTTCCACAATCACTTTCTGGAATCTCCTCTCCAAAGCCCCATCTTTCTCAATGAACTGGCGGAACTCATCAAGAGTGGTTGCTCCAATGCACTGGATCTCTCCTCGGGCCAACGCCGGTTTGAGCATATTTGCGGCATCAAGCGAGCCGGCTGCACCACCTGCCCCTACAAGTGTGTGCATCTCGTCTATAAACAGGATTATTTGAGGGTTTTTCCCAAGTTCATTAAGGATGGCCTTCATCCTCTCCTCAAACTGTCCACGGTATTTTGTACCTGCTACTATTGAGCCTATATCCAAGGAAATCAGTCTTTTATCTATCAGTACCCTTGAAACTTCCTTTTTTGCAATCCTTATGGCAAGCCCCTCTGCAATTGCAGATTTTCCAACTCCAGGCTCCCCGATAAGTACCGGATTGTTCTTTTTCCTTCTTCCCAAAATTTGGGCAAGTCGCTCAATCTCCTTTTCCCTCCCCACAACAGGGTCCAGTTTATCCTCCATGGCAGCCTTTGTAAGGTCATAACCAAAGCTGTCCAGCACAGGAGTTTTCCCCTGAGTCCCTTTATTTGCCCCAATTTTTATTGCCCCACCAGGTTTTTTCTCCTCCCGAGGGGTGTTTTCCAATACATCATCATCACTGCCTGTCCCCTTTGAGGAACCATTGTTCTCCATATCACCTGTGTTTTCCTCATCATGGCTCTCTTTTATGAATCCCTTCACTTTCTCATAATTCACTCCCGACAATTCCATGTATCTTACCCCATTCCCATCCTGAGAGCGGAGAATGGCAAGCATAAGGTGTATGGATTCAGGCCTTATGGCATGAAGTGAACGAGCCTCCAAAAACATCACCTTAAGGGCGTTCTCACTTGCTTTTGAGAGTGCAATCAGATTCTCCTTTTCGTATGGTACGGGTTCTTTGGCCTTCACATTCTCCTCAATGTGGGCCTTCAGTTCAGCTGTATTTATTCCAAGCGCATTTAATGTCTGCACGGTGGAGTTGTCCCTGTGTCTTATGATACCCAATACAAGGTGGTCTGTAGAGACTGTATAATTGCCCAATCTCATAGCCTCCTCTTTTGCGTAAGTGAGGATGTCGTTAAGTTCGCTTGATAGTTGTAAATGCATGTTTGTAAAATTTCCGCTAAAATAACTCAATTTTGCGTGCTATCCTTTATTTAATCAAAAAAAATGCGTAATTTTGTATGTTATTACTGTGCTTTGGTGCAGTATCTGTAAATATTAACAAACGGACATGGAAATAGAAGAAACACAAGGTAGGATACACCAGATAAATATTGAGGATCAGATGAAGAGTGCTTACATTGATTACTCAATGTCTGTTATTGTGTCCAGAGCGCTTCCGGATGTGAGGGATGGATTGAAACCTGTTCACAGGAGGGTGTTGTACGGTATGAGCGAGTTGGGACTCACTTCAGGGGGACAGTTCAAGAAATCTGCCCGTATTGTGGGTGAGGTTTTGGGTAAGTACCATCCTCATGGAGATTCAAGTGTATATGATGCAATGGTAAGGCTTGCCCAGAATTGGAGCATGCGTTATATGTTGGTTCAGGGCCAGGGTAACTTTGGTTCGATTGATGGAGACTCTGCAGCGGCAATGCGTTATACTGAGGCACGTTTCAACGCTATGGCAGAAGAGGTTCTATTGGACTTGGATAAAGATACCGTTGACTTCAGGAACAACTTTGATGACACCTTGCAGGAGCCTGTAGTGCTTCCGGCCAAGGCCCCTCTTTTGCTTTTGAACGGTGCTTCCGGAATTGCTGTGGGTATGGCTACCAATATGGCGCCCCACAACCTGAGCGAGATATGTGATGCCATTATAGCATACATAGATGATAAGGAGATTACCGTAGATGGACTTTTGGAGCATGTGAAGGGTCCGGATTTCCCTACTGGAGGTATCATTCAGGGTTATCAGGGTATCAGAGAGGCTTTTGAGACAGGAAGGGGTAGGATTGTTGTAAGGGCAAAGACAGATATAGAGGTTAATGAGCACGGCCGAGAGACCATAGTGGTAACAGAGATCCCTTACATGGTCAACAAGAGGGAGCTTATAGAGAAGATTGCAGAGCTTGTGGAGGAAAAGAGGGTTGACGGCATCGCTTATGTGAATGATGAGAGTGACCGTAACGGTATGCGCATTGTAATCAGGCTCAAGATGGGTGCTGTTGCCAATGTGGTGTTGAATACCCTTTTCAAATATACAGCATTGCAGAGCAGTTTCTCTGTAAACAATATTGCCCTTGTAGATGGAAGGCCACGTTTGCTTAACCTTAAGCAGCTTATAAAATATTATGTGCGTCACAGGCATGAGGTAGTTGTACGCAGAGCACAGTTTGAGCTCAACAAAGCTCAGGCGAGAGCCCATATCCTTGAGGGATTGCTCAAGGCTCTTGATGTTCTTGATGAGGTGATTGCAATCATCAGGGCATCCAAAACTGTAGATGATGCAAAGAGCGGACTTATAGAGAGATTTGCATTCACAGAGGCTCAGGCAGCTGCAATTGTGGAGATGAGATTGCGTCAGCTTACCGGTTTGGAGAAAGAGAAGCTTCAGAACGAGTACAATGAGCTTATGAAACTTATCAATCACCTTACAGATGTCCTTGCACACGAGAGCATGCAGATGGATATCATTAAGGAGGAGCTCAGAGCACTCAAAGCAAAATACGGTGATGACAGAAGAACTGCAATTGTCCATTCTGCAGATGAGTTCAATCCGGAGGATTTCTATCCAGACGAGGATGTGGTAATTACAATCTCACATCTTGGTTATATAAAGAGAACTCCTCTAAACGAGTATAGATTGCAGAACAGGGGTGGCGTAGGTGCAAAAGGAAGTACAACCCGCGACGAGGACTTCATTGAGCATATATATGTTGCCAATATGCACAGTACCATGATGTTCTTTACCCAGAAAGGAAAATGTTTCTGGCTTAAAGTTTACGATGTTCCGGAGGGAACCAAGACATCCAAAGGGCGTGCAATACAGAATGTGATAAATATTGAACCTGAGGATAAGGTTTGTGCATATTTGAATGTCCCTACCTTAAATGATCAGGATTATATAAACAATAACTATATTGTACTTGGAACCAAGAGGGGTACAATCAAGAAAACCTCATTGGAGGCATACTCAAGACCAAGGGTAAATGGCGTTAATGCAATTACTGTAAGGGAGGGTGATGAACTTATTGAGGCTTTGCTTACAAATGGCAACAATGAGATCCTTATTGCAGGCAGGGATGGCAAGTGTGTAAGGTTCAACGAGAAGGATGCAAGGGCCATTGGAAGGACAAGTGCCGGTGTAAGGGGTATCACTATTGAGGACGATGATGAGGTGATTGGTATGGTTTGTGTAGAGCAGAATAAAGTTAAGGAGGAGAACCGGACAATCCTTGTTGTCAGCGAGAACGGATATGGCAAAAAATCCGATCTTGAGGATTACAGACTTACAAGCAGAGGTGGCAAGGGTGTTAAAACACTAAATATTACAGAGAAGACCGGTAACCTTGTTGCATTGAAGTCGGTTACAGAGGATAATGACCTTATGATCATAAACAAATCGGGCATTACCATTAGGGTGGCTGTATCTTCAATAAGTCTGATGAGCCGTGCCACACAGGGTGTGAAACTTATTAATGTAAGGGAAGGGGATGCAATTGCAGCTGTGTGTGTGGTGAACAAAAGTGAGGACAAACCGGTGGAGATTCCAGAAGAATAAGAATTATTAATTATACTAACTTTTTAAGAGATGAAAAAATTATTATTTGCGGTAGTTTCACTACTATTGGTTGCATCACAGGTTGGTGCACAGAGCAAAGCAACAGTTGATGCATTGAAAGCTTTGGATAAAGCTAAAGCTGATACTGAGAACCCTAAAAAAGGTGTTCAGGCTGCAACTTGGGTTAAATTGGCTAATGCTTATATGAACTGCTACGATGCTCCAGCACAGGGCTTGTTGCAGGGCTCACCTCAAATGCAGGTTAAACTCCTTATCAAAGACCAGCAGGTTCTATCTTCTGAGCAGGTAGAGAAAGGTGGCAAACTGTTAACTGCTGATACCTATGCAGACAAAGTGCTATATTATGATGAGAATGGTGTTCTTGTAGCTTGGAATGTTACCAAACCGGCTCTTGAGGGTGCTTTGGATCTTTCATTTGAGGCAATTAAAAAAGCTACAGAGCTTGATGCTCAGAACAAACAGGCTAAAGCTATCAAAGAGACTGTCACTAACCTTAAAGGCAAATATTATGAGGATGCTATGACAAGTTACACTTTGGGTAACTATGCAAATGCTTCTGTTGGTTTTGAGAGAACTTGGGAGGTTTCAAACCATCCTGCTATTGGTGTTATTGATACAACTATGGCTTACTACACAGCTGTAACTGCAGGTATGGCTAAAGATGCAGACAAAGCTATCAAGTTCTACGAGTACTGTTTGTCTATCAACCACGAGTTGGATGGTGATGTACGTGCTTCTCTTGCAGATAACTACAAAGCTAAAGGTGATACTGTAAAATGTAAGGAGATCCTTACCGCTGCTTTTGAGAAATTCCCAACCAGCCAGTCTGTATTGGTAGCTCTTATCAACATTTACCTTGAGTCTAATGATGATCCTGAGAAAGTTCTTGCTATTTTGAAAGTTGCTCAGCAAAATGAGCCTAACAACGCTTCTTTGGTTTATGCAGAGGGTAGCGTATATCGCAAATTGAACAAATTTGAGGAGGCTATTGCTGCTTTCGACAAATCAGCAGGTATTGATCCAAAATATGTATTTGCACCATTTGCAGCAGGTTGTGCTTACTACGACTGGGCTGTAGATCTACAGGATAAAGCACAGAATGAGCTTGATGACAACAAATACAACGCTCTATTGGAGCAGATGGAGAAAACTTTGGAGAACGCTATCGTTCCATTTGAGAAAGCATTTGAGATTTCAGAGGATGCAGATATCAAATTGGCTTGTGCAGAGTACTTGAAGAACATCTATTTCCGTTTCCGTGAGAAAGGTGACTCTTATCAGGCAAACTATGACAAGTTCAACAAATATGTAGAGGAGAACAAATAATCCTTTTTACAAAGCTATAAAAGCAGGATGAAGTAAACCGTCATCCTGCTTTTTTTTATATATTTGCGGTAATATCGGGAGTATTATGGCTATAAAGAAAAAAATATCATTGGGCTTCGTTGTCATTGCAAGCATTCTGCTTGTTTCAAGTGTAATATCCATATATGAGTTTGTAAGGATGAGAAACACTGTATCAAGCCTTATAAATGACAATATCTCTGCAATCAATACAACAAGACTCCTTACTGAGGTTACGGATGAGTATTCGTTCAATCTGTTGGAAAGTCTTGGAGATGAGAGCGGAATTGTAAATGTCAGGGATAAGGATGACAACAGGTTCAACAGTTATCTCAATGATTTGCGTAACAGTTTTACTACAGAGAAAGAACGCAATTATGCAGATTCTGTGCTTTTTGCCTATACTACCTATATTATAATAATGAATGATGCCCCTATTGTTTGGGAGGAGGATTATTCGGGAAGAAGAAATTGGTATTTTACAAAACTCCACCCTGTATATATGAAGTTGAGGGGATATCTGATGCAGCTTACCAACACTTCTCAGGAGGCTTTGGCAGAGAATTCCATGATAATGAGTGAGAGTTTCTACAGGAGTATCATGCCTGGTGTTGTTACAGTTACAATGGGTATGATATTGGTATTTCTGTTCAATTACTTCATCAATTTCTATTTTGTGAATCCGCTTCTGAGTATTTCGCAGGGAATTTCAGATTATCTCTCACGCAAGAAAAGCTATAATGTAAAGGTGGAGAGCGATGACGAGCTTAAGGATCTGAACGAGAATGTGAAGGAATTGGTTGAGATAAACAAGAAATTGACCAAACAGTTGTAGAGATGAATATTAGAGTAGTATCAAGAAATATAGGGATTGCATTGTTGTTTAATGCTGCGTTTATGTTTATAAGCGCAATTGTCTCTATTATATATGATTTTGATTCTGCATTTTCCCCATTGCTCCTAAGCGGTGTCATTACCTTTACAACCGGCCTGTTTCCCCTTATTTTTGTGCGTAAGCATGAGGAGATACATATTAAGGAGGGTTTTACCATTATTGTTTTATCATGGATACTCTCCTGTATCTTTGGTATGTTGCCGTATGTCCTCTGGGGTGGCGAGTTTTCTCTTATAAATGCCTGGTTTGAGAGCGTATCAGGTTATACAACTACGGGAGGAACCATTCTGCAGGATATTGAGTCTCTTCCTAAGAGTCTCCTTTTCTGGAGGTCTTCAACCCATTTCATTGGTGGTATTGGTGTAGTGGTGTTCATGCTCCTTATTCTCCCTATGGTGAGTACCTTTAAGATGAGATTGAGCAAGATGGAGCTCTCTTCTCTCTCAAAAGAGAACTACCGTTTCAGGACAAAAGAGGTGATAAGAATAATTTCAAGTGTCTTCATAGGGATGACTATATTGGCTGTTATAGGTTATATATTGGCCGGTATGAATCTTTTTGATGCTGTGAATCATGCTTTCAGTGTTGTTGCTACCGGTGGATTCAGTACCAGAAATGCCTCCATAGGTGCTTACGGCTCGTTTAAGATAGAGTTGGTTTCTGTGATTTTCATGATTTTGGGAGGTATGCATTTTGGATTGCTTTACTCCACATTTGTAGAGAGGTCGTTCAAACTCTTCAAATCTCCTGTCACCCAGCTTTATCTGGCAACTATTGGAGTTGCTACTGTTGTCATATCAATTGACTTATGGACAGAAGGTGTTCACGACGGTTTCTGGGGGACAATTTGGAACAGCCTCTTTACGGCTGTATCTTATATCTCCACAACAGGTTTTGCAACTGTAGATTCAAGTGTATGGCCCCCATTCTCCATCCTTATCCTCATGTATCTCTCAGTACAGTGTGCATGCTCGGGATCCACATCGGGAGGATTGAAGACAGACAGGATTCTCATTTTCTGGAAGAGCCTTAAAATTCAGCTTAAAAAGCAGATGCACCCTACTGCAGTAATCCCTTTGAGGGTAGGTGGAACAATTGTGGATAATTCTATGGCCTCTGCAGTTAATCTGTATATAGTAATTTATTTCTTCATAATATTTGCAGGTGGTGCACTCCTTACAATTATGGGAGTGGATTATATGGATTCTTTTTCCGCTTCAATTGCAAATATGAGTAATATTGGTCCAGGGTTCGGCAATGTAGGCGGTTTGGACAATTTCTCCCATATTCCGGTATTGGGCAGGTTGGTTCTTACTTTCCAGATGCTTCTTGGCCGTCTGGAGATTTACTCTCTTATAATTGTCTTTATAATCTGGAAATGGCGGTAGAGAAGTATCTTGCCTCTTTAATGGAGCAGAAGTTGGGCATGGAGCCAACTGCGGGGCAAAAGGAACTTTTTGTAAAGCTGGGTGAGTTCCTCTCTTCTCCTCCCGACAAATTCCCCATTCTTATAGTCAGGGGATATGCCGGTACAGGAAAAACTACAGCCATATCTGCATTTATAAATGTACTAAAGGACCTCAAGCATAAATATACTCTCCTGGCCCCAACCGGTAGGGCTGCAAAAGTTCTCTCCAACTACTCGGGGGTGCAGGCCAAAACTATCCACAAGCAGATATACAGACAAAAATCCTTCTCCGACAAGGAGACCAGGTTCACACTTGATTTCAACAAAAGCAGCAATACTGTTTATATTGTAGATGAGGCTTCACTTATTTCCATAGGAACAGGGATGGAGAATACAATTTTTGGAAGTGGAGACCTCCTGGAGGATCTTGTCACTTATATAAGACAGAATAGCGGCAACAGGCTTGTTCTTATGGGAGATGCTGCCCAGCTCCCTCCAATAGGGATGGATGAGAGTCCTGCTCTGGATTTGGATTATGTTTCCCAATTTGGAAGTGTGGAAATGGTTACTTTAAGGGAGGTTGTAAGACAGGCTTCCCAAAGTGGGATACTTTACAATGCAACCCTCCTTAGGGAGCAGATTGAAGTGGGGGATGATTCTCCCCCCTGTTTTACCTGCAAGGGATTTGATGATTTTAAAAGATTACAGGGAGGAGAACTTATAGAGGAATTGGACTGGGCTTTCTCTCATTATGGGCTTGATGAGGTGGTGGTGCTTTGCCGCTCCAACATGAGGGCAAACAAATACAATATGGGGATAAGGCAGAGTGTCCTTTTTATGGAGGAACAGCTTACAAAGGGGGACAAACTTATGATTGTAAAGAACTGCTACCAGTTTCTGGAGGATGTGCCCCAGTTGGATTTTATTGCAAACGGGGATGTTGCCCAGCTGGTTAAGATTGGCAAATATGAGGAGCGATACGGGCTTAATTTTGCACAGGCTACCCTCAGATTCCCCGATTATGATGATGTTGAGATTGATGCAAAAATCATACTTGATACCCTTACCTCTGTTTCCCCATCTTTGGATAAAGAGCAGCATAGGGCTCTGTTTGAGGGTGTTTATTCAGATTATGAGCATGTTACTGTACGCAAGAAGAGGATGGAGAAGGTGCGTGAGGACAAATATTTCAATGCCCTGCAGATAAAGTACGCTACGGCAATAACAGGGCACAAATCCCAGGGAGGACAGTGGAAGTGTGTTTTTATAGACAATAACCTGTGGCGGGATGAGATCTCACTTGATGACAAGAAATGGCTTTATACGGCAATTACCCGTGGCATTGAGAAGGTTTATCTTGTAAACTTCAACGACAAATATTTTGAATGACAAATAAATGTAATATCTTTATTGCAAATAGATAAATTTAACCGCTATGAGACTATATAAAAGAATTTTGATTTTTTCTGCATTGTGCCTTGCATGTGCAACAACTGTAATGGCACAGGAGGGTGAGAAAAAGGCTCTCACTCAGGAGCAGATTATAGGTAAATTGCCGGAAGGTATTGTAAACCAGTTGCCTATGGCTACAGGTTGGGCAGACAAGAATACTGTTACCCTTGCCCAGAGAGAGGGTCGGGATTACAAATTCTATAGCTACAACATTAAGACTGGTGTCCAGACCCCTGTTGAGAACGCAAAGAAGGAGATTGCCCCTATGGCCCCTCAGATGAAGGCATTCATGGCATCTGATATTGCAAAGGAGGCAAAAAATCCAACTCTTTCTCCCGACAGCACAAGAATTGCCTTTACCGACAAGGACAATAACCTTTGTGTATGGGATGCTGCCACATCGCAGGTTAAGAAACTTACCACAGACGGTACAAATGTAAATATGAACGGTTATGCCTCTTGGGTTTATTATGAGGAAATTTTGGGACGTCCTTCAAAATACAAAGCTTTCTGGTGGAGTCCCGACAGCAAGAGCATAGCTTACTACAAATTTGACGACAGCAGTATCTCCATGTTCCCTATTTATGACTCAAGGGGAAAATACGGCTTCATTACAGAGACCCGTTATCCAAAAGCAGGAGACAAGAACCCTGAGGTTAAAATTGCTTTTGTAAATGTTGTTGACGGTAACACCGTATGGGCTGATTTCGACCACACTTTGGACCAGTATTTTGGAATTCCTTTCTGGAATGCTGACGGTAGCCGCTTTATTATTCCTTGGATGCCAAGGGAGCAGAACAACCTGATCCTTTATACCGTAAATCCTGCTAATGGCTCAAAAGAGCAGATCTATAATGAGAACCAGACTACCTGGATTGACTGGATGGAGGATATGCAGTTTGTTGAGGACGGTTTCTTTATGGTGAGGGATTTTGATATGTGGGAGCAGATTTATTTCCAGTCATTTGACGGAAAGAGACTTGAGAAAATCACCGACGGCAAGAACTGGGGTATCCGCTTTATAAAGGTGGATATGAAAGGTGGCGCAATCTACTTTACTGCCCGCAGGGAGACCTCTATAAGGAATGATTTCTATAAGGTTGACCTTAAAACAAAGAAAATTACCCGTCTCTCTTTTGGAGATTATAACTTTACAGGTGTAGCACTTTCTCCAGACAACAAACATTATGTTGCCCAGTACTCAAACTCAACTACACCTACCAAACTGGCTGTAGTTTCTATCGGGAAGAAGATTACCCATAAAGTTATTGCCGACAGCAAAGGTGAGAATTTCCACCAGTACAAACTTGCCATTCCTCAGATGCTTTCCATTGAGGTTGACGGATATACCCTTCCTGCTCAGGTTATATGGCCTGTTGATTTGGATTCTACAAAGAAATATCCTGTTCTTGTGAGCATGTATGGCGGCCCTAATGCAGGTACAGTTATGGATACTTGGAAAGGGATTTCTGAGCGTAACCAATGGTGGGCAAATGAGGGTGTGATTCAGATTGCTATTGACCACAGGGCAAGCGGCCACTGCGGTAAGGAGGGTTTGAATTATCTTCACAGAAATTTCTGGAAAATTGAGCTTTCAGATTATATAGAGTGGATCAAACATTTGCGTACCTATCCGTTTGTAAATGCACAGAAAGTGGGTATTACAGGTTTCTCATACGGTGGAAGTATGACAGTGCTTGCTTGTACAGAGGGTAATGAGTATTTCCAGTACGGTATTGCAGGTGGTGGTGTTTATGATTACACTTTGTATGACACTCACTATACAGAGCGTTATATGGACCGTCCACAGGACAATCCTGAGGGTTACGCAAATACTGTAATGTCAAACAAGATTGCAAAATATAAGGGTGACAAGACAAATTATTTGAAGATTACCCATGGTACTTCAGATGATAATGTGCATATGCAGAATACCATGCATCTTATCAATGCAATGCAGGATGCCGGCAAGCAGTTTGAGCTTATGATGTATCCTGGTGAGTTCCATGGTTACAGGGGCAAGAAGTCTTTCCACTCAACCGCTGGTGACTACATCTTCTGGTACACTTACCTGTTGGAAAAAGAGGCTCCAAAAGTTCTCCTCGATTCCAAACTTCCAAGATAATTCACATAGCCCCTCTCACAACGAGGGGCTTTTTTTTCAAAGAGCTCTTTATATCTTCAAAACAACCCCTCTCTCCTGGGAAGGCAATTCTTTATTTTGCAGTTATTTGTAAAAAAGGACAACGTTACTTGCGGCGGCAGGGGAGAGGACCTTTTGACCAGCGTACTGGCCCTTGTTGTTTAACATAAATTTGAACTTCATAAGGTCTCCTTTAGTGGTGGTCACTTTGCCGTTGATTGCAGAGTACGATGTGTGTCTCATACCGCATTTTACAAAAACAGCTGCAACTCTCTCAGCTATGGTGCTGTGGTGAGAATATTTGTTTATAACCTCACTCACTGCCTCAATATCCTCAGCAGTAGGGTTTGCATTAAGGTGAGACCCAAATTCATTTGCACTCGCTTTGCCACAAGCAATAAGCTCGTATGCCTGTGGGAACACACTTATTAGGGCAGAGGCTTTGGTATCGAGTTTTAGAACTTCATTCTCTGCAGCCTCCTGTTCAGTGCCAATAAAGTTGAAATACTCCTCCCTTACACTATTAGGAATTACAATTGAGTGCCCTACAGAGTAATCAGCGGCAGACACCGGAAGAACACCTATTGCAGGAATTCCTCCAAATACCACTTGTGCTGCTGCAAAATTGTTTGCCTGGTTAGGGGAGTAGGCCAATACAAGTGCTGTGAAGTTCCTGTAACCTGGAATCTTTGCAAATGCATAAGGGGAGCCCTGATACACAGCAATCATTGGCTGCTCTTTGGCCCAATCTGTAATGAAGGAGATATTCTCGGGGTTGATTCCGTACCCTTTGTGAGGTCTTTGGTCTGTCTCGTTGAAACCAAAAATTATAAGGTCGTGGTTACGCAATTTATTGCGTGCTTCACGCAAAGCGGCAAAACCTGCATCACTTTGGAGGATAACAGTATCAACATCACCGTATTTGTTGGCAACTGCAGCAAACTCACGTCCGAGAACCGGGTTTTTGTACCCTACATAAGCAACTTTCTTCCCCTCAAACTGAACAGGAATGCCATACCCCTCGGAGTTGTCATTGAACATGACTGTCATACTGTTCTTAGCAAGCTGCTGCATAAGTTTAAGGTTCTCATCCACAATAACCCTCTGCTCAAGACCCTCAAGTTCCACATAAGGGGAATACCCTTTCTCAAATACTCCAAGACGTGCCTTTAGCTCAAGTATTTTCTTAACTTTTCTGTTAAGGCTCTCCTTAGTAATTTCACCCCTTTTAAGAGCATTCTCTATGACATCAATAGAGGCCTCCACATCCTCTGGCATAAGGAGAATATCCGCACCTGCCTTGTAGGCTGCCAAAGGAATATCCTTTTTCTCAAGGCCACTCTCTTTAGCAACACCGTACATATTGAGGGCATCTGTACAGATTATTCCATTGAAGCCAAGTTTCTCCCTTAAAAGTTCAGTCACAATTTTCTTGGAAATGGAAGATGGTGTTCCCGACGGATCCAACGCCGGCACATTCAAATGCCCTACCATTACCATATCCACACCAGCAGCAATCAAGTGCTTGAAAGGGTACATCTCCAAAGAGTCGAGTCTCTGGTATGGGAAAGGGAGCACAGGGAGGCTCAAGTGGGAATCCACATCGGTATCACCATGCCCCGGGAAATGTTTTGCAGAACCGGCCACACCCGCATCCTTCATTCCCTGCATAAGTGCGATACCATATTGGGCCACTTTTTCCTTGTCTTCTCCAAATGACCTTGTGTTGATGGCAGGGTTGGAAGGGTTGTTGTTTATGTCAATGTCGGGAGCAAAATTCACCTGAATTTTAAGGGCTCTGTGCTCCTTGCCAAGAAGGTATCCCATTTTATACACAAGGGAATCACTGCTCAGGGCACCAAGCTGCATCTGGCGAGGGAATGGAGGGATCTCTTTCCATCGCATGTTTGCACCCCACTCGCCGTCCAATGTTATAAGCATAGGGATTTTGGCAAGTTTGTTAAGCTGGTTCATCCTTTTCATTGCAGGAACCAGAACATCATTCATTGGAATAAGGCCTCCAATTTTCTCCTTCTTGATGAGCCTGTGCTGCATCTGTTGCGTTTTCCTGCTGTCTTTAGAAGAGAACTCAATTATCATAATCTGTGCAATCTTTTCTCTTGTAGATAGCTTACGGAAAACAGAATCTACGGTTCTCTGCACTTTCTCCTCAGAAGGGTAGCAGTACTTTGCAATAGAATCATCTGCAGCAGTTGCCGCAATGGTGATAGAGAAAAATAGAGCTGCCAGAGCAGCTCTATAAAAATAGTTTTTTATCATATCTGAACAATATTACTCAAACTCTTTTCTAAGTGCTGCAATTTTGGCATCACAATCAGCACCGTTTACACCAAAGTAGAACTTGATCTTAGGCTCGGTACCGCTTGGGCGTACAGAAACAACTGCACCGTCTGCCAAATAGAACTGCAGTACATTTGATTTAGGAAGACCGGTCTCTTCAGGTTTGTTGTAATCAATCACTTTAACAACATCTGTACCTGCAAGCTGTTTAGGAGGGTTTGATCTGTAAGAAGCCATCATAGCCTGAATCTCCTCCAAACCAGCTTTTCCTTTCTTGGTTAGAGACAATAGTGACTCTTTGTACATGCCATACTCTGCATAGATGTCCTGAAGCAACTGGTATAGGGTCTTGCCCTGCTCTGCACACCATGCTGCACACTCAGCAACCAATGCACAAGTGATAACCGCATCCTTGTCCCTTACAAACTCACCTGCATTGTAACCGTAGCTCTCCTCGCCACCGCCAATGAATGTAGCTTTGCCCTCGTTCTCTCTTACTATTGTAGCAATGTGTTTGAAACCTGTAAGAACATTGTAGCATTTGATACCATATTTTTTGGCCATTGCTGCCATAAGCTCAGTGGTGACAATAGTTTTTACAATGTAAGTGTTCTCGTTAAGCTTGCCAAGCTCGCTCCAACGCTGTAGCAAATAGTATGTAAGTAGGGATGCTGTCTGGTTTCCGTTAAGAAGGGTGATTTTGCCTTCGTTGTCTCTGATTGCAATACCTACGCGGTCTGCATCAGGGTCTGTAGCCATTACAAGGTCTGCACCAATCTTCTCTGCCTGTGCTACAGCCATCTCAAGCGCCGAGTTCTCCTCTGGGTTAGGAGAGTGTACTGTAGGGAAGTCTCCGTTGCTCTCTACCTGTGCCTCTACAAGTGAAAGGTTGGTAAAGCCCATTCTCTTGAAGATTTTTGGTACAAGGGTGATACCTGTTCCATGAAGAGGAGTATATACCATCTTCATGTCTGAGTGTTTTGCAACAGCCTCAGGTGAAAGGAGAAGAGTTGAAACGTCGTTCAAGTAAGCCTCATCCACATCTGCACCTACCATCTGGATATTCTCCTGGCCACCTGTAAATTTAACCTGTGCAGGTGAAGTGATTTTTCTAACCTCGTCAATGATGTTGGTGTCGTGAGGGGCGGTTACCTGTGCACCATCCTCCCAGTAAGCCTTGTAACCGTTGTACTCTTTAGGGTTGTGTGATGCTGTTACCATTACACCGCTCTGGCATTTTAGGTGACGGATGCTGTAGCTCAACTCAGGAACAGGACGTAATGAGTCAAACAAATATACTTTAATACCGTTTGCTGCAAATACATTGGCTGTAATCTCTGCAAAGTATGCACTGTTGTTACGGCTGTCATAAGATACTGCAACTGAGATCTGAGGAAGATCCTTGTAGCACTTTTTCAAGTAGTTTGCAACCCCTTGGGTAGCCATACCCACTGTATATTTGTTCATCCTATTTGTTCCTACGCCCATGATTCCGCGCAAACCGCCTGTTCCAAACTCAAGCATTCTGTAAAAACTCTCCTCAAGCTCTTTAGGATTGTTTTCCATAAGGTCTTTAACCTCTTTGCGGGTCTGCTCATCATAATCAGCGCCCAACCACTGCTGGGCAACTTCCAAATAGTTCTTTTCCATAAAATTACGCGTTAGTTATAATGAATGCGAATTTAGCAAAAATTACCTACCTTTGCAACCCTTAATTCAGAAGAAATGAATATTAAGAGCTACATCCCTTTTTACAAGAGAAATCTCTCTCTTGCATTCCCGGTAATGATTACCCAGGCGGGCCAGATGGTGGTGCAGTTTGCAGACAATATTATGGTTGGACATCTGGGTACCACGCAGTTTGCGGGTGTGGGTTTCGCAAACGCACTTTTTTCTGTAGGTCTTGTTTTCTGTACCTGTTTCACTCAGGGTGTTATCCCTTTCATAGGACAGAATTATGGTAGGGGAGAGCACAAGAAAGTTGCCCAGTATTTCTGCAACGGACTTCTGTTGGATGCAATAATGTGCGTATGTGTTATGGCCATGATGTTGGGTATTGTCCCCCTTATGGATTACATGGGGCAGGATCCGCAGATTCTGGTTTATGCAAAGGAGTATTACAGGATAATGGTATATTCCCTTGCCCCTTTTGTCCTGTTCTATGTTATAAGGGCTCTTACAGAGGGTGTCGGGAATACAAAATATACAATGTACATCACAGTGTTGTGCAACATTCTCAACATCTTCCTCAACTGGGTCTTCATTTTCGGCCATCTCGGGTTTGGGGCTATGGGTGTAAAGGGTGCTGCAATAGCAACATTTGTGAGTAGGGTTGCTATGTTGGTAATAGGGCTGGTAATACTGCTGTCGGGAAAATTATACAAGAGGTATCTTCCCGATATAACCTTTTCCGCCCTTAATGCAAAACAGTTTGTGAAGGTGGCAAAGACCTCTTTCCCAATCTCTTTGCAGGGTCTGGTGGAGGTTACCACATTCAGTCTTGCAGGTATTATGGTGGGGTGGTTCGGACAGGTGGCGATGGCTGCACATCAGGCTTCGCAGACCATTATAACATTCTCGTTCATGGTGGCTCAGGGTGTTGGAGTTGCTGCAACTATAAGGGTGTCGCACCAATTTGGTGAGAGACGTTTTGCGGACGCCCGTAAAGCAGGTTTTGCAGCATCTCACATAAGCATACTCCTTATGGCAATGGCTGGAATTACCTTTATTCTGTTCAACGATGTAATTCCTTATATCTTTACCAAAGACCCTGAGGTTGTGGATATTGCAGGAAAACTGCTGTATGTTGCTGCGGCTTTCCAGCTTTTTGATGCTGTGCAGCTCTCCGCACTCGCCTCTTTGAGGGCCCTTGCAGATGTTAAATGGCCATTGATAACCTCTTTGATCTCCTACTATATTGTAGGAATCCCGTTCGCATACTTTGCCGCCACCACCTTTGGCTGGGGGCCGGTTGGCGTTTGGACAGGTCTTCTATTGGGTCTGATGATTGCTGCCCTGCTATTTTTGTACAGATTCAATAAGCTTACAAAAAATTTTACCACAAATATGTAACGTTGTCCTTTTTTACAATTTATTGATATACTGTGATTTGTAAAATGACATTTTTAATAGTGGTAAAATTAATATCTTGATATACTGGAGATTATAAAAAAAGACAACGTAATTTATGTTAACTGGGGAGGATATAAAGTTTATACAGGAAAATGAGGGGGCGGATGTTACTCGTCTGCTTTTGGGTAAGGGGCCGCAGGGGGTTAATTTGCAGTTGTGTGCAAAGTGCATTCAGGCAAGGGAGAAGATGAGGGTGAAAGCGCCAGTCTGGTATGAGAATCCGGCTCTGGTTTATCCATTCTCGGTTTCTGTAGAACAGGGGAGCTCGCAATATACGGCGCTGTACAAACAGAGGATTATTAAGGAGATTCTTCAGAACGGGAGCAGGGAGAAGGGCATCACCACAGCAGACCTTACAGGTGGAATGGGGATAGACAGTTACTTCATATCCCGTATTGCGTTAAGACATTTCTATTTTGAGCGTACGCCAGAGCTTGCCGCAGCAACAGAATACAATCTTAAACTGCTTGGGGCAGAGAATATTATCTTCTCAAACAAAGACATACTTTCAGACAATTGTGCCCCTCTAAGGAATTTGCAGAGTGAAGGGGTGGATCTTATTTATATAGATCCGGCCAGAAGAACCTCCACAGGTGGAAAGGCAATCCTTTTACAGGATTATGAACCGGATGTCACTGCCCTCCAGGAGGTGTTGTTCTCTGTTTCCCGATATATTCTTGTAAAAGTCTCCCCGATGGCAGATATAAAGCTCAACCTGAAACATCTCCCAAAAACAAAACATGTACATGTGGTGGCTGTGGATAATGAGTGCAAGGAGCTGCTGTTTTTGCTGGATAGGGAGCACCAGGGAGAGGAACCCATTATCACATGTGTAAACATCTCCACAAATGCAGGGGTGGGGGAACCACAGAGTTTCCTCTTTTCACAGGAGGAGACAGCCGGGGTGCAATATGCCCAAACTCCGGGGAAATATCTGTGGGAACCATCAAAGGCTCTCCTTAAAGGTGGGGCATACAAACTTGTCTCCCAGAGATTTAGTGTTGCCAAACTTGCCCAAAGCACACATCTTTATACATCAGATGAAATGATTGATGGGTTCCCCGGAAAAAAATTCCTTGTGGAAGAGGTCATCCCTTTCAATAAAAAATCCCTCAAAAATGTTGCTGCAAGCTACCCAAAGGCCAATCTTGTAGCAAGAAATTTCCCTATGGATACCACTGCCCTTAAAAAATTGTCGGGAATAAAGGATGGGGGAGATAAACATATTTTTGCAGTAACTGTTTCAAATGGAGACAAGATGCTGATAATTACCTCTATGGCTCTATAATCCCAATGTTTTGGAACAATAGTAAAATATTTTACCTTTGCAACTGAATTTATAATTACCTATATGAAACACTATCTTAAGAGACTCGAGGAGTCCATTAAAGCAAACTGGAGTGCACCTGCCCTTGGAAACTATGGAGGAGAGACATTTACTTTTGCACAGGTAGCAACTCAGATTGAGAAGCTTCATGTATTTTTCAATAACATAAATATAGCCAAAGGAGAGAAAATAGCCCTTTGTGCAAAAAATACAGCCCGTTGGGGAATGTCATTCCTTGCAGGAAATACCTACGAGGCAGTTATGGTTCCAATTCTTGCAGATTTTCATCCCGACAGTGTAAAATCTCTTGTAAACCACTCAGACAGTATAATCCTTTTCACCGATAATGAGATGTGGCCAAAACTTGCCATTGACCAGATGACCAACCTTAAAGCTGTTATTTCCACTACAGATTTCAAGATGTTGTATGGTGCAACACAGGAGATAAAAGATGCTTATGAAGGTCTTGATGCAGCTTTTGCAGCAAAATATCCAAATGGATTTGGCAAGGATGATGTCTCTTATCCAATTGACAATGACAAGGAACTTGCAATCATAAACTATACATCTGGAACAACCTGTATGCCTAAGGGTGTAATGTTGAGATATGAGTGTGTGAGTGCGAATGTAGAGTTCGGACAGACCAGAATCCCTTCTTCAACTGAGGACAAGATTGTTTCCATGCTCCCTATGGCCCATATGTACGGCCTAATGTTTGAGCTTATTTATCCTTTGTGTGGCGGTTCATCAATTTATTATATTGGCCGTACTCCAACCCCTGCCATTTTGTTGGGTGCCCTTGCTGATGTAAAACCTTACCTTCTTATTACAGTTCCGCTTGTAATGGAGAAAATATTCAAAAGCAAGATACAACCTGTTGTAAACAAGCCTGTTATGAAGATTCTAACTGCTATTCCGGGTTTGAATCAGGTTATATTCAAGAAGATAAGGAACACTTTGCTTGATGCCTTTGGAGGAAATATCAGGGAGATTGTAATGGGAGGTGCAGCCCTCAATCCAGAGGTTGAGAGCTGGTTCAGGAAGATAAAACTTCCATTTACAGTTGGTTATGGTATGACAGAGGCAGCCCCATTGATGGCTTATGAAGGGTGGAGAGATTTTGCTCCTAAATCGTGTGGCAAACCTATTGATACAGTAGAGATAAGGATTGATTCTGATGACCCTTATACAATAGCGGGTGAGATTCAGGCAAGAGGTACCAACATTATGAGCGGTTATTACAAGAATGAGGATGCCACCTCACTTGCCTTTACAAAAGACGGTTGGATGAATACAGGAGACCTTGGTCTTTTGGACAAGAAAGGCAATGTATATATCAAGGGACGCAGCAAGAATATGATTCTTTCACCAAATGGACAGAATATCTACCCAGAGGAGATTGAGGCAGTTGTAAACAATCAGCCGTATGTTGTGGAGTCTATTGTCCTTTCAAGGAAAAATGCACTTGTGGCATTGGTTTATATGGATCCCGACAAGATTGCTGCTGATGGGGTTAATCCTGCTGAGTATGCAAAAGCCCTTATGAAAGAGGTCAATGTCCAGATGCCTGTCTATAGCAAACTTGCAGATGTGGAGCTTGTTGAGACACCATTTGAGAAAACCCCTAAGATGAGTATCAAGAGATTCCTTTATATGTAGGATTTCTTTTACAGATAAAGCAGAAGCGGCCGGTTATACAACTGGCCGCTTTTCTGTATTTTATCGGGAAGATTATTCAGTTTATTTTCTTCCAACAATTGCTGTTGTTACATTTATAAGGATGTAGGCTGTGAATATACCAAGAACAAGGAGGCTCCAGTTGAGTCCTGCCACAAGGGTTGCTGCAGCCATTACCGCTGCAATTGCAAGGAATGAGAATCTGTTTTTGTTCTCTGCCCATTTGAGGGATTTGAACTTGAATGAGAACATGGGAATTTCACAAACAAGCAGATAGCACAGTACAAGTGATACCATTGGTACTATGTACGAGTACGCTGTAAGGAAGTTTCCAAGTTGCGGATATATCTGGCTTGCATAAATGAGTGAGCCGCAAATAAGGGCACAAGATGGGGTTGCAAGTCCAATGAAGTTCTCTGTTTGTCTTGTATCTATATTGAATTTTGCCAGTCTCAAACCGCTGAAAACAGCTATAAGGAGCGGAAGGTAAATGAGAAAGTTGGCCTCTGCCTGAAACCTGTACATTATTACTGCAGGTGCAACGCCAAACGTAACCATATCTGCAAGTGAATCAAGCTCTTTTCCCATAGGGGAGTAGGCTTTGAGGGCACGGGCTGCAAGACCGTCCATAAAATCACATACAGCTCCTGCAATAATTGCCATAAAAGCTGTTTTAAAGTCTCCGTTAAGTGCAAATATTGTTGCAAAGCAACCGCTCAGCAGGTTAAGTGAGGTAATTGCGTTTGGAATATGTCTGGTAATACCCATTGTAGTGGTTTTGTAGTTTAAAAACAGAGGGTGACAGTTTTGTTGTCACCCCCTCATATTTGTTACTTCAATTATTATTTTAGACCCAATTTTGCTCTGATAGCTTTAGGAATTGAGTTTTTGTGTACAAGAATTGAAACTGTTTTAGCTTTGATGTAGTTCTCTGACATATAGTGGTAACCGCTGCCATTACGGTCTGTACCCCAAGAGTTTTTGGTTTTGTAGTATTTTACACCCTCCTGGTCTTTAGCGATACCTGTAATGTGCTCAAGGTGGTCGTCTGTAGTTACAAACGAATCAAACCATTTCTGTCTGATATCCTGATCCACATCCATCTCAGCAGGTCTCTCTTTAATCTCTTTCTCTTTTTTGATGTTCTCTTTGCAAAGAACTGCAACATCATGCTGGAATGCATAACCTGGCTCGCTTACATCACCATCCCATGCTACTGTGTAGCCGGTGTTGATAGCGTTGTCAATAACAGCCATAAACTCATCCAATGGAAGGTTGTACATCATAGCGTGATCCCAGTTGTCTGGAACCTCTACAGGAATCAACTGGTAGAATGGATGATGAGTGAAACTTGTCAACTCAACATAATCGTTAGGGTTGATACCCAAGCTTTTGAAGAATGTCTGAGCAGTGTATTCTTTTCCATTGTAAGTGAATTTCTCAGGAACCTGGCCAAGATATGCGTCAAGAACACCGTTCACAATCTCTGCAGGGATAGGCTCTTTCATTGCAACAGCTGCGTCGCTGATAGCTTTAACCCATTTTGATAGAGAACCGTGGTTGTGTTTCTCTGAATCATAGTTGATGCCATGGTATGCCTCTTCTGTCATGATTCCCTTGTTGGCAATCACCCACATGTACATATGTGCAAGGCTGCCTGGGTTTACATTACCTCTACCGTTTCTGTAGTAGTTGTCCTGGATTCTGCGGATATAGTTGTTTCTTACAACATACATCTCAGAAAGGTCATACTCACCTTTGCCCATTCTCAACAACTCAGACTCAATGAACGAGTTGGTTGCAAAACACCAGCAAGTACCGGTATTGGCCTGGTTCTTTACAGGAGTTGCAGGATTCTCTTTAACTACTGTAAACTCATATTTATACTGTGCAGATAGTGCTGTGCCCAAGCAAAGCAATGCTGCTGTAATAAATAATGCTTTTCTCATAATGTGTTATTTTAAGTTGGAACAGTCTTATTTCTTATAGTCCAAGTTTTGCCTTGATCTCTGCAGGGATGGCAGCCTTGTTAACTACGATATTCATGGTCTTGTATCTTACAAATGGCTCTGAAACATACCAGATACCTTTGTATTTGCTGTTTGTGCCCCAAGAGTTCTTAACCATATAGTATTTTGTACCGTTCTGGTCTTTTGCAATACCGTAGATATGCATTCCGTGGTCATCTGTAGTGGTTTTGTTGTCATAACCTGCCTGTCTCATCTCCTGAGTGATAACCAACTCTTTGCCAGGAGCGTCCTGGTTGTTCATTGCTGCATTTTTCTCAGCTGGAGATTTGCCAATCCATCTTGCCTCGTCTGAACCTGCCTCTTTTTTATTTGCCTCTACATCCGGAACAATGCCAAGACCGTTTCTGCTGAAGCCCTGCTCGCTTACATCTGAACCCCATGCTACTGTGTAGCCGTTCTCAATTGCATAGTCAAAGATCTGCATCATCTCCTCCATAGGAACGTTGTAAGAAAGGTCCCAGCGCCAGTTGTCGGGAACCTCAATTGCAAACTGGGTGTAGAATGGATGGTGTGTGAAAGAGGTAATTGAAACATAATCATCTGCGTTGAGTTTCAAATACTCTTTTGCATATGTCTGAGGAGTGTACTCCTTGCCGTCAACTGTGAATTTCTCAGGGCACTCGCCAAGATAAGCGTCAAGAATGCCGGTAAGGCCTTTATGCCATGCGGTTGAAAGGGTTCTGTTAGGTTTTTTGTTTA
>JAZNUT010000031.1:0-116232 GCA_045592425.1 Candidatus Egerieisoma sp.
TGAAGAGCAGCAATATGGCGGAGAAAATACCTCTTTTCGGACCCAAAGTATCTCTTGAATGGTGATTTGGCGGGAAAAGCACACCAAATTGGGCCCAAAGTGCACACTAACGAAGAACTTGGCGGGAAAAGCACCCCAAATTGGGCCCAAAGATGGGAGTAGCAATAAAAAGCGGGCAGGGAATTATTCCAGCTCCCCGGTGATGTATTTTTCTATTGTGGTTGGGAAGTGTGTCTGTTCCAGGGCCTGCACTCTTGCGGCAAGAGTGGCTGGGGTGTCGCCTGGGAGGACAGGACAGGTGGCCTGGAAGAGGATGCGGCCGTTGTCGTAGATGGCATCTACAAGGTGGATGGTTATCCCGGTGTGCGGTTCTCCAGCTTCTATCACAGCTTTGTGTACATGTATTCCGTACATCCCTTTGCCTCCAAATTTTGGGAGGAGTGCGGGGTGGATGTTTATGATCCGGCTTTTGTAGCTTTCAGTGAGAGCTGCAGGGATTCTCAGCAGGTAGCCTGCCAGTATTATGTAGTCTATTCTGTATTGCTGCAGGGTATCAAGGAGTGTTGTGGGGGTATCGCAGGTGAGCTCGTCCTTAGTCATGACAATTGCCGGCACACCCTTGGCCTTTGCCCTTTCCAATACATACGCTTCAGCTTTGTTGGAAATTATAAGTTTCACTGTTCCAATGCCGGAGCCGGTGAAGTGTGTTATTATATTTTCTGCATTGGTTCCGTTGCCTGAGGCAAATACAGCAATGTTCTTCATTGGTAAAAGCGTTTATTATTACAAAAATAACTAAAATTCAGTTTTTTTATTATCTTTGCACATTGTAGTAGGTGAAAAACAACTAAAATTATAAACTTATTTATTAACTAATTTTTTTTAATCATGGCAGATATTACAGCTAAAGTTAAAGAGATCATCGTTGACAAATTGGGCGTTGACGCAGCTGAGGTTACACCAGAGGCTAGCTTTACTAAAGATTTAGGAGCTGATTCTCTTGACACAGTAGAGCTTATCATGGAGTTTGAGAAAGCATTTGAGATCACTATTCCAGATGAGGCTGCAGAGAAAATTGCAACAGTAGGCGACGCAATCGCATATATTGAGGCTAACCAGAAATAATTTATCTTAAGAGAATCTATGGAGCTGAGAAGAGTTGTCATTACTGGATTGGGTACGATAAATCCGTTAGGTAAAAGTGTGGAGGAGTATTTTACTAATCTTAACAATGGCGTTAGCGGTGCGGGCCCTATTACAAGATTTGATGCTTCCCTTTTTAAGACCAGATTCGCTTGTGAGGTAAAAGATTTCAACCCTGTCGCTTATGGCATAGACCGTAAGGAGGCCAGAAAGATGGACCGTTTTGCCCAGTTTGCTGTTGTTGCAGCAGATCAGGCTGTAGCAGATGCAAATCTGAACGACGAGTCTATTAATAAAAAGCGTGTGGGTGTAGTAGTTGGTTCAGGAATAGGTGGAATAGAAACACTTTCTGAAGAGATTATGGGTTATTGTGAGGGTGGAAAAGTCCCTCGCTTTAACCCATTCCTTATTCCTAAGATGATTCCTGATATTATTGCAGGCCTAATTTCCATAAAGTACGGCTTTATGGGACCTAACTATGCAACAGTTTCGGCGTGTGCTTCTTCTGCTCATGCCATGTCCAATGCTTTTGATATTATAAGGTTGAACAAAGCAGACATGATTGTTACCGGTGGCTCTGAGGCTGGAGTAACAATTGCAAGTGTTGGCGGTTTCAACTCTGCTCAGGCCCTTTCTACAAATAATGAGGAGTTTGCTTCGGCCAGCAGACCGTTCGACAGAACCAGAGACGGTTTTGTTATCGGTGAGGGTTGCGGTATTCTTGTTTTTGAGGAGTATGAGCATGCTCTTGCAAGGGGTGCAAAGATTTATGCAGAGGTGTTGGGTACAGGTATGTCAGCTGATGCCCATCATATTACAGCTCCGCATCCGGAGGGAGAGGGCGCTATTGAGGCAATGACTCTTGCCCTTAAAGAGGCTGGTCTTAAGCCGGAGGATGTGGATTATATTAATGTTCACGGAACATCTACGCCGCTTGGCGACATAGCAGAGCTTAAAGCTGTGAAGGCTGTTTTTGGTCCTCATGCATATAAACTTAATATCAGCTCTACTAAATCAATGACAGGACACCTTTTGGGTGGTGCCGGTGCAATTGAGACCATTGCATGTATTGATGCTATCTGCAACGGCATAATTCCTCCAACAATCAACTTTAAAGAGGAGGATCCTGAGATTGATTATAACTTGAACCTCACATTGAATAAAGCTCAGAAGAGAGAAGTTAAGGTGGCAATGAACAATACCTTTGGTTTTGGTGGCCACAACTCTTGTCTGATTTTGGGAAAGGTAAGATAATAAGCAATTATCTTGTATTATAATGGCAGTTGTCCTATGTGGCAGCTGCCTTTTTTATTTCCAGCGCTCCATATCCAGCCTTATGAATATGAACAGCAGTACGGTAAAGCTCCATAGTGAGGAGCCTCCGTAGCTGAGCAGCGGCAGCGGGATTCCAATTACAGGGACAATCCCCATTGTCATACCTATGTTTATGAATACATGCATAAAGAAGCAGCAGGCCACACAATAGCCGTATATTCTGGCAAATTTGTCCTTTTGCCTCTCGCTTAGGACAATCAGCCTGGCTATAAGGAACAGATACACCGCTATTACAGTTACGCTTCCTGCAAAGCCCCACTCTTCCCCAACTGTACAGAAGATGAAATCTGTACTTTGTTCGGGAACAAAATTGAATTTTGTCTGGGTTCCGTTAAGGAATCCTTTTCCCCACAATCCCCCGGAGCCAATGGCTATTTTGGATTGGTGTACATTATATCCCACCCCTTTAAGGTCCTCAGTTATCCCAAGAAGATTCTCTATCCTTGCCCTCTGGTGCGGCTGGAGAATTTCATTGAAAATGAACTGTACTGAGAAAATGAGTGCCAAAGAGCAGACAAACCCCAGCAGAAGCATTTTTATATGGGCAAATCGTCTCCCTTTGGCTTTAACGGTGGCAAGGGTTGCAAGGGGGAGAGTTACAGCAAGGGCAACATACTCAGGCTTAATCACAGCGGGGAGCTCCAATCCTTCAATGGCAAAGATTTTTGGGAGAAAACCCAGCAGCACCCCAACAGGAATTGTAATGGCAAGGGTCACAAAGAGCCTGCCGCTGTATAATCCGTATATTATTCCCGACAGTACAAACAATATTATAATGGCAGCCAATGGGCTTACCGCCAGCGTCACTACAAACAGGAGTATGGACATAATTCCAAATACAAGGAACCATCCGCTGAGCCCCTCTCTGTAGAGGAGGAAGATGAATCCGCAATAGACCAGTGCAGATCCTGTCTCCTTTTCCATTATGATAAGGGCCATCGGGAAGAGGAGGGTTATTGCCACGGCAACAGCATCCTTCACCTTGTGCAGGGAGAAGTTGTACTTGCTCATCAGATAGGCAAGGAAGAGGGATGTGCTTATTTTGGATATCTCTGCCGGCTGGAAACTTACAGGTCCTATCTGGAACCATGATTTTGAGCCGTTTACCTCTTTTCCTAAAAATATTACAGCAAACAGCAACAGACATACCGCTATATATATTGGAGGGGAGAGTACGCTGTATATCTTGGGGTTTAGAACAAAGAGTATCCCCACTGCCAGCACCAGTGCGGTGAGTATCCAGATGAACTGCATACCGTACCTCTGGCTCATGTCAAAGATAGAGCTGTGTTCCTGGGAATAAACGGCGGCAAATATGTTTATCCACCCCACAAATATGAGGAAGAGGTAGCAGATTACAAGTGGATAATCTATTTTTCCTGTTCTGTAGCTGTTTCCCATATTTATCTCTTTTTAACGGGGACATTCCTCAGAAGATTGGCCTCTTTCATCCTTTTTTCCAGATCCGGACGGCTTATCTCTCCATTGAGGTATTTTTCTATCATAAGGGAGGCTATTGGGGCTGCCCATGTTCCTCCAAATCCTGCATTCTCTATGTATGCTGCAATTGCAATCTTTGGATTCTCCCTTGGTGCAAAGCAGATGAATACGGCATTGTCCTTTCCGTGCGGATTTTGTGCCGTACCTGTTTTTCCGCAGATATCCAGCCCCTCAACTGCAGCAAGGCGTGCTGTTCCACCTGCTCCTGCAGGGGCGTTTACAGCCAGGTACATTCCCTCAATCACCTTATGGAAATGGGTTGTATCTACCATGGTATAGTTCTTCTCCTTAAACCTTGGATGTATGGTGGTGTCGGGAGAATCTTTTACCAGGTGCGGTATGTAATAGTAGCCTCTGTTTGCAATTGTTGCGGCAAGGTTGGCCAGGTGGAGCGGAGTGGCCCCTATCTCACCCTGTCCAATTGAGAGTGAAATGATTGAGTGTGCCCTCCATCTGTTCTTGCCATATACACGGTCATAGGTCTTGGTTGTAGGGAGGGTTCCTCCAAGTTCTGCGGGGAAGTCGCTCCCGAGTTTGCGCCCAAATCCAAAACTCATTACCATCTCTCTCCAGTTGTTGAAAGCCTCGGAGACGCTGCCGTATTTCTTGTTCTCTATTATCTCCCTGAACACATGGCAGTAGTATGCGTTGCACGACATCATTATTGATTGGGTGAGGTCTGTTGGAGAGGGGTGTGCATGGCATCCCAATTTGCGGTTGCCGTATGAGTATCCCATATTGCAGGAGTACCTGCTCTGTGGGGTAATCACCCCCTCCTGCAGCCCTATAAGGCCGTTTACAAGTTTGAATACGGAGCCTGGAGGGTATGCGGACATTACAGCCCTGTTGAACATGGGCTTGTACGGGTCATTTGCTATCTCCTTGTAGTGCTTGTTTATGGAGGCGAGCTGCTCAATATTAATTCCTGGGCTTGAGATAAGGGCAAGAATCTCTCCCGTAGAGGGCTCTATGGCCACAACGCTTCCCACTTTGTTCTGCATAAGCTCCTCTCCGTACTGCTGCAGGTAGCCGTCAATTGTAGATACTATATCTTTTCCGGCAACAGCATCCTTGTCGTGTGCCCCATCCTCATAACTGGATTGTATCCTGTTATGGACATCTCTAAGGAGAATACTGTACCCCTTTTCACCTTTGAGCACATCTTCATAGGATTTCTCAAGGCCGGATGCCCCCACATAGTCTCCACTGCGGTAGCCGGGGTTCTTCTTAAGGAAATTTGGGTCAACCTCGGTCACATACCCAAACAGGTTTGCCCCCGCGGCAAAAGGGTAATTGCGGGAGGTTCTGGATACCGCTGTAAAACCTTCAAACTTGTACGCTTTTTCTATAAAGATGCTGTATTGCACATCGGAGACCTGTTTGAGGAATGTAAGGGACTGGTAACCTATCCTTCTGCGGTTTTTCCTGTATCCTTTAAACTTTTCCCTCACCTCAAGAGGGTTGAGATTAAAGATTGAACACAAATCAAGGGTGTCAAACTCCTTAACCTCTATAGGGGTAACCATAATATCGTAAGTATTCTTGTTCCCTACAAGGATATTGAGGTTGCGGTCCAATATAAGTCCCCTTACCGGGTAGCGGGTAACATATTTATAAGCGTTGTTCTCGGCAGTGAGCTTGTACTCGTCATTTATTATCTGCAAAGAAAACAGGCGGCCTATAAGTATAAGCCCAACTGTAAGGAGCCCCAATATGAGTACAGTTTTCCTCTCCATCTCAGTTCAGGATTTTCTTGAGCAGTACCATATTGCACAGCAGGTTTATTATGCAGTTTGCAGCAACGCAAATTGCAATTTTAAGGAGTGTGTAAAGGAACGGGAATGAGGCGGCAGAATCCAGCAGTACATATACGGTAAAGAAGACCGCAAGCATAAGGAGGTTTATAGTAAAGAGTTTTGGTATCTCCACACTCCTTGCACTTAAAGGGAGATTCTCCGCATTCTCCAGATTTCCTTTGGACAATGTGAGCTTGAGTATGAACTCCCTGCACCAGGCCATTGCAACAAGGGCGGCCGCATTGAGCCCCGGCACTCCATCCGCACAGATATCTATACAGAGTCCAAGGAGGAATGCAATGATCAGGTACATGAATCTGTTTATATTGGCCGGCAGGATAATTATAAACTGTGGGAATATTGCAATGTAGAGAATAGGCCAAATATTTACATATTCGCTCAGAAGAATCTGGCAAATGACAATGATTGTTCCAAGTGTAAAGTATTTTAGCTTTGTGTTCATTTTGTTCCCTTAATAAGTTCCTCCATCTCTTCTCTGCTGTTGTTCCTTACAACCATTACATGTTTTAGTTGTCTGAACTCCTGCAGCAGCTTTACATCTATGCTCAGATGTACCCCATTCACTACCTTTGATCCCTGGATTGTCCCTATAGGGATATCGGGAGGATACAAGGATGAAAAACCGCTTGTATATACTGTATCGGCAAGGTTTATCTGTTCATGTTGCGGTATCTCTCCAAGGAGGGCCATCCCCGTTTTGTGCGGGTTCCAGGTCAAAGGCCCAAACACCCCATCATGTCCTATACGGGCACTCACCTGCTGGCCGGTATTCAGGAACGAGAGCACATAAGAGTATCTTGGGCTCACCCCCCTTACAATTCCCACCACACCGTTTGGGGTTATTACCCCCATATCAACTTCTACGCCATCCTTACTCCCTTTGTTTATGATTATGTAGTTGTGAGTGGTGTTGAGGGTGTTCTTTATCACCTTTGCGGGTATAAAGGAGAACGGGTAATCTGTAGGGGTGTTGTCCTCTCCCTGAGCCAGCTCCCTGTAGGCGTAAAGTTCCTGCATTAGTGCAGTATTCTCCTGTGCGAGCCTGCTGTTCTCCCCTCTGAGCGACGAGTACTCCTGCAATGCAGATTGCTTTTCCCAGAAAAAGCCCTGAACCTGGCGGACTTTCTCCATTATCCTGTATTGCTGTACAATGCCATTGCTGCCAATCATATAGATGCAGATGGCCTCAAGAAGGATAAAAAGGAGAAACCTCCCCATCCCGAGAAGTAATGAAGGAGGTATTCTCATATTTTCTATCTCATTAGGAATGGAAGTTTGTCTGCTTTCTTAAGAGCAATGCTGGTTCCCCTTGCAACAGCCCAAAGAGGGTCGTCCGCAATGTGGAAAGGGATGTTTATCTTCTCCTGGAGCCTTTTGTCCAACCCTTTTATAAGTGCTCCTCCTCCCGACAGGAATATACCCCTATCTACAATATCCGAGTAGAGCTCCGGAGGAGTCTGCTCCAATACCGACATTACAGCAGCCTCAATTTTGGCCAATGATTTGTCCAGGCAGTGTGCCACCTCCTGAGGGGTGACGGATACCTCTACAGGGTGTGCTGTCATAAGGTTAGGACCTTTTACAAGGTATGGCTCCGGACTGTCCTCAAGGTCTGTAAGGGCAGATCCTGCATTTATCTTAATCAGCTCCGCTGTAATCTCTCCAATTTTAATGTTGTGCTGCTGGCGCATGTATTGCTGGATCTCAGATGTGAACACATCTCCTGCAACTCTAATGCTCTCTTTGCATACAATGCCTCCAAGTGAGATAACTGCAATCTCTGTTGTTCCTCCTCCTATATCAACAACCATGTGTCCGGTAGGGGCCTCAACATCCAATCCTATACCAAGGGCAGCAGCCATAGGCTCATAAATGATATACACATCCCTGCCGCCTGCATGCTCTGCAGAGTCCCTTACCGCACGGATCTCAACCTCTGTACTGCCGGACGGGATACAAACCACCATCTTGAGGCTTGGGGTAAAGAATGAACGCTTGTGGTTGATCATCTTTACAAATCCCCTTATCATCTGCTCTGCAGCGTTGAAGTCTGCAATAACGCCGTCTTTAAGAGGTCTGATGGTTTTTATGTTAGGATGTGTCCTCTCATGCATAAGTCTGGCCTTGTGGCCGAATGCTATGGGTTTACCGGTATTCTGATCAATAGCAACAATGGAAGGCTCGTCCAATACAATATTGTCATTCATATAAATGACTGTATTGGCTGTTCCAAGGTCTATTGCCAACTCTTGTGTAAGAAAAGAAAATGCCATATTCAAGTAATTATAATAGGTGGCTAAATTACAAAAAATTACCCTATAATTTGGTATATTTGCATGTATTTTCTATAAAATTACCAACAATGGCAGCAATTGACCCAAGCAAAGTGTATGTTATAATAACAGCTGGTGGAATGGGTACCAGAATGGGAGGCAAGGTGGCAAAGCAATTCCTTGAGCTTGAGGACAAACCGGTCCTTTTGCGCACTATTGGGATGTTCATGGACAATTTCCCGGGGATAAACATAATCATCACCATCCCCCAGGAGTACAAGGAGTATTGGAGGAACTATTGCTTTGAGCACAACCTCTGGTTCAAGCATACCCTTGCAAGTGGGGGGATAACCCGTTTCCACTCTGTCAAAAATGCTCTGGAGCATGTTCCCGATGGGGCAATTGTTGCGGTACATGATGGGGTAAGGCCATTTGTTCCAAGAAAGATGCTGCAGGAGCTGCTCAGTTACAATTTTGCAGCACAAGGGTGTGCGGGGGTGATTCCTGTAATGCCATCAATAGAATCCATGAGAATCCGTACATACGGCGGAGACGGTATGCCAAACGGCTCAGTTACAGTAAACAGGGATGAATATATGTTTGTGCAGACTCCGCAGGTGTTTGACTCCACAATCCTCAAGGAATGCTATAAAAAAGCATACTCTCCAACATTTACAGATGATGCATCTGTTGTGGAGAGCAGTGGATATAAAGTTGCCACTTGTCCGGGGAGCAGGTTCAATATCAAACTTACCACTCCCGAGGATCTTACCCTTGCAAGGATCTTCCTCTCAATGATGGAGTAGGGAGGTTATTTCTTCTTGGAATTTCCTTTTTTGTCGGGGAAGCTTTTAACCCAAACCTGTCTTTCAATGGCCTGGTCCAAAGATACCATGGTCTCTGTCTGTTGCACGCCGGGGATATTCTGTATAGTATTTATAAGAATCTCCATAAGGTGGTCGTGGTTGGTGCAGTATATCTTCAACAGCATTGAGTGTTTGCCGGTAACAAAGTGGCACTCAACAACTTCCGGTATCTGTTTAAGAGAATGGATAACTTCCGGGTACTTGTTTGCCTCAGAAAGGCTCAACTCCACAAAAGCACATACATTAAGACCAAGAGTCTGAGGTTTGACCAACAATCGGGAACCTGTGATTATACCCAGGGTTTCCATCTTTTTAACTCTTTGATGTATAGCCGCTCCAGAGACGCCACACTCTCTGGCAATCTCCAAAAATGGCATTCTTGCATTCTTTACAAGGAATGAAAGGATCTTCTGGTCAATCTCGTCAATCTGGTGCTTAAGCATAATTTTGTAATGATTTGTTAGTAATCACTACAAAATTATAAAAATTTTTAGAAATGATACCCCTTACTTTTTCTTTTTGGCAGTTTTGCTTCCCGACGGTTTGGACTTTGCAATTATTTCCAGGCAGGCAGCGGCATCAAGTGTGTGGGGATCAGTCCCTTTAGGGAGCTTATAATTTTCCCCACCATGTTTTATGTATGCACCAAATCTGCCATTGAGAACCTGTATGTCCTCATCCTGGAAATGGGCAATGAATTTCTCCGCCTCCTTTCTGGCATGTTCCTCTATAAGGCCAATGGCACTCTGCTCATCAATAGTGTGAGGATCGTACAACTTGCCCAAAGAGATGAATTTGCCGTCATGCCTTATGTACGGGCCAAAGCGTCCTATAGCGGCAACTATTGTCTTGCCATTGTATTCTCCCACTGTGCGTGGAAGTTCAAACAGTTTGAGGGCCTCCTCCAAGGTAATGGATTCAATGAGCTGCCCTTTCTGCAATGATGCAAACTGTTTCTGAGGGTCATCGTTTGAGCCTTTCTGTACAAGAGGGCCAAATTTCCCCAATCTTACAGTCATGATCTTGCCACTTGCAGGGTCTGTTCCAAGAACCCTCTCCGCATTGGTGTGGGCACTCTCCTGCAAGGTGTGTTCCACCTGGTTGTGGAATGGGGTATAGAAATCCCCAATAACCTTGTTCCAGATGAGCTCTCCGGCTGCAATCTTGTCAAAATCCTCCTCTACCTGGGCTGTAAAGCCGTAATCGAGGATATTCTCAAAGTTCTTGCCCAAGAAATCCGTTACAAGAATTCCAATATCCTGCGGGAAGAGTTTCTTTTTCTCGGTTCCGGTAATCTCCCTTTTAGTCTCTCTGGTTATTTTACCACCTTTAAGGGAGATGTACGAGTATTCCCTCTCTGTGCCCTCGCGGTTGTCTATAAGGATATAACCCCTCTTCTGGGTAATTGTGGAGATGGTTGGGGCGTATGTGGATGGGCGTCCTATACCAAGCTCCTCAAGTTTCTTTACAAGGCTTGCCTCAGAATAGCGTGGAGGTCTCTGGGTAAAGCGCTCGGTGGCGGTAATCTCAAGATTCTCCATCTCCTCCCCGGCTTTAACAGAAGGTAACTGCTGCAACTGGTCCTCATTCTCCTCATCATCCCTCCCCTCTATGTACAATTTCAGGAATCCGTCAAACACAACGAGCTCTCCCTGCGAGATGAATTTCTCTGCAAAGCTTCCGCTTCCAATGGTGATATTTGTCTTCTCAAGTATTGCATCAGACATCTGCGATGCCACTGCCCTCTTCCAGATAAGGTCATAGAGCTTCTTCTCCTGAGGTGTACCCTCTATGGTCTGGTTGGCAGGGAAAGTGGGTCTGATTGCCTCGTGTGCCTCTTGAGCCCCTTTGGTTTTTGTCTTGTATTGTCTGGTTTTTGAATACTCAGCACCAAAGTTCTCTGTAATTACCTGCTTGATTGTCCCTATTGCAAGTTTTGAGAGGTTGGTAGAGTCTGTTCTCATATAGGTGATGAGTCCGTCCTCATAAAGCTTCTGGGCGATTCTCATTGTCTGAGATACGGAGAAACCCAATTTGCGTGCGGCCTCCTGCTGTAAGGCAGAAGTTGTAAAAGGAGGTGCAGGGGTTCTCGATATCTCTTTCTTCTCTACATTCTCAATTGCAAATGATGCATCAGTGCATTTTTTCAGGAAATCCTCAGCCTGGGCGGCATTGCCGAATTTGGTGTTGAGCTGAGCCCCAATCTTCACACTCTTCTTTGCACCTGCAGGGCGGAACATGCCATTTACCCTAAAGTATGGGGCAGATTCAAATGCCATGATCTCCCTCTCCCTCTCAACAATAAGCCTGACGGCAACAGACTGCACCCTGCCTGCAGAGAGTTTTGGGGCAACTTTTTTCCAAAGTATAGGAGAGAGCTCAAAACCTACAAGCCTGTCAAGCACCCTGCGGGCCTGCTGGGCCATTACAAGATTGTTGTCTATGGAGCGTGGATTAGCTACCGCATTAAGTACGGCATCTTTAGTAATCTCTTGGAATACAATACGTTTAGTATTATCTTCCTTTAGGTTGAGGGTATGGAACAGATGCCATGCAATAGCCTCTCCCTCACGGTCGGGGTCGGATGCAAGCCATACGGTATCTGCCTTTTTCGCAAGTTTTTTAAGCTCTTCTACAACAGCCTTCTTGTCTGATGAAACTTCATAATTGGGCTCAAAACCGCCATCTATATTTATACCAAGATTTTTCTTCTCAAGGTCTCTTATGTGTCCAAAACTGGATTTTACAACAAACCCTTTTCCAAGGAACTTTTCAATCTTTTTTGCCTTTGCAGGCGACTCCACAATTACTAAATTCTCTCCCATTATATACTTATTTCCATGAATTTGCAAAGTAAGCCATAAAGTAGGTTAAAATGCAAATTTTTATTGTTAAATTTGCCAAATTGTAGTGTTTTTACAACAGAACAAATCGGGAAATATATGGAGATAAAAAATAGAAAAAAGGTTATAAAATGGCTATGGGTCCTTGCTTTTGCCCCTGTTGCAATGGTGCTTGCAGCCCTTCTTCTGGTAGGAATTTTTGCAGACATTCCCTCTTTTGAGGAGCTTGAGGATCCAAAGAGCAATCTGGCAACCCAGATCCTTTCAGATGACGGTACGGTACTCAGCACATTCCATGTGGAGAACCGTTCGTATGTGACCTTTGACGAGCTTTCACAACCACTTAAAGATGCAATTGTGGCAACGGAGGATGTCCGCTTCTATACCCATAGCGGAATTGATGCGCGCAGTCTTGCCAGGGTGGTTGTAAAATCTTTCCTTATGGGAAACAGAACCTCCGGAGGTGGAGGAAGTACATTGTCGCAGCAGCTTGCCAAATCACTCTTCCCAAGAGATACTGTAAAATCCAGGATACCTGGTGCCAAATATGCGGTATTGGGAGTTAATAAATTCAAGGAGTGGATCACCGCAGTAAAACTGGAGAGGAACTATACAAAACAGGAGATTCTGAGCATGTACATGAATGCCGTATTCTTTGGAAGCAACGCATACGGTATAAAGGCGGCAGCCCAGACATTCTTTGGGAAACTCCCAATAGAGCTCAACATAGAGGAGAGTGCCCTCCTTGTGGGAATGGTGAATATGCCAACCCGTTACAACCCTGTAAGAAACCCGGAGAAATCCCTTGTACGCCGCAACCATGTAATAGGGCAGATGTACAAATACGGGTATATAACCAAGCAGGAGAGGGACTCCATAAGGGAACTCCCTATAACCCTATCATACTCCCGACAAGACCACAACTCAGGTCTTGCCCCCCATTTCAGGGATATGATAAAGAGGATAATGAATGCCAAGGAGCCTGAGAGGAAAAAATACAGCAATGTGGAGGATTTCAGAGCAGACTCAATCTCATGGGCAGATGATCCCCTTTACGGATGGCTCAACAAGAACCTCAAACCGGACGGCACCAAATACAACCTTGATAAGGACGGACTCAAGATCTATACTCCTATTAATGCAAAAATGCAGCAATATGCCAATGAGGCTGTGCAGGAGCATTTGGGAAAAGATTTGCAGAAACAGTTCAACAGGGAATTGCGTTGGAAAAACAACAGACCTTTTGCCAATGATGTCCCTAAGAATGTAATTGAGTCCATTATGAGACAGGCCCGCAGATGGAGCGACCGTTACCGTGAGATGAAACGCAACAACGCTACAGATGAGGAGATTCTCAAGAGTTTTGATACCCCTGTAAGGATGAGGGTATTTGCGTGGAACGACAAAGGATACGTAGATACAACAATGACTCCAAATGACTCCATAAGGTATTACAAGTCATTCCTTAGAGCCGGTATGATGGCAATTGAGCCAGGGTCGGGATATGTTAAGGCTTATGTTGGAAGCGGAAACTACAGATATTTCAAATATGACCAGGTGATGCAGGGCAAGAGGCAGGTTGGATCTACTTTTAAACCGTTCCTCTACACTTTGGCAATGCAGGGTGGATACACCCCATGTGACAAGGTGGTGAATGTGCCGCAGTCGTTTGTAATAGGTGAGGATATCTGGACACCAAAAAGTACAGACAAGCCTGAGTGGATAGGAAAAACGGTTACCCTCAAATGGGGGCTTACAAAGAGCAGCAACAATATCTCCGCTTTCCTTATGAAGCAGTTCGGGCCAAGGGCTTTGGTGGATATGGCCCATACAATGGGTGTCAAATGCTGGTTGGATCCGGTTGAGTCATTGTGTGTGGGTTCTGCTGATGTTCCGGTTTACCAGATGGTATCGGCCTTCAATACATTCCCTGGCAGGGGAGTTTATGCAGAGCCGGTGTTTGTAACCAGAATAGAGGACAAGATGGGTAATGTACTTGCTTCATTCACCCCTCGCAGAAAGGAGGCCGTTAGTGAGAAGACAGCTTACCTTATGGTAAACCTTATGAAAGGTGTTGTGAATGAGGGTACGGCTGCCAGAATAAGGAGCAAATATGTTAAAGAGGGCGAAGTTGCCGGAAAGACAGGTACCACCAATGACCAGTCTGACGGTTGGTTCATAGGTTATACCCCTAAGCTAACTGCCGGAGTATGGGTAGGAGCTGAGGACAGGCAGGTCCATTTTGCAAGTCTTGCGTTGGGTGGCGGTTCCAATATGGCGTTGCCTATTTGGGGAATATTTATGAAGAAGGTGCTTGAGGATGGAACACTTGGCGTTACACAATATGACCAGTTTGTGGCTCCGCAAGGATTTAACCTTAATTTGAATTGTACCGGCAGTGATGATGACATTGCTCAGCAGCAATCTGCCCAGGATGAGTATTTTGGATTTTAATTATGAAGAAGAATATAGCGTTAATATATGGAGGAAACTCCTCGGAGGCTGAAATATCCATCCAAAGTGGAAAAAATGTGGCACAAAGTATCTGTAGGGAGAAGTACCAGGTTTATGAGATGTTGCTAAGGGGGGTGAACTGGAGAGTGTTGAATCCGTCGGGAGAAACAATCCCGCAGCAAATGGCATTGGAGGCGGCAGAAAATCCTCTATGTGCGGGGGTTGAGGTTGACAAGACAGATTTCTCTTTTGTGCATGAAGGGGTGAAGGTAAAGTTTGATATGGCATTCATTATGATTCATGGCACTCCTGGGGAGAATGGCCTTTTGCAGGGGTATCTGGAGATGATGGGTATCCCATACAACACTTGCAGTGCGTATGTCTCTGCCATTACATTTGACAAACACTCGTGCAAAAGATTCATAGAGCATGCGGGAATAAAGATGGCAAAGGATGTATTCTTGCGTAAAGGAAGCAACTATTCTCCTGAGGAGATAGTGCAGGAACTTGGATTGCCTGTGTTTGTAAAACCCACCAATGGGGGAAGCAGCTTTGGAATTACAAAGGTAAAGAGTGTGGAGGAACTGGTGCCGGCGGTAGAACTTGCCTTCAGTGAATATGACTCTGTAATTATAGAGGAGAGTATAGTGGGAAGGGAACTTACAAACGGAATATATGCCAGCGGAGAAGAACTTGTCCGTCTTCCGGTAACAGAGATTGTAACCACAAGGGAGTTTTTTGACTACGAGGCCAAATACCTTGGAGAGAGCCAGGAAATTTGTCCTGCCAATATTTCCGATGACCTTACCCGCAGAATACAGGATACCACAGAGAAAATTTACCGCTATATGGGGTGCAGCGGCCTGGTAAGAATGGATTACATTGTAAAGGGGGATGAGATTTATTTCCTTGAGACAAACACCGTTCCCGGCATGACTGCCATGAGTCTTGTGCCGGCTCAGGTTAGGGCAGCCGGAATTCCTATGGAGGACTTTATCAATACCCTCATAGATAATATAAGGTAGGGGGATTCCTTGCTTCGGGCAGGGCTGTTCCTCGCTTTGGGCAGGAATCTGGGCGTTTTTCTGCCCGGAATTGAGTTTGTAGATATGACTTTACAGGCGTTTATCAGTTGTTTGGTGGAGAGACTTTCTGCACACTATCCGGTGCAGGAGGCCAAGGCCATTGCTGTGCGGTTGCTCAAGGAGTCTCTGGCAGGGTATAAAGGGTATGAGCACCTTGTGGAGCCGGAGCGGGATCTCACTTCATTTGCTCTGGAGGCAAGGCTTCCTCGGGATGGGCAGAGTGTTTGCAATTATGAAAGGCTTGCGCAGGTGGAAAAGTTGGGCAGCGCTGTTGGTGATGGTGGAGTTGTTGCTGTTGGCGGTGGTGTTGGTGCTGGTGCTGGTGCTGCGGAGGCAGGTGATGGTGGTGCGGAGCATTTCCTTGTACGTTGTGCGGAGCGGCTGGCGGCAGGCGAGCCGTTGCAGTATGTTTTGGGGTATGAGTGGTTTTGTGGGCACAGATTCAATGTGGCGCCTGGGGTTCTTATTCCCCGTCCGGAGACTGAGGAACTGGTGCAGCAAGTGATTGGGGAGGTGCAAGGGCGGTCCGGACATGAATGCAGGGTGTTGGATATTTGTACCGGTAGCGGGTGTATAGCGTTGAGTGTGGCGGCAGGGGCTGCTGTTGTGCGGGGGGGACAATCTGTGGTGGAGTCAGGGGCCGGGAATGGATTTGGGCAGGGGGTTGAGGTGTTCGGGTGTGATATTTCGCCTGTGGCGTTGGAGGTGTCCCGTGGGCAAAGGGTTTTTTCTGATGTGGATTCAGTTGATCCGGTGAGGGTGAAGTTTTTTGAGTGTGATATTTTGTCTTCTACTGCGCAGGAGAGGATTCTTTCTGAGTGTGGTGGTGGGGATTTTGATATTATCGTTAGCAATCCTCCTTATGTGTGTGAGTGCGAGAAGGCTTTTATGCACAGGAATGTGTTGGAGCATGAGCCTCATCTTGCTTTATTTGTTCCGGACAGTGATCCGTTGAGGTTTTATAGGAGAATAGGGGAGCTGTCGGGAAGATTGTTGAAGAGGGGGGGAGTGCTGTTTTTTGAGATTAATGAGAGGTTTGGCAAGGAGACTGTACAGATGCTTGAGGGGATGGGTTTTGAAGATTGTAGGGTGTTGCAGGATCTTTTTGGTAAGGAGCGTATGGTTTTGGCAAAAAAAATGACTACATTTACAGAATCGTAAATGATTTTGTAAATAATGAAAGGTTATATTTCTCAGATTATAGGTCCGGTAGTGGACGTGTCTTTTCAGGGTTTGGATAAGGGAGAGCATCTTCCGTCAATCAATGAAGCTTTGTATGTGGTGAGGGAGAGCGGTGAGAGGGTTATTTTGGAGGTGCAGCAGCACATTGGCCAGAAGACAGTGCGTACTGTAGCAATGGATTCTACAGACGGATTGCGCAGGCAGATGGAGGTTGTTGCTATGGGTACACCTATTTCCATGCCTGTGGGAGACCAGATTAAAGGGCGTCTTATGAATGTTGTTGGAGGGGAGATTGATGGTATGAAGCCGCTTGAGCAGGGCAACAATGAGCCTATCCACAGGGAGCCCCCAAAATTTGAGGAATTGGCCACTTCTCAGGAGGTGCTTTATACCGGTATTAAGGTGATTGACCTTCTGGAGCCTTATGTTAAGGGTGGTAAGATTGGCTTGTTTGGTGGTGCGGGTGTAGGAAAGACCGTGCTTATCATGGAGCTTATCAACAATATTGCAAAAGGGCATAACGGTTTCTCTGTGTTTGCCGGTGTGGGTGAGCGTACAAGAGAGGGTAATGACCTTTTGAGAGAGATGATTGAGTCTGGTGTTATCCGTTATGGAGAGGAGTTCAAGAAGAGTATGGAGGAGGGTGACTGGGACCTTTCAAAAGTGGATTATGACGAGCTTGCAAAATCTCAGGCGACACTGGTGTTCGGCCAGATGAACGAGCCGCCGGGGGCAAGGCGTTCTGTAGCCCTTTCGGGCCTTACAGTTGCAGAGTCTTTCAGGGATGGGGGAAAGGATGGCGAGAAGAGGGACCTGCTGTTCTTCATTGATAACATTTTCCGTTTTACACAAGCAGGTTCTGAAGTGTCGGCCCTTTTGGGACGTATGTCTTCTGCGGTAGGTTATCAGCCTACATTGGCAACAGAGATGGGCCAGATGCAGGAGCGTATCACCTCTACAAAGAAAGGTTCAATCACATCTGTGCAGGCAGTTTATGTACCTGCGGATGACCTTACAGACCCTGCACCGGCTACAACATTCACCCACCTTGATGCAACTACAGTACTTAGCAGAAAGATTGCGGAGTTGGGTATCTATCCTGCAGTGGATCCGTTGGAATCCACATCAAGAATTCTTTCTCCCGATATTGTAGGGCAGGAGCACTATGAGACAGCTTACAAGGTTAAACAGATACTTCAGCGTAACAAGGAGCTGCAGGATATCATTGCTATCCTGGGTATGGATGAGCTTTCTGATGAGGACAAACTTGTTGTAAACCGTGCCAGAAGGATACAGCGTTATTTGTCTCAGCCGTTTTCAGTTGCAGAGCAGTTTACAGGTGTTCCTGGTGTGATGGTCCCTATTGAGGATACAATCAGAGGATTCAAGATGATTCTCAGTGGTGAGGTGGATTATCTGCCGGAGCAGGCATTCCTTAATGTGGGTACAATAGATGAGGCTATTGTAAAAGGTGAGAGGATGTTGAACAACGCTAAAAACTAATCTTTGATGGAGCTTAAGATAATATCGCCAAAAGGCATTGTCTGCAGTGCAACCGTAGAGAGGGTGTCGTTGCCGGGTGAGGCAGGAAGGTTTACAGTCCTTAAAGACCACGCCCCTATCATATCCACTTTAAGTGCGGGCATTGTGGAGTTCAATGAGAATGGCGTCTTGCATACACTCTCTGTGAGGGGGGGCTTTGTAAGGGTGAGCAATAATCAAATAGAAATTTCAGTAGAGACAAATGGGGAGATTCAGTAGGTATATAGCAGTTGCCATATTGCTTATGGTTGTTCCTCTTTTTGCTGTGGCACACGAGGGGGAGCAGGAGGTTGTTGTCAAGGATATTGTGTTGGAGCATATCTCAGACAGCTACGAGTGGCATATCGGCAAGTTTGGCGGCAGACATGTTGCCATCCCGCTACCTGTTATAGTTAAAGGTGAGCAGGGGTGGAGAGTCTTCTCTTCTTCACATCTGCACCATGGCGGAGTATATGAAGGATTCACCATAGCGTCGGAGGGCAATTATGCCGGCAAGATTGTTGAGATTATGCCTGACGGCTCACAGGTGAGGCCGTTTGACATTTCAATTACAAAGACTGTGGCTGGTCTCCTTATAAACAGTACAATTGTAGTGCTGCTTATTCTTGGAGCCGCACGCCATTACAGGAGAAAGAGTGTTACCTCTCCTGCTCCAAAAGGGCTGGCAGCTGTAGTGGAGATGCTTGTGGAGTCATTGGTGAATGACATTATAAAACCTTGTGTGGGTCCAAACTACAGGAAGTTTGCCCCATATCTCCTTACAGCGTTCACATTCATCTTTGTAAACAACCTTATGGGACTTATTCCAATCTTCCCTGCAGGTACAAACATTACAGGAAACATAGCTGCAACCCTTGTGCTGGCTGTGGCAACATTCCTGGTTACAAATATTTTTGGAACAAAACATTATTGGAAGGATATCCTTTGGCCCGAGGTCCCTACATGGCTCAAGGCCCCAATTCCAATAATGCCTGCAATAGAGATAATTGGATTGTTTACCAAACCGTTTGCCCTTATGATAAGGTTGTTTGCAAACATTATGGCAGGTCACTCGGTGATCCTCATCCTAACCTGTATTGTATTTGTAACGGTAAAACTTGGGGCGGCGGTGAACGCTTCCATGACACTTGTTTCTGTATTCCTTGGAATATTCATGAACTGTCTGGAGCTTCTTGTGGCGTTTTTGCAGGCGTATGTTTTTACAATGCTCTCTTCTGTATTCATAGGTATGGCACAGGAGGGTGGAGAGCATGCAGAACATGAAAAATAATATAAACACTAAAAAATAAAAACAGACTTATGGAAACTATTGGTATTTTGGGCGCAACTATTGGCGCAGCATTGGCAGTAATTGGAGCAGCATTCGGTATTGGTAAAATTGGTAAAGCTGCAATGGAGGCAATTGGCAGACAGCCAGAGGTTGCAGACAAGGTGCGTACCTCTATGATTATTGTGGCAGCCCTTATTGAGGGTGTTGCACTATTTGCAGTTGCAGTTTGTTTTATGGCTCTATAATAAGAATTTGCTATGGGACTTTTACAACCCGACTCAGGTCTTCTCTTCTGGATGTGCCTTTCCTTTGGGGTGGTATTGTTCCTGCTGTGCAAGTTTGGCTTCCCGATAATTGTAAAAAGCATAGAGGAGAGGAAAGAGTACATAGATACCTCTTTGCAGGAGGCAGCCCAGGCCCGCGATGAGGCAAAGAACCTCAAACAGGAGAGCAGCCGCATCATTGAGGCAGCCCAGGCCCAGAGATGGAAAATCCTGGAGAATGTGAGGGAGGAGCAGGAGCAGCTTTCTGCCCAGCTCAAGGCCAAAGCGGAGAAAGAGGCTGCAACTATTATTGAGAATGCAAAGGCTGAGGGACAGGCTCAGAAAGAGGAGATTATCCGTCAGGCCCATGCTCATGTGGTTACACTTTCTGTTGCTGTGGCAGAGAAGATGCTCAGAGAGCAGCTGCAGGGTGACAAGGCTCAGGTTGAACTTGCAGAGAGAATCCTTAAGGAAATGAACAGTTAGCAAATCACCAAGGTATGTACACAGGACTGATAGCAAAACGGTATGCCCAGGCATTGTTTGAGTTTTCCCTCTCCAAAGGGGAGGAGAGTGTGGTGTATGCACAAGTGAAGGAACTTATTGGGTATTTCTCATCCAATGTTTCTGCAAGAGAGCAGATTGTATCTCCTGTCATTACCCCCCGGTTAAAGAAAGACATTGTTCTGGCTGGGGTGAAAGGTGGAATGTGCAGCTCTCTTGAGCGGTTTGCAGATCTTGTTATAGGACACGGCAGGGAAGAGTTCCTGGTATTTATGTTGCATTCATTCAATGCCATTTACAAAAAGCACTTTAAGATTGCCCAAGTGGAGCTGACAGTTGCAACCGGCTTGGGTGAGGGTGTGGAGAATGGTATTGCTCAGATTGTAAAGAAGAACACAGATTGCAGCAGTGTACAGATAAGTACCAGAGAAGACGATTCCATTATTGGCGGATTTGTCCTCAGGATTGATGATATGCAGATGGATGCAAGTGTGGCAACTCAACTTGCCAGGTTAAGGGACACCCTTTTGGGCAAATTATAAAAATCCGTTTGTTGTAAACGAAGAAAAATAACTTATTATGCATAAAGAAAATATAAAGCCTTCTGAGATAACAGATATCCTCCTTTCCCAATTGCAGGGAGAAGACCTTAGGGCCAAGTTTGAGGAGGTTGGTACCGTATTGCAGGTGAGTGACGGAGTTGTCCGCATTTACGGTTTGCACAATGCCGGTGCCGGTGAACTGTTGGAGTTTGAGAACGGCATGAAGGCTATTGTAATGAACCTTGAGGAGGATAATGTAGGTGCGGTGTTGTTGGGCCCTACAGAGAAGATTGAGGAGGGGGATACTGTAAGGCGTACAGGCCGTATTGCTTCCATTATGGTAAATGAGCAGATGTTGGGCAGGGTTATCAATCCTCTTGGTGAGCCTATAGACGGCAAAGGTGAGATAGGGGGTGAGAAGGTCCTTATGCCTTTGGAGCGTAAGGCTCCAGGTGTTATCTACCGTCAGCCTGTAAATGAGCCTTTGCAGACAGGTCTTAAGGTGATAGATGCCATGATTCCTATTGGAAGGGGACAGCGTGAGCTGATAATTGGTGACAGACAGACCGGAAAGACGGCTATTGCTGTCGATACCATTATAAACCAGAGAAAGAGCTATCTTGAGGGTAAGCCTATTTTCTGTATTTATGTGGCAGTTGGCCAGAAAGCCTCTACCGTAGCTTCCCTTGTGGAGACCTTGCGTAAGCATGGTGCTATGGATTATACTGTTGTAGTGGCTGCTACTGCGGCAGAGAGTGCTGCATTGCAGTATTTTGCCCCATTTGCAGGTGCTGCCATAGGAGAATATTTCAGGGATACAGGCAGACATGCTCTTGTGGTTTATGACGACCTTTCCAAACAGGCTGTTGCGTATAGGGAGATATCGTTGGTTTTGAGAAGGCCGTCGGGAAGAGAGGCATACCCGGGAGATATTTTCTATTTGCACTCAAGGTTGCTTGAGAGGGCTGCCAAGATTATTGCAAGGGAAGAGGTTGCCGCTAAGATGAATGACCTTCCTGAGTCATTGAAAGGGAAGGTGAAAGGTGGCGGTTCGCTTACTGCATTGCCAATTGTGGAGACACAGGCGGGTGACGTTTCTGCATATATCCCTACAAATGTGATTTCAATTACAGACGGACAGATTTTCTTGGATGCCAACCTGTTCAACCAGGGTAACAGGCCTGCTGTGGATGTTGGACTCTCTGTTTCCCGTGTGGGTGGAAATGCCCAGATTAAGGCAATGAAGAAGGTGGCAGGAACACTTAAGATAGACCAGGCCCAGTTCAGGGAGCTTGAGGCTTTCTCCAAGTTCAGCAGCGACATGGATGCGGTTACAGCCCGTATCCTGGATAAGGGTAGGAAGAATACCCGTCTGCTTGTGCAGCCTCAGTTCAGCCCTATGCCGGTTGAGAAGCAGATTGCAGTTCTTTACTGTGGTACTCATGCACTTATGAGCGGTATAGATTTGGAGCAGGTTAAGGAGTTTGAGAGTGAATTCCTTAAGGTGGTGGAGAATTCAGATATTCTGGAGCCGCTTGCCAAGGGTATCATAAATGATGAGATAAACGAGGAGATTGAGAAGATTGCCGCACAGGTGATTGCTCAATTGAAAGACAAATAGGTGTTATGGCAGCATTAAGGGAGATAAAGGAGAGGATTGGCTCCGTAGGGAGTACCCTAAAGACAACATCTGCAATGAAGATGGTTGCCTCTGCAAAATTCCATAGGATTCAGGGGATATCGTCTGCTTTGTTGGCTTACCAGAGGAGCCTTGCCCGTACAATGGAGGTGCTTTGTGCAGATACCTCTGTAAAATTGCACTCCCCGTATGTGCAGCCACGAGGTGAGTGTTCAAAGGTTATTGTAGTGGCGTTGTCTTCAGATACATCCCTATGTGGTGCGTTCAACTCCCAGATCATAAAGGCTACACATCATAAGGTTGCACAGCTTGAGCAGGAGGGATTCAAAGAGATTACAATATGGCCAATAGGGGAGAAAATTGCCAAGGCGGTGGGCAAATGGAATTATCCTGTATGCTATGATTATAAGAACATCTCTTCACAATTGAGTGATGAGGCTGCCTCCAAAATTGCAGGAGCCCTTATGGATGCATATCTGCAGGGAAAGGCAGACCAGATACACATAATGTACAACCATTTCCACTCAATGGGACGTCAGGAGCCAACCCAAACGTTGTTCTTGCCGTTCAATCTCTCAGATGTAAATGCAGAAGGAGGCAGTGCCGTTGCACAGGAGTATATCTGTGAGCCATCAAAAGAGAGGATTTTTGAGTCTTTGCTCCCTTACCTTATGCGTTGCAAAATCTACTCATTGTTGCTCAACAGCTCAACAGCAGAATTTGCCGCAAGAACAGTGGCAATGCAGACAGCATCAGACAATGCACAGGAGCTGTTGGATGAGCTTAAACTTGGCTATAACAAACGCAGACAGCAGGCAATTACCGAGGAGCTTGCAGACATTGCAAACTCACAATAAGCCACTTGCTTCCTTGCGGGGGAATACATTAATAACGGGCGACTTTCTGGGGTCGTCCGTTTTTTATGCTTCCTGGGGGTTGGTTTGGTCCCGATTTGGGGTGCTTTTCCCGCCAAACCAGTGCCTATGGGGTAGTTTGGTGCCAAAATGTGGCTTTTTCGGGACCAAATGTGTGGCGTTGATGAGGTTTGGTGCAAAATTGGTATGTTTTCGGGACCAAATTGGTGGGGAGTTGTAGTTTGTGCCCAGAAGGTATCTATTTTGGCACGGAATAAAGAAGAGGCAGGCCCAAAAACTCGCTTGGCCCTGCCTCTCGTAACATTTGCTCTCCGCCTGATTATTTCTCCTGTATCACTTTCATACTGTTATAAAGGTTTGCCTGCTGTCCACCTACATAAAGTGTTCTTCTCTCTCCCGTAGTATTCTTTGCAGCAGTAAGGAGCAATTCATATTTACCATCATTCTCTGATGCCATTGATATGCTTGCAGTTAGCCAGTCATTGGTTATTGTATAGGTCCCGGACTGCTCGTCGTATTCCGGTGTGGTGACACCTTCACCATCATAATTTAAAATCTCCAGTGTTGATGCCCATATAGATGTCTGAACTGTTACGGTTTCTCCCTCGGACGAAAGGGTAACACTCGTTGGCGTAAACATCTTCTCACATCCGCAAAGGCAGACAGCTGCTGCCAGAATTGTTAAAAGCTTTTGCATATCAAGTCGGTTTTAATCTTGTACGTAATATCATAAAGAGCATAAACTATGCCATAAAATTATTATTTAACCCGGATATTGAGTCATTTAATCAATATGTAATTGAAATACTATCCCCAATTTATAATGGCTTATCGTATGTTATAATTTTTAAATAGTTGTTGAAGTATGTTTTACCCCCGTGTACTGTTCCTGGATCTTTTTCTACAGATGGATCGCCTAGCTTGAACAACCCCGAAACATAATATCCATTACAATTGCCTTCCCATCCAAAATCACAGTGTACCATAGAAGATGTCTGGGTATTCGTAAATGTATCTACCAATACATTGTTTTCATAAACTTTAGTTGTAACAGTTCTCTCCTTTATCTTGTATCCATCTATATTCCAGCAATGACTATTAATAATGTTTATTCCTGGGACTGAAAAAATAATAATTGGACTACCATTGTCTAACATGGTTTTAACTCTATCAAAACTATAATTATATTTATTTGAATTATTATAACCAATGCTTTCCATAAATGGTATTACAAAAGAAGGGAAGGTGAATGTACCATTATAAAAATATATACTATTGCATTCTAAACCTATATGTCTAAGGAGTTTAGCCGCTGAAATTCTACCTGCTTCATAAACAAGCGGATATTTAATGGCATTCCAATCTATTGTTACTCCCTGCACTGTATATGGTTGGGGATACTTGAAGTATGCCCTGCAGTTGCAGAATGAGAAGGAGAGGAATGCAAAGCGGATTGTGGCAATTTGTGCTGTATTGGTCATTTTGTTGCTGGCGGCTGTAATAAAGTGGCTTGAATCTACCATAAAACGGAACAGGGAAAATTACCACAGGCAATGTGAACTGTTGGAGTATGAGAGGGAGAACCTTTTGGAGATTCTGGAAAGGAGCAGAGAGGCGGATAATAGGATAAAGAACGCCATTGAGGCACGATTGGACATAATCAACCAGTTCTTTAAAGCACACGTTACAGAGAACTATGACACAGACAAAAAAGCTCTTAAGGATATGGAGGCCCTGTTTAATGATAAAGTAGAGTTCCTTAGAAATACCACACTTATTGTAGAGGGAAACAATCCTCACTTTATATCTCATCTTAAACAATGCGGGCTTACTGAACAGGAGATTCATTTTACTTGTCTGTATGTTATTGGCCTGAGGGGTGTACATATAGGAAAATACCTGCAGACCACAAACATCTACAACATAAGCAGCAGTATTAGAAAGAAACTGGGAATTGATGAGTACAAGACCAATCTGGACAAACTTATAAATGACCTTTATGAGAGGTGTAAGGAATAGCCTAAGAAAGTGATCTCCATTACTGGTACTTGCATTAAAATTTTTAATGCATTTCTGCAACTTTTTCTTTTTCCGAAAAAGATTCTCAGAATTTTTTTGCATCTTGCAACCGATACAAGATAATTAACCGGTGGGACGATTGAGGAGGATGCAGAGGTTAGTGTGCAGACTTGAAAGAGTCCCACACAAAACCTTAGTATTATGGAGACTGATTATTTGAATTGTGTTGAGGAGCCAAAAATCATGTATCCTCAAAGAAAGAGTGTAAGCAAGTATGTGAGTTTGCTGTCGGATTACGGGTTCAAGTATGTGTTCGGCAAAATTGCCAATAAGGAGATTATAATTGCATTTCTCAAGGAGGTTATTCCCGACAGGACAATCGTTGATATTGAGCAACTGAGAAATGAGCAGCTTCCATACACCAGGGGTGGAAAGAAAAGCAGGTTTGACCTTTACTGCAAGACTGATGACGGCACCAGAGTGATAATCGAGATGCAGAACCATCAGGAGGCAGATTTTGTTGACAGGGCAATATACTACAGTACATTCCCTGTACAGGAACAGGTAGAAGAAGGACAGGAGAACTACCTCTTTGCACCAATTTACTCAATAAGCATCCTCAATTTCAATTTGGATGAACTTAGAGGTGAGCCTAAAATCAAATCTGCCTTCAGGCTTAAGGAGATTGAGACAAGCAAAGTACTATCCGACAAGTACACATTTATATTCATTGAACTTAAGAAGTTCAACAAGACATTGGAAGAGATAAAACAGGATAATATCCTTGAGCGTTTCTACTACTGTCTGCGTTATATGGAATACTTGGATGAACGTCCGGTAGAGTTGCAGCAGGAGATATTTCAAAAGCTCTTTACTGCTGCCAATGTCGCCACAATGAGCAAAGATGAATTTAAAGAATATCAAGAAACTATGAGAACTGAACGCGACCTTAACAGTATCAAATGGACTGCCGAAAAACGGGGAATGGAGCGTGGAATGAAGGAAGGAATGGAGAAAGGAATGGAGAAAGGAATGGAGAAAGGCCGGCAAGAGCAACAAATACTGATTGCCAGAAATTTAAAATCCGATGGCATTTCTGATGAAGTGATTGCAAAAAATACAGGACTTTCCGTTGAGGATGTGAAGATGCTTTAAGCCAACTATCAATTTATTCACCTTGGTTTAATGCAATAATAAAATAACAAGGGCACCTGGTTGGGTGCCCTCTGCTATTATTCTGTTTTGAAAACTAAGTCTCCGTTAAGTGTATAATCACCTTCCTTAATAGAGAATTTTACATTTTGCATACTTATAACAACGGCTTTATCACTCTTGGCCTTCAAAATCATCTTGCCAGTATATGTGTCTGTATAGCTTTTTGCACTACTTGAAATCCATATACCAAATAACCAAGTACTAATTCCATCAAATTTGCTAACAATTATCTCTTCTCCTGGTAAAATGTCGTTTTTAAAGTGGAAGCTCAAATACACAGGTTTCATCTCTGTTCTTGTATCCATGCCAGCATAAACACTACAATGATCCGGATGCCCCATTGCGGAAGGATAATATCTTAAATCCTCAAACTTTATCTTTGATCCATCATCACATACACCAACAAATTCAACCAAGTCATCATAATCCAAACCAAGATCCAATTCTTCAAATATCATATTGGCACAAGATGTTGTAAAAAGTGCTAAAATCACAGACAATAAAGGGAACATGTACTTTTTCATAACGCTTTAGTTTTAACAGTTTTTGCAAAGATATGAAACTAAACTCTAAGTGAAAAAATAATTTACTATGATATAGTGCAGATATTCAGTATTATATAAAATATAGTTGTCTAAAATTTACTCTAAACTCTCAGTTGCTTAATTTATGCGAAAATTACTGTTGATTGATTCGGATAAGTAGATATATAGTGTTAAATTTGTTTGGAACACCTCAATAAAACATGTGGTAATATGAAGTTGAAATTTCTAATTGTACTATTGTTAATGTCTTTTAGCTATAGCTCCTGCAAGAATATTTCTGATATAGATTCAACCCTTAATGATGTATCAGAGTATATGGAAGAGTATCCCGACAGTGCATTAAGTGTATTGCAAAAGATAGAACCAAATCAATTGGCCGATAAGAAGCAAAAAGCCAAACACGCATTGCTCCTTACTATTGCCTTGGATAAGAATTATATTGATACAACGAATTTCAATGTCATTCAGCCGGCTATTGATTATTACCTGAAGCATGGTAGTCCTACAGAGAAGCTTCGTACTTATTATTATATGGGTAGGATTTGCAGAAATGCAGGTAATGAAGAAGATGCAATGAGATATTATGTTCTTGGGTTGCGCCACGGAAAGGATAGTGATGATTGTCTTACAAAAGCCAGACTATTATTTTCAAAGGCTAATATTCATAATAACCTATATGAATTTGACAAATGTAGCAGTGAGATGGTTAAGGCTGCCCATTATTTTAAATCCGGAAACAAACAGTCATCATATTTTAACTCTTTAACCAGTGCATTTAATGGATACAAATTATTGGATGACACATTGAATGCAAAAAAAGTATTAGAAGAGTTATCTCAAGCGTTAGATACTGGGAATATACAACAATTATCCGAATTCTATGATATAAAACTGGATTATCATCGATTGTGCAACGAGATGGATAGTTTTTCTGTCGTTCTAAACAGATATATTAGGAACATAAGACCAAATGATATAAAATGGTTGGGTATAGCACATAACTTAATAGAAATGGGTTATTCTGATAGAGCTCTTCAGGCAATTAATGAATATCAAAAATATTCAAATGTAAATAATGAGCGGTATCATGCCATTGCATCCGGTCTATATGACAATTTGGGGAACTATCGGGAGGCTTTAAATCATTACAAGAAGTATGTCAAACTCAGTGATTCTTCTGATATGGCAATATTTAGGGCCAATACAAAGTTTGTGGAGGAGAAGTATGCCCTGCAGTTGCAGAATGAGAAGGAGAGGAATGCAAAGCGGATTGTAGCGGTTTGTGCTATAATGGCTATATTACTGTTGGCTGCTGTAATTAAATGGCTCCATACAGCCATGAAGCAAAATAAGGAGAAATATCAGAGACAATGTGAGCTCCTGGAGTATGAGAAAGAAAACCTTTTGGAGTTGCTGGAGAAAAACAGGCATCCTGATAGCAAGATAAGGAACGCCATTGAGGGGAGATTGGCCATAATCAACCAGTTCTTTAAAGCTCATATTACAGAGAATTATGATTTAGATAAAAAGGCAGTTAGAGAGATGGAGTCGCTATTTGACAATAAAAGGAAATTTATTGAAGACACCACACTTATTATAAAGGGAAACAATCCGCAATTTATAGCACATCTTAAACAGAATGATCTTACTGAACAGGAGATTCATTTTACTTGCCTATACATTATTGGCCTCAGGGGGGTACATATAGGGAAATACCTTGAAACTACCAATATTTATAATATAAGTAGTGGTATCAGAAAAAAATTGGGGATAGACGAGTATAAGACCAATTTGGACAAGCTCATAACAGAGCTTTATGAGAACTGTATGGGGTAAAATAGCGTTAAAATCGTAAAACGGGCAACCTTTGCAAAATCATTGCTTTGGTTGCCCGTTTCCTTTCTATATTCCCCTCCAGGACCGAAAAATTTCTTTTATTGGCATAGAATTTTTCTTAAGAAAATTTTCTAAGCGTAAATTTACGCTGTTGCTTGGTAACATTCTGTACTTTACATAGCTTTACTCCTGTAATAACGGGACTGCTTGTGGCGAGAGAATTCTTCACTGTGTACACACTCCTGCATAAGTTCCATTAAAACTATTGGACATGGAGTATAATTTAAATCATTTCAGCTCATTTGTAAATGAGCCAGGGGCACCGTTTGCCACAGAAAAGATTGGTCCGTATGTAGACCTGCTGAACGATCTTGGATTCAAGCATGTTTTTGGAAGGGATGCCAACAAAGAAATACTTATGGCATTCCTTAATGAAATCATTAAAGACCGTGAGATAATTGACCTTGAGCACATAAACAACGAACAGATTCCGTTTGACATGGAAAACAAGAAGAGTGTTTTTGACCTCTACTGCAAAACCCAGGACGGAAGCAGGATTGTTGTGGAATTGCAGAATAAAGGACAAAGGGACTTTGTAGACAGAACCATTTACTACAGTGGCTTCCCTGTACAGAGCCAAGTGGAAAAAGGTAACGCCAAATACACTTTCAGTGCGGTATATGTAATAAGCATCCTTAATTTCAACCTAAAAGAACTCAGTGGAGCCACGGATGTTGTATCATATTGCAGACTGCAAGAAATAAACAGTAACATCACTATCAGTAAAAAATATACGTTTATATTCATAGAATTGCCTAAATTTACCAAAAATTTGGAGGAGATTTCTCCAAATGGCTTACAGGACGGCTTCTTCTACTGTTTTAAAAACATGAAACACCTGGAAGAGCAGCCGCAGGAGCTGGAACACAAAATTTGGGACCAACTCTTCAACGCCGCCCTATACGCAAGAATGAACGAACAGGAAAAACTTGCATACATTAAAGATATGAACACTGCACGAGACATCCGAAACCAAATTGAATATGCTAGAGAGGAAGGTATAGAAGAAGGAATGGAAAAAAGCAAAGCCGCCATTGCCAAATCTATGAAGGTAGACGGAATGGATTTGCAAATCATATCCAAGTATACCGGTCTGTCCGTAGAGGAAATAGAAAAGTTGTAGTATTTAAACATAAGAAAAGGGGATGAGCTCATCCCCTTTTTGCTTTATAGATATTTCTCGTAAGCCGGAAGGTCAATGAGTCCGTGTCCGCTCAGGTTGAACAGAAGGACCTCTTCTCTGCCTTCTTCTTTGGCTTTGAGGGCCTCCCTTATGGTAGCTGCAATGGCGTGGGTTGATTCCGGCGCCGGAATGATACCCTCTGCACGGGCAAACAGGATACCTGCCCTGAATGTCTCGTCCTGGTCAATTGCCACAGAATCTATATAGCCGTCCTGAACCAGCTGGCTCACAATCTGTCCGCCGCCGTGGTATCTCAAACCTGCCGCATGAATCTGTGCCGGCTGGAAATCGCTTCCCAACGAGAGCATAGGGATTAGCGGTGTCATTCCCGCTGTATCTCCAAAATCATACATCATCTTGCCTGTTGAGAGTTTTGGACAACATGCCGGCTCAGCTGCAATGAACTGGGTTGTCTTGCCTTGGGTAAGGTTGTAGCGCAAGAACGGGAAAGTTATACCGGCAAAGTTTGAACCTCCTCCAAAGCACGCTATCACTTTTGTAGGATAATCACCAACCATCTCCAGCTGCTTCTCAGCCTCAAGACCTATGATGGTCTGATGCAAAAGGACATGGTTAAGGACGCTGCCCAAAACATATCTGCAATTGGGGGTGTTTCTGGCCATCTCTACCGCCTCTGAAATTGCTATTCCCAATGTACCTCCACAGTTTGGATCAGAAGCCAATGTGTTGCGCCCAAACTCTGTAAGCTGTGAAGGGGATGCATGCACTTTCCCTCCATATGTACCCATTACAAGTTTACGGTAAGGTTTTGCCTCATAGCTGCTCTTTACCATAAATACGTTAAGATCCAATCCAAAGTGCTCACATGCAATACTCATGGATGAGCCCCACTGTCCTGCACCTGTCTCGGTGGTAAGGTGGGTAATTCCCTGTATCTTGTTGTAATAAGCCTGTGGAATTGCAGAATTGAGTTTGTGTGATCCTACAGGGCTTACACTCTCGTTCTTGAAATAAATTTTTGCAGGGGTATCCAATGCCTTCTCAAGTCCGCTGGCACGCACCAATGGGGTTGGACGGTATATTTTAAGGAGGGTCCTTACTTCGTCGGGAATATCAATAAATCTCTCTTTTGAGAACTCCTGCGCCACCAGCTCTTTTGCAAAAAGCTGCTCCATCTCCTCTGCCTTAAGGGGTTCCCTGGTTTTGGGATTCAACAAAGGCTGGGGCTGATTTGGCATATCCGCAAGGATGTTGTACCATTGTTTTGGTATCTGGTCCTCCGGTAATGTAATCTTCTTTGTTGTCTTCATCACTATATCTTTCTTTTGTTATTCTGGTTAAAAAACTGCTTTTACAAGCTCTGCTACAGTTGAAACAGGTACTACCTGCAACCCTTTGTGGGCTTTTCCCTGCGGCTTGTTATATGATGATATGTAAATTTTCTGCATTCCAAGTTTTGCGGCCTCTGCAATACGTTTCTCTATCTGGCTTACAGGACGGATTTCACCGCTGAGGCCTATCTCTCCTGCAAATGCATACCCTGTAGGGATGCTCTCGTCAAAGTTTGAAGAGAGGATTGCCGCCACAATTGCCATGTCACAGGCAGGATCAGCTATTTTCAATCCGCCTGCAATATTAAGAAAAACATCCTTTTGTGATAGCTTGAATCCTACCCTTTTTTCAAGGACTGCCAGAAGCATGTTCATTCTCCTTGCATCAAAGCCGTTTGCCGAACGCTGAGGGGTTCCGTATGCCGCACTGCTTACCAGTGCCTGTACCTCAATAAGGAACGGACGACTTCCGTCAAGCATTGCCGCCACTGCTACTCCGCTCAGGTTCTCCCCATGCATGGGGATGAACATCTCTGAAGGGTTAAGCACCTGCTGCAGTCCATCTGAACACATCTGATAAACAGCCAGCTCTGCTGTTGAACCAAAGCGGTTCTTTATGCTGCGCAAAATCCTGTACGCATGGCGGCTGTCACCCTCAAACTGCAGCACCACATCTACTATATGCTCCAACACTTTAGGGCCGGCTATGCTTCCCTCTTTGGTGATATGTCCTATGAGTATTACAGGTGTTCCTGTCTCCTTTGCATAACGTAACAGTGCAGCTGCACACTCCCTCACCTGAGAGACACTTCCCGCAGATGATTCTATGTACTGGGAGTATATTGTCTGAATTGAGTCTATTATCACAAGGTCCGGCGCTGTTGCCTTTGCCTCATTGAGAATATTTTCCAACAGGGTCTCCGACAGCACCAGGCAGTTGTCATGTGCTCCGCCAAGCCTCTGCGCCCGCATCTTTATCTGGGATGCACTCTCCTCTCCCGATACATACAGCGTACGGATAGAGTTGTTCATAAGGGGAATCTGCAGACTGAGGGTGGATTTTCCTATACCCGGCTCTCCACCTATAAGGACAAGGGAGCCTTTTACCATTCCACCACCCAATACTCTGTCCAGCTCATTTCCCACTCCATGCCCTCCAAGGAGTATCCTGCTCTCCTGGCCGCTCTCAATCTGGGGGAGGGCCTGCGGTTTTGCATTTGCTGCCCTGTGGAGGAATGTCTGTGAGCGGGAGGTAAGGGAGGAATTGTCGGGAGACTTGCTTACAATCTCCTCAACCATACTGTTCCACTCTCCACAAGCAGGACATTTGCCCATCCACTTTGGACTCTCATTTCCACACACACTGCAGAACCATGCTTTTTTAACTTTTGCCATATATAAACTCCTTTGCAGCAAATGTAAGTATTTTATTGGGAAATGTCTATATTTGTAAAAGTACATTGACAAAGTTTAAAAACTATTAATACTATGAAGAAATTTTTCTCGCTTTTAATGGCAGCATTGCTCGTTTGCAATGCAACTTTTGCCCAGAAACCTGCAAGAGAGGATGTGGCAAAGGAGATTGACAGTTACATTCAGGAGGTTATTGCTACCTGGAAACTACCAGGCATGGCAGCAGCTTTCTCATGGGAGAATGAGCCGCTTTTTGCAAAAGGTTATGGTGTTAAGGAGATCCGCCCGGCAGATGGTATAGGTTTTAGGGGAATTCCTGCCTCTGACCGCTCTGTTGCAAGTGGTGGAGTACCGGGTGTTGTAAATACCCCTGGCGAGCCTATTGATGTGAATACAGTGTTCCAGATTGGTTCCGTTTCCAAATCTTTCACCTCAACCATTATGGGACAGCTTGTAGATGAAGGGCTTGTAAAATGGAGTGACACTGTAAAGAATATTCTTCCCGATTTCAAATACTATGACCCGTATGTTACAGAAAATATGCAGGTTGTAGATGTAATGACACACCGTACCGGTATTGGGGGACAGGTTGGAACATATTTCCCTAACCTTGGTTATGACAGGGATGACTGCTACAAGATGTTGGCTCTTATAAAACCTGCATACTCTTTCCGTGGAGATTACCAGTACAACAACAGTACATTCCTTATTGCAGAAAAGATAATTGAGAAAGTTACAGGCAAGAGCTGGGAGCAGAACTTGCAGGAGAGGGTGTTTGATAAAGTTGGAATGAAGAGCTCTTCTGCAAATGCAGAGGGTTTTGCAGCTTCAAAGAACGTGGCTACTCCTCATGATTACAGATACACTACAGTTGAGCTTGCAAAAATGCAGTTCCCAGAGACCGCTGATGTTCCTGCAGATGCAAAAGGTGAGATTGTAACCCTTCCTCTATACGGTGACGAGCAGGCTCTTTACTGGCTTACAGGTGTAGGCCCTGCCGGCAGCATCAACTCTACAGTTGTGGATATGTTGCGTTATGCACAGATGCACATGAACAACGGTTACATTGTGGATGGAAAGGATACTACATTTGTAATGTCAGACAAGGCCATGAAGAGATTGCACCATGGCGTTACAATCACTTCACAGAATGACAACCGCACTACCCTTTATGCACAGTGCTGGTTTGTGGAGCAGAACAACAAATACAGATTGTATTTCCATACAGGTACAACATGGGGCATGACAGCAATCTGTTTCTTTGTTCCTGAGATAAAACTAAGTGGAGTATTGCTTTCAAACTGTGAGATGGGTTCAAGCCCTAGATACGCTATCATGTACAAGCTTATTGACCTTATCATGGGCTTGCCATCTAAAGACTACAGCCAGGATTATTTCCAGGATTACATTAAGGGCAACGAGAAGTCATGGGCTAAAGAGCGTGCTGCTGAGAAAGAGGCTAAGGTTGCCGGTGCTCCTGAGAAGGCCCTTATTGGCGAGTACAAGAAAGATGAATTGTTTGGTGATGCAAGAATCTCCAAAGGCAAGGACGGCCTTTACATTGAGCTTGGCAAGAAAGGTTACAAGAACAAGCTTGTTCACGTTAACGGCAATACATGGGTATTCCGCAGCGACGGATATGCATTCCCTACCGAGTTCACTTTTGATGAGAAAGGCAAGAAAGCTACCGGCTTTGTTGTAAAATTCCCTAACAAGGAGGAGGAGAGCATTGGTGGCTGGAGCAGAAAATAATTCAAGCAAGAAATAATTAAAAACAGATTGATATGAAAAAGTTAATGTTGTTGGTACTGGCTGTTGTTTTGGCCAGCGGAGCATATGCTCAGAAAATTGTAGGTCTTTCATCAAAAGCAAGATCTGGAGAGGCATCTGCAAACCTTACATATGTTAATGCTGTAAAGAAAGCGGGTGGAGTTCCTATTGTTATCCCTATGACTACAGATGACAAGCAGATTGATGCAATCCTTAATGTGATTGACGCCCTTATAATGACAGGCGGTGAGGATATTGCCCCTTTGAAATATTTTGGAGAGGAGCCTCATCCAAATTTGGGTGGCGTAGTTCCTGAAAGAGACGCTTTTGATATCAAACTTATTAGAAAAGCTGTTGCCAAAGGCATTCCGGTTCTTGGTATCTGCCGTGGCGTTCAGGTTATGAATGTTGCATTTGGCGGTACTCTATGGCAGGATATCCCTTCTCAAGTTCCAACTTACAGCATCCAGCACTCGCAAGATGCTCCAGGCAGTGTAGGAACTCATACTGCAATAATTGAAAAAGGGACACAGCTTCACAAACAGCTTGGCGTTGACCAGATTGCTGTAAACAGCTTCCACCACCAGGCAGTTAAGGATGTTGCCCCTGGATTCAGAGTTTCTGCAAAATCTAAGGACGGTATCATTGAGGCTATTGAGAAAATAGACAACCCTAAAGTTTGGGGAGTTCAGTTCCACCCTGAGATTCTTGTTTCCGGCGGAAACAATGATTTCATTGGTATTTTCAAAGCCCTATTGGCTGACTAATTGTATTTGGATAAAATAAAAAGAGAGGCAGGGCCAAGCGAGTTCTTTGGGCCTGCCTCTTCTTTATTCCGTGCCTGATAATGCACCTCTTTGGGCATAAAACTACACCAGCACCACCAATTTGGCCCCAAAAAGTCTCCAAATCGGCACCAAACCACATCAATACCACTCATTTGGTCCCGAAAAGGGCCAAAATCGGCACCAAACCACATCAGCAACACACATTTGGGTCCAAAAACACCCTAAATCGGCACCAAAGTACCTCGGTGGTACGTGTTTGGGTCCGAAAATGCCTGAAGTTGGGACTAAACTGTCTCTAAGGTACCAGTTTTCGTCGGGAAGCAAGTTCCTTTACCTTCCTGTTGAATGAGGTGGCTTTCATAAGCTCCTCAATGGTTATGTGCATTCTGTATCTCCAGTAGTGGTCTGCTATGGCAGGGATGTTAATTCTCTCGCTTGAAGGATCCTTTTTGCGGAGTTTGCCGTCTATTGACATCCAGTCCTGCAGCGGGAATATTGCCAGCATGCTTGGCGAGGCAAGGTTTTCTGCCAGTACTTTTGCACAATCCTCAGCAGGTGCGTCATCAGTATGAGCATCTTTAGAAGCAGATGCTGCTTTAGTGGAGTTGCGCTCTCCAAGCCACATGCGCAATGTCTGGCAGTCGTGGGTGCTGGTGGTGCAGACGCTCAAGTATGGGTATTTGGCAGGGTTGCCCAAATCCACGCCGTACTCTTTTGGCATTATCTGCAGCTCAAGTGAGAGAATCTTAAGGTTGTTCATGCAGCGGCTTACAGATTCATTTAGCATTCCCAGGTCTTCTCCGCAGGTGAGCATGTTGGTGGATGCTATAAGCTGCTGGAGTTTTTTCATGGCGTTGTTGTACCAGAAATCATTGTGCCTTGTGTAGAAGTAGTTGTGGTACATCTTGCTGTATGATTCCTTTTGGCCATGTGTAAGCAGAGCAAACTCTTCGCTCTGCATACCTCCAATCATTGGATGGTATTTCCCCTTGTTGTATGGGTCTTCTATGAAAAGTCCCTCTGTAATGTAGTCTGCAAGGCCCCATGAGGCTATCTCGTCCTCTGAAAGTGGAAGGGCGGGGTAGAAGTGTCCCATAAGGCCACTGCGGTACTCTACCGGTATCTCCCAGATTCTGAAGAATCCAAGGATATGGTCTATTCTGTATGCGTCAAAATATTTTGCAAAGTGGGCAAAACGGTTTTGCCACCATGCATAGTTGTCTTTTTCCATCTCCTCCCAGTTGTAGGTTGGGAAGCCCCAGTTCTGGCCGTCTGTAGAGAAGGCGTCAGGCGGTGCTCCTGCCTGCTGGTTGAAGTTGAACAGATGTGGGTATTGCCATGCCTCAACACTGTCCCTTGAGATTCCAATAGGGATGTCTCCTTTAAGGGCAACACCCTGCTTGTGCGCATGCTCCTTTGCGTGGACCATCTGTTTGTGCAGGTGGTACTGTACAAACAGGTAGAAGTGCACTTTTGAGTAAATTGGACTCTTCTTGGAAGATAGTCTCTCAACCAGCTCCCATGAGAATTGTGCAAATTCTCCCCATTGTCTGAAATTGGCAGTATGGAAATTGTCCCTCAAGGCTGAGAATACTCCGTATGGAAGTACCCACTCTTTATTGTGTTTTATGAAACTGTAATAGCCGGGTTCTGCAAATGTGTTCTCTTTCTCCTGCTCATAAATGGCCCACAGGTATCTCATTTTGGAGTGCCATACCGCCTCGTAATCCATGAACTCCCCTTTGTTGAGGCTCTGCTGCTCCTGTCTGAACTTCTCTGCAGCCCTTTTGTCGGCCAATACCCCCACCTCCTCAAGGTTTATGTATATAGGATGAAGGGCCAGGGTGGAGATGCAGTTGTACGGGTATGAGTCTCTCCAGCTCAGGTGGGCTGTGGTGTCATTTATCGGGAGGAGTTGTATCATTGAGAGGCCGCATGTGTGGGCCCAGTCTGTAAGTTTCCTCAGGTCTGCAAAGTCACCTATTCCGTGGCTGCTCTCACTCCTTAGCGAGAATACCGGGATGGATACACCGCTGAAACGGGGATTGTCAACAGGGAAGTCCGCTCCGCTGAACTCTTTTATTACAGTATTGTGTTTAAGGACTTTAGGAAGTGTCAGCCTTCTGTTTTCACCCCCTTCCCAGATATACTCTCCGGTTGGGGTCTGTATGATGAATTTGAACTCCCATACATTGCCGCTCACTTTTTCCATTGAAAAACTCCTTTCCCATTTGAGGTTTTCCATCCTCCTCATAGGTTTGGCCTGTGCCGGGTTCCATCCGCCAAGTGTGTCACATGCACCGCATATAAGGACTTTTCCCCCTTTAGGGACATTTGGTACGGTAACCCTTATAAGGAGTTCGTTGCTGTTTATGTGTGTCTGGGTATAAGGCCAGTTCTCATCTGCAAAAAACACCTCAGAGAATGGTGCGGAGAGGAAAGGGGCATCAATTGAGTTCCCTTGCCACTGATCTTGTGCCGTAATCTCTTTTGTAGATGAATTGAGGGCTATTGTACGCCCTTTTCCGCTCTCATAGTAAATGCCCTCAGGGCTTTTTACAAAGTATCTGTAGCTTATAATCCTCTCTTTGGTAAGGTTGCAGTTTATCTCCCCCACCCATTTCCCACCGGGGCAATAAGACAATTTGAGAGCTTTTGATATATCATAGTTGCCAAGTGAGACACTGGAGCCTGTAATGTAAAGCTCCTCACCCCATTTGGTATTGAAGTCAATTGAAAATTTAAGAATCATTTCTTCTTTTGTTTCTGGTGATGCTTATAAATGAAACAACGCCGCAAAGAATCATAACCAGAGCCTGTGCCTCATGTGAGATTGTAGCAAAAACAACTCCGGTTGTCTGTGCAATGCCATATACGGATGCCAACGCAAGGCTCACAATAAAATGATATGCTCCAAGGCCTCCCTGTACAGGTACAACCCATCCCAATCCCCCTACAATCATAAGGAACAGGGCGTCTGATCCGTCGAGTCCGCTCACTTGAGGGAATGCCCGTATAGTGGTAAAACTTGTAAGCCAGTAGGTAAGCCAGACAAGAAGGGTATAGAAGAGAAAAAGCCATTTGTCCTTCATCCTAAAAGCTGTGACAACCCCTTCCCAAAGTCCTTTGAGTATCCCTGTGACTTTTTGCACAAAGGTAATTTTCATGAGCCTTTTCCTAAGGAGCCATATTGCAGCCACGGCGGCAACAATGGCCAATGCCAATGCTGCAAGGAGCCATATAGCCGAGCTGAATTTTTCCTGGAGAGGGAGCCATATCTGGGTATGCATGAAACTCCCGAACTCGTTCCATTTGAAAACCAGCAGCACAGCTATCCACAGCAGGAGGCATATCATATCAAAACTCCTTTCAAGGACAACTGTACCCAATGCCCCCTGAAAGGTAATTTTCTTAGTGTTTGCCAATACCCCGCAACGGGCAACCTCCCCGGCTCTTGGAAAGGCAAAATTGGTAAGGTACCCTATGTTTACCCCGTCAAATGCCTCCCTGATGGTAATATCTTTGTTTATTGGGAGCATCAGAAGACGCCATCTGAGAGCTCTTGCAAGAAATCCTGCAATTCCTATAGCCATAGATGCCACTATCCACCACCAGTTGCAACTCTGCAACCCGGCAATGAAATCACTCCATTTTACCCCTTTGAACGAGAAGTAAAGCAATAGAGCGGCCAAAAAAAGAAATGCAAGCCACTTGAGAGCTTTGCGCATCTTATACAAGTTTGTTGGTTACTGAATCTGGGAATACAACTTTTGGCTTGAATGTTGACGCCTCCTCTGGAGTCATCTGTGCGTAAGCCATGATTATTACAAGATCTCCAACGGTAAATTTGCGTGCTGCAGCACCATTAAGGCAGATTTTTCCGCTGCCACGCTCACCTTTTATCACATAAGTGTCTATTCTCTCGCCATTGTTTATATTTACAATGGTTACTTTTTCATTCTCATACAATCCTGCTGCTTCTACAAGATCTTCATCTATTGTAATGCTTCCAATGTAGTTGAGGTTGGCCTCAGTTACGCTTACGCGATGAATTTTTGATTTAAGAATTTCAAGTAGCATAGGTTATCTGATTTTAATATTGTCAATTAATCTTACAGGGCGGGCATAAACTGCACACCACAACTGGATGTTTTTGGCATCATCCCAGCTTGAAACAGGTTTGAGCATATCTGCATCCACAAGTTCTATATACTCAGTCTCAAGTTCAGGGTTGGCATCAATATCTTTGGTCACAGCCTCTATTACCTGTGCAGGGCTCATGCTCTGTGAGTACTCTACAGCTTTTACAAGGCATTTGTAGATATGTGGGGCAGCCTCTCTCTGTGCAGAGGTAAGAAGTGTGTTACGGGAGCTTTTTGCAAGCCCGTCTTCCTCTCTTAAAATAGGGCACTGTACAATCTCAATTGGGTAGCCAAGCTGTTTTGTAAAGTATTTGATGATTGCAACCTGCTGGAAATCTTTCTCTCCAAAGAAAGCGTACTGTGGTTTTACAATATCAAAAAGGCGTGTCACAACCTGTGCCACTCCATTAAAGTGGCCCGGTCTGCGTGGACCCTCACCATAGGAATCCAATCCGCCAAGGTCAAAAATCCTTTCGTCGGGAGTAGGATAGATGTCAATTACCCTTGGGGCAAAGGCAATATCCACTCCGCTCTTCTCCAAAAGGGCGCAATCTGCTTCCAAAGTCCTTGGATAGGTTGCAAGGTCCTGTGGGTTGTTGAACTGGGTAGGGTTTACAAAAATACTTACTATAGTGTGCCTGCATTTGGCTACAGAGTGTTCAACCAATGAAATGTGTCCTTGATGAAGAGCTCCCATTGTGGGTACAAATCCTATGCTCTCCTTGCACTGCAAGGCCTCTCTTGCCTGGATGAACTCTTCTAAAGTCTTTGCTACAATCATTATAATGATATATGTGTTTACAACCTGCAAACCTACAAAAAAATATAATATCAACTATTATTTATTTTTTACTACTTTTGAATCCATTATGAAATCCCTTCTTGGAATAGGCAACGCCATTACAGATGTTTATGCCTCTCTTCCCGACAGTTCTCTGTTGGACAAGTTTTCCATTGCCCCAGGGAGTATAGCCCATGTGGGGAGGGGACGGGTGCAGGAGCTTCTGGACGCAGTTGCTGCTGAGGGGCATGCAATTGAGATGATTCCCGGAGGTTCTGCCGCAAATACCGTTGCGTTGGCATCTGCCTTAGGCCTCAAATGCGGATTTATTGGGAAGGTTGGAGCCGATACCATTGGTGATGATTTTATTGGATCTCTAAAGAAGAATGGAGTTGAGTGTTTTGTTTCAAGGGGTGTGAATTCCAGTGGAGTGGGGGTTGTGTTCTCCCAGCCTTGCGGAAAGAGAACCTTTGTTGTCTCTCCTGGAGCCGCTCTTGAACTTTCCCCAGAAGAGTTGTTGCCTGAGTTTTTTGCAGGGTTTGACCATCTGCATCTGGAGGGGTTTGTCATGGAGTGCCGGGGAGTTGTGGAAAAAGCCATGCGGCTGGCAAAGGAGATGGGGTTTACAATCTCATTTGATCTGGGGAGCCGGAGGATTGCAACAAAACACAACTTGCAGCTGCGGCAACTGATAGGGGAGTTTGCAGATATTGTGTTTGCAACCTTAGACGAGGCAACCGCATTTGCCGGTAGCAACCATAAAGGGATAGCTCCGGTTACAGTAATAAAAAACGGAGCCGCCGGCTCCGTAATATATTGTGGTAATGAAGAATTCAGGATTGAAGCCCACCCTGCGCAGGTGCTGGATACAACTGGTGCAGGGGATTCATACGCCGCTGGATTTTTTCATGCCCTCTCTCGGGGGCTTTCTCTTCCCGAGTGTGGACATGCAGGCTCCGCCGCCGCAGCCCTGACAATCTCCCGTCTGGGGGGAAGGAGGTAAAAGGTGTTTTATTCCAAAATCTCCCTCAGGAACTGTCCTGTGTATGAGCCTGGGCATTGGGCAATCTCTTCCGGTGCCCCCTGTGCTATTATCTCTCCTCCGCCAACGCCACCTTCTGGTCCCATGTCTATCAGATAATCCACGCTTTTGAGAACATCAAGGTTATGCTCAATCACAACAACGGTGTTTCCTTGGTTCACTATCTTCTGCAGTACTCCAAGGAGAATCTTTATATCCTCAAAGTGGAGACCTGTAGTTGGCTCGTCCAAAATATAGATGCTGTTGCCGGTCCCCTTCTTTGAGAGCTCTGCCGCCAGTTTTACCCTTTGGCTCTCTCCGCCGCTGAGGGTTGTGGACGGTTGTCCCAGTTTTATATAGCCAAGTCCCACATCGTTCAGGGCTTTGAGTTTCTGGGCTATTGACGGTACAGGCTCAAAGAACTCTGCCGCCTCGGAAATGGTCATTTCAAGTACATCGTTTATGCTCTTTCCTTTGTATCTTACAGCCAGAGTCTCCTGATTGTATCTTCTTCCGTTGCACTCTTTGCAGTGTACATATACGCTTGGAAGGAAATTCATCTCTACTGTTTCAACCCCTGCTCCTTTACAGCTCTCGCATCTGCCACCCTTTACATTAAAGGAGAAGCGTCCCGCCTTGAATCCCCTAATCTTTGCATCTGGGGTGTTTTCAAAGAGTTTTCTTATATCTCCAAAGACATTGGTGTATGTTGCAGGATTGCTGCGTGGAGTACGCCCTATAGGGCTCTGATCCACAACAATGAGCTTATCTACATTCTCCAGCCCCTCTATTGTCCCATAGTGGAGCGGATTGGCCAATGAACGGTAGAAGTGTTTGCTTAGAATTGGCATAAGGGTCTCATTTATGAGGGTGGATTTTCCGCTGCCGCTCACGCCGCTTATACCTACAAAACAACCTAATGGAAGCTTAAGATCAACCCCTTTGAGGTTGTTGCCTGTTGCCCCTTTAAGTTCTATGAATTTTCCGTTCCCACCCCTCCTTGTGGCAGGAACCTCTATTTTCCTTATTCCTCTAAGGTAATCTGCTGTAAAGCTTCCAAGTTTGCCAATCTCATCCAATGGCATTGAGTACAGTGCACCCGGCTCACCACTGTAAAGGAGTTTTCCCCCAAGGGCACCGGCTCCCGGGCCAAGGTCTATAAGGTAATCGCTCTCACGGATCATCTCCTCATCGTGTTCAACTACCATTACAGAGTTCCCCTCATCCCTCAATCTTTTAAGGGAGTTTATGAGTTTCCTGTTGTCTCTCTGATGGAGTCCTATGCTCGGCTCATCCAGTATATAAAGCACATTTACCAATTTGCTTCCAATCTGGGTTGCCAATCGTATTCTCTGGCTCTCCCCTCCGCTGAGGCTGCGTGTGGCACGGCTGAGAGAGAGGTAGTTCAATCCCACCTGCTGCAAAAATCCCACACGGTCTGTAAGCTCTTTAAGAATATCCCTCGCAATCCTGTTCTCTTTCTCTGAAAGTTTGCCCGGAAGCCCTGCTATCCACTGTGCAAGCTGGTCTATATCCATTGCACTTATCTGGGTGATGTCTTTCTGGTCTATCTTAAAGTGTAGGGCCTCCTTGTTCAGGCGGGTGCCATGGCACTCCGGACACTCCATCTCCTCAATGAAGCGTTCCTTCTTCTCATTTATCTCCTCATTGTTCTGCTCCAGTTTGGATATTACTCCGGCAAACGGGGCAAGTTGGGTTCCGTCGGGAAGATTAACCCTGAAGAGCTCCTCTGTGCCGTAAATGATCATGTCCAGAATCTCATCGGGAAGATCCTTTACCGGGGTGTTGAGGGAGAATTCATATACTTTTGCCATGCTCTCCAGGATGCGGAACCAATTGTTGTCCTTGTAGGTTCCCAACGGCTCAATTGCCCCCTGCAATATGCTCTTGGAAGGGTTGGGGATAATTTTGCCCATATCTATTCTGGAGATGAAGCCAAGACCCTTGCATTTTGGGCAGGCTCCCTGCGGGGAGTTGAATGAGAATGTGTGTGGGGCAGGTTCCGGGAATGAGATTCCGCTCTGGGGACACATCAGGTGCTTGCTGAAAAATCTCAGCGGGGTGGAATCAACCTCCTCCTGTTTCTCCACATTGAGTATGGCAAGTGTCCCTTTACCTTGTTGCAGGGCCTGCTCAACAGAGTTAGATATCCTTTTGTAATCCTCTTGTGTTGGTATAAGCTTGTCAATGACAAGTTCTATAAAGTGGGTCTTGTAGCGGTCCAGCGGGTTTACATCTGCCAGAAAATGCATCTGGCCGTCAATTCTTATCTGCTGGTAACCTTTCTTTACAAGAGATTCAAACAGCTCCTTGTAATGACCTTTCCTACCTACAACAAGTGGGGCCATTACAATGCACTTTTTGCCGGCATATTCGTTGAGGATGAGATTTACAATCTGCTCATTGGTATATTTTACCATTGGGAGTCCTGTGGCGGGAGAATATGCTGTAGAGGCTCTTGCGTATAGCAGACGGAGAAAATCATAAATCTCCGTAATTGTTCCCACTGTAGAGCGGGGGTTCTTGCCGGTGGTTTTCTGCTCAATGGCAATTATGGGGCTCAGACCCTTTATGGAATCAACGGCAGGTCTTTCCAGAATACCTATGAACTGCCTGGCATAGGCAGACAAAGTCTCCATATATCTCCTCTGTCCCTCCGCATAAATGGTGTCAAAAGCAAGGGATGACTTGCCGCTTCCGCTCAGCCCTGTAACTACTGCAAGGCAGTTGCGGGGAATGGTGACATTTACCCCCTTCAAATTGTGCTCTCTGGCACCGGTAACCTCTATTGTATCCATCTGATTCTCCTTAATCCATTTAACCCTCAATCCCTATCTGTCTTATCTGCTTACAGGAACAAGCACTTTGTATGTTTTGTTAAGCTTGTTGGTAAGCTTGTTTGAACGGATCCACTCATTGCACATTTTAATCATCTTAAAGTTGGTGTTGTGCTTGCGTGCAAAATCGCTCCAGTTGGCAACAGGCCCTTTTACCTCAACCACCTTGCACTCAATTGGCTGGTATTTGTCCTCTTCTGTAATGTTGAATCCGTAGGCAGGGAGGTTGTTCATGATTATCTTAAAGGCAACAGCCCTATAGACATATCTTGCGGTCTCCAGCGGGAGCTGCATATCATAGTAATTGTCAATTGACTGGTAACCTATCCTGCTGTTTATATTTGCCATTCCAACATTGTATGATGCGGCCGAGAGTGTCCAGGTGCCATATTTCTCATATCCTTTCTTAAAATATTTGCAGGCTGCCCTGGTGGCTTTCTCCCAATTGTACCTCTCATCAACCTCCGAATTCACCTCAAGTCCATACTCCTTGGCTGTGGCGCTGAGGAACTGCCAGTATCCCTTGGCACCCGCAGGTGAAGTTGCAGGCTGCAATGAGCTCTCTGCAACGCACAGATAGAAGAAATCCTCAGGAACCCCCTCCTCCTTAAGGATTTTGCAGATCATATCCTTGTATCTTCCCGACAGCTGTACAATATATGACAGGCTCCCATGCCAATAATTTATAATGGTCATTTCCCTCTGAAGGCTCTCCCTTACATCAAAATACTCCAGAGGAACCCTCTCCCCCGCAAAATAAGCCTCTGTAGGGAGTTTTGGTATTACAACATTCTGCAACGGCTTTTCCTGAGAACTTCCACCCCATAAATTTGAGAAGAAACTCCCCTCACTCTCCTGGGCATAAGAGGAGATTATGGCAAAGGTTGCCATAACTGTAAACAACAACCTCTTCATATTACTCGTATCTTAAGAAAGGGTTTGTATTGAGTTCGTGTCCCAGCTGGGTTTGTGGTCCATGTCCTGGATATACTATGCTGAACGGGTCTGCAATTTTACACACTTTACCCAAAAGGCTCTCCATAAGGGCATCATAGTCTCCTCCCGGAAGATCTGTCCTTCCAATGCTCCCCTGGAAAAGGGAATCTCCTGTAATTATGAATTTGTCGGGAGCGGAATAGAAACATACACCGCCCCTGGTGTGGCCTGGTGAGTGGATAACCTGCAATGAAGAGTCTCCAAAAGTAACTGTATCCCCGTCATTGAGTTCCACAAGATTCTCTACAGGAGGCTGCTGGATTGTGTATCCGAACATTTGGCAGTATTGTTGTGCCCTCTCCAGCTGACCTATATCCTCTTTGTGTATATAGGTGGGGATACCCCACTTCCCGGTTACAAAGGCATTTCCCATTACATGGTCAAAGTGACCGTGGGTATTGAGCAGCTTTACGGGGGTAAGGCCATTTTCCTCCATGAATTTTACAAGTCTGGCCTGTTCGTTGGCATTCTGCATCCCAGGGTCTATAATTACACACTCTTTTGTATTGTCGTACAAGACATAGCAGCACTCACGCAAGTCGTTGAAATAAAAAGTCTTTACCTGTATCATAATAATATTCTCCTTCTGGTTTTGTCCATTCTGCAAAAATACTTAAAAACATTGTAAAATTTTGTAATTTTGTTCCACTTAAAACAAGAAGTCATGCATATAGCTGTAGCCGGAAATATAGGTAGCGGAAAAACAACCCTTACCAGAATGCTTGCCCAACATTACGGTTGGGAGCCAAAATATGAAGATGTGGATGTGAATCCGTATCTTTCAGATTTCTACAACGATATGCAGAGATGGTCTTTCAATTTGCAGATATATTTCCTTAACAAGCGGCTTAAAGGGATAGTTGAGATACAGAAGTCTGAGCTGAATGTTGTGCAGGACAGGACAATATTTGAGGATGCGAACATATTTGCCCCAAATCTGCACTCAATGGGACTCCTCTCCACAAGGGATTTTGAGAACTACAAATCCCTGTTTGAGCTTATGAACTCCCTTGTAAGGCCACCGGATCTGCTCATATACCTTAAAGCCTCAATCCCAACCCTTATAGAGCAGATAAGGAAAAGGGGCAGGGAGTATGAGTCCGGTATAAGGGTGGATTACCTTCAGGGGCTCAATGACCGCTATCAGGAGTGGATAGACGGGTACAAAGTAGGAAAAAAGCTCATCATAAATGTAGATGAGCTTAAATTTGAAGAGAATCCGGAGGATTTCCAGGCTGTATTGGAACTTATTCAGAAAGCAATTCAATAATCCAGAGTGCTTCCCCCTATGAACTCCCTCATTACAGATGTAGGAGGCACAGCGGTATGTTCTGCCGGGGTCATCTCTACAATGTATGAAAGGAATTTGAGGAGTCTGAGACTCTCTGCATAGGCAGGTGAAGCAGGTGGAATTCTCCTGAGCAACGGTTCTGCATAATGTTTCAGCAGCGGCAGTTCATAAATCAGGGATGAGTTGAACATGGCATCTGCATTCTCCTGATATGGGAATATGTTTTTGTATTCACCGTCATGTACCTTTCCCCAGAGCATTATTGTCTGCTCTGCACTTGTTCCCCTAAAATTGTTGTCCCTTACAATACGGCGCAGCATACGGCTGTCTGTGGTGGATACAGAGTTGTTCTCATCAATTGAGAGTGATGTAAGGGCAGAGGCGTAAATCCTGAACTTCTTTTTGCTCTCAATACCTTGTGTAAGGGCAGGATTGAGGGCGTGGATTCCCTCCATAATGAGTATGTCATTAGGGTTCATCCTTATCTTGTTCCCTTTGTATTCCCTTTGCCCTTTGGTAAAATTGAAGACAGGGATATCAACCTCCTCTCCGTCAAACAGCTGGTTGAGCTGGGTATTGAGCAGTTCCAGATCCATTGCTCCAAGGCACTCAAAATCATAATTTCCCTGGGCATCCTTTGGAGTATCCTCCCGGTTCACAAAATAGTTGTCCATTGCAAGCACAACTGGGTTGAGCCCAAGGACTTTAAGCTGCAGGGCAATACGCATGGATGTGGTGGTCTTTCCACTGCTCGAAGGTCCGGCAAGGAGAACCAGCTTTATCTGGTCCCTCCTCTGGTAAATCATATCGGCAATGGCCGCATATTTCCTCTCATGGAGAGCCTCCGCAATCTGTATCATCTTTTTGCTGTTTCCTGTCATTATAGCCCTGTTCACAGTGGATATATCCTTAACCCCAAGGATATTGCACCATGTGTGGTTCTCTTTGAACACATTGAACAGCTTCTCCTGATATTTTACAGTTGAAATCTCATAAGGAGGCATATATGAAGGGAACTGTACACAGAACCCCTTGTTGTATTTCATGAGGTTGAATTTCTTTATCTCCCCTGTGGAGTGGAGCATAGGGCCGTAGAAAGTGTCGGCGTAGTCCCCAATGAAATAGACTGAGACAAAGAAGTGGCCGAGCTCTTTAATGAGACGGGCTTTGTCAAACTGTCTGTTTGAGATGAAAAGTTCCACCGCCTCACTGTTGCTCAGTTTTTTCTTTACAATAGGGAGGTCTGCGGCGGCAATCTCCTGCATCCTTGTTTTAATGCGGTAAATCTCCTCCTCAGAGAGCTCGGTAATGCTCTCCATCCTTATTCTTAGTGAGTCGTTCGGGTTGTCTGAGGCAGGATTGTCAACAAGTTCTCCGTACCCTCCGTTAGGGAGTGTGTAATCCAGTATAAGCTGTTTGGTTGGGTAAAGCTCCTTTATGGCCTTTTGCAGCAGCATATATATGGAACGTTTGTAGCACCTGCGGCCATCCGGATGGGTATAGTCCAAAAACTCAATGGAATGGGGCATATAGAGTGGGTAGCTCAATTCTTTGAGCTGGTTATCCACATAAGCTGCAATTGAGCCGAGTCCAAGCTCCTTTTTCAGTTCTGCCAGCTCTGTTCCTGGAGCAACATTATAGTACTCCTGTGTGTTTTTGCAGTAAATCCTTATATCTTTCATACGCATTAAGTTTTTTGGTCTATTTTTTTAGCCAATGTTCCGGATTCTGTTTTGTTGTACCGTTCCATAGTTCAAAATGGAGTGTTGCTGTGGCACCATTTGTCTCCAAAGTCCCTATTGCGGCCCCTGTTGAGAGCTTGTCTCCAACTTTTACCCCCACTTTGGCAAGTTTGCAATAAAAAGTGAAATATTGTCCGTGCTGTACCAGAACACACTGGTTGTAACCCGGAACGGCAATCACCTGTTTTACAACTCCGTCAAATACCACCTTTACAGCATTTCCCGGTTTGGTGGAGATATTTATTCCGTTATTGAACGGCAGCATCACATTCTTGAGGGTAGGGTGGGGATGTTCACCAAACTGCTCCACAATCACCCCCGATGATACAGGGAACGGCAATTTCCCCTTGTTCAGTGAGAAGCTTCCCGACAATCTTGTGTTTGCCTTATACTCCTCAAACTCCTTCATGGCAAGTTTGTCCTCTTTGGCGGTGGCAACTTTCTGGCTGTTAGCCTTGGCTTTCATACTGTCTTCCTTAGCTTTTTTTGCCAGTTGGGCCTGCTTGCGGGCAATCTCCTGCTGTCTTGCAATTTCAGCTGCAATGAGCCTCTCCACCTCCTTTGCCAGTTTGTTTGCCTCGGAGCGTTTCTGGTTGAGCTGTTTTTTGTACTGGTTCTGCTTTTTCTCCAAAGATTTTGCGTAAGCCTGTCCCTGTTTCTGCTCCGCGGTGAGCTTGTTGTACTCTTTTGTCCTGCTGGCCTGGGTAGCCATATTGTTGTTTTTGAGTTTCTGAAGCTTTTCCAGTTGGGTTGAATGCTCCTTCTTGAGATTCCTGATTTTCTCTGCCTGGGCATTCATGCTTGCAGAGTAGTTTTTAAGGTAACTCCATCGTCGGTATCCCTGTTCCATGTTGCCACTTGCCAGAATATACATGAACCACACTTTTGTATCACGGTTCTTGTACGCATTATATACCATATTGCGGTAATAATGTTCCAGAGTATCCAGCCTTTTTTGCAGGGTGTTTATCTGCTTCTGGGTTGAGGAGATCTCCAGACTCTGTTTTTTTATCTCGTTGTCAAGCTCGGCAAGAATCTGTTTCCTGTTGGATATTTTTTTCTGTATGAGGACCAGCCCGTCAAGGGTGTTCTGTTTCTGCTTTTGTGTGGATTGGATCTGATTGTCGAGATATGTTATATCCTTTTCCAGTTTCTCTATCTTCTTCTTCTGGCTCTCAATCTCTTTGGTTTGGGCGTACGAAACGGTTGCCGGTGCCGTCAAGGCCAGCAATGCTGCTATAATCTGTATCAATGTGCGTACGCTCATCCCCTATTTTCCTTTTTGTCTGAGTTGTGCTTTGCGCTGTTGTATCTTCTCATCAATTTTAAGGGTGCTGTCGAGCTGCTTTGCCTGCTCCCAGTATATGAATGCAAGATCATGTTCACCCAATTTGTACAACACTTCTGCGTAGTGGTCCAGGATATTGGCATCGTCGGTCCCTCCGTACAGCATGGCATGCTTGAACTGGGCCTTTGCCTCTACCGGTTTGTCCAAAAGGAAGAGGATCCATCCAAAGGTATCCAGATATGTGGGGTTGTCGGGCTCCGCCTCTATGGTTTTCTTGCTCATCTGGTATGCCTTTTTGAGACTTTTCCCCTCTTCGGCCAGATAGTATGCGTAGTTGTTCAAGGCCGATAGTTCGTCGGGATTAAGCTTTAGCACCTTTTTGTAGTGTGAAAAGGCTTGTTTGCTGTTGTTTGTCTCATAGTAGAGGTCTCCAAGGATGGAGTTGGCTGTTATGAGGTTTGTAGTATCTTTTTTTGCCAGTGCAATGGAGGCCATCTCCTTGTAGGATTCTATGGCCTTGTCATATTTTTTGAGTTTGAAACGGGCTATTCCTGCAAGCTGTACAAAATCGGGGTGTTTTGGATATTTCTCCAAAGCCAGTGCAGCTGCCTGCTCCAGGTTCTCCCACTCCTCCAGCTGATAAATGGCTATGACATACTGGAAAAGCATGTTGAAATTGCTGGGATAAAGCTCATAGTTCCTCTTTAGCAGGGCCTTGCATTTCTCATTTTCCCCACTTTGTCCCCAATAGGAGGCTACAAATATATTTGATGTTGTATCTGTTGGGTGGGCATTCTCCATTCCTGTCATGAGTGAGTCCATCTGAGGGCGGAATCTGCGGATGAAATTAGGTACCTGAAAGATTTGTTTCAAGTACTCTACCTTCATGTTGGGGTCTATGGCAGGGTTTGAGATGAATGGGGTTATATCTGAGAAAAACTCTCCATAATTCCCTTTCATCCTGTGTACCTCTGCCCTTCCGTACATTGCAGGGGCAAACTGCCTGTCTATGGCAAGGGCCTTGTTGTAGTATTCTATTGCAAGGGAGTCCTTGAACCTGTCTGCAAGCATGTCTCCAATGATGCTCTCTATACGTGGACTCTGGAACTCCTTGTCAAACTCCATGAGATAATCCAGTGCACCCTCCCAGTTCTGCTCCATGCGGAAAATGTTGAAACGGGTAATGGCAACCGCTTCGCTTTTACCCTGTGCGGCTTCAATTTTTTCCAATATCTTTTTGGCGCTCTCTGTCTCCTGGGTTCCAAGGTAGAGGTTTATGAGGCTGTAATAGACAGCGGATTTTTTAGGATAGAGGTTGAGCAGATCCTCATATACGGTTATGGCCTCCTTTATTTTGTTGTTTTTGATGTATATCTGCCCAAGCATATCCCTGTACCAGAAATTGGATGAGTCCAATCCTATACATTTTTTCAGGTAAAGCTCGCCGGATGCCATATCGTCACTCTTAAGCGCTATATGGGCAAGATAATAGTATGCGGCATCGTTTCCGGGCTGGATGGCAGCCAGTTTCTGGAAATTCTCTTTAGCCTGTGGGTAATTCCCGTTGTTGTAATCTTTAAGGGCGTTGAGCAGTATTGCCGTGCTTGTACTGTCCTGGGCAGAAGCGCAGAAACAGATGCATGCGGCTATGAGTGCGGTTATATATTTTTTCAGTTTCATCTCTGTTTGAACAAATGTACCTTACAAATGTAACAAATTCTGTGCAACCATTAACTTAAGAAATTGTCTGGGGATAAAATTATTTCCTAATTGCAACTTTTATTAGCAAATTTGCATCTATATATATAAGCTGATAAATGGCAAACAACCTGTCAACTGAGGCAAAAGAGGCCGAGATTATTGCCGGATGCCTTAAAAATAGTGCCTTGGCACAAAAGCAGATGTACGAGTGGCTGGCCCCTCGTATGCTTGCTGTGTGTTTCAGGTATGTTGGAGACAGGGAGGCTGCAAAGGATGTGCTTCATGATGGATTCATCACCCTTTTTTCCAAGATTGGGAGCTACAAGGGGGAGGGCTCATTTGAAGGTTGGGCCAGAAGGGTGTTCATTACAGCCGCACTTATGCATTTGAGGAAGAAGGATATCCTCAGACATGCCCAGCAGGTTGAGGAGAGTGTGGAACTGGTTTATGACTCTTCCGTTATTGAGAAGATGGATTCCAGAACACTCCTTAAACTTGTTTCCCAAATGCCCGCAGGGTTCAGGACAGTGTTCAATATGTATGCTATAGAGGGTTATACACATCAGGAGATAGCACAGGAGCTGAACATTACTGAGGGAGGGTCCAGATCGCAGCTGAGCAGAGCCAAGAATTGGCTTAAAGAGAAATTGGAGGATTTTAAATGATGAATTTGGAAGATAACGGTTTTGATGCATTGAGGGAGAAACTCTATGATGTGCAGATGCCTGTAGATGACAGTATATGGGAATCTATAGAGAGTTCTTTGCGCAGAAGGAGAATCCGCAAGGTTATTTATTGGACATCGTCGGTTGCAGCGGCAATCCTTGTTGCTGTGTTGCTTGTATTGCCATCTTCCAATGATCGCATGACATCTCCAGCTGTTGTGGCGGAGGTTCAGGTGGAGAAATCCTTTGAGGAGAGTGCAGAAGTTGATGGCACATCTGTCAATGGGAGTGTTGCTGTTGTGGCGGGCACAGTGTCTGCAGGGAATCTGATAGCCCAGGTGACTGATGTGACAGATGTTGCTGATGTGGTTGCAGGGGAGGTTGCTGCTGAGGCTGCTTCTGAGACTGTTGCTGAGGTTGCTTCTGAGGTTGCTTCTGAGGTCACTTCTGAGGTTGCTTCAAGTGAAGTTGTTTCTGAGGCTGTTGCAGAGGAAAAACGTGAGGAGAAGAGAGCTGATGCAAACAATATTGGCAACAAGGTTTATGAGAGGGAATTTGAAGAGCTTTGGGAGGAGAGCGCCAGAGATAAAAAAATGGCGTTTGCCCTTTTGACCGGAGTGATGCCGGGGAGCAGTGCGAGTGTTATGAACTCTTCCATTAAATCATCCCAGTCGGGGATTGGCTTAAACACTCCAGGAGATCTTGTAGAGCAGATTTCAGATACAAAATACTCTCTACCTCTTAATTTGGGCGTTCAGGTACAGATTCCTGTAAAAGGGAGTATTGCACTCGGTATTGGTATAAACTACACCATGATAAGCAGCAAGTATGATTGCCTTATCAACAAGAAAAAGTATGGCGTTAAGCAGACATTGCACTACGTGGGTATTCCTGTCAATATTTACGGTATTGTTGTGGAGAGGAATAATTTCAGTTTTTATGTGAACGCAGGTGCAACTGTAGAGAAAGGGATCAATGCTGTGTATAAAATGCAGAGTTATACAGGCAAAGAACGCTTTACCAATCCTATAGACGGTATCCAGCTCTCAGTTAATGCCGGTTTGGGCGTGGAGTACAAGTTCAGCTCCCCTGCAGGTATTTACTTTGAGCCTAACCTGATGTACTTCTTCAATTCAGATGTGCCCCGCAGCATAAGAACAGACCAGCCATTGCAGGTTAAAGGTGAAATTGGTCTGAGATTCCACTTCTAAAGGGTGCCGTCATCAATGGTGATGTTACGGGTGCCATCTCCGCATACAGATACGGTAATTTTAAAGCACTCCTGAGGGAGAATCTCCTCTATTTTCTCCGGCCACTCTATAAGGCACAGCCCCTCTGCTCCAAAGTACTCGTCAATACCAATCTCGTAGGCCTCGGAAATCTTGTTTATTCTGTAAAAGTCAAAATGATATACGGGGAACCCTTTCCCTGCCCTGTACTCGTTTACAATTGTAAATGTTGGGCTGTTCACATCATCGGTTACCTCCAAAGCTTTGCAGATTGCTTTAATGAATGTGGTTTTTCCAGCCCCCATAGGACCAAAAAATGCAAAAATATTGCTCTGCAGTGGAGAAGAAGAGACATATTCAATAAATTGCTGTGCTGCTGCGGCAATCTCTTCCAGGCCGTTTATCTTAATCAGTTTAGACATCCTAAATACCGTTAATGTTCAATTTGAATTGTATTGCTTTGGAAATATGGGCCAAAGATATAAAATCCTCCCCATCCAAATCTGCTATTGTACGGGATATTTTTAAAATTCTGCTGTAAGAGCGGGCAGAGAGCCCCTTGCCGGCAATGATTTTTTGTAACAGCATCTGTTCCTTTTTCCCTATGCAGCAGTATTTGTTGAGTTTCCCGGGAGGGATACGGGAGTTTGTAAAAAAATCCTCCCCCTTGAATCTTTTTGTCTGAATCTCCCTGGCCCTTTGCACCCTCTCTGCAATTTGGGCACTGCTCTCCTCCCGGGCGTTCCCGGCCCCCACAATCTCCTCTGCAGATACCCTTTGAAGGTTCAATTGCAGATCAATTCTGTCCATTAAGGGTCCCGACAGTTTCCCTGCATATTTCATTATGGCACTGCTGCTGCAGGTACAGGCAATGTAAGGATCATTGAAGTATCCGCATGGGCATGGATTCATTGCTGCAACCAGCATGAAGGAGGCCGGGTAGCTCACCCTTGTCCCTGCCCGACACACCTGTACGACACCCTCTTCCAGAGGCTGTCGGAGAATCTCAAGCGCTCCTCTGCCAAATTCAGCTATCTCATCTATGAACAGTACCCCATTGTGTGCCAGGGAGACCTCCCCCGGCATTGAGGTGCTCCCGGCCAGAGATTGGAGGGTTGAGCTGTGGTGTGGGCTTCTGAAAGGCCTTTGGGTAACAATCCCGCCGGTAGATTTGAGAATCCCCGCAACCGAGTATATCTTTCCGGTCTCCATAGCCTCCTCCTTTTCCATTTTTGGAAGAATGGACGGGAGACATTTGGCCATAAATGTCTTGCCGCAACCCGGAGGCCCTGTCATTATTATATTGTGTGCCCCTGCAGCTGCAATCTCAAGCCCTTTTTTTGCCAATGTCTGCCCTTTTACATCTGCAAAGTCATACTCCCAATGGTTTTTCCTTATAACGGATGTCCGGAGGGGTATTTTATCATAAGCGCTATCAGGGTTGGAGAGAATTTCTATCACTTGGGCAAGGTTCTCCGCTCCAAAAACAGTGATGCCGTCAACATGGGCACACTCCTGTGCCGACTCTTTTGGGAGGATACACCCTTTGAACCCTTGCTCTGCTGCATGCAGGGCTATTGGGAGTGCTCCCGATATTGCTCTCAGGGAGCTGTCCAAAGCAAGTTCCCCCAGTATCATAAAGTGCTCTGCCCATTCAAATTCCACCTTCTTGTTTGCCATTATTATCCCTATTGCAATGGCAGCATCAAAAGAGGTCCCTTCCTTGCGCAGATTTGCCGGGGCCATATTTATTATTATCTTCTTTCCGGGAATTTTGTACCCTATTTTCTCCAGAGCCCTCCCAATTCTCTGCTGGCTCTCTTTAACGGCATTGTCTGCCAGTCCCACAAGATGGAATGATATTCCGTCAGATATGTCCACCTCTACAGTTACAGTTGTAACATCTATCCCTTTGCACGCGGCACAATAAACTTTGCTGAGCATTTTTTTTGGCAAAGGAATAAAGGAAGCGTGAAAAAGTTTTTTGAAAAGAGAAAAATCTTCCGGTGAGGTAAAAAAAATATCTCTTTCCTAAAAAGAGATATTTTCGATTCGTCCAATAATCCTGGCTGTAGCCCCAAGATTCTCATTTACGTACTCTCTGCAGATTTTTCCCTTATCTTCCCTTGAGCTTTCATCTGTCACCATTTTCTCAAGGAGAGAATGGAACTCCTCCCGGTTTTTTATAGAGGCTGCCCCACCTCTTGCTATAAGGTCGCGAGCCTCTTTGAACTTCTGGTATTTTGGGCCGAACACTACAGGAATGCCGTAGGTTGCAGCCTCAAGGATGTTGTGGATACCAACTCCAAATCCGCCCCCTATATATGCAAGCTTGCCGTATCTGTAAATGGAAGAGAGTATTCCCAGACAGTCTATGATAAGAACATTTGCCTTCTCCAGCTCCTCTTTTGCTTCTGTAACAGAGGTGTCTCTGTACTGTGAGAACTTGATTGTCCTGTAATCTTTCATCAGGGTACAGATTTTATCTATGTGCTCCTGATGGATCTCGTGAGGTGCAATGACAAGTTTTACTCCGGGGAATTCCTTTAAAGTGGAGGCAAGGATCTCTTCGTCGGGAGCCCAGGAACTTCCTGCAAGGATGGTGAATGCCCCTTTGCTGAAAGTTTCAATTATCAGGAACTCCTTGCTGGATGCTGTTATCTGGTTTACCCTGTCAAAGCGGGTGTCTCCGCATACTATGACATTCTCCTTTACATTTATCCCCTCCAACAGTGTGCGGGAGTGTTCATCCTGAACAAAAATTGCTGTAAAGGAGTGGAGCATCTTTCTGAACAGAGAGCCGTACGGTTTGAAGAACGGCTGGCTGCTGCGGAAAATGGCAGAGACTATGTATGTCTGTATTCCCCTCTTGGAGAGTTGGTTGAGGTAGTTGTACCAGAACTCGTATTTGATGAAGATTGCCTTTTGCGGCTTTACAATATCAAGGAATTTTTTTGCATTTGATGCCGTATCCATTGGCAAATAGAAAATCCAGTCTGCCAAAGGGTAGTTCTTTCTCAGTTCATATCCGCTTGGAGAGAAGAATGTGAGGAGTATCTTGTACTCTTTCCTGTTCTCCTTATACCACTCTATGAGGGGCCTTGCCTGTTCAAACTCCCCTACGGAAGAGCAGTGGAACCATAATATGGGGTGACTGTGGTCTATTTTCAACTCAATCTCCTTAAGAAGCTCCTTCCTACCTTTGTGGAAGAGCTTTGCCTTATGGTTGAAAGGCGAGGCAATTGCTGCAAGTGCACTATAGCAGCTGACAGATATGTTGTAAAGGATGTTCAATGCGTGCGTAGGTTATGTGTGGACAACAAAAGTAACAATAAATTCCCATAAAATGTTTAACTTGCACCAAATTTACTTTTGAATGAAAAAGACGCTGCAAACGATAGGGGAATACTGGTTGCTTATGCGGAAAGTGTTCCAGAAACCGGAGAAATGGAGGATATTTTTTAAACAGTGTACAGTTGAAGCGCAAAAACTCACATTGGACTCCATCCCTCTTATAAGTGTTATATCCATATTCATTGGAGCCGTAGCGGTAATACAGACAATAAACAACCTTGAGAGTCCGTTCATTCCTAAAATGTATGTGGGATATATGGCCAGGGAGATTCTTGTGCTGGAGTTCTGCTCAACAATGGTGGCTCTGATTCTTGCCGGCAAGATAGGTTCCAACATAGCCTCTGAGATAGGAAGTATGAGGATTACAGAGCAGATAGATGCAATGGACATAATGGGTGTGAACTCTGCAAACTACCTTATTCTCCCAAAAATAGTAAGTTCGGTGGTGTTGAGCCCGTTTGTAATGCTGTCGAGTTTTGTGATAGGACTCCTTGGAGGAGCTGCCATAATTGGTGCAACCGGAGCCATATCAATGGCCCAGTATGTGGAGGGGCTCCAGTTCTCATTTAAGATACATTACATATACTACAGCATATCAAAAATGGCTGTGTTCACATTCATAATCACTTCATTGTCATCATACTTTGGGTATTATGCCAAGGGCGGTTCATTAGGCGTGGGCCGGTCAAGTACAAGGGCAATTGTAGCCATAAGTGTACTTATCCTTGTTTTTGATTTAGTCCTAACCAAATTGTTGCTATAACTATGATAAGAGTAGAGAATCTTCATAAAGAATTTGATGGCAAGGATGTCCTCAAGGGGGTGTCCATAGAGTATAAGGCGGGAGAATGCTCCCTTATCATTGGAGCCAGCGGCAGCGGCAAAACAGTATTGCTCAAAAATCTGGTAGGGCTCCACACCCCAACCAGCGGTGAGATATGGTACGACGACAAAGCCTTCACAACCCTAAAGGAGAAGGAGAGGAAGGAACTCAGAAAAGAGATGGGTATGCTGTTCCAGGGAAGCGCTCTATTTGATTTTGCTACAGTGGAGGAGAATATCATGTTCCCGATGGATTTCTTCACTGACTGGAGCAATGAACAGAAACTTGAGAGGGCAAACTTCTGCCTCAAGAGGGTACAGCTTGTGAATGCCAACAAAAAATACCCCAATGAGCTGAGTGGAGGAATGCAGAAAAGGGTAGGAATTGCCAGAGCAATAGCCCTCAACCCAAAATACCTCTTCTGCGACGAGCCAAACTCAGGCCTCGACCCCACAACCTCAATAGTGATAGACCGCCTTATCCAGGAAATCACACAGGAGTACAATATCACTACGGTAATCAACACCCACGACATGAACTCTGTGATGGAGATAGGTGACAAGATAGGTTTCATCTACAAAGGTGAAAAGCTGTGGGAGGGGAGCAACAAAGAAATCCTGAAATCGGACTGCAAGGAGCTCAACGACTTTGTTTTTGCATCCAATATGGCCAAGCAGCTGAGGGCACTTATGAAATAGAAAATGGGCAGGAAACACTATGGTTTTCTGCCCATTTTTGGTTTTAGTCTTATTCCGGGCAGAAAAATGTTACTTTTCCTGCCCAAATTTTGGTTGCTCCTGGGGCGGTGTCCCTTGGCGGGTTGCCTTTATCCGCGGATAATCTCTATCTCGCTGCTGAGGCCCACTTTTATGATTTGGGATGCGGAGCGGGTGCAGTGCCCCTCAAATTGTGGTGGAACAATGAAATCCACTGCATCCTTTATCTCCTGCGGTATCTCCTCAAAAGTGGTTGGGGCAGGGGTGCCCGAGATGTTTGCGGAGGTTGAGACTATTGCCTTGCGGTATTTGTAGATGAGTTTGTTGCAGAACTCGTTGTCGGGAATACGGATTCCCACTGTTCCATCTTCTGCCACCACATTTTTGGCAAGTCCCATTGCTCCGGGGTAGATGATTGTCATTGGTTTGTCATTCACCTCAACAAGCTGGATTGCAATCTCCGGAATCTCCTTCACATAGCGGCCCACCATATCAAGGTCACATACAAGGGTTATCAGGCTTTTGCTGTCTGAGCGTTGTTTTATTTTAAAGATTTTCTCTACTGCCTCAGGGTTGGTTGCGTCACATCCAAGGCCCCAGATGGTATCAGTAGGGTAAAGGATTACACCACCCTCCTTAAGTACCTTTATTGCTGCGTCAATTTGCTCTTTCATATTGTGTGTTGTTTTAAATCATAAAGTACACCCCCGCAACGGAAGCTACAGCTGCTGTTTCTGTGCGCAGGCGTGAATCTCCAAGTGTAAGCGGTTTGAATCCTGCCGCTATGGCTGCATCCACTTCTGCAGATGAGAAGTCTCCCTCAGGCCCTATGAGGATTGTAAGGGTGGGGTTGTCGGGAAGAAGATTCTGTGCCTGCTGCACGGCTTGGGCAAGGGTTATTTTCTCCTGCTCTCCACAATAGGCAATGAGCTTCACCCCCGGCGTTGAGGCAGCCTCTTTAAGGAACTGTTTTACAGATACCGCTTCCCGCAGCGTTGGAATTGCCCCTTTAAGGGATTGTTTTGCTGCTGAGACAAGAATCTTCTCCAGTCTCTCCGGTTTAATTACCTTGCGCTCAGAGTGCTCGCCAATTACAGGCACAACAGTATCCACGCCCATCTCAGTGGCTTTTTCAAGGAACCATTCATAGCGGTCTATGTTTTTGGTGGGGCATACTGCCATTGTGAGGTTGTAGCCATGTGCTCCAAATTCCTCTTCCACATGCTCCACTTTGCATACCACTTTCTTTCCGCATTCAATTATCCGGCAGGTGTAAAGGGCACCGCTGCCGTCTATCACTTTTATGGTGTCTCCAACAGTGTGCCTGAGCACTTTTGCACAGTGTCTGCTCTCCTCCTCCGTAAGGGTACAGAGACCGTTTGCTATTTCAGTAGAATAAAAAAGTTCCATAACGCAAATATATCAACAAAAGTGTTATTTTTGTGCTTACTTGAAAATAAATGTAATAAGATATGACACAACCTAAAACTCAACGCTATGTGGCACTTGATGTGCTTAGGGGAATGACTGTTGCCGGAATGATTCTTGTTAACAATCCCGGTTCATGGGGGCATATTTTTCCACCGCTTGCGCATGCAAAGTGGGCTGGATGTACCCCTACAGACCTTGTTTTCCCTTTCTTTTTGTTTGTAGTTGGTGCCGCAATGGCATTTTCTTTTGCAAAATATAATGAGGGGCTTACCTCAGAGAGTGTAAAGAAACTTCTCAAGAGAGGTGCGCTTATCTTCCTGGTAGGCTTTGGCCTTAACTGGTTCCCATTCTACCCAACTTCTCCAAATCCGGATCTTTCTGTTTGGGAGAATTTCATTTACCGTCTGGAGCATGTGAGAATTATTGGTGTGCTTCAAAGAATTGCCATGTGCTATGTGCTTGGCGGTTTTGTTGCCCTCTGGTTGCAGAAGGCCAGGAAGATTGTTCCTGCAATGGCAGCCCTTATGGGTCTCCATTGGCTTATTCTTTGGCTTATCGGTGATTCTTCTGCAGAGATGGTTAACGGTGCTGCCGGTGCCTTCTCCCTTGCCGGACAGAATGCAGACAAGATTGATCTTGCAATTTTTGGTGTAGATCATATTTACAAGGGTTTTGGTATTCCGTTTGATCCGGAGGGACTTCTTGGTGCCTTGTCGGGAGCATGTACTGTACTTTTGGGATTCCTTATCGGGAAGAAGATACAGCAGACAAAAGAGAAGATTGATGTTGTTGCACAGCTTTATACCATAGGCCTTTGCTGTATAGGTGCCGGTTTGGTGTGGAGCATCTGTTACCCAATCATTAAGGCTCTTTGGACCGGCTCTTATGTGTTGTATGCAGGTGGCTGGAGCATTGTTATGCTGGCGTTCTTCATTTATCTGATTGATATTAAAGGTAAGGAGAAGGTGTTCACTCCGTTCAAGGCTATGGGTATGAATCCTCTTTTTGCGTTTGTTATGGCAGCCCTTTTTGCAAAGGTTCTCGGGCAGATAATCAAATGGAAGGGTGTTGTCCTACTTGCGGACGGTACAGTTAAAGAGAGGAGTTGGAGTGTGCTAAGCTGGTTCTACAACAATGTGTGTGTTGCAATTGTGGGTGAGAACAATGAGATTTCTTCTCTTATCTATGCCCTTGTTTATGTTGCGGTATTTACTGCAATGGCAATGTGGCTTTACAGGAAAAAAATTATCATAAAGCTTTAACTTATCCCTTTTTAAAGAGTCCAATTTATGGCGTATATAGGGTTGATATCAGATACTCATGGGGTTTTTGACGATAAGCTCCGCAAGTTCCTGGAGCCTGTGGATGAGATATGGCATGCAGGGGATTTTGGGAATATAGAGACAGCGGATGCCATTGCTGCATTCAAGCCGCTCAGAGGGGTTTATGGCAACTGTGATGACCAGACCGTAAGGCTTGCACACCCATATACCCAGTTCTTTGAGATGGAGGGGATGAGAATCCTTATGATGCATATAGGGGGGTATCCGGGGAGGTACGATTTCAAAGCTTTCCAGCTTATAAATGCCCATCTTCCCGATATATTCATCTGCGGACACTCCCACATCCTTAAGGTGATAAATGATACCAAGTACCGGGTGCTCACCATTAACCCGGGAGCAGCGGGGGTGCAGGGATTCCACAATGTGAGGACAGCCTTGAGATTCAGGATAGAGAACGGCACCATAAAGGATATGGAGGTTGGTGAGTGGGAAAGGAAATTATAAATTTTTTAAACAATATATTATGAAAAAACTGTTTCTTGCAATTGCTTTGGTAGCCTGTAGTGTGGCTTATGCACAGCAGACTCCTGTTACAAAAGCAAATTATGACTTGGCTGAGAGATTTTCTGCCAAGAAGGTTGGTCAGATGGTTTTCTCTACCGATGTAAGACCTAACTGGTTTAAAAATTCTGACAAATTCTGGTATTCATACAAGACTACAAAAGGTACTGAGTACTATATTGTGGATCCTGTAGCCGGTTCAAAGAAAAAAGTATGGGATATGGGTAAGCTTGCAGCCCAGATTTCTGCAATTACCAAAGATCCGTTTGATGCACAGCATCTTCCTATTGAGAAACTTAAACTTGTTGATGATGACAAGGCATTTGAGTTTGAGATTAGGACCTCTATAATGGTCCCTAAGAAGGAGAAAGCAGGTGACAAGAAACCTGAGAAAGGTGGCAAACCTGCCAAGGAGAACAAAGTTTTCCGTTTCAAATGGGATATTGCATCGGGCAAACTTACAGATGTAACCGAGCAGGAGAAGGAGAAAGATTATCCAAGATGGGCAAATATCTCTCCAGACGGCAAATGGGCTATCTATGGCAAAAACTACAACTTGTGGTATATGGATATGGAGAACCTTAAAAAAGCCATTGAGGACGAGAAGGATTCAACAATTGTGGAGCATCAGCTTACCAAAGACGGTAACAAGGAGTTCCCTTATGCCGGTAGAGGTATGTATGGCGGAAATCATGAGGAGGATACCACAAAACGTACCGGTGCTTATGTTGCCTGGTCTCCAGATTCAAAACACTTTGCCCTTACCAGAAATGATATGAGAAACATTAAGGAGCTATGGGTAATTGATGTACTTGCAAATCCTCGTCCAAAATTGGAGGGCTACAAATATCAGATGCCTGGTGAGCCTGGTCCTAAAGCATACCTTTATCTGTTTGACTTTGAGAACAAGAGCTCAAAAACCATTAATATTGATGCTTTCAAAGACCAGAGCGTAAGCTTGGAGAGGGCTCCAATGACTGTTAAAGACAGATATGAGAAATATGTCCCTATGAAGTGGTTGGGTGACAACGGCAAATTCTACTTTACCCGTCAGAGCAGAGACCAGAAACGTGTGGATCTTTGCTGTGTTGATGTAGCTACCGGTGAGTGCAAGGTTATCCTACATGAGGAGCTTAATACCTATGTTGAGACAAGAAACTTTGAGTTCTTCAACAATGGAACAGAGTTCGTACACTGGTCTGAGAGAGACGGTTGGGCACATTTGTATTTGTATGGCGCAGATGGTACACTTAAAAACCAGATTACAAAAGGTGAGTACCATGTAGAGCAGGTTCTTGGAATTGATCCTGCAAAACGTGTGGTTTACTTTACTGCTTGCGGTAAAGAGGATGGTATCAACCCTTATTACATGTATGTATATAGCGCAAACTTGGACGGAAGCAATGTGAAGCTTCTTAATAAAGGGGATTATGACAACAAAGCTGATATGTCTGATGACAACAAATACTTTGTAAACAACTATTCAAGAGTAGATTGTACCCCTAAGAGCGCACTATACGACAATACAGGCCGCAAAGTTATGGATTTGGAGGAAGCTGATTTGAGCCAGTTGTTTGCAAGGGGCTACAAATTCCCTGAGATCTTTACCGTTAAAGCTGGTGACGGCATTACAGACCTATACGGTGTAATGTACAAACCATTTGACTTTGATTCAACAAAACTTTATCCTATCATTGAGTATGTGTATCCTGGTCCTCAGACAGAGGCAAACAACTCATCTTGGAGCAAGAGCATGGATAGAGTGGACCGTTTGGCACAGCTTGGTTTTATTGTTGTAACTGTAGGTAACCGTGGCGGTCATCCTAACCGTTCTAAATGGTATCACAACTTTGGTTATGGAAATCTAAGAGATTATGGTTTGGAGGACAAGAAAGTTACTGTACAGCAGCTTGCGGCACGCCATCCGTTTATCAACGGCAATAAAGTTGGTATCCATGGCCACTCAGGTGGAGGTTTCATGTCAACAGCAGCTATCCTAAAATACCCAGATTTCTTCCAGGCAGCAGTTTCATGTGCCGGTAATCACGACAACAGCATCTATAACCGTTGGTGGAGTGAGCAGCACCATGGAGTGCTTGAGGAGGTATCTGCAAAAGGAGACACTACATTCAAATACAGTATCAATACCAACCAGCAGCTTGCCAAAAATCTTAAAGGAAACTTGTTGCTTATTACTGGAGACATTGACAACAATGTACACCCTGGTAACACAATCAGAGTGGTAGATGCTTTGATTAAAGCCAACAAACGTTTCCAGATGCTTATCCTTCCTGGACAAAGACATGGATTTGGAAACATGACAGAGTATTTCTTCTGGAGAATGGCTGACCACTTCTGTGAGTATCTTATAGGTGATGACTCGCAGACACAGCAGATAGACATTAAACAGATGAATAACAACTAATTGTAAAGTTGGTGCAAAATTTATGGAGAGGGCTGCCTGTGGCGGCCCTCTTTTATTGTTTCACATCTTATAATATATAGTGTACTTATATTATATTCATTATCTGTGCTTTTATAGAATTTGTTCAAATTTGGTATATTAAAAATTTTAATTACCTTTGCCGCCGATATAAAACTAAAACCATAACCTACTACAAATGGGAAGCCTGCTGCGGGGAGACCTGTAATGCAAGCTTTCCCTTTTTATATACCCCTTTTGCTGGAAACATCTTTTTGAATATCTTTGTATTCGGCATTTTATTCCCGACAAATAAACACCATAAAATATGAAGAAACTATTTACAACACTTGCAGCTGCAGTAGTATCACTTACACTGTGTGCCTGCGGACAGACTCAGGAGCAGGCAGCACCGCAGACCCCTGAGACAACAACTCCAAGTAACGCTATGGGAACATTCCCTGGAGAGGAGAACATGAACTATGCAACCGATATCCTTACCGGTGCACAGCAGGTTGAGGAATACCTCAAACTTGTAGAGGGTAAAAGGGTATGCGTATTGTCAAACCAGTCAGGTATGGCATCTGCAACAGCACACGTTCTTGATACCCTTCTTGCACACAACGTAAAAGTAACATGCATCATGTCACCTGAGCACGGCTTTAGAGGAGATGCGGACGCAGGTGAGCATGTCTCAAGCTCTACAGACCCTAAGACAGGAATTCCAATCCGCTCGCTTTATGAGGGCAAATCGGGCAAACCTGCCAAAGAGGTAATGGACGAATTTGATGTACTTGTATTTGACTTGCAGGATGTGGGTGTACGATTCTACACATACTATGTAACAATGGTAAAAATGATGGCGGCATGCGCACTTGAGGGTAAGGAGTTTATCGTTTTGGACCGTCCTAACCCAATAGGATTCTATGTGGATGGACCTATTTTGGATATGAAATACAAATCGGGAGTAGGAAGCCTTCCAATACCTGTAGTACACGGAATGACATTGGGTGAGATTGCCTATATGGCAAATGAGAAGGACTGGTTGCAGCATGGCCACAAAGATGCTGCCGGTAAGAAAGTTAAGCTACAGGTAGTAAAATGCCAGAACTATACCCACGCAAAATTGTACAGATTGCCGATCAAACCGTCTCCAAACCTTGCAGACATGAGAGCAATTTATCTATACCCATCAACTTGTTACTTTGAGGGAACCCCTATCAGCTTGGGTAGAGGAACAGCAAAAGCATTCCAGATGTACGGCCATCCTAACATGAAAGGTTACAGCTACAGCTTCACCCCAAGAAGCATCCCTGGAGCAAAGAATCCTCCGCTATTGGACAAAGAGTGCTGGGGTGTTGACCTTACTATAAACCCATCAATTGAGGAAATCAATAAAGATGGTATCAACTTGGAGTACATTGTAGATGCTTACACCAACATGAACCTTGGAGACCACTTCTTCCGCAATATGTTTGAGCTTGAAATTGGCCAGGCATACGCAAGAAAAATGATCAAAGAGGGCAAATCTGCAAAAGAGATTGAGGCAATGTGGGTAGATGACGTGGCAAAATTCAAAGAAGAGAGAAAGCCTTACCTTCTATACCCTGAGAACTAAGCGGTAACAGATTTAATTGCATAAAAATATGAGGCGGATCAATTTAATGGTTGACCCGCCTCAATTGTATTCAGTTCTTGAATATCAAACCTATATATTAGTAATTATTGCTGTCGTTAACAATGGTGTTGGCAGTATATTCTGTATTGTTATATATTAGTTTACCATATTCAGACTTGTTTCTGTGCAGATAAACTTTATTGTTGGATGAAGCATTAATTGTATTGCCTGAGGCAGTTACATTTGCTGCAGAAAGAGCATAAATACCGTAAGTGCTGTTGTTGGTGCAATTTGTGGTGATTGTAGAATTTGTTACATTCAGCTTAGAGCAGTTTACAGCAATTCCACCATCTCCTGTTATGGTAGCACCCGTTATGTTCATTAATGCGTTATCTGAAGTGTACAATGCGTAAATGTGCTGGCCTGTACTTCCGTGGGCAGTGACTGTAGAGCTGATTGTACCGCCATTGATGGTAGCAGTTACTTTAGTCTCTCCCTGATTCTCAAGAGTAACATTATTGGTCCAAGTTCCATAGTTGATGATGGCGTAGGTATTTGATGTTACATCTGTGCCGGAAAGGTTTAGAATGCCGTAATTTGTTATTGCAACTTTACTGTTAAGGTCTGAGAATTCAGATTCGGCAGCGGTGTAGTTCACACTACCTCCAGTGATGTAAAGGGTACCTCTGTTAATTATTGGTCCAGTAATAGTTGGAGCTGCATTTTCGTTTACAAGCTTAACTACAACATCTGCTGGAACGGTAATTCCGTCTGAACCTGTATTGTTAAGTTTATTGTCATTATAATTGATTACGCCATATTTTGCATTGGAACCGCTATATGCCACTACTTTTGCACCTGGTGCTTCAAGTGTAGTGTTCTCTGTAGTTATGTCTGCTGCCCCTGCAATATAAAGGCAATGACCACTATTGCCTGTTGCTGTAAGTGTTGCACCATTAATATTGAGTTTAGAGCAATTAATAGTTATGGCACCATCGCCTTTAATAGTTGCATTGCCCTTAACTGTCAATAATGCATTATCAATAATCCCAACTGCGTACAGGTGTCCTCCATTTGGCCCCAGTTGTGTATTGGTAGAGGTTAAATTACCACCATCTATAGTTGTAATAACAGAAGGGTCTCCCTGTTCTGCAAGTGTCTGTTTTGTGTTGTCCCATGTTCCTACTGTGTAAATCACACCTTTATCGGAGGTTATGGAAGTATTTGTTAAAGTTAGAACACCTGTGTTGTAGATAGCATATTTGTTGTTGAAATCTGAAGAGCCGGTATTATAATTGATAGATCCATTCTCAATTGTTAAAGTTCCATTATTCACGATACCATGATTAATGGTTGTTCCACCTGATTTTGTGTTTGCTACAACGGTATTTTGACCATTAATATTGAGGGTTTTGCCGTTAAGGTCTAATGTTACTTTTGCGCCATCTGCAACAGGGAGACTACTAACTGACATGTTATTCTCTTGTACGATGATATAGCTTTCCTGGCCAGATGTTGTATTCTCAAGAGCATCATTAAGAGCTTGAGCTGTTACAACAGTTTGTGCTACAATGGGTGTTCCAGCCTGAACATTAGTGATGGCAAGGGTTATGCGTGCAATGCCTGCCCTGTTAAGAGAGTTAGTTGCATCAGTGGTGTATGACATGTATGTTTGGCTTGCATCAGAATTTTTAATCTCTGCTTTAAAACCTTCATAAGTTCCTGTTGGAAGTGGAACATAGAATGTCATTGAACTCTGAGCCTCTGTAAGAGGTTTGAAGTTGATTGTTACTGTGTTGTTTGTTGCCTCTGAGCCTGATGCTGTAATCTTGCCATCAGTTACAGCAAAGTTGCCGGTAACAGACATGTTTGCTGTAAATATGAATTGTGATGCACTGGCAGGAACATTTTTAACTGTGAAGCAAAGTACACCTCCAACATGTTTGAAAGAGAGGTTTGGTGCAGAGCTTTCTGTATTGGCGGCAACTGCAGCCGGCACAGCTATCATTGCGGCATTTGTGTTTGGAGTGTACTCAGTTTCTGCATTGCCGTATGTGGCAGGCATATTTACTGTAATTGTGCCGTTATTGTCAATTGAGTGGTTGCCTGCAGGATATACTGCATATCCTGTGCTCTGTTTCTCTCCTGCAACAGTCCCTTTGAATATGCCTGATGTTACTTTTTCTTCACCTTGCTGTAGCTCCAAAGAGAATGTGGTCTTTGTGTTTGAACTGCCATCTGTGTACCAGATATCAATCTGGTCACCTGCAGTCCAATAGAATGTTCCAGTTTCTTCTACAGATTTGGTTGCATCTGAAATTGTTGCATTTACTGTCACGTATGAATTGTCGGGAGAAATGTTGAATTCGCTTTTATTACATCCTGTAAATAAAAGTGTTCCAGCAGCTATGGCTATAAAAACTTTCTTGTTCATAAACTTTCTTTCTTTTGGGTTAGTGAATAGGCTGTTGGTTAAACGTTCCAGTTTTGTTCTTCAAATGACTCGCCACTTGTAGCAAAGCCCTGTTCTACCTGCACCTCAATCAATTCTACCTGAGGTGATTGATAGTCTTTTAGCTGTTCGTTCATAATCTCTTGGAATTTTTGTAGTCCATTCAACCCCTAAATGGAAACTTGTTACAAAAAAGAAAGTGTGGAGTTGATAGTTTATCTGGATGGAGGTTCTGGAATACCTAGACTCAAATAAACAATACCCCACACTTGCAGGTATATACTTATGAATAGTATATAGCACAACAAGTATGAAAGTTCATTGCTTACCCTTGAGTCTTTGAAATTTTCCAGATTTCCATCCAAGGATAAAAGCTAAACACTTTCATCTAATATGTAAAGGCCTGGCCTATATTGGCCAAACCGCTACAAATATAAGCAATGTTTCAATATTAGTGGGGTATTGAGGATGCAAATTTCAACGGAAAGTTGCAAAAAAACAATATTGACCCCAATATTTGTTTTTCTTATTTTGTTAGAGTTTTCTTTTACAAGAGGTTAAGTAGGCTTAACAGTTGTAGAAGTATCTGTGAGAGGGGTGGGCTTTCTTAACCTATGGCTATTTTAGGAGGTTGAGTATGATGATGCCCCGTGTAGGGCGTTGGAGAGAGGATTGGTATGCGTAACCTCTTGGGAGCGAGAAGTTTTGTCGGGAGTAAAAGTTTTGGAGTGTGGCAGATTATTTGCAATCTTTGTATTACACTTCAATATGTCCACCAAATGGCCCGGGTGGGATTGGGGCGGAATGGTTTGTTGGGGCCTTGATGTTTCTTTTATGGTGGAGAGGAATTTTTTCAATGGGGAGAGTTTTTATCATGTGTGTACTGATGGTTCACACCTTCCTTGGATGTTCAGGGATGAGGAAGATTTTCTAAAAGGTGTAAATCGCATAGGGGTGTGCTCAGTGCTTACAGATGTTAAAGTGGTGTCGTATGTGCTTATGGACAATCATGTGCATTTTGTGCTTGAAGGTTCAAAACCTGCATGCAAAGAGTTCATAAACAAGTACAAGCATTTGACTGGGAAATATATTTATTCCCGATATTCCATTGTGGGCCATTTGAGAGGTCTTGCTGCCAGCCTTATCCCGATAGCTGACTTGGATAATCTTTTGGCTGTAATTGCATACATAGACAGGAATCCCATTGTTGCGGGGTACAGACTGCTCCCTACAGAGTATCCTTGGGGAACAGCAAGGTATCTTTTTAGGGGAACAGCCCCTTTGGGGGTGAAGAGTATTGGCTCAATGGCAGTTATAGAGAGATACTCTGTTCTGGGTACAAGGGTGGAGTTACCCCATCATTGGCAAGTAGATGGGCAAGGGATGCTTGTCCCTACAAATTTTTGGGATGCAGCTTTTGTTGAGTCCCTATTCAAGTCTCCTGCAAGGTATCTGTATTTCTTGTCAAAGAAACTTGAAGGGGACATTGATGCCACTGTGTCAGATCTCAGCAGGACATTTATTCCGGACAAGGATTTAAGGGTAATCGTTTTAAAGATGACGCACCAGCTGTTTGACATTACCGATACAAGACTTTTGAACATTTCCCAGAGATTGGTTTTGGCCCGGAAACTCAGATATGAGTATGCCTCAACGGTAAAGCAGATTTCCAGGATGCTCAATCTCAATCCCGATATCCTGCAGGGATATATTTAATTTGAGCGATGACAGGTGTTGCGGGGGGGGAGAGGATTTTGGTTGGAGTTGCAGGTGTTGAGAGGGATTTTTCAGGTGGAGTGGCACAGGATTTTAGGTAGAGTGGCAGGGGCAGAGAGATGATGGGTGGTGTTACTGGGTGCTGAGAGGGATTTTTCAGGTGGAGTGGCAAGAGGTTAAGTAGCACAGGATGTGCCGTAGAGGCTTGTAGCGGGTGTCCCCATTCGTAACCTATAGGTGTTATATAGGATTAAGTATGCTAATAGGCTCCAGAAGTGCCTGTGAGAGCGGTGGGGATGCGCAACCTCTTGGGAATAGCTATATAATAGCGGGTGCTGCGGGTAACGGACGGCAGAAGATAGCCCAGAATGGCACTGGATGATATAGAAGATAGTCAAAATGTTAGGGGTGGCGCTGAATAGCACAGTGGATGGCACTGGATGGCGCTGGGTGTCACTGGATGGCACTGGGTGGCACTGGATGGCGCTGGGTGGCACTGGATAGCCCAGAATGGCACTGGAGGGCACAGGGCCTGCCATTAGATAATTACTTCTGCTTTTACGGGGTAGTGGTCAGAGAGGGGGATTTTGTGGATGGTGTGGCGGATGCATTGGGCCTGGTCCGGAACAAGGAGATAGTCTATGCGCAATAGGGGCCAGATTGGAGCAAAAGTGGCTCCAAAGCCGCTGCCGGCCTCTTTGAATGTGTCCTTTCTGCTTTTGGCAAGGGTGTGGTAGCTGTACGACATTGGGGTGTCGTTGAAGTCTCCGCAGATAATGGTGTTATGGGGTGTCTGGTTGATGTGCTCTATTATTTTCTCTACCTGCTGGGAGCGTTTTATGAATGTTCCTTTCATGCTCTCGTGGGTCTGGACAATGTCTTTTGTTATCTCCTGGCCTACTGCCTCAAGTTCTGTGAATGCACTGCCTGGCTCTTGTTCTGCAGTGGATGCGAATTGCCCCTTTTTCTCTTTAATGAGCTGGGAGAATTTATGTGCAAGGGCGGTAAATGAGACATTGTATGATTCAAGGTGGTTGTTGTAAATACGCAGCGTGCGTCCGTAGTGCTCCACGTCTGCAAATATTGCAAGGTTTGTGCTCCCCGGGAAGCTTATGCGGCCGCTTTCCGCTATAGGGAATTTACTGAGTATCATGTTCCCAAAGAGTTTTCCGTTACGGGCTTTGAACAGGTGGTAATGGCGGTGTGGGTAGTTTTTGCCGTATATTGTGTCTGCCTGGGTGTAGCTCTCAGCAAAGAATTCTTGCAGGCAGATGATGTCGGGAGAGTGCTCAGTAATATGTTTCCCAATTTCCAGGCGGCATTTTTCTCTTGTGAACCCATCTTCAGATGAGGAGAACATTCCCACATTGTAGCTCTCTATGCTGAGTCCTATTCCCTCTTTGCAAACCTCTTCCGAGTGACCTATCTTAACAAAAAGTTCGGTGTAGAGCAATGCCGGAAGCAGGGCTGCAACTGTAATCCATGCACTTGCACTGCGGCGGAGGATAGCTACAAGCAGCAGTAGCAGGTTGATGGCTATGATAGGGATGAAGTACAGCCCAAAAAACAGGGGCAACGCAAATTTTGCCGGATTTATATAAACGGCGGCGTATGAGAGGAACATGGCGGCAGCAGCTACAATCAGTATTGCCCTGAATGTAATTCCAAACAGAAGGGGTGATCTTTTCCTTCCTCCGCTGTTTTTCTTTTTAGCCATGCGTTGCGGGTGTATTGCCTGGGGTAACCGGGCTTAGTAATACATTCTGTTGTTCTTTTTCCAGTATAAAATGAGGATCAAGCCAAAAATCATACCTCCAAGGTGTGCGAAATGGGCAATATTCCCTCCTCTTCCCGATAGTCCCAACAACAGTTCCAATGCACCAAAGATGAGTACGAACCATTTTGCCTTTAGGACAACGGGTGGGAATATAAGCTGCATCACATTGTTTGGGAAGAGCATGCCGTATGCAAGGAGCAAACCGTATATTGCTCCCGATGCACCTACTGTAGGGGTTGACATCAGAGCTCTGATATTTGCAGTGGCATACAGGTCACCCGCCTGCACATCGGCAACATATCCCTGCAACTGCAGGTACATTACCCCAAGGTGAAGCAGTGCTGCCCCAATTCCTGTTACAAAATAATAGAAAAGGAATTTCTGGCTTCCCCAGACTCTCTCCAATACCCCACCAAAGATGAACAGTGTGTACATATTGAAGAATATATGGGTGAACCCTCCATGCATGAACATGTGGGTCACAAGCTGGAACGGTTTGAATAGAGGAGACTTGAAGTAGAAGAGTGCAAATGTTTCATACATCCAGTTTCCTGTAAGGATTGTTATCACATACATCAGTATGTTTATAATAATCAGGTTCTTTACAACGGGAGGCATACTCCCCAATATTGAATTTCTGCTAAACATGTTATAGTTTGTTTGCAAGCTCCTCCATGGTTATTATTGCCATTACAGGGGCCCCATAAGGGGTTCTGTTTGGCTCACTGCAGGCAAATAGGGAGTCTATAAGCTCCTGAGCCTGGGTGTTGCCCATGGATGTAGCTCTTGTTATGCCGGATTTGCGTACCATATCCAGCGCAATCTTTTCTCTTGCCTGTTGCTCAAAATCTTTGCCAGTTTCCTGCAAATCTGCAATCAGGGCAAAAATACACTCCTGTGCGTCCAAATTTCCATCCGAGAGGGTGGCGGGTGTTCCGTAGAGCACCATGCAGTTCTCTCCAAAAGGGCGGATATCAAATCCCAGCCTCTTTACAAGTTCCTGATGCTCCATAAGGATGTTGCAGGAGTTGTGGTCCAGGTCTATAGTTTGGGGGAACATCTGTTCCTGTACCGGTTGGGTGGCATCGGTTATTGTGCTCAGGTATCTCTCATACAGAATCCTCTCTTTGGCTCTGGCAATATCTATGAGCATCAGCCCCGATTTTACAGTTGTGAGGATATATTTCCCTTTCAGTACCAGCAGCGGATTTGCACAGGCGTTCTCCTCATTGAAAAATCCGTTGTATCCCCCCTTGGCAGAGGAGCCCTCTGTTTCAGCATAAGGTTGGGGCTCTTTGTCAAAAAGAGGATTCCCCTCAAATGCGGGAGTGTCATTGAAATCCTGCTGGTTATTGTTCCACTCGGTTGAGGAGTTCCATCTTGCTCCGCTCCTTTTCTCCTCGTCAAAAGGGTTGAAAAGCGGGTCGTAGTTGATTTTTGGAGGGATAAAGCCTCTCTGGCTTGCAAATCCTGTTTTCAGTACAGGTATCTCCGGTGCCCCTTCTGTGTCAAAATCAATTGAAGGGACAAAGGATGCCTCTCCAATGGCCTCTTTTGTGCAGGCGGTAATTATCTCAAATATGACACCTTCATTCTCAAATTTTATCTCTGTCTTGCTCGGGTGGATATTTATATCCATGCTCCCCGGTTCTATTTCAAGAAAAAGGAAGTAGGAAGGGGAGGTGCTGTCGGGAATAAGATTCCCATAAGCCTTAATTATGGCTTTGTGGAGCAATGGGCTCTTGAAGTATCTGCCGTTTACAAAAAGGTACTGGTTGGGCTGGCTTTTCCTTGCAAATTCGGGCCTCCCTATAAACCCGCGGACACTTACAATATTGGTATCTGTCTGGGTTGTAATGAGATCTTTGGCAATATCCTTGCCGCAGAGCTGGGTTATCCTCTGTTTTATGTTTGAGGCAGGGGTGGCATGGAATACCTCTTTTGAGTTGTGGATAAGCTTGAATTCCACATCTGTACGGGTAAGTGCCACTCTTGTGAACTCACTTACTATCTGCCGGTACTCCACATTGTCCGATTTTAGGAATTTTCTCCTTGCAGGGACATTGTAAAAGATGTTCCTTACGGCAAAGTTGCACCCAACCGGGCAGGATGTCTCGCTCTGGGAGATGATATTGCTCTCTGCAACATGTATCTCTGTGCCGCATTCTGCCCCCTCTTTACGTGTTTTGAGGGTTACATCGGCACAAGCGGCAATGGAGGCGAGGGCCTCTCCACGGAAACCATAGGTCTCTATTGAATACAGGTCCTCTGCTGCGGCAATTTTGGAGGTGGCATGCCTTTCAAAGCACAAGGCTGCCTCCTGTGGAGTCATTCCACAACCGTTGTCTATTACCTGGATGAGGGTTCTGCCACTGTCATTGATTACAACAAGCACAGATGTGGCACCCGCATCCACAGCGTTCTCCATAAGCTCCTTTACAACATTGCTGGGGCGCTGGATAACCTCTCCGGCGGCAATAAGATTTGAAATATGACTGGGAAGTACCTGTAACATTCCTTGAAATTAGAATAACAGACCCATAAGCTGGGCCATATACACCGCTGCAACCAATGCTGCTGCAATACCAATGATAGAGAGGAATCTCATGAAAGGTGTATATTTAAGCTCCTTTCTTGCAACCTCCATCCTCCTGAAAGAACCCTTGATGCTTGATCCGGGAACATATTGTCCCTGCTTTTCCCTCTCAGCCGCATCCATTTTGTTTTTTAACGCCTCTTTCCTCTCATCATAGAATACAGGCTGGTAGTTGAATTTTCTAATCTGTCGTTGGTGAAAAAATCCCATAACTGTTCTCCTTTTTTCTAAACAAACAAAGATAAAATAATTATGTTAATTTTGCGAAAATTAAAAGAGTTCACATGGACATACGTGTAGGAAACGGCTATGATGTACACCTTTTGGCACAGGGACTGGAGTTCTGGTTGGGTGGAATAAAATTGGAGCATACAAAGGGGTGTGTGGCCCACTCGGATGGGGATACCCTTATCCACGCATTGTGTGATGCAATGCTGGGAGCCCTTGCATTGGGAGATATTGGAAAGCATTTTCCCGACAACTCCTCCGAGTTTAAAGGGATAGACAGTAAAATCCTTCTTGGCAGAGTGAATGCCCTTATAAAGGAGAAAGGATATTCTCTTGTAAATGCGGACTGTACAATCCTCTTGCAGAAGCCCAAGGTGGCACCGTATATTGTCCCAATGAGGGAGTGCCTTGCCAAAGTTCTTGATGTTGAGGTTGATAGAATCTCTGTAAAGGCAACAACCACAGAGGGGGCAGGTTTTGTGGGGAGAGAAGAAGCTATAGCCGTTTATGCAACAGTATTGTTGCAAAAGAACTGAAAACGACAAATAACTTAAAAACTTTTTTTGAAATGCATTATCAACGTTTTGCTTGTGGTTTCCTGAGGAGACTGTTTGTGATTTTGCTGGTATGTGTTCCAGCAATTGCCTTTGCGCAAGAAGAAGAGAAAGAGAGTTCATTCTACGGCACCGTAGATCTTACATCCCATAATACCTGGAGGGCCATAGTTAGTGGTACCGCTCCCGCCATTCAGCCCACATTCGGGTTTAATAAGGGTAATTTTGACATTTATACATGGGGATCGTGGGCTGTGAATGACAGTTATAGAGAGATTAATTTGGGGATAAGCTATACGTTGGGTAATTTCACCGCAGAACTGATAGATTATTATTTCCCGTACAAGGGGAATGATTTCCTCAATTTCAGGAACAGTACAACCACACATACTGCAGAGCTCATGCTCACTTATGAACCTGAGGCGTTTCCGCTCCATATAATGGTGGGTACATACCTTTTTGGAGATGACAAGCTGGAGAGCGGTAAAAATGCATTCTCCACATACGCAGAGGTAGGTTATACCCATGAGTTCAATGAGAAGAACATTCTGGCGGCTGTGTTTGGTGTCTCTCTCAACAAAAGCTTCTACACAGATTACCAGAAAGGGTTTTATCCTGTAAACTTTACAGCCGGCTATACAAGGGTGTTCACTTTGTGGAACTATGATATGCCTGCAACAGCACAGTTTGTCTATAACCCATATCTTAAGAAAGTTTACGGAGTGGTTACTCTTACTTTCGACTTGTTTTAAATTATACCGCATAATGGAAAACTGCCGTGAATATTGTTTGGAGATATATGCCCTGAATGATGTTCACGGCAGATTTTTCAATACGCCCCATTATGATATCGGCAGCACCCTTTCCCTGGCCAATGCAAGCACATTCCTAAAGGGGAGGAGAGAGGCGGTGGGGCAAGAGAATGTATTACTTCTGGATTGCGGAGACAACCTGCAGGGGGATATGGTGGTGGATTTCTTTAACAGACAGTTGCGGGAGGGGGTTGCAGATGAACATGTTTACCCTAAAGTGGCGGAGTTTCTTGGAATTGACGCTGTGGTGTTTGGAAACCATGATCTGGAGGCGGGAGGCAAGGTGTATGACAAGATAGCGGAGCAGTTGGAGGAGCGTGGTATAGAGGTTCTTGGGGCCAATCTTTTGGATACGCAGAAAGAGGCGGGGAGGTTTTCCCCTTATAAGATTTTTACAAGAGGTGGTGTGAGGGTTGCAGTTATAGGTGCGGTCAATCCCAGTACGCCAAGGTGGATTACCAAAGATTTGTGGGAGGGGATGGAGTTTGCTCCAATACAACCTGTTGTACAGAGTGCTATAGACAAAATAAGGGACCAAAGGTGTGCAGATGTGATAATTCTGCTGGCCCATACTGGAATGGGTGTTGCCTCGGCAGGTGATATGGATGAACATCAGGCCCTTGCTTTAGCTTCAAGGCTCAAGGGGGTAGATGTGATTGTTGCCGGGCATGACCATAAAGAGTCTTGCCAAATGGTAGGGAATACACTTGTGCTCTCTGCAGCGTCCCATGCGGCCTCCTTGCAGAGCATTAAGATAAAAATAATGGAGGATGCAGCGGGGAAGAGGGTTTCTTCCATTGAGGGGGATATTGTGCAGATGGATGGCTGGCAGGCAGACCAGGAGTATCTTGGAGCATTTGTGGAGGAGATTGGGTGTGTGAAAAAATACATGGGAGAGGCTGTCGGGAAGATAAAAGTGGAGATGAATGCACAGGATGCCCTTTTTGGGGTTAATGATTATGTGAATCTCATTCATGCGGTGCAGCTGGATGCCTCCAAGGCACAGATTTCATTTGCCTCGCCGTATGTTTATGATGCTGTTTTTGAGGCAGGCCCCTTGACCCGAAAGGAGATATTCCGTATGTATTCCTGCGAGAACACACTCTATAAAATTTCCATGAGCGGGAGGCAGATAAAGGATTATCTGGAGTACTCCTACAGCAAATGGGTGGCTGATTATACTCCCGACAACCCTCAGCTGCTCAGGTTGCAGAAAACACTCCATTTGGGTAAAGAGTATCTCTGGCCGGAGCATTTTACCTATAATTTTGACTCTGCAGCGGGGATAAACTATCAGGTGGATATTACAGCTGCATTTGGGGAGAGGGTGAGGATTCTCTCTATGGCAGATGGCACGCCGTTCTCCCAGGAGGCAACCTATACAGTAGCCCTCTCTTCCTACAGGGTTTGTGGTGGGGGCGATTTGCTTGATCTGGGGGCTGGCGTTTCGCTTCCTTCAGCACTTGACCGGATAACTCTACAAAAATACCCCCTTATAAGAGACCTGCTGGAGGAGTTTATAAGGGAGGGTAAAGATTTCTGTAATGTTCCGGGGCATTGGGAGTTTGTCCCACGGGAACTGGTGCTCAAGCTACAGCATCATATTTAATGCCGCATTGGTAGCTTTGCGGTTCTTGCCGGAATTCATCTTGCCAAAGTTGTATGTGAATGTTACAAGGAAATGTCTTCCTATAACATTTTTGTAGGTATCCTCCACATATGTACCGGTTGTGGTACGGTTGAAGTTTGTGGTCTGGTTGAGGATATCCTTTACCCTTAAGCCGAATGTAACACCTTTAATGCTCTTGCTTGCCTCAAAGTCCCATCTGAGGGCGGGCTCTCCATAACCGTTGGTATAGCCCTGGTAGAATGTGTAATTTGCGGTGGTTGAGAAATTGAACTTGTTGTTGGTATTATATTCCATGTTCAGGTAAGAATTGTATGTCCATGTATTCATGTCCGCATTCTTGTTCAAAGAGTATTTTATGATACTGTTTGAGACCCTTTGGCTGAATTTGGCTGTAAAGTTGTCCCCCTTGTAATCCATCCCGGCATTTAATGTTAGTCTTGTCTCGTTTGTGCGGCTCTCTTTAAATCCGCTCTCTCCACTATAGAACTTTTTCCCGCTTGCATCTCCCCAGAATTTTTCCATAAAATTGGAGTAGTTGAAAGTATTCATGTCAATACTCCCAAACGGGGCAACATTCTGGTAGCTGTAATATAGAGAGTAATTTGCTGAAACTCCTCCATTCAGTTTCAGACTTTTACTCTTATTGAGAGGAATACCGCTGGCATTAAGTTGTCCTGTAAAGGAATTGCCTGCTTTTTTTGAGTTTACCGGCACATTGTACTGCACACCCTCCGTGTCAAACCAGTTGGCATAAACAATGGCATTGGCATTGTTTGAATAGTCTATATATGCACTAAAGTAAGAGAAAGTCTTTTTGTTGTTATAGCTGTAAATCAACCACAAATTATTGTTGAACGGTGTACTCAGATAAACGTTTCCAACGGAAATATTGGTAGGGTTGGAAATATTTGGTACAGTGGAAATCTGTGAGTTGCTCAGTGCAGAGGAAGAGCCGGAATAGTTTATGTTCAAATACCCTCCGTTCTTGGCAGTGTAGCTGAATCTTACAAAAGGTGAAATATTCCAGAGGTATTCCCCTTTTCCGGTAGTCTGCTCAATTCCATAAGATTTGCTGTAATTTGTATTGTTCACCGCTTCTGCAGAAGCTCCAAACTGGGTAGTGGTCTGCCCTTTCTTATGCTGCATGAGCAATTGTCCGGTGTTTCTGAAATAACTGTAATCAGATACGGAAGAGTAGTAATCATCCTTTATGGAATACTGCTGCTTGTCTCCAAACCACCCGTTGAACTTCTCATCTGCATTGTTGCGTCTGAAAGCGTCGCTGGTAACATTGTTGGCTTTGTAATAGCTCTTGAGAGACGCACTCAAATTCCAGTTTTTGCCTATAGGCTCCACGTAGGTAATGTTGGCAGATGCACCATAACTCTCAGTGGCAGATTTGTAATACAAGTCCTTTATAGAATTCTCTCCGGTAGAAGCATACAGAATATTGGAATACTCCTTGCTCTGGGCGTCATCATTGGAAAGGAAATAATCAGCATCAATGGTAAGACTCCTCTTCTCCTTTCCAAGGTTCTTGAGGGTAAGATATACATCTGTCCTGTGCATCAGGTAATCAGACTCCAGATAACTCTGTGCGTCAGACTCATTGAGGAGATTACCCTCCTGAGCTGTGTTGCTCTGGGTGTAAGAATCCCTCTTCAGTTTTGTATATTGGAGTTTTGGATTTATTCTGGTATAAACTTTTTCCTTATTGTTGTTTGAAAGCTCCAGGTTTAAAGTCAGATCATCCTCGTTGTAGTTGTCCTTGTATCGGGAGTTTGAAAGCATATCGGGAGACTCACCGTTAAAGGTGGTTCTCTGTGAGGCACTCTCAGACTCAATGAGGTTCCCTTTATAATTTGCCACTGCACTGGTGCTGAATCCTTTTATTCTGCTGGTATTGTAGTTTGCTCCCAGCTGCCTGTTGGTGGTAAGTCCCCCTATAGGACGGCTCCTGCCTCCCTGCTCCCCTCCATAAAATATCACAGTATAGTCATTTGCCCCAACATTTGGAGTATTGTACAGATTCCCGATAAAAGTCACCTGATCTTTATCATTGTACCCGGAGAGCATAAGGTTTCCATTGTACATGAAATCTTTGCCACCTACAATCATTCCTGTCTCCCCACTCTCTGATGCAATTGGGGAACCGGCAGCCAGCTTGGTGTTTCCAAACCACCCTTTCTCATACTCCTTCTTTAGGGAGATATCCATCTCCTTCTCCTTTTGGACAGACATATCAGCTATACCTGTACTCTTTTCTGCATCGGATTTGGCATCTGTAATCTTAATCTTATCTACAATTTTTGCAGGCAAGTTCTTTACCGCCATAGTGGGGTCATCAAAGAAGAATGTTTTTCCGCTAACGGTAATTTTGGATACACTCTGGCCGTTCACCTTTACCTGGCCGCTCTCAGAGACCTCAAACCCAGGCATCTTTTTAAGCAGCTCTTCCAGAGCGGCATTGTCTGCGGTGCGGAACATGGTTGCGTTATATACAATGGTATCCTGTTTTATCTCTATTGCATTGCCCACAGCACTCACTGTAGCTGCCTCCAGCATTATGGCATCCTCTACCATCTTAACCGTACCAAGCTCCTCTTTCTGTTTCTTGAAATAATACTCCTTTACAAAAGGCTGGTACCCCAGATACTCGGCTGTAAGCTTATAGTTACCCCTTACAACCCCCTCCAGGGTTGCCACTCCGCTGGTATCCGTAAGGTTGAAATACATTATGGTGGAGTCTCCCTTAGGCTGCAGGAAAACCGAAGCCATGACAAGTGGCTGGCCGGTAAGAGAATCCAACAATTTTATTTTAACCTCAGACTCAGGGGTGCGTATCATGTCGGCTGAGATGGTAATCTGAGCGTGTGCTGCAAATGAAAACACAATGGATAATAGAATAACAGAAATGAGTTTTTTCATACAGGAACCGTTTTTGTTGTAATACACAATTTTTAAGCCACAATCATTTCTGTGCAGCCGGAGCGTTCATAAATTTTGAGCATATTTACATTTTTTATAATTTTACATGACAAAAGTAAAAGCATTTACTAAAATTGAAAAACAAAACATTTTAATACAATAATTATGAGACAGGATATTTTTGACAGAATCAAAAAGTCTTCAGGTGGCCCTCTTGGACAGTACAGGGAGAAGGCTGAAGGTTATTTCATATTCCCAAAACTTGAGGGAGAGCTTGGCCCCCACATGAAGTTCAATGGAGAGGAGGTCCTATGCTGGAGTATCAACAACTATTTGGGTTTGGCAAACCATCCGCAGATACGCAAAGTTGATGGTGAGTCTGCAGTAAAATGGGGACTTGCGTACCCTATGGGCAGCCGCCTTATGACTGGACATACCAATTTGCATGAGGAGTTGGAGCGCCGCCTTGCAGCATTTGAGAAAAAAGAGGCAGCTTTTCTTTTCAACTTCGGTTATCAGGGTATCCTTTCGGCCATTGATTCGTTGGTGGGACGTAATGATATAATAGTATATGATGCAGAGGACCATGCTTGTCTTTTGGACGGAATCCGCCTTCATATTGGAAGCAAATACAAATTCCGCCACAATGATATAAAAGATTGTGACCGTGTCCTTACCAAAGCTTGTGCAGAGGCAGAGCAGAAAGGTGGTGGAGTACTTCTTATTACAGAGGGTGTGTTTGGAATGACCGGTGCCCTTGGTATTCTGGATCAGATTGTGGCCCTTAAGGAGAAACACAGTTTCCGTATTATGATTGATGATGCCCATGGCTTTGGTGTGATGGGAGAGCACGGAAGAGGTACATCGGAGCATTTCAATGTTATGGACGGTGTTGATATCTACATTGGAGCATACGCAAAATCAATGGCTATCATTGGCGGTTTCATTGCTTCAGAGAAATATATCATAGATTATCTCAAATACAACATGAGATCTCAGATATATGCAAAAGCACTACCAATGCCAATTGTAGAGGGTTGCTTAAAGAGACTTGAAATCATAGACAGTCCGGAGGGAGACGAGCTTAGAGCCAAACTTTGGAAAGTGACAAGAAGACTTCAGGAGGGATTCCGTGAGATTGGTTTTGATATTGGACCTGCTGAGGCTTGCGTTACACCAGTTCATGTACAGGCCGGCGTAAACCAGGCATCAAATATTGCGGTAGCCCTAAGGGAGGAGTACAAGATTTTCTGCTCTGTAGTTATCTATCCGGTTATTCCTCCAGGAATGGTGATATTCAGAATCATCCCTACAGCAGCACACTCAATGGAAGATGTTGAGCGTACACTTGCCGCATTCCGCGACATTAAAGAGAGACTGGACAGAGGTGAATTTGACAAAGAGATGCCAAACATGGCAAGCTTCAAATAAGAGGCGGCAAAACAATAGAAAAGGGTGGTTCAGGTTTTCTGGGTCACCCATTTTTCTGTACAGAGTTGCGGCACAAGAGCATTCTGTACCCATATTTGCAACAAAAAAAAGACACCTGCATTTGTGCAAGTGTCTTAACTTTTTTTGTAGCGCGACCCAGGATTGAACTGGGGACCTCATGATTATGAATCATGCGCTCTAACCAGCTGAGCTATCGCGCCAACATGTAGTTGAGATATTAGGACTCGAACCCAAACCGAAAGAGCCAGAATCTTTTGTGCTACCATTACACCATATCTCAATGAGTACCGTTGCTTTCCGAACGGGTTGCAAAGGTAAGTATTTTTTTTTATTGTGCAAATTTTTTAGTACCTCTTTTTTCCAAATCGTCATAAATTTTTTGCAAATATGCTTTTCCGTGCTCTAAAACGAGGGTATCGGGGAGATTTGTTGAGTAAATTTTTTCTGTAACATTATCAAAAATTACCTCTCCCTCTGCGGTTACAACCCCAAATGCGTCGGGAACAGTAAAGAAAGCAAAGTGAGGGTTGGCCTCATTGAGCATGTCTTTACTGAATGCAAATTCTGTGTGGCTTATCCCCATTTGTACTAATAGGGTGGCAGCAATATCTATTTGTGACCCTACTGTCTCCACCTTAATTCCTTTATGGGCAAGGGCACCACCATATAGAACTAACGGTATCCTGTATCTTTGTGATGAGAAAATGTCTATATCCACAGGATATTGCATTGCATGGTCTGCCACCAGGACAAAGAGGGTATTGTCCCAATAAGGGGTATTTTTGTATCTGTTGATAAACACCTGCAGGCAACTGTCTGTATATGCTATTGAGTTGAGGCGGATATCCTCAAGTTTGTTGAATCCAGGCACGTCAAACGGCTCATGGCTGCTGGAGGTCTGGATAACTTTAAGGAACGGCTCTTTCTCCTCTCCAGCCTCAAGTTGTGCTGCAATTTTGCCGAACATCACATCATCATGGGCACCCCATTTACTCATTTTCTGTGAGATGGGGAAATCCACATCGCTGATTATATCCTCAAACCCCATTGCTGTAAGATAGGAGCGCATATTGGTAAAGTTGGCATCACCACCATAAATGTATTGCAGGTGATATCCGTTGCGGGCAAGTGTCTTAGATATGGCAGGAAGATCCTGGCTCTTGCGGGGATACTTCATTATGCTGTTTGTAGGCTGGGCAGGGTAACCGCTCAATACAGAGACAATACCTCTGTCTGTGCGGAAACTGTTTGCATAAAAGTTTGTAAACAGCACACCGTTGGCTGCAAGAGAATCCATATTCACTGCAACTCCCTCAATTCCTCCAAGAGTTGCCATCGCCTGGGAAAGGAAACTTTCCAAAAGGATTATCACCACATTCGGTCTCCGGTTTTTAAGCAACATTCCTTTTCCCGACAAATTTTCCCCCTCTCCGCTTGAAATTGCCCCAAACAGGTTGTTGGAGCAGACTGTGTCTCCCTGGGGTGTGGAGTTTTCTTGTAGGGATACATCCTGCATACGGGAAAAAAGCTGCTGGGCCCTGTCGGGAGGAAGATACCTGTATTGGGTTGCAAAGGAGCTGCTCTTTGAGAGGGATTCCAGAAGGCTGAAACATGGATTTATTGCAGCATGGTTGAGTTTCATGTTCTGGCTGAAATATACCCTTCCTGTGTTTAGGGTTGCCACCGTAAAGCCACCCCTTATGGGGATGAACAGGGCTGCCGTACATAAAATCATGGCAACGGTTGTTCTCCATTTGAAGAAAATATATCTGTTGTAATCCTTTTCTGAAAGGAATTTTCTGCAGAGCCATAGCAAGAGTGCAACATATACGGCAAAGGCTGCTGCAGCGGCGGCAATCATTCCAAAGGTTGCACTTGCAAAGGCATCTTTAGGACTTGATTTCAAATAGAACAGAGGTGTTGTATCCAATCTGAATCCCCAATACTCGTACAGTGCCAGATCTCCAATGAAAATGCTGGCCAGCAATATTGCACAAAAGATGTAATACCCTTTAAACAGATATTTTAAAGCCTTTCCCCGCCACCATATCCTTGCAATAAGCAGCAAAGCTGGAACAGCTGTAAGGTAACCCGCTATGGCAAGGTCCAAAGGGAGTCCGTGCCACAGAACTTCTGCAAACTCCCCTATGCTGCATCCGCTGTAAAACTCCTTGTAGTAGTAAAGGAGAAACACCCCTTTCTGTGCTACACAAAAAAGGAAAAACAGGATATAGTGTTTGAAAAGGCTTTTTATCATTGTTGGCTTCTGTTAATGCTGCACCCTTTATTTGAGATTCTCTCCAATACCCACTTTGCTTACTGTACCTGTTGTCCCCTCGTTCTTGTAAAGGTATCCCCTGTACATTCCGGTGCTGTTGAACGGCATGGCAATATTTCCATCCTTGTCTATAGCAACAAGACCGCCGTTTCCAGCCTCCGAGTTAAGTTCTGTGTTGATGATATAATCTGCAGCCACCTCTATTGGTTCACCAAGATATTTGTATCTCGCACACAAGTTGAATGCTACCGCATGACGGATATAGTACTCTCCATGGCCTGTGCAAGAGACACCGCAGCTGTTGTTGTCGGCATAAGTTCCGGCACCTACGATTGGTGCGTCTCCAACTCTTCCCCATTTTTTGCGGAACATTCCGCCTGTTGAGGTTCCGGCAGTGATATTGCCATCCTTATCCAGGATAACACAACCTACTGTTCCATTTTTCTTGCTTTTCTGTTTGAGCTGGTCTATCCATTTCATTGTTTTTGGAGTTGCAAAGTAACTGTTCTCAACAAGCTCCAATCCCTGCTCGGCTGCAAAAGCATCGGCCCCGCTCCCTGCAAGCATTACATGAGGAGAATTTGTCTTTACTGCGTATGCAGCATTTATAGGATTTTTAATTGTTTTTACTCCCGCTACAGATCCTGCACTCAAATCTTTACCCTCCATAATGCAGGCATCAAGTTCAAAAGTACCCTCATCTGTACAGGTAGCACCCTTGCCGGCATTGAACAACGGGTTGTTCTCCAAATAGTTGATAACTGCCATTACCGCCTGAGGCCCTTTCTCACCGGATTCAAGGGCTTTGCTTCCTACCATAAGGGCAGAGTCGAGAGCCGCATAATACTGGGCAGCCTTTAGGGAGTCTTTCTCCACAGATGCCACATTACCTGCTCCTCCGTGAATGACAATAACATACTCCCTGTGGTGTCTGTATTCCTCCCATGCTATGAATCCTCCACTGAGATTCACAACATCATATCCTTGCTCCTGCAATTGCTCTGCGGCATCGGCACTTCTTCTGCCGCTTCTGCAATATACTGCAACCTTGCTCCCCGGGGCAATAGATTTCTGTATGTTTCCCATGAAATCGGGAGACTTCACATCTATGTTCAATGCCCCCTCAATATGTCCTTGAGCAAACTCTTCAGGGGTCCTTACATCTACAAGGGTATAAGTTGTGTCTTTAATGAGCTCTTTGAACTGGCCCACCTCCACATCTTTGTATCCCGAGTGGCTACAGGCTGCCATTATTGCTGCAATTGATGCGATTGCAAAAAATCTGAATATTCTCATAATGTTATTTTTTTAAGTATTTGTTCTGAATAAGTTCGCAAAGTTTCATATATACATCAGGAGTACATTTATACTCCACATTGTGGTTATAGAGATTGAGCTCTGCCTCCCTTGCTTTGGCCCGGGCCTGTTGCATGAGGTCAAATGTCCTAACCACAAAGTTTCCGGTCCTTTTCCTCTCCAGACGGAAGCCTGCCATCTTTCTCACCTCTCTCAATGTTTTCCATTTTTCCCAGAAACTGCCCTCCTGTTGAGCCTGATGGGCGATTTTTGCCATTTCCCATAGAGCGGTTGCCTTCTTTAGCTCCTCAAGGGCCTCATTGTGCTTTCTTTTCCACGGACCCATATAAGCTGCGGCCTTCATCTTAATCTGCTCCATATCCATCAGGGCATACAACCTCTCACCATTGGTAAGGTAGCTTTGTACATACTGCTGCAGGGCAGAGCAGAAAGCTTCTGCATACTCTTTATTCTCTCTTATGGCCTGTTCCAGATTGTAATTGATTTTCCCGTCCCCCAGGCTCTCCAGCAGATCATACCCTCTAAGCATCATTACCACAGGGTACAGGCCGCTTGCAGCTATTTGCCCGATATCCTCCGTAACAGCCTCCACTTGAGCTGTAAGTTCCATTAACCATTCGTATGTATTGTATTTCTCCATAACAACAGATGTTACATCTACCAAATATACTACAACCTGCTTAAAAATACAAATGAGCCTTTACAATACCATCTGACTCATATCTGTGCCGCTGATCCGTACGGGAAAGGGCCCGTTTTGGGCACCAAATTGCCCGGGGTTGCAGGCTAAATGTTCCAATTCTGAAAATAAGAAGTACCTTTGAAGCATAAAAGGGTTTTACAATGACACAACAGGAGTACCAGCAGGAGATAGAATTTATTTTTAATCGTTTCCCTTCTTACCAGAAGGTGGGTAAGGTTGCATATAAACCGGGAATTGAAACCATGCAGGCTATAGATGAGCTTTTGGGAGCTCCGCACCGCAGCTACAGGACAATCCATGTGGCCGGTACAAATGGTAAGGGTTCCACCAGTCATATGCTTGCGGCAGCTTTGCAGAAAAACTGTAAGGTTGGTCTATATACTTCTCCCCATCTTGTGGATTTCAGGGAGAGGGTGAAGGTTGACGGGCAGATGGTATCCAGGGAGTTTGTGTATGAGTTCCTCAGGAGCTATAAAGAGAAGTTTGTGGAACTTGGCGCCAGTTTCTTTGAGATTACCACAGCCCTTGCATTCGCTTACTTTGCCCGGCAGAAGGTGGATATTGCCGTAATTGAGTGCGGCTTGGGTGGAAGGCTCGATTCTACCAACATCATTACTCCAATGTTGTCTGTAATTACAAACATAGGGTTGGACCATTGTGAGCATCTTGGTTTCTCTTTGCCTGAGGTGGCTGCCGAGAAGGCTGGTATCATTAAGCCGGGAATTCCCGTTGTAATTGGCGAGAGGGGTTGCCCGGAGGTTGAGGAGGTTTTCAGGAAAAGGGCACAGGAAGTTGGAGCTCCAATTCTGTTTGCGGAGGATGTGGTTTCTGCTTCAGAAGAGACTCCGCATGGTAGGATATACAGGAGCATAGATTTGTCGGGAATGGACCTTAAGGGAGCTTGTCAGGAGAAAAATATAAAGAGTGTGGCAACTGCACTTGGAGAACTTGATGGGAAAGTGGATTTACAGGGGATACAGGAGAATATCCACAATGCCGCAAAGGTTACAGGACTTAGGGGAAGGTGGGAGACTCTGTGCAAGGAGCCTCTGGTAATATGTGATACAGGGCACAATTCGCACGGATTCAAGGTTCTTGGACCTCAGATATGTGCAACAGCACAGCAGCATGGCGGCAATCTGCATATTGTTTTTGGAGTTGTTGCGGACAAAGATATTGATACCATTGTTAAGTACCTGCCTCGTCAGGCTCATTATCATTTTGTGAAGGCCCGTGGGACAAGGTCTCTGCCTGCAAAGGATCTTGAGGCAAAGATGAAAGGGTATGGTTTTGAGGGTGAGGCTGTTGAGGTTGGTATAGCAGAGTTTCTTGGCTCAACGGAAACTGCAAAAGAGGACTTTGTTTTCATTGGAGGAAGTACCTTTGTGGTAGCTGAAGCGCTGGAGTATTTTGGATAGCGTACATAAGACCTATATAAAGCAATACGGCCGGGCAAATTCTCAATTTTGCTCCGGCCGTATTGTTTAACCTAAAATTTAACCTATGAAAAACTATTCTGATAATTTCATTTGCAAAGCCCGTGCCAAAAAACGGGTGCGGTTAAAATTTTAGTATTTTTTTTGAGTTATTTGCACCAGTCCTCTATTTTGTCTTTTGCATAGAAATAGTAAACTGCCAAGCCCAACCAGCTTGTAACAAGAATCAGTACAGACCATACAATTTTCCAGCCGGTGTTGATGTTTTTCTTAAAGATCTCCAAAATGGCCTTGATGCCAAGGATTGTACCAACCAACCAAAGAATAAAACTTATCATAACAATATTTTTTAAAGATTGATTAAATTTGTGTTTATACAAAGATACAAAAAACCTTTAAAATATATGGAACATCAAGAGAGAAAAGGGACATATTCTGTAAAGGTGGATGCCCTGAAAAAATATTTTGGTAAGGAGGATCTTATCTCCTTATGGGTTGCTGACTTGGATTTTAAAACTCCAGAGTGCATTAAGGAGGCCTTGCAGGGTGTATTGGATGGTGGGGTGTTCGGCTATAATTTTATTCCCGACAACTATTTCCCTACAATAGTCTCATGGCTTGCAACAGTGCAGAAGTGGGAGGTTGAGCAAAAGTGGCTCACTTTTATCCCAGGAATCCTGAAAGGGATTGGGTATGCAATAAATTTCTTCACCGGTGAGGGGGATGGAATTATTGTCCAGCCACCTGTATATCCCCCATTCCTGAACTTGCCAAGAGGAAACGGGAGGAAACTCCACTTTAATCCCCTGATAAGGGTGGAAGAGGAGGGGGCAAAGTACCCTTACAGAATGGACTTTGAGAATCTTGAGCAGATTGCCTCAACCGGGGAGTGCAAGATGCTTATCCTAAGCAACCCCCATAACCCTGCGGGTATTGCGTGGGACAGGGAGACCCTTGAGAGGCTTGCGCAGATATGCCATAAATATGGAATTCTTGTAATCTCCGATGAGATACATGCGGATATGCCGCTCTTTGGTACCGGACATATTCCGTTTGCAACTGTCAGTGAAGAGGCTGCACAGATAAGCATTACATTTGGAGCCCCTTCAAAGACCTTTAACATGGCTGGCATAGTGAGTTCATTTGCAGTTGTTCCAAATGAGAAGATAAGGGAGCCTTTCTATAAATGGATGCAGGTGAATGAGTTCAGCAGCCCTACGATTTTTGCCACACTTGGAACAATTGCGGCATATACAAAAGGGAATGATTGGAGAATGAAGATGTTGGATTATATAGAGCACAATGTACAGTTTGTGGAGGAGTTCTGCAAAGAGCATCTTGGTGGTCTGGTAGTACCGGTAAGGCCATGCAGCTCGTTTTTGGTGTGGTTGGATTGCAGAGGTTTGTGCAACAAACTTTTTGGCGGTCCGGACCAGAAACGTCTTGTACACCTGTTTATAAATGATGCGGGGCTTGCCTTAAATGATGGTGCCGCATTTGGAATGGGTGGAGAAGGATATATGAGATTGAATGTTGGTTGTGGTCTCCATGTGCTGCAACAGGCAATGGAGCAACTTAAAAAAGCGATTGATGAGCACTAAACCGGGGATAAGTGTAGAATTGCCGGAGATAAAGGCCGGTTTCCCTTCCCCCGCCCAGGATTATGTGGAGAATGGGATAGATCTTAACAGGGAACTTGTAAAGAACCCTTCAAGCACTTTCTTTGGAAGGGCAAGGGGCTCCTCCATGGAGGGGGCCGGCATTTTTGACGGAGATCTTCTCATTATAGACAAATCATTGGAACCGTACGAAGGGGCGGTGGCCGTATGCTTTATAGATGGGGAGTTTACCCTAAAAAGGATACATTTCCAAAGGGAGGGGATGCAGGTTGTGGCGGTATGGCTGCAACCCGAGAATGACTCATATAACCCCATAAAGGTTACCCAGGAGAACCAGTTTATAATCTGGGGCATTGTTACCCATTCTGTTAGGAGTTTCTGATGTTTGCCGTAATTGACTGTAATAATTTCTTTGTCTCATGTGAGAGGGTGTTCAATCCTGCGTTGGAGGGGAAAGCTGTTGTTGTCCTCTCCAATAATGACGGTTGTGTGGTCTCACGCAGCCAGCAGGCAAAGGATTTGGGGGTGAAGATGGGGATGCCGGCGTTCCAGATGGAGCAAAAATATGAATGGAGGGATGTAATCTCTTTCTCAAGCAACTACAAGTTGTATGGAGATATGAGCCGCAGGGTTATGTCGGTATTGCAGGAACTTGTCCCAAGTATGGAGATATACTCCATTGATGAGGCTTTTGCCTCATTTGATGGGATGTCTGTAGAGGTGATAAGGGAGAAGTGTGAGGAGATAGTATATAAAGTGCGCAAATACACAGGGATACCTGTTTGTGTGGGTGTGGCCCCAACAAAGACTCTGGCAAAGGTCGCAAACTGGTATGCAAAAAGATACAAGGGGTATCACGGATATTGCATCATTGATACTCCCGATAAAAAACAGAAGGCCCTTGAACTTCTGGAGATAGACCAGGTATGGGGAATAGGGCGCAGATACTCCAGATTCCTCAAAGGTGAGGGGGTGAAAACAGCACTGGACTTTATCCGCAAGAGTGCATGGTGGGTAAAGAAGAATATGGGAATTGTGGGGCTGCGTATCCAGATGGAGTTGGACGGCAAGCCTGTTGCAAACCTTGATCCAAGAGAGGAGAAAAAATCCATAACAACCAGCAGAAGTTTTGGGGAGATGGTCTCCTCATTGGAGGAGCTGGAGAGTGCCGTCTCGAGTTTCGCTGCCGCATGTGCAGGTAAATTGAGGCAGCAGAGCTCTGCTGCAGGGGTTATGACAGTTTATATCCTTACAAATTTTCACAGGGAAGATCTTCCCAAATATTACAACAGTATAACGGTAAAGTTGCCGGAGGCAACCGACAGCACATTGGAACTGGTAGGGGAGGCCCTTTCTGCCCTCAAGAAGATTTTCCGCAAAGGGTATCTCTATAAAAAGGCGGGTGTTATTGTGAGTGATATTGTCCCCAATAATGGTGTTCAGCAGAATCTGTTTGAGGAGAAAGACGTGGGAAAGATGAAGAACCTCAATTCTGTGCTGGATTCAATAAATGCCAAATATGGAAGGGATGCATTGAGGATTGCGGTACAGGGGAGTTTTGAGGGGAGAGACGTGGACCAGAAATGGAGTATGAAAAGGGAGCATCTCAGTAAAAATTATACTACGGATATTAAGGAGATTATAAATATTAAGGCGTAATGGCTATATTTGCGCTTTAATTTTTAATAAAACCGGCACATGGAGTGCCCCGATATTTTTATGGAGAAAGTAAGTTATGCTCTTGGAATGAGCATTGCCAATAATCTAATGGCAAGTGGCGTTAAGAATATTAACGTAGAGGAGTTTGTAAAGGCTGTAAAAGCTTCAATGGCTGGCCAGGAGCCTGCTATGAGCGTGGCAGAGGCACAGCAGGTGTTGAATGATTTCTTTACTAAGTTGCAGGAGGAGCAGACTGCTGCAGTAAAGAAAGAGGGCGAGGAGTATCTGGCTCAGAATGCAAAGAAAGAGGGGGTTGTAACCCTTCCAAGCGGTTTGCAGTATAAAGTTCTTGTTGCAGGTAACGGTGCAACACCAAAGGCATCGGACAGTGTTGAGTGTCACTATGAGGGTCGTCTTATAGACGGTTCTGTATTTGACAGCTCGTACCAGAGAGGCCAGACCGCAACATTTGGTGTAACCCAGGTTATTGCAGGTTGGGTAGAGGCCCTTCAGCTTATGAAAGAGGGTGACAAATGGCAGTTGTATATCCCATACAACCTTGCATACGGTGAGAGGGGTGCAGGTGCACAGATCCCTCCATATGCAACCCTAATCTTTGATGTGGAGCTTGTAAAGGTAAAATAACCCTAATCCGTTGGGGTAAAAAAGAAACTGTCGGGAACAATTTTTTCTTCCCGACAGTTTTTTTATTTGTTCAGACATCCAATTACTCCAATGACCACTCAACGCCGTCTTTGGTATCTTTAATTAGGACACCTATTGCTTTAAGGTCATCTCTGATCTTATCTGATTTTGCCCAATCTTTATTTGCTTTTGCAGCTTTTCTCTCCTCAAGGACCATGTTTACAAGAGCATCCATCACCTTGTTGGTTGAACTGTCAGCTGCAGCCGCCTCCTGCTCTGGAGCAATACCCAATACATCTGTTGCAATTGTGGTAAGAAGGAACTCCAAAGTCTGTTTCTCACTCTCGCCAATATTGAGTTTGCCATCCTTAACCATATTTACAATCCTTACAGCATCAAACAGATGGGACATTGCAATAGGGGTGTTCAAATCATCACATAGAGCCTCATATACATTCTCTTTAATTGCAGCAACCTCCTTTACTGTTTCCGGTGCTGATGAGCTAACTTTAAGCCCTTTAACATCTTTTGCACCCTGCAACATCCTCTTTAAACCCCTCTCAGCTGCCTGTAGAGCCTCATTACTGAAGTCCAAAGTGCTTCTGTAATGGGCCTGAAGAATAAAGAAACGGATGGTCATTGGAGAGTATGCCTGCTCAAGAACAGCGTTGTTGCCGCTGAACAGCTCATCCAATGTTATGAAGTTGCCAAGAGATTTGCCCATTTTCTGCCCCTTGATGGTGATCATGTTGTTGTGCATCCAATATTTTACACCACCCTTGCCCCTTGATGCGGTATTCTGGGCCAACTCACACTCATGGTGAGGGAACATAAGGTCCATACCTCCACCGTGAATGTCAAACTCTTCTCCAAGGTATTTTGCACTCATTGCAGAACACTCAAGATGCCAACCTGGGAATCCGTCGCTCCAAGGTGAAGGCCATCTCATGATATGCTCCGGTGAAGCCTTTTTCCATAGGGCGAAATCTGCAGGTGAATGTTTGTCGCTCTGTCCGTCAAGGGCTCTGGTATTGGAGATCATCTCTTCCAGATTCCTGCCGGAAAGTACTCCATAGTTATGTTTCTTGTTGTACTCCTGTACATCAAAATATACAGAACCGTTGCTCTCGTATGCATATCCGTTCTTGAGAATCTCCTGTACAAGGGAGATCTGCTCAATGATATGGCCGGAAGCACGTGGCTCAATGCTTGGAGGGCAGTTGTTGAGCTTGCGCATTGCCTCATGGAACCTTAGAGTGTAGTACTGTACAACCTCCATTGGCTCAAGCTGCTCAAGCCTTGCCTTTTTTGCAATTTTATCCTCACCTGCATCCGAGTCACTCTCAAGATGTCCTACATCGGTGATGTTTCTCACATATCTTACTTTATATCCAAGATGTCTGAACAGACGCACAAGCACATCGTATGTTATACCCGGTCTTGCGTGACCAAGATGGGCATCTCCATATACTGTAGGACCACAAACATAAAGGCCCACCATTCCCGGAGTCACAGGCTTGAAAACCTCTTTCCTCCTGCTTAGCGTATTGTAAATCTGAATATCCCTGATCTTTTCCATTTCAATAACTGTTTATCCTGCAAAGATAGTGAGAAATAAACAATATCACTCAATTGCCGGAATAATAATTTTCTGGGCCACAATCTCTGTAAGGTTTTTCTCTTCACCTGATGAAGCGGTGTATTTTACATATCTTAGTTTCCCCTCAAGCTCTATAAATGTCCCTTTCCGTATGAGCTGGAAATCGGGCATCCCCTTTCGGCTCCAGGCTACAATGTTGTGCCATGTGGTCTCCTCCCTGTATGATTCATCCCTGTTCTTTATAAGTTCATTGGTGGCAAGGGTAAACCTTGCTGCAATACCGCCGTTGTCTGTCTTCAGGATTCTGGCATCTTGCCCTACTCTCCCTTTGAGTTCCACTCTGTTCAAAGATTTTTCCATAATTCCTCCTTTGTTGTTTTATAAAATGTAGGGGCAAAGGAAAACGGAAAATATTGCCTTATCCATATTATATGCATATACAAACGGTTAATTTGGATAAATGTTAAATTCCTGTTTTTAGAAAAGAGAAAAAGATTTGCAGTTTGGCTCTTTTTGAAAAGGATTCTGGGAATGGGATGTTATTTTTACGGATGAATCAGATGAGAAGAGATATATGGAGGAGGCAAAAAGGAAGGTATGTCCGGAATGCGGAAATAATGTGGTGGGCCGCACAGATAAAATCTACTGCAGCGACGACTGCAGGGTAATGGCAGCCAACAGGAGGGGGCGGAAAGCCAGAGGGGAACTGTTGGCCGTTTATAAGGATTTGTTGGAGCTGCACAGAAAAGGTGGGGGGAAGTATGTCAAATTCATACATGGTGTAATAAAGTTTTGCAAATATTGTATAAATTTGACCGTTAAAATATAATGATATGAGAAAGATACTTTTTATGGCATCCGTACTGTTGTCGCTTATAAGTTTGGGCGGCTGTGTGGAAAACTCGGGAAAATATAAGGCTTTGCAGGCTCAATTGGACTCTTTGCAGGCGAATTATAAACTCCAGGGGGCAGAACTTGATGAGATTTTTGGAACAATCAATGAGATAGAGCAGGGCTTGAGCTCAATAAGGGAGAGCGAGAGCATCCTTACCGTGCAGACCAATGACGGTGTGGAGATCCAGGGCTCAAAAGAGCAGCTTAAAAAGGATGTTGAGGCTATCCAGGATGCAATAAAGAATTATCAGGATGAGATAAAGAAATTGCAGAATGACAACAGGCTCCAGTCTGCCCAGTTCAAAAAGAGACTCGCTGCCATGCAGAAGGAGCTTAATGAGAAATCAAAGGTGATTGAGGAGCTGTCAAAACAGATAGAGGAGAAGGATGCGCAGATAAGCAGGCAGTCGAAACAGATTGCCACATTGGATGAGATTGTATCCAACCTGAAGGAGGAGGTTACCGCTCTAAACACACAGGAGCAGGAGCTTAAGGCAAAAGTGGCAACTCAGGAGGAGGAGATTTACTCGGTATATTATATTGTCGGGACCAAGCAGGAGCTTATTGAGGCTGGAGTAATGACAAAAGGGGGCTTGTTCAAGTCTTCCAAGGTCTCTTATCAGGCAGAGAAGGATGCCTTTATAAAGATAGACCTTAGGGCAATATCGGAGATAAACACAAATGCGTCCAAAGCAAAAGTTATGTCAATACACCCTAAAGGGACATACGCTTTTGTGGAGACAGACGGGGAGATGGTCCTTAACATATCAGATCCTCAGGAGTTCTGGGAGCAGACAAAATATCTTGTAATACAAATAATGTAAACATAATATAACCTGATGAAAAAACTTATGACACTGGTGGCAGCCATTGCCGCCATCACTTTAATTTCTTGTAATAAAGAGATGAACAACCCACTATTGACAGAGTCAAATTACAGATATGAGGCCCCTGTATTTGACAAGATTACAGAAGACCACTATCTGCCTGCTTTTGAGGCGGCAGTTGCAGAGGGTAAGGCAGAGGTTGCTGCAATTGTAAACAACCCTGCAGAGCCGACATTTGAGAATACAATCCTTGAGCTTGAGTATGCCGGAGCAACACTCAACAGGGTTGCAAGCATTTTCTACAACCTTAATGAGGCAAATACAAGTGACCGCATGCAGGAGATTGCCGAGCAGATTTCTCCTATGATGACAGAGTACTCCCTATCAATTATGTTTAATGAGGCATTGTTCAACAGGGTTAAAGCTGTGTATGCACAGAAAGATTCTTTGAACCTTGATCCTGAGCAGGCAAAATTGTTGGAGAAAACATACAAGGGCTTTACAGACAACGGAGCAAACCTTTCTGCCCAGGATAAAGAGAAATACAGCAAGATTCAGGAGGAACTTTCATTGGCAAGCCTTAAATTTGGTAAAAACTCACTTGCTGCAACAAATGCGTATATTATGCACCTTACCAAAGAGGAGGAGCTTGCAGGTCTTCCAGAGTTTGTGAAGGATGCTGCCGCTCTTGAGGCAAAGAACAGGGACCTTGAGGGCTGGGTGATTACCCTACAGCAGCCAAGCTACAGCCCTTTCATGCAGTACAGCAGCAATAGGGAGCTTAGAGAGAAACTTTGGAAAGCATATAACTCTAAATGTGTGGAGGGAGAGTTCAGCAATGAGGAGGTTATCAAGCAGATTGTGGGTCTCAAGATAGAGGAGGCAAAACTTTTGGGTTACGACACCTATGCAGATATGGCCCTTAAAGACAGAATGGCCAAAGATGCCCCTACAGTAAATGCTTTCCTTAAAAACCTTCTTGTAAAATCACTTCCTTTTGCAAAAGCTGATGTTAAGGCAGTTGCAGATTATGCAAAAGCAAATGACGGATTCAAGGGTGAGCTTATGCCTTGGGACTTCTCATACTATTCAGAGAAACTTAAAAAAGAGAAATACTCTTTGAACGATGAGGTGTTGAAACCTTACTTCAAACTTGAGAATGTGAAAGAGGCTGTATTCAACCTTGCAAATACACTTTACGGCCTTAACTTTACAGAGGCAAAAGATATTCCGGGTTATCATCCTGATGTTACTGTTTATGATGTGACAGATGCAAACGGCAGACACATGGCATTGTTCTATGCAGACTTTTTCCCAAGAGAGAGCAAGAGAGGTGGTGCGTGGATGACCTCTTTCCGTGAGCAGAGCTTTACAAAAGATGGCAAAGAGGAGAAGAGACCTCATGTTTCAATTGTGTGCAACTTTACAAAACCAACCGAGACAGAGCCTTCACTCCTTACTTTCTATGAGGTTACCACTTTCCTACATGAGTTCGGACACGCTTTGCACGGTATCCTTGCAGAGGGTAAATACGGCTCACTTACAGGAACAAATGTTGCAAGAGACTTTGTGGAGCTCCCTTCTCAGATTATGGAGAACTGGGCAACAGAGAAAGAGTACCTTGCTTCATTTGCAAAACACTACAAGACAGGTGAGGTTATTCCACAGGAGCTTATAGACAAGATTATTGAGTCAAAGAACTACAACAGCGGTTACTCAAGTGTAAGACAGTTGCAGTTTGGTATTGATGATATGGCTTGGCATACCCTTACAGAGGTTCCTGCAAAGAGTGTGGCTGAGTTTGAGAAAGAGGCGGTTAAAGAGTGCGCCCTTATGCCTGATGTTCCTGGCACAGCATTCTCACCATCGTTCGGCCATATCTTTGGCGGCGGATATGCAGCAGGTTACTACTCATACAAATGGGCAGAGGTTCTTGAGGCAGACGCTTTCCAGGTATTTAAAGAGACAGGTATCTTCAACAAAGAGACTGCCGAGAAATTCCGCAAGGAGATTCTCTCAAGAGGCAGCATTGAGGATGCGGATGTTATCTACAGAAACTTCCGTGGAAGGGACCCTGAGCCAGATGCTCTTCTAAAGAAATTAGGAATGGTAAAATAATTCTCTTCCCGATAAGAAATAAAGGCAGCTCTAACGGGCTGCCTTTATTTCTGTTATATCAAGAATATTTCCTTCCCTATCCAACAGCGTGAGGACCATTTTCTTTTTTGTCACGCTCATATACATGGCACTCACTGTCTTACCACCTTCACTCCAGCGGAATTTGATTTTGTCACCGTTGTACTCAAGAGGTTTGTCAAGATCAACTGCAACACCCCTCTCATTGTCGGATGAGGTTGTCTGTACATATACAGTCCCTTTCCCCGGTCCAACAACCTTTCCTCCATATAGCGGATGTGTACTCACATAAATGTGGTTGTTCCCGGCAAGGGCAAGGTCAATTCCAAGCTGGTCAAAGAGTTCAGACCATCGGGAGTATTGTGAGCTTTTCCCACTCTCTCCATAGAACCACTGGTAATGCTCGCACACTACCCTGAATCTGGCAGGATTCTCCTCTACAACCTTTTTTACCCACTCCTGTGCTTCGGCAAGGGCTTCTGGGGATTTCATCCCCTCGTTGTTGAGCATAATAAAGAGGACATCCCCATACTTGAACCAGTAGCATACCCCCATCTCATCCCCGTATCCGTTGTGCGGGTATGCGGCGGCATCCCTGAAGAACTTGTTGGTATTTCCCTTATTGGTGCGGGTCATGTTGTCGTGGTTGCCGTTTACACCTGCCCACATATATTTCTGGAACGGCTTCTCAGTATAAAGGTTTTTCCAGAAAGAGTAGCTTCCACCCCATGCGGTAATGTCTCCAAGGTGGAGGATCCACTCAAACGGTTTTCCAAACTCTTCCACTTTCCCAATCATCTCCATTGCAGCTTTGGTACGGCCATAAAGTGGCGAATAGACATGAAAATCTGAGATTATGCATGCATTCCAGCTTTTTTTGCCGCCGGTTTTGAAATAGTGCACGCTGCTTGTATCCCCCTCTGCAATTACCCTGTATTTGTACATGGTATTCTTTTTAAGCCCTTGCAGGGTGGCCGCATATTTGTTTAGCTTGGCATCCTCATAGTAGTTCTCGCCGTTTGCTCTTTTGGAATAGACGCTGTCGTAAGTAAGGCAAAGCCTCCCCTCAACATCTATTGCCATCTTCCTCTTCCAGTTGGCATCTGAGGCTTTTGCAACCTCAAGCAAAGCTTTGCCAATCTGTTTGTCCGTTGCCCAGCTTATGTTCATACCGCTGCGGGTATCCTCTGCAGGGCATGCAGTTATGCTAAAAGCCTGTTCTTGTGAAAACAGGCTTTTAGTGCATATAACCGCTAATGTGAATAATATCAGTCTTCTCATTTGCAATATTTGTCTAACCAGCCAAAGAACTCCCTGTTCCAGTGAACAGAGTTCTGAGGTTTAAGAATCCAGTGATTCTCCTCTGGGAACAATACAAGCTTGCTCTCTACACCCATCATGCGTGCAGCGTTGAATGCAGCCATTCCCTGATCTACAGGAACACGGTAGTCCATCTCACCATGGATAACGAGGATAGGGGTGTTCCAGTTCTTGATAAGGGTATGAGGTGAGTTTGAGTAGTGGCGTTTTGCTGTAGGGTTGTTGTCCCATGGAGCACCTCCGTTATCCCATGTTGGGAACCACATCTCCTCTGTCATCATATACATATGCTCCTGGTTGAAGATTCCTGCATGTGCAATAAGGGCAGAGAATCTGTTCTGGTGGATACCGGCAAGATAATATACAGAGTATCCGCCGTAGCTTGCACCTGTAGCGGCAACCTTGCCAACATAAGGCTCTTTCTTCATGTTGTCAACGGCAGTAAAGTAATCCTGCATGTTCAAGCCAATGTAGTCTCCCGATATCTGCTCGCACCAAGGCTGTCCGAATGCAGTTGTACCCCTTCTATTAGGAAGGATTACAATGTAGCCCTGCTGGGCCATAAGTCTGTAGTTCCATCTTGTAGAGAATCCCTGGCTGATGGTACCCTGAGGGCCGCCCAAACACATGAGGATAGCAGGATACTTTTTGGTTTTGTCAAAATGAGGAGGATAAAGAATCCATGTATGCATCTTCTTGCCATCTACGGTTGTCATCCATCTCTGCTCCATAAGTGGCTCGTCCAATTTCTCCAAAGTAGCCTTGTTCTCTGCTGTAAGCTCCTTGAACTCACCAGTGACAGGGTTTACGGTAACAATCTCTGCAGGACGCATCATACAAGTGTTGGTAGTGATAATCTGGGTAACCTCACCAATCTCATTTGCAACAAGAGATGGGGTGCCAAAGTCGTATAGAGCCTCGGAAGAGGTGATTCTTCTAATGCCGTTGCCGTAAGAAACAGGAAGTGAACCTGTAGCCTCGTTATCCTCAATTGGCAAACCAACCACTTTGTTTACATCAACTGTAAATAGTGCTGTAAGGGCATTTACACAAGAATTGAAATAAATCTTGTCTGATTTTGGTGCCCATGCAATACCATCAACATTGTATTTGTAGTCTGTGGTAAGTTCTTTCATGAAAGGACGGAAATCCTTGCTGCCAAGATTTGCAAGAACCTTGTCCATATCAACTACAAACAATCTGTTCTTGTCTGCCTCATAACCGTTTCTCTCCATGCTCAAGAATGCAAGCTGTTTTCCGTCTGGAGAGAACATAGGGGCTGTATCATAACCCATCATCCCTGCAGTAAGGTTCTGGGTAGCGCCGGTCTCTACATTATAAAGATAGATGTCTGTATTTGTAGAGAAAGCATAATCCCTGCCCGCCAATTTTCTGCAAGAGTAGGCAATGTATTTGCCGTCAGGGCTCCATGAAAGCTGCTCAAGACCACCGAATGGCAATGTTGGAAGCTCAAAAAGTTTCCCCTCGCTCTCAGGATTGGCAGTGTCACCGGCAAGTATATCTGTGGCAGCACCAACCTGGGAACCTGTGAAATCAGCAATGTAAGTGTGAGGAACCTCCTCTACAAAGTGGTCCCAGTGACGGTACATAAGGTCTGTATATGTCCTCGCCGACGATTTGTCAAGGTCTGGGTACATGTCTGTAGGTTTTACAGCAGCCTTCACACTCTTTACAAACATAATCTTGTCACCAGCAGGAGAAAGCTCAAAGCCCTCCATCCCCTCACCTCCGGCAACCTCTGCCTCGGCAGTAGGGGTTGTGCCGTTAAGGGTGGCGGTGTAAAGTTTGCCCCCTCTCATGTAGATGATCTGTGAGTCGTTTATCCAGCGGGCATTTGACTCGCTCTTAGGGGTATTGGTAAGTTTTACATTATTTGAGCCGTCGAGGTTCATCAGGTAAAGCTCCCTGTTCCCTTTATTCTGCTCAATGCTGGTGTATGTCACTCCGTATAGGATTTTTGATCCGTCGGGAGAAAGCTGTGGGTCTCCAACTTTACCCAATTGGTGCATAATCTCCGGGGTAAAATGGCCATTCTCAACTTTAATGTCGGTTTTGGTAATTATTGGCTCTGTGGTATCTGATCCGCCACAACCGCAAAGGGCAGCTGCCATAATCATAACTGGTATTAAATGTTTCTTCATATTTATAAATAGTTTTTAATCTACAAGGTCGTATCCAAGGTCAAATCCTTTCTGGGTTGCAGGGCGGCCGTATTTCATCCATTTTGGCATAGGGGCACCCTTAAGATAATGGTCAAAGAACTGCGAAAGTCTTATACTCAAGTCTTTGGTGTTCTTTCTCTCAACAAGGTTGTGCTCCTCGTCATTGTACTGGAGCAGCCATGCAATTTTGCCGCAACGGCGCAAAGCGGTAAAGAACTCAATGCCCTGATACCATGGAACAGCACCGTCTTTGTCGTTGTGCATGATAAGGACAGGGGTCTTTACATTAGGTACAAAGAATAGAGGGGAGTTCTCATAGTAAAGGTCATATCCGCTCCACAAGTCTTTGCCTATACGGCTCTGGCCCTGCTCATACTGTACCTGACGGGTGATACCGCTGCCCCAACGGATACCGCCGTATGCACTTGTCATGTTGGAAACAGGAGCACCCGCACCGGCAGCCTTGAACTTGTCTGTCTGGGTAATCATATACGCAACCTGATATCCGCCCCAGCTCTGGCCCTGGATAGCCATGTTCTCTCCGTCAATCCAAGGGTAGGTTTTCTCCAACATCTCAACACCTGGCATTATTGAACGCATTGCGCTCTGACCAGGGTGACCGTCCTTGTAATAGATATCCGGAACAAACACCACATAACCGTTGCTCACAAAGAACGGAATGTTGATGATTGAACGGCTTGGAGCAGGGTTGCGAGGATTGTACAAAGTCTCCGAGTTCTTCTCGTAGAAATAGATCATTACAGGATATTTCTTTGAAGCGTCAAAATCCTCAGGCTTGAACAACATACCCTCACAATAGATGTCATCTGCTGTCTGCCAGTTTACAAGCTCAACTGTACCCCAGTTGTAATCTTTTTGCTGAGGATTGATATCTGTAATCTGTTTCTGGGTCTTGAAGTTGTCTGCAGTTAGGAACAGGTTGTTGCCATCCTCAAAGTTGCCTCTTGCATAAACGTAGATGCCTTTCTTCCCTTTGCCAGGTTTTGAATAAGCAAAGTTTGCGTATGTGTAAGGTCCCTCAACAAGTTTTGTTACAGCTGCTTTCTTTTTGGTAATGTCCTTAACGGCAAGTCCGGTCTCTTTGGTCTTGAAGTTGAAGGTTGTAAAGTAAAGCGGCTCCTTGCTGTTTAACTCTCCTGCTCCACGGAACATAGGGATAGCCTCCGCATCAGGATCCTCAATAAGTTTTACAATAGATAGACGGGTATTGTTGTTGCGTCCATAATTGTCTGTAAGCATTTTAGGAGCGGCAACCCCTTTAGGGTCGAACTGCCAGTAATCAAATCTGTCATTGATTACAAATGCGCTGTTGTCCTTGAACCATACAGCCTGTCCATAAGCGCCAGGAAGGCTTGGAGTGTCATGGTCCTCATCATGGAATGCCACCCCAAGGGTGCTGGTAAGATCTTTGAACTCACCTGTGGCAATGGTATATTGGAACCAGGCTTTGGCAAGTTTGTCATAAACTATAACCCACTCACCGTTAGGGGATACGCTCATTGCGCCAAAACATGCCTTCTCTTTAACAAGTTTTCTTGAACCGTCCTTTACATTTACAAGGTAAACATCTGTATAACGGCTGTAATCCCACTGGCTCTGAACTCTGTACGCCTTGTCATTTCCTATAAGGACCCAGTCTGCCATCTTCTTTGCCGGAACATTCACATTAGGGACATCAATGTCTCCCAACTGTACAAAATTCTCTGCAAGTGAAGTGTTGATATATGCAGTATAGCTCTGTTTAAGGTCTCTTGCCCTTCTCAACAACTGTACAGGCTGCAAATAATCATCATGCCAAGACCAGATGTCAAGCTGTGGCTGCTCAAACTCAACCAAAGTGGTATCTTTCTCAAGAGGCTTTGGAGCAGTTCCAAAGAATAGTCTGCCGCCATCCTCGCTGAAGCTCAAAGCACCATTTTCGCTCACAATCCAACCCTGTGCAAGCCCCTCCATCTTGTTGTTTGCAGCAACCTTCAAGTCTCCCGACAAAATATTGTAAAGGTAAATCTCCACATCTTTCCTGGCAGCCTTGGTGGTATCTGTATTTGCATAGAATGCCATTGTACCAACCTTGCTGAACTCAGGAAGTTTTATCTTTGACCCTTTAGGGCCAGCAAGCACCTCCTTGCTCTGGCCTGTAGCTGTGGTGTAAAGCATAAGGGCAGCTTTGCCTGTTGAGTCTTTCTTGCCCGGCTCAACAACATATGCCATAAGGTCTCCCTCCTTGTTGAACTTGTATGATGCAACATTTTTAAGGGTGTCAATCTTGCCGGTTGTAATGTTCATTACAAACAGCTCCTTAACCTCCTCTTTCTTTGCAGGTTTTTTTGCATCCTTGCCCTCTGGTTTCTCCTCTTTTGCCGCAGGTTTCTCTCCTTTTGGAGCAGGTTTCTCCTTTGCAGGGGAAAGCTCAAAGGCTATGAATGAAGATAATTTGTCGGGAGTATTATGAGATTTGTAGTTTGCAAATTTCTTGATGTCCCCTGTTGCAAGATCTATAATTGCCAAGGAATCTTTTGGCATATCATCTTTCTTGGCTTTCTTTATTTTTGCATCCCTTGTCTGGCTGAAAAGAGGTTTGATTACAGCAACAAGTTTGCTGCCGTCCTGGCTCACTTTTGTGCGGGTGGCACGTGGAACCTCTATTTTTTCCCCATTTCTGAGATTCTCAATCACCAATGTGGCATCACCCTCCCCGGGGGTAATGGTATATAGGAGAATATCTGAGTTTTGTGGTACCTGGATAGTCTTGAGACTCTTCCATGAATCATACACAGAGTGGTCCATTGCGGGCTTCTGTGCAAACGATACCAATGCAACTGTAATTAGTGCAAGAGTTAGTGTTAATCGTTTCATAAATCTTTATTTAATTTATTTTTACTCTCAAATTCCTTTGGTTGGTAAAAATACACTATATTTGCAAATTCACAAAAGAATTGTTAACTATAAACACATATTAAAAGTATGACTTATACTCACGAGGTTCAACACATGTGTGTTGTAAAAAAAGGTCCTAACCATGGACCAGCACCTATTCCTGAAGAGGGAAAATGGGTGAGAAGCAAAGAGATTAAAGACATTTCTGGTCTTACTCACGGTATTGGCTGGTGTGCTCCACAGCAGGGTGCATGCAAACTTACCCTTAACGTTAAAGAGGGTATCATTCAGGAGGCATTGATTGAGACTATCGGTTGTTCAGGTATGACTCACTCAGCTGCTATGGCTGCAGAGATTCTTGCTGGCAAGACTCTTCTTGAGGCTTTGAACACAGACCTTGTTTGTGATGCAATCAACACTGCAATGAGAGAGCTTTTCCTACAGATCGTTTACGGACGTACTCAGTCTGCATTCTCTGAGGGTGGCCTTCAGATTGGTGCAGGTCTTGAGGACTTGGGTAAAGGTCTTAGAAGCCAGGTTGGTACAATGTTCTCAACCAACGCTAAAGGTGTAAGATACCTTGAGATGGCTGAGGGCTACTGTACAAGAATGGCTCTTGACAAAGATGACCAGGTAATTGGCTACGAGTTTGTTCATATGGGCAAATTCATGGAGGAGATTAAGAAAGGTACTGACGCTAACGAGGCTTTGAAGAAAGTAACCGGTACTTACGGCCGTTTCTCTGCTGAGCAAGGTGCTGTAAAACACATTGACCCACGTAACGAATAAGGAGGAAAGAAAATGGCTATTAGAGAAGTAAAATTTGAGAGTCAAGACCGTAGAATGCCGCAGATTCTTGCTGCATTGAACGCAAACGGTATTAAAAGCATAGAGGAGGCTAACGAGATCTGCGAGCAGTATGGCTTGGATCCATACAAAACTTGCGAGGAGACTCAGCCAATCTGTTTTGAGAACGCTAAATGGGCATACGTTGTAGGTGCTGCAATCGCACTTAAGAAAGGTTGCTCAAACGCTGCTGACGCTGCTGAGGCAATCGGTATTGGTTTGCAGTCATTCTGCGTTCCAGGTTCAGTAGCTGACGACCGTAAAGTAGGTATCGGCCACGGTAACCTTGCAGCCCGCCTTCTAAGAGAGGAGACAAAATGTTTCGCTTTCTTGGCTGGTCACGAGTCATTCGCTGCAGCTGAGGGTGCAATCAAAATTGCAGCTAAAGCTGACAAAGTAAGAAAAGAGCCTCTACGTTGTATCCTTAACGGTTTGGGTAAAGACGCTGCAATGATCATCTCAAGAATCAACGGCTTTACATACTGCCAGACTGAGTTTGACTACGCTACAGGTGAGGTTAAAGTAGTAAACAAAATTGCTTACTCAGACGGCCCACGCGCAAAAGTTAACTGCTACGGTGCAGACGACGTACGTGAGGGTGTAGCTATCATGCACCTTGAGGGCGTTGACGTATCAATTACAGGTAACTCAACCAACCCAACCCGCTTCCAGCACCCAGTTGCAGGTACTTACAAAAAAGAGTGCATGGAGCTTGGCAAGAAATATTTCTCAGTTGCTTCAGGTGGCGGTACAGGTAGAACCCTTCACCCAGACAACATGGCTGCAGGTCCTGCATCATACGGTATGACCGACACAATGGGCCGTATGCACTCAGACGCTCAGTTCGCTGGTTCTTCATCAGTTCCTGCTCACGTTGAGATGATGGGCTTCCTTGGCATCGGTAACAACCCAATGGTAGGTGCTACTGTTGCTGTTGCTGTGGATGTTGCTACTGCATTGAGCAAATAATTGATTCTTAGAAAAAATTATTGTATAAAGCCTCTTCGCCTGATGGTGGGGAGGCTTTTTATTCCCAATGTTCTGTCGGGAGTAAGATATGGAAGTGGCCTTTGTGTCCACCTTTTTTGTGTTTTATTGTGCGGGGCGGGCGGATGCGGGAGGCTGTGCAGGTGTATGGATGCGCTATGTTGTGCAGGTGAGTGAATGCGGATGGTTCCACAAGACAGTGGCGCGCTGAAGTTGTGCCGGAGGGCTCTCAGGGGCGTTTTTGTGCACCACTCATAGCATTTCTTTACGGGTAGCACACGGATTGTAGCTTGTAGGTGTGTAGGGAGGGGATTGTGTGCGCCACTGTCTTGATTGTTTGCGCCACTGTCTTGATTTTGTGTTCCACTGCCTTGATTGTCTGCGACACTGTCTTGAGTGGAAGTGGTGCATAAGTTTTTTTTGTTAATTTTGGAGTATGAGAACAGAAGTAAACCCCAAAGAGACAACCAGGGCGGAGGCGTTCCAGATGTGGATGACCTCCCCTATGCCAATGGTTACCCTTACCAAAACCTTTGATGTGAGCCAACTGCTTAAGGCAAGCCGGAAGCAGGGAGTGAAATTCAATGCTCTCCTCTGCTGGTGCATTGGAAAGGCCGCAACCCAAATGGAGGAGTTCTATCTTCTTCCCGACAAAGACAAACTGTACAAGTTTGACAGCATTGCAATAAATGTAATTGTAAACAACAGCAAAGGGGGAATCAATTCGTGCGACATCCCGTTTGCCGGGGATAAGACAAAGTTCATGGAGGCATATCACACTCTTACAGCGCAGACCTCGGCGGAGTGCCGGAGCACATTTCTGGAGGATTATATGATTGTGGGGACTTCTGCAATGGTGCAGACAGAGCTCGACTGCATTGTGAACCAATATACAGACAAGTTCTGTAACCCAATGGTTATGTGGGGCAAATACCGCAAGGGGTGGTTCAGGACAACACTCCCAATCTCCTTCCAGTTCCACCACTCCCAGATGGATGGCGGACACGGAGCCATGTTTCTGGAGTTGCTGCAGAGGGAGATAAACAGACTTTAGCGGGCTATAAAAAAACACCACAACCTCATCCCGAAGCTGCAGGGTTGCCCGACTTAACCTATGTTAAAGCTACGCTTTTTCTTCCTTCGCGCCTCGGCATAGCAAAAGCAAGCTTTGCTCTGCGCTCAGCTTGAGCGTCAGTAAAAAAACTATTTCACTTGTATAACAACGGTAGAGGGGAGAGGTTTATATACAATTATGGTATGAAAGCAAAAATTACCAATAGAGAGATTTGGGGCATTGCGTTGCCCATTATGTTGGGCAATCTGGCCCAGACCATCATTAATTTTACTGATACTGCCTTTTTGGGGCATTTGGGGGTGATAGCTTTGGGGGCGGCTATGCTTGCCGGACTTTTTTACCTTCTTTTTACCACAGTGGCGGCCGGATTTGCCATTGGAATCCAAATTATTGTAGCACGCCGTTTTGGAGAGAGGAATTATGGCAGAATAGGTATCATCTTTGAACATGGTTCCCTTTTTGTGCTGGTATTGGGTTTGCTGTTGTTTTCTGTGTTGTATTTCTTCTCAGACCATCTTCTGCTGTGGCTGATAGATTCTCAAGGTATTTATGAAGCTTCAATTGAGTATATAAAGTACCGTCAGTGGGGAATTGTGTTTGTGTGTTTCAACTACTTGTACAGGGCTTTGTATGTGGGAATATCCAATACCAAAGTCATTACATATTCCACAATTCTAATGGCAGTTGTGAATATCCTGTTGGATTATTGTCTGATATTCGGCAACTGTGGCTTCCCGCAGATGGGAATTGGAGGAGCGGCATTGGCGTCATTGTGCGCTGAGATTTCGGCATTCCTGTTCTTTACGCTGTACAGTTATGTAGCACTGAGAAAGAGGAATTTTGGTATGTTTAAAATTTATGCGCTGGAGTCTGAACTTATGGGGAGGATATTGAGGGTATCTACCCCTACAATGGTGCAGAAGCTTTTTTCGTTCAGTGTCTGGTTCATCTTTTTTGTCCTTATTGAGAAAATGGGAGAGACCGCGGCCGGAATATCGTCTGTAACAAGGAGTGTCTATCTGATTCTCATCACCCCGTGTTTTGCGTTTTCAACCACAACCAATACACTGGTGAGCAGAATTCTGGGAGAGGGGGAAACCGGGCAGGTTTTCCCTACAATAAACAAGGTGCTGAAGAATTGTCTTTTGAGTACAATGGTGATTGTTGTATTGGCTGCCATTTTCCCGGTACAGATTGCAGGCATTTACACAGACGATCCCAATTTTGCACAGCTGGTTGTCCCTTCAATTCTGGTAGTATGTGCAGGAACCTTTTTCCAGGGATTTGGCAATGCTTATTTTGAGGCGGTTTCCGGCACAGGAAACACCTCTGCTGCATTGTGCCTTGAGACTTCGGTTCTGGTGTTTTATGTCCTTTTCATATGGCTTATGACACACTTTACCACAAGGGTGGAACTGGTCTGGACTGCAGAAATACTTTATGGCGCACTTCTGGGAATCCTTTGCCTTATATATATGAAGTTCGCCAGATGGGACAAGAAAAGGATTTGAGGTGATAATCATAAAATTCAAGAATATGATGGGGACAGAAAAGATACTTTACGGAAACATAGTTGATGTGATTGCCAGAAAAATTTTCTCTGGGAAGGTTACGGTGAGCAATGGAAGGATTGCTGCAATTGAGGAGACAGATTGCGTGCAGGGAGGTCAGCATGTGTCAAAAAGTGGCCGGCATGTGTCAGGTAAGGGCCAGTATGTTCCAAGAGAGGATTTGCCTTTTATCCTCCCCGGTTTTACAGATTCGCATATCCATATTGAGAGTACCCTTATGGTGCCGCAGAATTATGCCCGTATGGCGGTGGCCAATGGGGTTGTGGGAGCAGTATGTGATCCGCATGAGATTGCAAATGTGTTGGGCACCGCTGGTGTGGATTTTATGATAGGAAACGGAAAAAATGTAAGGTTCAATTTCAGTTTTGCAGCTCCGTCATGTGTTCCTTCAACGCCGTTTGAGACAGCCGGTGCGGTGCTTGGTCCGCAGGAGGTGGAGACAATGCTCCAAAAGGAGGAGGTGGTGGCACTTGCAGAGATGATGAATGTTCCCGGGGTGGTTTATGGTGATCCCCAGGTGGCAGCCAAACTCCAGGCGGCAAAGGACGCAAGGAAACCCATTGACGGCCATGCCCCAAAGACAACGGGGGAGATGTTGCAGAAATATATAAGTGCTGGGATAACCACAGACCACGAGTGCGCAACATTGCAGGAGGCTAGGGAGAAACTTGCCCTTGGGATGAAGGTAATCATCAGGGAAGGGAGTGCGGCATGTGACTTTGAGGCCCTTTACCCTCTTATTGCAGAATATCCGGGCCAGATTATGTTCTGTTCAGATGATATGTATCCCGACGATGTCCATTCTATAGGATATATCAACGGCATGGTAAAGCGTGCCATAGCAAAGGGGATGCCTTTGTGGGAGACTTTGGAGAGTGCATCGGTCACTCCGGTAAAACATTATAACCTTAAGAGCGGCCTGCTGCAGGAGAGGGATAGTGCAGATTTTATAATTGTAGATAATCTGCAGGATTTCAATATCCTCTCCACTTACATTCAGGGGGTTGAGGTTTATAATGCAGAGGATGGGGTAAAAGGAGAATTTGTCGGGAAGAGAAGTGATGGGCACCAGGTGCTGAATGTTTTCAATGCCAGGGAGATTTCCCCAGAGGCATTGCAACTGAAGTGGCAACCAGGGGAACTTAAGGTGATTATAGCTACTGAGGGTTCTCTCCTTACAGGTGTGGATTTTGTGGAGGCAAAGCGGGATGAGAATGGGAATGTGTCAACTGATGTTGCGGCGGGTATAGCCAAGATTGTGGCTTATAACCGCTATACAGAATCTGTTCCGCAGGTGGCATACATTAAGGGGTTTGGGAAGCTGCAAGGGGCACTTGCCTCAACCATTGCCCACGATTCCCACAATATAATAGCAGTTGGTGGCAATGATGAGGATTTGGCAAAGGCTATAAATTGTCTTGTAAAAGAGAAGGGGGGAATAGCTGTGTGCGATGGGGAACATATAGAGAGCCTCCCTCTTCCGGTAGCGGGTCTGATGACATTGCTTGGCCCGGATGAGGTGGCACAGAAACATATTGCTCTAAAGAAGATGGCCTCCCGGATAGGGTGCCCGTTCAAAGCCCCATTCATGACCCTGGCGTTTATGGCCCTTCCGGTAATCCCGGATCTCAAGCTCACAGACAAAGGGCTGTTTGATGGGGTATCATTCAGCTTTACCACCCTTTGGAAAGAATGGCATCAAGTACCTGGTCTGTCCGCTGCTCCCTATTTGGAGAGCAGCAGGCAAACATCATAAAGGCAACCACTACGGCAACCAGAACTTTAGGAATACGCATAGTGGATATTTATTGGTTTATTCTTTAATCTGAGCGTTGTAGATGGCTCTGGTAAGAGTCTTAAGGAAGCTCTTGCCTTTAACAGAGGTGTAACCGTTGGTCATGGCTACAATACCCCAACCGTCTGCAGGACTCCAAATCATAATGCTGTTAAGACCGTAAGCACCTCCAGTGTGACCTACAGGATAATTGCCAGGGGTGTTGTAATCCTCCAGATAATCCGGGAACTCAGTAAGGCAAAGGCCGTAGTGGTTTACGCTACCCTCTTTGGTGATGGCAACAGGGGTCTGCATAGCTTTTGAACTCTCTTGGGATATAATACGTGTGCCGTCAAGCTCACCGTAGTTCATGTGCATCATCATATATTTTGCAAGATCTTTTGCCGAGATCTTTACACCACCTGTAGGTGAGAAGATAGGGGCAGAGTATCCGAACTTGTAGTCAGGCATCTCAGCTGCACGGCTTCTGTATGCACCTTCAGATTTTACATACTCACCATCCTCGCGTGAGTAAATCCATGCAAATTTGCCTGCATCCAAAGAATCAATGTTGTGTCCGCCGTAAAGGCCGAGTTTCCAGATTACATTCTCCCTCACATAGTCGTCGAATCTTACCCCTGAAACTTTCTCAAGGATGGTGCCTGCAAGGTTTACACCCAAGTTGGAGTAGTTGTATTCTTCGCCCGGACCATAGGTATAATAGGCATCTGCACAATCTCCGCTAACGTTAGGATTAATGTGGTCCAATGACAGGTAGTTTTCCCCGTTGTCATTTATACTGGCAGTATGTGAAAGGATCATCCTTAATGTAATTGGGGTATCGGGGAAACGAGGATTTCTTACCTTAAAGCCAATAAGATCGCTTACGTCGTCATCCAACGAAATTATCCCTTTCTCAACAAGCTGCATCAAAGAGGTTGCAGTAAATGATTTTGAGATTGATGCAATTCTCATAATGTCGTCATTACCAAGCGGTGTCTGGGTAGCCAGATCCTTGTAGCCAAACGACTTGTTATAAACAATCTTGCTGTCCTTAACCACTGCTGCAGCAATACCTACAGCCTGAAATTCATTAAGTACGGCGTTGATAGCCTCGTCTGTGCGCTGCTCCACAGATGGAGCGCAAGAGGCAAGCATCATAACAGAAGCTGCTATGGCCAGGAAGAATTTAGAAATGCGCATATTAAAATAGTTTAAGTGTTTATTCCTCTACAAATTTATTAAATTTCTATCTTTGTTTTTACAATAAATCTGATTGGCTTATGAAAAAACTGTTATTTGTATTGTGCCTGTTGGGGCTTACCGTATATTCTTTTGCCTGTACAAACCTGCTTGTCTCAAAAGGGGCCAGTAAGGATGGCTCTGTAATGGTGAGTTATGCGGCAGATTCACACACCCGTTACGGCACATTGGTTTATATGCCTCGTGGGTTCCATAAGGCGGGAGAAATGATCCAGATTAGGGAGTGGGGAAAGGAGAGATTCCTGGGATATATTCCTCAGGTTCCCTATACCTATAATGTTATCGGGAATATGAATGAGTATCAGGTACTCATTGGAGAATCTACTTGGGGTGGAAGGGCTGAGTTCATGGATACCACTGCTGTGCTGGATTATGGCTCCCTCATTTACATCACCTTGCAGAGGGCCAAAACTGCCCGCGAGGCAATAGAGATTTTTACAACCCTTGCAGATGAGTACGGGTATGCCTCAAGCGGAGAGTCAATCTCTTTTGCAGATAAGAATGAGGTGTGGTTTATGGACATTATTGCCCGCAAACCAAAATATGAAAATGGGAAAAACCTCAACAAAGGGGCAGTTTGGGTTGCAATCCGTATTCCCGACGGTTATATCTCAGCCCATGCCAACTGTGCCAGAATAACCACTTTCCCAAAGAATGACCCGCAGAACTGCCTTTATGCTAAGGATGTGGTGGAGCACGCCAGAGAGTGCGGCCTGTACGAGGGGGATGGGAGTGATTTCAGTTTTGCCGATACATACGGCCCACTTGATTTTTCAGGGATGAGAGCGTGTGAAGCCCGTGTTTGGAGCTTCTTTAACAAACACGGCGATGAGGATATGAGCAAATACCTGGATTTTGCGCGTGGGGACAACCCTAAAAACCGTATGCCTTTGTATGTAAAAGCAAAGGAGAAACTCTCTGTAAAGGATGTGGCAGATATGATGCGCGACCACTACGAGGGTACCGAGTTTGATATGACTGTTGGAATTGCTGCCGGTGGCAATGAGTTGCCTTACCGCTGGAGACCTTCCTCATTTGAGATAGATGGCAAAAAAGGTTATAACGAGCGTGCAATTGCCACCCAGCAGACCGGTTTCTGGTTTGTAGGACAGTGCCGCAGCTGGTTGCCCGATGAGATTGGCGGCCTGTTCTGGTTTGCAGTGGATGATGCCGGAACCTCTCCGCTATCACCTTTCTATGCGTGCATAAATGGAATTTCAGAGCATTATGCTCTGGGTAACGGCAGTATGTTGGAGTACTCTCCAACCTCCATGTTCTGGATGCAGAACCGTATAGCACAATTTGCCTATTTGCGTTACAACCACATAGGCAAGGAGGTTCGTGAAAACGTGGATGCCCACGAGATAGCCATGATGGAGGCGGTGGCCGCAGCAGATGCTGCCGCTCTGCAGCTGAAACCCGGTAAGGCCGTACAGAAATACCTTACAGAGTTTTCGGTTTCACAGGCAGATGCCCTCTTTGCAAAATGGAAAGCACTGGACGAATACCTTCTTGTTAAATTCATAGACGGCAACACCAAGCACCAGAATCCCGATGGCTCCTTCAAGAACAACGGCCACTCGGACAGAGTACCTCCGCAGCCTATGTTCCCAGGCTACTCGGATACTTATAAGCGTGCCGTTGCCAAGTAAAGTTACGTTGTCCTTTTGTATAACTTGCTCATTTTAATAAGTAACCAGCCCAGCCTCTTTAAGCATCTCCACATATTTTGTTATAGTCTCAAGCGAGTCTGTGGTTGGGAACTGTGCGTCAAGCATTTTCTTGATGTCAAGCAGGCTGTTGGTTCCGGTGGTGGTGAGTTTGGCAATTTCACCGCTGTTTTTAACGGCACCACGCTTGTCAAAGCCGTATTTTGCCAAAAGTTCGGCAGGGATGGTACGCAATACGCCATAACCGTACTCCTTAACTTTGGCGGTGCTCTTAGGATATACCTTTGAAGCAGCTTTTTCCGCTGCAGTAAGGGTAATGCCTTTAAACGGAGCAACTCCAAGGGCAGCAGCTTTGGCTTTCATAGCCGCATCAATACTCTTGCAATTTGTATTCCAGACAGCTTTGACACTCTCCTGCATTGCACCTACAACCTCTTTAAGTTGGGTAGAGGCAGGGGCAAGTTCTACGACGGTGGCAAGGGTTGCAACCTCATTGTTGAGCATTGCATCCTGATGGAATTTTGCAGCTCTGTACAAAGCGGCAAAATCTGCAGCAGAAGCATTGGCCAAAGCGGCAAGATCCTGTTTCATTTTAACAGACATCCTTTTTGCACTGTTTGCAGCAACCTCTCCGGCAATCTTAAGTGCCTCCTGCTGGTCTGCACTTGCAATAGTGTAAGCAGAGGCAGCGGCAATTACAATGGCTCTGTGGAGCTGGGTTGGATCACAAATCTCAGGACGGTCTCCCGATGTATGGTAATAATTGTCTGGCCATGTAATCATAATCACTCCGGGAGCCTGCACACCCCAGTCGCTGAACACCTCATGGTCTGAGGCACCGTAGTGGGCATTTATGGAGTAATAGAAAGGATCTCTGGAGCCGGTTACACTATATACCGGTTTGAGAGCATCCGGTCTTCCCATACCTGTTGCCACAAATCCCTTGTTGGTAGCACCAACATAATGGTAGAAGCTCTCTGCAACATCATTCAGGTAGTGAGGATTACCCATAGTGGTTCTGTGAAGACAGTAGAAAGACTGGCTTTTGCTCAACCACAAACCAACCATATCCAAGTTTATGTTGCACAAGGTTCTGCTCAAAATATCCTTGTGCTGTTGGGCCCATGGAATTGAGCCCTGGAACTCAGGAACCCATATGAATCTGATGGAGCGTTTGGGCCTTGCTATCTGACCGTTCTCAATAAGGGTGTTGAGGGTGCGTGCAACCTCAAGCAAAGCGGCAGAGCCGGATGTGTTGTCATTTGCACCAAGTTTTACATACCCCTCAAAAAGGTGGGCAGAAAGGATAATCTCCTCTGCGTTCACGTCACTGCCTTTAATCACACATGTAGGAACCTCAATATTTGTCTCCTCTACAGTTGTCTCAATGTCTGCCTTTACAGTAATTTTTTCGCCGCTCAAAAGTCTGTCTCTAAGTACATGCCCGTCCCGTGGGGTAAGGTTGATACAGAAAGTAGCATCATTACCTCTGATACCGCTGTTGGGAATCTGAATAGGATCAACCAACGGTCTTGGAGAGTAGTAGGAAATTATACCAACAGCACCAGCTTTGGCAGCCAAAGGGTGAACTCTTCCTGCAGAAGCCTCTGTAACTGCAATCTTTCCTTTAAGATCCGCAGCATCAATCTCTGCCTGGGAACCTCTTCCTACCCAAACGAGCTCAGCAGTAACATGGGCACTTTTGCTCCCCTGGCCAAGCATTGCAGCCAAATCCCTGTAATCTGCAAGTTTGGCGGTGTTTGGGGCAATCTCCCAAACAGAAGCACTCACTCCGTCCCAAGTCTGGCTCTTTCCAAGAAGCTCAGTTGTGGCATCGGCAAAGCCAAAGCTCTTGAGTTTGTCCACAACATATCTTGACTCCATGAACAGCCCTGCATAATCCTCGCTTTTGCGGTCCCTCTCATAAGGGGCAATGTCCATTATGTAATAATAAGCCCTGTCTCCCGACGATTCTCCAACAATCAGGTCATACACCTTCTCCTGCAGGAGGGAGTGGGTAAACGGACTTGTATATTCCTGTCCCACAAGATTTGATACAATAAGGGACAAGAGCAATGTAAGGGTAAATCTGAACTTTTTCATACTTTTATTATTCCAAATAGCTGCTGTTGTCCCAGCAGTGGGTACAAAGTTTGCATTTAGGTAATCCGATAGCCTCTACAAGATCATCAATCCTCTGGAACTTGAGGGTGGTAAGCTGCAGATGCCTGCGCATTGTGTCAACCATCTCCTTGTGCTTGTCGCTGTCCGGGTTGGCATACTCCTGCAGCAATTCGTCGGGAAGATTCTCTGTCCCCTCAAGGTCTCTGATGATGCGTCTTGCGTAAAGGTCAAAAGAGCTGCGTGAGGTTGAGAAATTGAGGAATGGACAAGGGAAAATAAGTGGAGGACATGCAATTCTCATGTGTACCTCTTTTACCCCTGAGTCATATAGTTTTACAACATTGTCCTTAAGCTGGGTTCCCCTTACAATACTGTCGTCCATAAAGACAATCTTCTGGTCTCTTGTGAACTGCTCATTTGGAAGGAGCTTCATTTTAGCCACAAGATCCCTCATCTTCTGGTTCTGCGGCATGAAGCTGCGTGGCCAGGTAGGGGTATATTTTACAAAAGGTCTCTTGTAAGGGATTCCCTTCTCATTAACATAACCAACGGCGTGTCCCACACCGGAATCAGGGATGCCTGCTGCAAAATCAGCATCCACATCTTTATCCCTGCGGGCCATTGCAGCACCGCTGCGGTAACGTGAATCCTCAACATTTATCCCCTCATAGTTGGCACTCGGATAACCGTAATACACCCAAAGGAAAGAACACATCTGCATACGCTCTTGTGGCGGGATAACCACCCTCATGCCGTCTGCGGTAATCTGTACAACCTCACCCGGACCAAGATCCCTTACGTGGCTGTAACCAAGATTATCAAAGCTTGAACTCTCGCTTGCACAAACATACCCTTTGTCATTCTTTCCTATTACAATAGGGGTACGCCCGAACTTGTCCCTTGCCGCATAAATGGCATGGTCTGTAAGGATAAGCATAGAGCAGGAACCTTTGACTTTTTTCTGCACAAGTTCAATACCCTCCTTAAGGGTATTTCCTTGGGCAATAAGTATTGCAACAAGCTCCGTTGCATTTATTGTGGAGTCTGAAAGCTCTGCAAAATGGTGTCTCTTTTCAAGCAGTTCCTTGGCAAGTTCCTCTATATTGTCAATTCTCGCCACAGTTACAACTGCATACCTTCCAAGATGGGAGGTAATGGTAATAGGCTGGGACTCACAATCAGAGATAACACCCATACCCATATTTGACTCTCCGAACTTAGGGAGTTCGTCCTCAAATTTATTTCTAAAATATCCGTTTTCCAGTGAGTGGATGGAACGAACAAACTTCTTTCCATTGTAGAATGCCATACCGGCACGTTTGGTTCCCAGGTGTGAGTGGTAATCTGTACCGTAGAAGACCTCATTCACACACTCGTTGCGGGATACACAACCAAAAAATCCAGACATAATGTGTTTGTTTTTGAAAAATTATGTGCAAATATATAAAAAAGGTGTCTTTTTCCCGACAGTTTTTTCGCATCGGGAATGCTCCCTTAAACAATTTTTGTGTAGAAAAGTGTTGTCGGGAGAGAGGTTTGAATCCGATATGTTCTTTTAAAAGAATAAGTTAAGATGCAGATTTTTTTGCTATTTTGGAAATAATTTGTACATTTGCAGCCCCGCAAAATATGCAGGGAGTTGTAACCAGTTGAATCTCAGCGCTGAGAAGCGGAATATGGAACTGAAAAAATCGCTGGCAATGCAACTTAAGTTTAACTAAAAAACAACTAATTAAAACCAATGTCTGGATTAATTGGAAAAAAAATCGGAATGACTTCCGTTTTCGATGCAGAGGGCAAAAACATCCCTTGCACCGTTATTGAGGCTGGTCCGTGTGTTGTTACGCAGATTCGTACAGAAGAAACAGATGGTTATGCCGCTGTACAGCTTGCCTATGACGAGAAAAAAGAAAAACACACCAGCGCCCCACTTATGGGTCACTTCAAAAAGGCAAATACCACTCCTAAACGCAAACTTGTTGAGTTCGCAAACGATTTCAACAAAGAGTTGCAGCTAGGTGATACCATTACCGTGTCAGACCTTTTCGTTGACGGAGAGGATGCATGGGTAGATGTAACAGGTATC
>JAZNUT010000032.1:0-63202 GCA_045592425.1 Candidatus Egerieisoma sp.
TGAACCATTACCTCTCACAATTGGGTACCGGCTACATAAGCCTTCCGCAAGCTGGAGAGTATGTAAGTGAAGATGTGGATCTTATGGGGATGTTTGTTGTAAACTGCCGTTTTCCGGCAGTGGATATTGAATCTTATGCAAGCTCAATTTCCAATCCACTCCGTCCGTTTCAAGAGGGAAAAACCACAGGAATGAGTACAGAGAAACTTAACCTGTTTGATTTTGCGGCTGCTCTCTCTGAAGCTGTTCAGGTACAGGAGGTTAAAGGGGAAAAATTTGAGTGGATACTGGCCAGAAACGGTTTCAACCACAGGTTTATGTTGGAAGATAAGGGGAACGGTTTTACAATCACCCTTTTGGGAATAAACCAGTTGAATGAGTATTCTGCAGCACCCGCAGCACCACAAGGGAGTGGCGTAGCAGCCGAGGCAACAAATTTAAGTGCAGCAGAGAAATTGCAGCAAACAGCCGCCACCTCTCTTCCCGACAGATACACCATTTGGATTAAGACCTCCACCAACTGGTATATTGCAATTAAGGATGGAAAACAGGGGGTATTCCTGAAACTTGCCCTTAAAGGGAATGGGGATATGAATTTTATGCAGGGGAGCGGATTTTATGTGAAACCTCAGGGTAACGGGTTTGCCAAATACAGTTACACCAATGGAAAATGGGGTGCTGCAGTGAATGTAAGTTCCTCAGAGGTTGGGAGTTTGCTGTCGGGAGGAGAAAAGGATTACATAATTGTCCCCGGCGAGAATATGAGTAAAGATAAGGTGAAGCTGTTTGAGAAGAGTGCCTATTTTGATGATTTGGACATTTCATTACCTTAAAACATACTGTTATGAAAAGATTGATATATAGCATTTGCATTATGTTGCTGCTGGGATTCTCTCCGGTAAGGGGGGCTGCCCAGAGCTCTGAGGTAATTCGTATGATGGACTATCTGGTATTGGCTGAGCAGGCTGGATTGAATGTGCAGAAATACCTGATGGAGCTCTCAGACCAGCTGGCAATTATATCCGCTACAAATTATATGGATACTGAAATTTTGCAACAGGGTGAGGCTGCTGCAAGATTGTATGCCCATCCCCTTGTATGTATGAACTATGCGGCCTGCCTTATGAAGCAGAGAAAATACGGCAGTGCATTGCATTATCTGGCTGTAGCGTGGCATCAGGACAAACGGAACCATATGCTTGCCACTAACATTGCCCGCTGCCATTTTGAACTTGGAGACAATAAACTTGCCGAGGCATTCTTGGACAGGGCTTTGCAACTGAACAAAGATTACGGTCTTGCCCTGCAGCTTAAAGCCACAATTCTACTGAATAAAGGGGATATAGAGAGCCAGAACAAGGCTGTTGAATATGTATTCAAAAGTGCATTGGAAACCTGGAACCACGTATCGGTGAAGCATTTCAATTCACTGATGGGGGTTTTGGAGAAAATGTATGACACATATAGGGATACACTTAACAACCCTGAGTACAATAATAAGATTGTAAAATTAAGCACTCCTATAGATGAGTATGCAAATATGTTTGAGCAACTCCAGCAGATTGGCCAGACAAAGAAACCGAATGTAAGAATGGATTCATTTGTATATCCTGTTCCCGACAGAAATATGGAATATACAGAGGAATTGGTTGTGGGGATTTTTAAAGCTGCTTTTGGACAATATGTGCCATCACTGGCAGATATAGTATATGAGAATGAGTATTGGAAAAAGGCGCAGAAAGTTGCAGTTCCTACAAGATATACAGATTATCCTGCACAATATGCGGGATTGATAGGAGGTAATGAATTTCTGCCGGATTCAAGAGCGTTTAATATTACAATGCTTGCCTACAAGTATTATCAGATAAAATTGCTTGAGGCAAGACATAATATGAATAATGCAATGGATCTGGAGATGGAACCAATCAAGAAGAATATTGACAATGCCCTTGAAGCAATTGGAAAGCAGATGGAACTGGAAAGCTATAGGATGCTGGACCCATACGTTATGAAGGCTTATGGAGATCAGATATATGCATTGACAAAACAGCAAATTAATGCTCAAATCCGTGCCAGAGTCCGCTATTATGACCAATATCTAAAACCTGTACTTGACAGTTATCAGAAAGATATCAAACAAGGGTTGTATTATATAACCAATAAAGATGCCCATAAATACATTCAAACCCATTATGATTATGATGTAGCCACTATTTATGAGCAAGGGGAACTTGAATTTTTTGGCTATTTGAAATTTGATCTCAATTGGGGACATCACTTGGCTTCTGAGGGAGAAGCAGTTATAAAATACTATTCGGGCCAGATGTCTGAAACCCGTTGGGAAAGGTTTCAGGATTGGATAATGAATGAAAATATGCGAGCTGCCGGAATGGAGGGAATTGGGGAGTACCCGGTTCCAAGTATCAATGCCCAGATAGGTGGATACAAGTTCAGCATAGGGGCAGATAGGATGGGACGCATCTATACAACCGTTCAGGATGCAAATGGGATTAAGAAAAATGTCTATAATTTGGAGACAGGAGCATCCAGCAGTACCGTCCTCAAACCTGTAAAGGCCAAAGAGGCAGTAGGTGGAATTGGAAATGGCAGAACCCCATATAATCTTCCCGACGGTTATATGAGCCAAGTGGATCTGAAGAAGAATCCTGATGCTTTACTTGGAGATTTCAGCGAGGGGACAAGTGTTATGCGTGGTGTGGAAACGGTTACCGATGCAAGGGGAAATGTACTGGTAAGCAACTTCAAGACCCGTACAACGGTAACACAAAATCAGGGAATTCCAACAGGCCCGAGCATTAACATTGGAGGATACGATTTTGACGGTATTCCCAAAACATGGAAAGATTACATAAATCCGTCAATAAACAGGGTAAACAGCTACAACTCCACACAGAGGCTTGGGAGTTCTGTTGTTTCATCGTCGCAGAGGAGTACCAGGGGATTCACTTTGGGGTTAGGAAAGGGTAACTCAGATTTGGTCTCTATTGGGGTAGGGTTCCAGTAATGGATTGTCGGGAAGAAAATGAATGAATTATTAACCATAAAACTATATACATTATGAAAAGAATTGTACTATTTGTTATGGCAATGTGCCTTGGTTTGAATTTGATAGCACAGGAAATAGAGCCTTTCTGCTGTGTAAAACAGGGAGCTGAACTAAAATACGTTACAACAGATGCAAAAGGCAATGAAACCGGTACTTCTACTACAAAAGTAACAGCCGCAGCAGGTTCCGATGGAAACTACAATATAGCTATGACCATTACTCTGTATGTAAACGGCAACCAGATGTTTAATCCAATGAATGTAACCACTACTGTAACTGATGGCAATGCCTCAGTAGCCCTTGGCGGTGGTGCAGCAATTGAAATGACAACTGATGTTCCGTTAATCCCTGCACGTTTGGCTGTTGGTTTGGAACTTGGCACAGGAACCATTGTAATGAATATGGGCGGCATCAAAACAACCCAGGAGATTCATACCCACAAAGTGGTTGGCAGAGAGCAGTTGACCACCCCTGCAGGCACATTTGACTGCTACATTGTAGAGCAGACCTATACAGCAAAAATGGCATTCATTAAGGCAAAAGGGAGCCAGAAGGTGTGGTATGCACGCGGAATCGGCAATGTTAAGACTGAGACTTACGACAAACGCGGCAAATTGAGCACCCAGCAGATACTTGTTTCTGCAACAGGTATTTAATATTAACTCTAAAATCTTGAACTATGGGAATATGTAATAAATGCGGGGCGCAGGTTGCAGACGGGGTAAAGTTCTGCACCTCTTGCGGAAATCCTATTGCCGTGGCGCAGTCACAGGCAGCCCAACAGCCACCGCAAGCTCCACCTCAGCAACGGGCTTATACCCCGCCGCCATCGCCTCAATATAACAATCCTCCTCATTATGCCCAGCCTTACCAACAACCGGTATATACAGAGGAGCCAATATCAACAGGAAGCTATGTACTTATGTTCCTGCTCCTGATGATACCTGTTGTAAACCTTATCTGCATCATTGTTTGGGCTTGCGGTGGCAGCAGCAAAAAGAACAAAGTGAACCTCTCACGCGCTATGCTAATCTGGATGCTTATAGGCGCAGTTATTGGAGGAATAGTAGCCCTTGCTGGCGGTATGCTCCTTAGCGGTGTTGGTGGACTTGAAGGATTGCAAGACACTTTAACCAATGGGCTTCTTGATAATTTGAATTGACAGGTATAACGCAAAATTGGACAACTATGGGAGATATTTTAAGTGGTATTGTTAAGGGGCTTTCGGGGTTTATGCCTCAGGATGATCCGGATGTGAAGATATTTAATGCTCAGACAGAGATTAAGGAGATAAATGAGAAGATTGAGAAAGTTTATGCCAAACTTGGGAAGGAACTCTATCAGAGGGATGGGGGAGAAGGCTTTCCGCAGATTAAGAGTGAGTTGGATTTGCTTGTAGCAAATCAGAATACTGCAAGGGAGCGCTTACAGGCAGCGAAAGATGAGAAGGCTGCCAAAGAGCGTGCTGCTGCAGAGGAAAGGGCCAGAGAAGAGGCTTGTTGTTGCCCTAATTGCGGTACACAAAATCAGCCTGGAACTAATTTCTGTTGTGAGTGCGGTACCAGACTTTCACAGCCTGTGCAGCCTGCCACAAAACGGTTCTGCACAAATTGTGGTACCGAGATTGCTCCAGGGCAGCGTTTCTGTACCGGTTGCGGTACCAAGGTGGAGTAATTCATTGACCGTATCCAAAATTGAGCATAGGAGTGTCCCGGCTGCTCTTTGGCACAATGCTCAAATGGAGAGCATGGTGCAAACAGTAAATTGTCGGGAAAATATTTATGATGCTTATGAGAAATTTTGTTCTTTTTTTGGTTAGTGCAGTACTGCTTGTCTCTTGTGTTGGTACTGGCAATAGGAATGGGGAAGATGAAACCCAATCCCAAGGGAACGGGCTTGCCGAAATGGTGAAAAGCAAACTTTCAAGCGGGCTTGAGGCTCTTGCTGCCAGGATGGAAGAGCAGCAGCGCAAAAAGGATTCTCTGGATCTGATTGATGCCAGGAAAAAGGGTAATAAGAATCAGGTAAAAATGGTACCGCCGCCTGAGTGGAGTGTTATGAGACTTATGCCTGAAATTCCTTCGGCAGAAGATCTGGTAGCAGGAAATACAGCTGAGTATCTGGCTGCCTTGGAGAAGTTTAATGAAGAGACCTGGCGGGTGTATGAGCATTTTACAGATTCTGTAACACATAACCGCTCCCAATTGGCCCGTTTCGGGCATACTCAGGCAGAACTGGATGCTATGAGCCAAGAGGAGAAGAACCAGGTAGTTATGAAGGCATACAATAAAATGAATGCCGAACAGGCCGTAAAGCAGAAGATTGTTGAACAGGAGGCTGCCAAATTGGATGCTTCTTCTTTAGGTGGTATTCTAAAAAGTATGGCACAACTTAAACAGCAGCAGGAACAGGCAGAGGAAGAGGCAATAAAAAAGTTTTTTGATGATAATGCAGATGTCCTTCCACTGATTGATGAGTACCACAAGATCAGGAGTGAGCACAGCCAGTGGATTAATGTTACCGAAGATGAGAAGCACCACGAATATTTCAATATTAAAGGTGTGGCCAAAATGGAACTTTGGAGGAATTGGTATATTGAGGTGCAGCAGAGATTCCACGCTCTTGCTCCGTTAGCCAGAGAAGCAGACCAGAATATGCTTAAAGTTAAGATGCCTGCCAAAAAGAGCAGAGAGACCAGCAAGTATGACTTTATGAATGAGTTTAACCTTAACAGGCATTATTATGAGTTTATGAAGAACATTACAGAGAAAGACCCTGGAAACTAATACTAAACTAAATACTGATAAACTATGAAAGCGAAAGAGATTTTTATGCAAACCCTTCCGTTTTGCTGGATGAAACTGGGATTGGGTGTTTTGAATATTATAATTTGTGCAGTTTTGTTTGCAATCCTTATGGGAATATCGTTGCTGTTTGCAAGCGAGGGGGTATTTTTCATTATGTTCCTCATCTGGCTTGGTCTTATTGGAGGTGTAAATTTCTTCATTAATCATTATGTGGGTTATCTTGTGCGTGCCGGACATATTGCAGTGGTAGCTGAAACATTCAAATCCGGCAGGGTTCCTTCAAATTGCGTTACAGTAGGAAAAGATATGGTTAAGAAACGCTTTGCCACCTCAAATGCATATTTTGCACTGGATAAACTTGTAGGTGGTGCTGTAAAACAGCTGCAGCGCACTTTAGGAAGAATTTCAGACAGCCTCCTTGGCTCGCTTCCTGGTGCAGACAGTGTAAAATCTGCCACTAATTTTTTCCTTGATATCTCGCTTGGCTACATTGATGAATGTTGTCTTGCCTACACTTTCTATAAGGATGAGCAGAATGCCTACAAGAGTGCTTGTGATGGGGTTGTAATTTATGCTCAGAACTGGAAGGCTCTCCTTAAGAATTCAGCTATGACTGCATTGACTGTTATAATTACAATGATTGTTGTTACACTAGTGGCATTTGTAATTTTTGGTGGATTGTTCAAAATTCTGGGGTGGAACGGCTTTGTGGCATTTGTTCTTGCTGTTATGTTGGCTGCAACTGTAAAATATGCTTTTGTAGATAGCTGGATGATGATTAAGATGATGCACGGTTATATGGAGGTAGCCCCATCCACACAGATTACTTTTGATCTGTACAGCAAATTGAGCAATTTGTCTGGAAAATTCAAGGAAATGTTCAAACAGAGTGCTGTTACACCTGTAACTGTTGCAACTGCGGATTCTGTGAATAACTTTGTTGCTCCTCAGCAACCAATTGTCGGGAAAAGGTTCTGCCCTCAATGTGGCTCTCCAATTGGTGCAGACAAAGCATTTTGTGGCAACTGTGGAACAAAGATATAATTCCAGTTGGTCAAGTTTCGTTAAAAACTGGAGAGGGTGACACAACTGTGTCACCCTCCTTTTTTAATTGAGATATATATTATTTCACCTCAATTTGTTTCTCAACAGGTTCTACTTTGTCTGGGGTCTTTTTAGGGATACAGATATCCAGCACTCCGTTGCATACTTTTGCCTCAATCTTCTCTTTATCCACATTCTCAGGCAAAATCAGATTCTGTTGGAATTGGGTGTACGAAAATTCCCTTCTGAGGTATCTTCCTTTCTTGTCTTTCTCTTCTTTCTTATCCTCTTGTTTTACATTTACGGTAAGTAGATTATCGTTGGTTATCTTAATGTTGAAGTCATCTTTGGTAAGGCCTGGTGCGGCAATTTCAACTTTAAATTTATCATCTGCCTCTATAATGTTAATAGGGGAAGTTGAATGAAGTCTCTCTACCCAGTCACTGCCAATAAAGTCGTTGAAAATTGAGGGGAACCAGCTCTGGTTCTTTTTGGTTGGTAACATATCTTTTCTTTTTAAATTATATACATTATCAACAACACTGCTGAGATTAAGTTCATCACCCTCCAAAATTAAATTCCCATCCTTCAAATCTCTTTGCAATTACTTTCCAATCTATGATTTCCCAAAGTGCATTGAGATACTCTTCCTTACGGTTATTATAATCCAAATAATATGAATGTTCCCACAAATCAAAGCCCAGGAGAGGAAGAAGCCCCAATACTGCAGGATTGCTCCCATCATCTTCCAATGTAATGCATAAAGTGCCATTTTCATCACAGGAAAGCCATACCCATCCCGATCCGAAAAATTGTGTCCCCATTTTTACAAACTCTTTCTTGAAATTATCAAAAGAGCCCCATGTACCGATTATTGCCCTTGCAAGTTCTCCCGTTGGTAAACCACCCCCCTTAGGAGAAAATTGTGTAAAGAAGAGGTTATGATTAAGTACTTGACCTGCATTGTTGAACAAAGGGCCACTTGAATTGTAAATTATCTCTTCCAGACTGGACCCTTTGTAAGGGGATGCAACAATAAGTTTATTGAGTGCATTCACATAATTGAGCAGATGCTTTCCATAATGAAGTTCTACAGTTTCTTCACTGATAACTGGTTCCAAAGCATCAGTCTCGTATGGCAATTTAATAAGTTCAAATGTTCCATCCTCTTTATTTTGTGCATATAGACTTATAAATCCAATAAGTGCAATTACTGTTATAAGAAGTTTTTTCATAGTTTGAATAATTTGGTTTTACAGAAAAAACATTTGGAGGCTTGGATAGTTCAATTACACAACACAAATGGTGTAAATGTTACTTTTAAACATCTTTAAGGGTAATTTTGTATATTTGTGTTTAAAATAGAAAGATTATGTCAGCAGCCGGAGTTCCTACAGAATTGGGTACTGAAAAAGTACCCAAACTTTTGAGGCAATATGCAATACCTGCCATTATTGCAATGACAGCCTCTTCTTTATATAATATGGTTGACAGCATTTTCATTGGTCATGGCGTTGGAAAATTTGCAATTGCAGGTCTTGCCCTTACATTCCCAATGATGAACCTTGGTGCAGCCTTTGGCGCTCTTGTAGGTGTTGGAGCATCTGCAACAATATCAATGCTCCTTGGCCAGAAGAACTATGAGATGGCCCAAAAAGTATTGGGAAATGTTGTAACACTCAACACAATAATTGGAGTTGTATATTCTATTGTGTTCCTTATTTTCCTTGATCCGGTACTCTATTTCTTTGGGGCAAGTGAAAACACAATAGGCTACGCAAGGGATTATATGGTAATAATTCTCCTTGGAAATATCATTACCCATATGTATCTGGGGCTCAATGCGGTAATGCGTTCTGCAGGACTTCCCAAAAAAGCAATGTATGCAACTATCTTTACTGTGGTGATAAATGCGGTACTTGATCCGCTTTTCATTTATGTATTCCAATGGGGAATAAGGGGTGCAGCTGTTGCAACAATAATTGCCCAGACTCTTGCATTGGCCTGGATACTTAAGATATTTTCAAACAAGAACCTGGTAATCCATTTTAAAAGGGGAATATACAAACTCAAATCCCGAATTGTAAAAGATGTGATTTCAATTGGAATGGCACCATTCTTTATGAATACAGCCGCCTGCCTTATTGTAATACTTATCAATCAGGGATTGCAAAGGCATGGAGGAGACCTTGCAATTGGAGCATATGGAATAGTTAACAGGGTATCCTTTGTATTTGTGATGATTGTAATGGGTTTGAACCAGGGAATGCAACCGATTGTAGGCTACAACTTTGGTGCAAGACAATTTTCAAGGGTAACAGGTGCCCTGAAACTTACAATCCTGAGTGCCACAGTAATAATGGTAATAGGATTCCTTGTAGCAGAGTTGTTCCCAAGAACAATATGTATGATATTCACATCAGATGAAGATCTTCTGCAACACTCCATAAACGGAATGAGGATAGTGTTCATATTCTTCCCGATAGTTGGTTTCCAGATAGTTACAGGAAACTTCTTCCAAAGTGTCGGAATGGCAGGAAAAGCAATATTCCTCTCTCTCACAAGGCAGCTCATCTTCCTTTTGCCTTGTCTGCTGATACTTCCTCATTTTTTGCAGACAAACGGCATATGGCTGAGTATGCCTGTAGCTGATGCCTTATCAAGCATTATATCTGCAACATTACTATTTGCTCAAATGAAAAAATTTAAAACAAATGCACAATATGGAAACTAAATTCTACATTACAATAGGCCGCGAGAAAGGCTCAGGCGGTTTGGAAATTGCCAAAAGGCTCTCAGAAGAATTTGGTATTCCCACATACAATAAGGAACTTCTTGATGAAGCTGCCAAAGAGAGTGGAATGAGCAAGGAGATTTTTGCAGATATAGATGAAAAGAGAGGCTCAAAGTTCATTTCAGGATTTTTCAGCGGTATTATGGGATCATTATACAGCGAGTACGGTGCTTCATCGGGAATAAACAGGGAAGAGTTGTTCAGGATTCAGAGTTCCTGCATAATAAATCTTGCAAATGTAAGTTCTGCAATTTTTGTGGGGCGTTGTGCAGATTATATTTTGAGGGATAGAGCCAACTGTCTGAATGTGTTCATTACAGCTAAAGGGGAAGATAAGGTTGACAGACTTCTGGAATGCAACAAGATTGCAAATGCAGAAAAATATACCCGTGAGGAAATGATTGAGCTGCTTGAAAAGAGTGATTCCAAAAGGGAGAAGTACTACAACTATTTTACATATAAACAGTGGGGTGCTGCCTCTTCATACGATTTGTGCCTTAACTCCTCACTGCTCGGAATTGACGGATGCGTTAAAGTAATCACTGATATTATAAGAAGCAAAGGGTGGAGTAAATAATAATGCACGACGGAGTACCTGTAGAACTTGGAACTGAAAAAATTCACAAACTGCTCAAACAGTATGCTGTTCCATCCATTATTGCAATGAGCTGTTCCTCATTGTATAATCTGGCAGACAGCATATTCATTGGACAGTTTGCGGGAGGATATGCCCTTGCAGGTCTTGCACTCACTTTTCCCCTTATGAATTTGGGTACCGCATTCAGTTCCCTCATTGCTGTAGGAGCCTCCACAAACATAGGGATATATCTTGGACAGAAAAATTTCCCTATGGCACAAAAAGTATTGGGAAATGTAGTCACACTCAACTTTATAATAGGGATACTCTATATGGTTGGTGTACTGGCATTTCTTGATCCAATCCTATATTTCTTTGGGGCCTCTGCAGATACAATCTCACACGCAAGGGAATATATGCAGGTAATTCTTGCCGGAAATATAGTTTCACATACATATTTTGCACTTAATGCAGTATTGAGGGCAACGGGACTTCCCCGCAAGGCAATGAACGCCTCCATACTTACAGTTCTTATAAATACGGCAATTGACCCGCTGTTCATTTGGCTTTGGGGCATAAAAGGTGCAGCAATTGCCACTGTACTTGCCCAAGGAATCTCTTTGGGTTGGGTTATATATGTATTGAGCAACAGAAACCATGTTGTACATTTCCAGAAAGGGGGATACAGGCTTGTCCCTAAAATTGTAAAAAGAATATTGTCCGTGGGAATGTCTCCGTTCTTTATGAACGCAACTGCCTGCCTTATAGTAATAGTATTCAACCAGGGACTCAAACAATATGGAGGGGATATGGCCATTGCTGCGTACGGCATAGTCAACAAGCTCACATTCCTGTTCATTATGATGGTAATGGGACTTAACCAAGGTATGCAACCCATTGCCAGCTACAATTTTGGAGCAAAACTGTATGGGAGATTACAGGAGGTTGTAAAACTGACCGCCATATGTGCTATAGCTGTAACAACTACCGGATTTATAGTTGCAGAGCTGTTTCCAGAACAGCTTGTAAGGTTATTTACTTCAGACACACAACTTATTGCAGAGGCTGTACACGGCCTTAGAATATCATTTATGTTTTACCCTATTGTGGGGTTCCAGATGGTTACTTCAAACTTTTTCCGCAGCATAGGATACGCGGGAACTGCAATATTCATATCACTTACAAGACAACTTATATTTCTCCTCCCACTTTTGTACATACTCCCCCAATTCTTTGGATTGGGAGGTATCTGGGCCAGTATGCCCCTTGCAGACTTAATTGCCTGCATTGTATCTGCCTCTATGATGATATACCATTTGCGTAAATTCAGAGGAACAATAACTAACTGACACTTCCCCAGCAAAGCAATGCCAATCCAATAAGGATAAGTGCCAAATCAAGAGCTTTGGATTTGAGATTCTTTTCCCTGAACAACAATGCTCCGGCGGTAAATGAGACAATCACACTTCCCCTGCGTATCATGGAGATAACAGCAATGAGGGCACAGAAAATTGTATTGCAGAACAATACACTCAATACAGCATTCCCATTAAGGGATTTCTTTTTAGCCACATCATAGAATCCCAGAAAAAACGCCGAAACAAATGCCAACAATACCCACATAACTGCACTTTTTAAAATTTTGCACAAAAGTACAATTCATTTTCTTAATTTTGTTAAATCAAATTATTGGGGTAATGAGAAGCAGTAAGAAATTGCCGATTGTGGCACTTATTTATGATTTTGACGGCACACTTGCAGCCGGAAATATGCAGGAGTATTCCTTTATAGAGAGTGTAGGGGAGAAGAAAGAGGATTTTTGGGGCCAGACTGCAGTTATGGCTCAGAATCAGGATTCAGACAATGTCCTTGTATATATGTTGCTGATGTTGGAGAAAGCCCGTGAACGTGGAATTCCAATCAGAAAAGAGAATTTCCAGAAATTTGGAGAGTCGGTACAACTGTTCAAAGGGGTTAAGGAGTGGTTCCGCAGAATCAGTGATTTTGGAATGGATCATGGGGTTATAGTTGAACACTACATAAATTCGTCGGGAATGAAAGAGATGATTGAGGGAACATCAATTGCCAATGAGTTCAAGACAATTTTTGCAAGTTCATACTATTATGATGCGAATGGAGATGCCCAGTGGCCTGCTGCTGCAGTAAACTATACAAACAAGACCCAGTTCCTATACAAGATAAACAAAGGTATCTTTACAATAAGGGATTCTGTAAAAATTAACGAGTCAATGCCTGATTCCAAGAAGAGGGTACCTTTTACCAATATGGTATATTTTGGTGACGGTGAGACAGATGTACCTTGCATGAAACTCATCAAACAGATGGGTGGCAGTGCAATTACCGTATATGAGCCAAATAATGAGAAAAAAAGGGATGTTGCCAAGAAGATTTTAAGCCAGGACAGATGTGATTATGTTTGTCCTGCAGATTATTCTCCCGGAAAGAATTTGGATACACTTGTTAAAGGAATCATCTGTAAGATTAAGGCAGATGATGACTTGCAGAAACTCAAAAAAGAGTTCAAGAGGAGGGGATACAGATAGAAAAGAAGCTGGCAATCAGAATTTTGCCAGCTTCATTCTTTCTTTGAGGAATTGTTTTAATCCTTCACCCTCAAGAATCTCTATATCATCCAACAATCCAAGGACAAACCGTCCAACACCTTCATATCCGCAGATATTTGTCTGAAGAATGAATACTGAAGGGTTATCGGGAGTAGGGGAGAGATATTTTTCTGCAAGGGGATATTCCTCTACAAGAAGGGATGCCGCCCTAAGTCCCAATTTGAGCTTTATAGGAATCTGCTCAAAACTGTTTATCCTGAAAATATCCATAAGTCCCTCCTTATGCTGTTGCTCATATTCCCAATCTTTATCAAGAACCTCTACCGAACCTATCCTTGAGAGTTTGAAAAGCTTGTTTGTCCCGGTTGCAACCTCATATGCCCAAACCTGAATGTAGTTGGTGGTGAATGAAAGAGGCTCAACAAGGCGGTCTGAGACTTTTTTGCTGTGGGCAGAAGTGTAATTATGGAGTACAATCTGTTTTTTATCCTCTATTGCCTCAATGATTGAATTCACATTCCTGGCATTTTGCCCCTTGACAACACATTCGGCAAGCATTTTATAATCATATACAGAGGCAAGCTTGGCTTTGAGGTTCTGTTTGATTACATTGGTTGGATCTATACTCTCAATTGCGGAATTGAGGATATAAGCCTCCTCTTCTGTAAAATGGACAAGCTGGGATATATCTTTAAAATAACGTGATTTTTTATCCAACTTGAAATAAGGCCCACTCTTGGTTACAACAAATCCGGACTCCTTGAATGTGTCCAAATATCTGTAAATAGTACGGGGTGAAGCATTGAGTTTCTCACTCAACTCCTCAATTGTGTATCTGTTGTTTGCGGTAAGGAGCATCATAAGACGCAATACCCTCTCTATTTTAGGCTGGTCCATAATTTACAGGTTTGAGAAAAGGTTCATATCACTTCCCCAGTCTGAGTCAGTTACAGATGATTCTTTTTGTTTGTTGAGAGTGTAATCAGGCAATTGAGCCACAATCTCCAATACCCTTTCATTTGCTGCAAGTCCAACATCTCTTGGAGAAATTACCTGGATATGCGGCTGGTAATCAAATATGAGATTATAGAATTCCCTGTTTGGAATAATCTCAATTATAAACTCCATATCACCGTTTTCATGAAGCAATGCGAGCTTTTGTGAATGGTGCAAAGGGTTAATCTTTATGAAAGGGGCAAGTTTGTTCTTGACAAGGAATCTTACCTGTTTAACATCACCGGAGAGTTTTGTCACTCCAATAATGTTGTGGAAATATTCGTCGGGATTAAAAGAGTACTCATCCGGGAATGGAAGGATGGAGTAGGAGTAGTCCCTTATCCTGTCCAATGGCAATTTATATACTCCCGACAAACCATCTTTATACCCTAAAGCATACCATCTACCTTTGTACTCCTTGAGGTAGAAAGGATAGAAGATGATACTCATTATATTGTTGGATCTTGAGGAAAAATATCCCACACAAAGCGCCTTTTTATTAATAATTGCATCATGAATGACATCAAAGTATTCCATACCCAACGAGTTCCTCTTTTGTTCATAATTTACAACAGAGTTCCTTTTTTGAATTTTTGCAGATACCTCCTCTTCCAGAACATCTGCAATATTCTTGAGATTTTCCAGCTCCTTAAAAGAGGTATAGTGTTTTAAGGCATCGGTAAGTTCATAGATTGACATTAGTGTCCCATTGCTTACTTTCGCTTTATCTATGGAGTAGTCAGCGTCTTTATATTTGTAATATTTGTGGTCATATACCACAATAGGGGCTCCATAGCCTTTCTGCTTATCTCGCATAATCTGAAGATCCAATTGCAGAGATCTTACAGATACTTTCTGTTTGGCAGCTGCAGTACCTTTATATTTTTGCGCCAGTGCGGCTGAACAGGCATTTATAAGGTCAAGAAGGGTATATTTTTTTTTAGTATCCCTCAAACAGCTGTCAATTACGCGGTGTCTTAGAAGAGCGTTGGAAAATGTACTCATAATGTGCAATTTAATTTCTATACAAATATAATAATTACTATCTTTAAAGCGTAATTAAATTGCGTAATTTATAATACTTCATTTTATGGATTTGGATTCTGTATTTCCTTATGCACTGCTGGTATTTACATCATTCTTCACACTGGTAAATCCAATCAGCATCCTCCCTGTATTTTTAGGCCTAACTTCAGAACTTGGGAAAAATCATCAGCTCGAAATTGCAAGAAGAGCAATCTTTGCTGCCATGCTTATATTGCTTGGTTTTGCATTTTCCGGACAGTTCCTGTTCAAGTTTTTTGGAATATCGGTAGATAGTTTCAGAATAGTTGGTGGAGCCATTTTCTTTGTAGTAGGTTTTGATATGCTCAATGCCCGCCTTTCTCCAATAAAAGGTGGAAAAGATGAGATAACAAAAGCAGCTAAAGATATAGCCATAACACCTCTTGCTATCCCTATGCTTTGTGGCCCGGGAGCCATTACAAATGCCATTGTGCTGATGGAAGATGCCTCTACTGCAGGACATAAAATAGCATTTGTGGTTGCAGTACTTGTAGTTCTTGCAATCTGTTATCTGATATTTGCTTTTTCTACAAAAATTGTCCGTTACCTTGGAGAGACAGGAATCAATGTAATGTTAAGGATTATGGGTCTTATAATTATGGTGATTGCCGTTGAGTTCTTTAAAGCGGGTATTACACCATTCATTAATTCATTTATTGGTGGATAATGGAGATTAGAGAGCATAAAAAAGAGATACGCAAAGCCATAAAAGCTATAAAAAAAGAAACAGGTGAAGCTGCACTGAAAGAGCAATCCCTCCCGGTGCAGCAAAATCTGTTGAAATGGGTAGATTTTACCCCTTACAAGACTATCCTTCTCTATTATGCCCTTCCCGACGAAGTTGACACCTCAATCCTCCTTAATTCATTGAGCAACCGTCTCAATGGCAATAAAAGGATTGTTCTCCCAGTAGTGAACGGAGATGTGCTGATACTCAAAGAATTTGTTCCCCAGGAAGTAGCCCACGGATATATGAATATTCTTGAGCCACAGGAGGGAGAGTGCATAGATCCGGCCGAGGTGGATATGGCAATTGTTCCAGGAGTTGCATTTGACAGCAGTTGCAACAGGATGGGTAGGGGAAAAGGATTTTATGACAAACTTATCCCATATCTGAACTGTAGGATTATTGGTCTTGGATTTGATTTTCAAATGGTGGAAAGGATTCCATGCGAGTCCTTTGACAAACCACTTGACATGGTTATAACCCAAAGTGCCCGCTACTTTTCTCCCCGATAGTTCACATAGTTGAACACAAGTGTATCCAATGCCCTGTAGTATTGTTCCGAGTTGATTTTTATATAGGCACTTTGTGGAACAAATCTTGGATCAATCTTTTCTATAATGAGTTTTTCCCTGTAGTATGAAGCATCAAACATAGGGTCATTATCATATGTAAGATGTTCAATCAGTTTTAATGCCGCTTCAGGCAAGTCCTTTTTCAGAGAGTCTGTATTGTAGCATTTACCGTTTGAATATACGGAGTGTATTGCAGGTATGAATTTCAGCAATGAATCAGAACTTACAAGTGAGCGTTTGATATCGGGAAGAAGATATGGATATACCTTTATGGTAATGCTGTCTGAGATTCTTCTTTTATGTTTTATAGAGTTCAATTTTCCATTGAACGGGAAATAGTAGGCAACAGGTGTGTTGTCTTTGGCAAATCCATAAAGTAGAGACAAAGAGTCAATATCTGTTCTAAGGGCCTTTATCTTTATTTTAACTTTAACAAGTGTATCAATCTCCTTTTTGTCATTCCTGAACTTGTCCAGCTCAATACCTGCAAAAGTTATACTGGCCAATGAGTCTGGCGAGTTGGAAATAAGATAATCACTCCAAAATGATATTAATGAATCAACTTGGTTGTTGTAATCTTTATATGAGTTTTCCCAATCCCTTCTCAATTTTGAATATAGTGGGGTATTTATCTCAGAACTGTTAATTGTGTTGAGATAATTGTGCAATCTGTTGTATGTAATCCCTCTCCAACGGGCCGAGTCTTCAGGGGTGGATATGTAGTTCCATTTCTCCTCTACAATAGAATAAGTTGCCAAGAAAGATTTGTCTTTTTTGGCAACTTTATCCAATTGTTTGGATGTAAGGAGCTCCAGAACTGATTTCTCAAGTGGAGAGGTACATCCGGAAAGGAGAATTACACTACATATATATGCAATGATAACTCTATACATATTTTTTACCATGAGACCACACACCGGTAATCTCCAACTCTTTGTTCATCAGTACAACATCTGCATCTTTGCCCTCTTCCAAAGAACCAACTGTATCAAAGCAATGCATGATTTTGGCTGGAGTTTCAGAAGCCATTCTAACTGCATCTTCCAAAGGGATACCTGCATTTACTGCAACTTTTATTACAGTATCCATAGTTGCAATACTGCCCGCCAATGATGAGTGGTCCTTAAGTTTGCATACACCATCCTCAATTATGAAATCCGAGTCAGGCTCCGGTTGCCCGTCATAGCCTGCATATTTGAGGGCATTTGTAACAAGACACATCTTATCAACACCTTTGAGTTTGAATACAAGTCTTAGGATTGTAGCAGGGAGGTGTTTTCCGTCGGCTGTCACCTCTACTGTCATGTCATCCATAAGGAATACACTCTCTACTGTTCCCTCATATTTGTATTCACCTCTTTTGTGGAATCCAGGCATTGCATTATAAAGCTGTGACACATGTGTGAATCCAGCATCATAAGCATCCTTTACAACTTCAAACTCGGCTTGAGTGTGGGTAATGGCTGCAACAATATTTTTCCATTTGAGGATTTTGGCCATATCAAAAGCACCATCAAGTTCTGGAGACAAATCCCATCTTTTAATGCAATTAGTCCTTGAAAGAATCTCTGTATATTCCTCCTTACAAGGGTTCTTTGCACCAGGAAAACTCTTTACCATATTAGGATTGAAATAAGGACCTGCAATATGGAGACCTTTTACAATAGTGTTGCCCTCTTTCTGAAGTTGTTCACAAACATTTATGGAGTTGTTGATTTTCTCTGTTTTAGCTGTATAAATGGTAGGGAAAATTGTAGTTGCCCCATGTTTCAAATGTACATCATTTGCTGTGTCAAAGGCCTCTCTTGTTCCCTCCTTATATGCTTTTCCTCCACCTCCATGAATATTCATAGCTACAAACCCCGGCAATATGTAATCACCTTTAACATCAATAATTGTTGCTCCAACCCTTGGAAGATCACTGTTGGTAATCTCAAGGATTTTTGAATCACTGAGAATTAATGATCCTCCTTCCAACCATCCTGTAGAAGTGAGAATTTTACCGTTTATGATTTGTGTAAGCATATTACTCAAAGTTTTTAACAAGTTTACCCATTGCCCAAACAGCTGCTACGTTAAGATCTTTATCCAATAGAAGGATATCTGCATCCTTACCTCTCTCCAAAGAACCTTTTCTGTCATAAACACCCATAATTTTTGCAGGTGTCTCTGAAATCATACGGCATACGTCAAACAAAGGAACTTCAGCTTTGAATGTCATTGTCTGGATAAGTCTGTCCATGGTTGCAATACTTCCTGCAAGGGCTGATCTGTCTGCAAGTTTACAAACGCCGTCCTCAATGATTACACGAGGGTCAAACGCAACTTTGCTGTCACTTGCTGCACAAGCCAAAGCATCAGTTATAAGAGCTGTCTTCTCAACACCTTTCACTTTGTAGATAAGTCTGAGGATTGTAGGAGGTACATGGATACCATCTGCAATTGCCTCTACTGTCATGTCATCCATCAGATAGATTGACTCTACAGTTCCCTCATATTTGTACTCATTCTTCTTGTGGAAACCAGGCATTGCGTTGTAGAAGTGGGTTGCATGTGTGTAACCTGCCTCAAAACCTGCTTTGATATCATCAAATTCAGCCTGTGTATGTGCTACAGATACAAGGATACCTTTAGACTTCACATATTTTCCAAACTGAAGTGCTCCAGGCAACTCAGGAGAAGCATCCCATCTTTTAATGCAATTTGTCTCCTCAAGAAGTGGAATATACTCGTTAGGATCTGGGTTCTTTATGTATTCAGGAATTTGTCCTCCAGCCATCTTCATATTGAAGTAGTGTCCCTCAAGATGAAGGCCCAATACAGGGCTGTCTTTCTCTGCCATAAGTTTTTCTGTAGTTGCAGCAGCAGCTCTGATCATCGGGATACTTGAAGAGGATAGGGTAGGGAAGATACTTGTTGTACCATGCTGCATATGTGCATCAACTGCTGCTCTGAAGGCATCTTCTGTCCCCTCCATAAAGTCTCTTCCGCCGCCACCATGAACATGTATCTCAACACCGCCCGGTACAATGTACATGCCTCTTGCATCCACCATTTTGGCACCCACAACAGGCAGGTCACAATTTGAAACCTCAAGTATCTTATTGTCATTAATAATTACTGATCCATTTTTCAGCCATCCTTGTGGAGTATGGATTTTTCCGTTGATAATTTGGGTTAACATATCTTGTGTAGTTTTAATCGTTTTAAGTCTTACAAATTTAAGATATTTATTTCAAATCTCAAATATATTATAATCATTCAAAATTAATTTTTGAGGCCAATTCATACCCCTCTTCATATAATGCATTCAATTTTGCAATATCATTCTCCATTCTATCTACCTGCAATAGTTTTACTGGTCTCAAAACAGTGATTTTTCCACGCTGTTCCTGCTCTTCAATAAAATCCATAGTATGATTATAATTGAAGTTCCTCTGGTTTATTGCCTGCTGGAGATGCGGATATTTCCTGTAAAAAAGTTTTGTTGCTGTAGATGGCCTGTGGATTTTCTTCCTGTAACCTTTATTCCTTGTAAGAATAACAAGAGAGTTGGTGAATCCTTGTTTGTGGGCATACCCAACCGGGATGGAATCTGCAATACCTCCATCAAGCATAGGGATACCGTCAACCTGTACAATCGGACATACAAAAGGGAGACTGCTCGAGGCCCTTACAATCTCCATAATCCTCTTTTGTGAATGTTTCTCCTCAAAATAATTCGCCTGCCCGGTAAGGCAGTTGGTTGTTACCATAACATATCTCCCTTGTGAATTGGCATACGCCTGATAATCATAAGGAATTATAACAGTAGGGAATTTCTCAAACAAAAGTTTGAAGTCCATAATATTACGCTGGGTAAACAGATATTTCAACCCTACATAATGATACTTGTCCAACAAATCTATGTTGCTGTACTTTGCCCTTTTTATCTGCCCTGACATATATGACAGTCCGTTGCATGCACCTGCACTAACCCCTATTGTAAAGGGAAATTCAATACCCCTCTCCATAAAATTGTCCAAAACACCGCAGGTGAAAACTCCTCTCAAACCACCTCCCTCAAGTATCAGGGAGGACTTGTCATTCATTATATAACTTTTCATATTGCAAATATAGATAATTACGTTGTCCTTTTTTACAATTGTTTGATTTTCAAACAAATAAAAATGCAGTTTGTTAAATAATTATCAAACTGCATTTTATAAATAACTGTTTTTCAGGTTCTTGTAAAAAAGGACAACGTAATTATAAATGCCTTAGAACCTCATCGTAATCGGGCTCCTGGGTAATTTCCGGTACAAGTTGCACGTATCTTACTATCTGATCCGGGTCAATAATCACAACTGCTCTGGCAAGAAGACCCTGAAGCGGACCATCTTCCATAAGCAAACCGTAGTCTTTGGAGAAGGATGTGTTTCTGAAATCAGAGAGAGGAATTACATTCTCAATCCCCTCTGTGGTACAGAAACGGGAGTGTGCAAATGGGAGATCCTTGGATATTGCCAGCACAAGGGTATCTTTCATATTGGCAGCCAACTGGTTAAATTTACGCACACTTGTTGCGCAGACACCTGTATCGAGACTTGGGAAAATATTGAGGACCAATGTCTTTCCTTTAAAATCCTCTAACGATATAGTTGCCAAATCAGTTTTTACCAAACTGAAAGAAGGTGCAGCAACACCCAATAGCGGAAGATTACCTGAAAGTGTAACAGGATGTTTCTTGAAATTAACTTTTTTCATATCTAATTTTTTATTCATTAACAATATCTGATAATTTATGTTTACATTAGTGTTAAAATTGACAATAGAATAACTATAATATTTTAACAATTCAAAATTATGAAGAAAATCTTATTTTTTCTATCACTAATTTTAGTGATTTTATCGGGTTGTAATGCACCGCAACAATCAAATCCAAACGGAGATACACCAAAAGAGGCTCAGATGAGAGCGGCAGGTCTGGTAGATATTCATGATCTTGATTCTACAATTGCTGTAGATCTTATTTATGCCAAACCATACAATTTTATGGGCAAAGTGCTTTATCATAATGTAAATAAGGCATTTATGTTACCAGAAGCAGCCGAAAAACTTGTAAAAGCCAACAAATTGTTAAAGTCAATAAGACCGGATCTTAATCTTATAGTATATGATGCAGCACGCCCGATAAGTATTCAGGAGGAGATGTGGGCAACTGTAGAGGGTACAGACAAGGAGGATTTTGTAGCTAACCCTAAAAAAGGTGGTGGAAACCACAATTTTGGAAATGCAGTTGATGTTACAATTATAGATTGTACAGGCTTCCCAATCCCGATGGGTTCTGAATATGATTGTTTTGCAGATCATAGCAGAGTGAATATTGAGCAACAGCTTTTGGATGAAGGCATCATTACAAAGAGGGAGCTGGAGAACAGATTGCTTCTAAGAAGAGTTATGACAGAGAGCGGTTTCCTTAAAATTGATGAAGAGTGGTGGCACTTTGACAACAGACCTAAAAAATATGCTGTAGAGAACTATAAACTTATCCCATAAATCAATTATAGTAACGATAGGGTTGGCTCAAAAGAGCCAACCTTTTTTTTTATCTGCTGTTATAAAAAAAAATTGATAGAGATGAAAAACAGGAACATTCAGTTATTGGCTATTGTATTATTGCTTATAACAGCAAACGTTTGGGGTCAGAACAAATTAAACATCAACGGGAAAATCATATCAGCAATCTCCCGGGAACCTGTTGGGTATGCAACAGTAAAAATAGTGGGAGATAACAGCAAATACTCAATTGCAGATTCAATGGGTATATTTAAAATAACAGATGTACAAGGGGGAATATATAGACTTGAAGCCACTTCTGTAGGGTATATAACAACAATAACACCGGAATTCATGCTTTCTCACAAAACTCCATTTATAGAGATTGTAATGGAGGAGGACATTGCATTACTGGATGGAGTTACTGTAAGAAGTACAGTATTGGAAAGGGTGAAGGATGCCGGTGTTGGCAAACAAATAATAGGGGTGGCTGACATTGAGAAAATACCTGGAGGGAACAGGGATATTTCGAAAGTTATAAGATCTTACCCGGGTGTAGGGTATTCACCTGTTGGTTATAGGAATGACCTTATAGTGCGGGGCGGTTCACCGGCGGAGAATGCCTTTTATGTAGATGGCATTGAGATTCCAAATATAAATCATTTCTCTACCCAAGGGGCATCAGGAGGGCCTGTTGGGATTATAAATGCAGATCTGATAGAACAGGTGCAATTCTATACAGGTGCACTTCCTGTTGCACAAGGGGGTGTTCTCTCTTCTGTTATGGATATAAAACTTAAAAACGGAAATCCTAACGAACAGGTATTTAAAGCTTCTGTTGGGGCTTCTGAGGTTGGTATAAGCGGCAGCGGACATTTTGGAGAGAAGACAACTTATCTGTTCTCTGCCAGACAATCATATCTGCAATTCTTATTCAAATTGCTTGAACTCCCGTTCCTGCCCAATTATATAGATGCACAGATTAAGGTAAAACACAGGATATCACCAAAAGATGAAATTATTGTATTGGCGCTTGGTGGAATAGACAGAATGAAACTCAATACAGATCAGGAGGGGGAAGAGGCTGAATATATGTTGGGTTATTTGCCGGTTGTAAAACAACACACTTATACAGTTGGTTCCGCATATAATCATTATGGAAATAGAGGAGGAGTAAATTTGAGCGTAAACTATAATTGCCTGGATAATATAAATGTAAAATACCATAACAACGACTCTTCAAATGAAGAGAATTTGAAGTATAAAACTGATTCAAAAGAGGAGAAAATAGGATTGAGGGGAGAGGGGAGGATGTATTTGGGGCGCTGGCAATTATTGGGAGGAATGCAAGGTACATATAACAAATATTGGATGCATTCATTCAACGATGGATATGGCAATGTCCAAAGTAATGAATATGACACAAAATTGCACATTATAAGTTATGCTCTATATGCATCGGCAGGATACGAATCATATGACAAAAGGTTTGATTTTAAGATAGGGATCAGGAGTGAGGGAGCCGATTACTCAAAGGAAATGAGCAAATTTTGGAAAAATCTGTCACCCCGCCTGCAGATTTCATATGCACTAAAGCCCAAATTTACAATTAACGGAAATATTGGGCTTTATCATCAGCTTCCACCATTCACTTCTTTAGGATATAAAATTGGGAATCAATTAGTTAATAAAGATTTGGAATACATGAAAGTATTGGAGGGAAGCATTGGTGCAAGATGGAACATATCAAATGAATTTGTACTCTCAGCAGAAGGATTTTATAAAAGATACTCACATATGCCATTATGTTTAAAGGATGGAATACCATTGGCATGTAAAGGAGATGACTACGGAACAGTAGGCAATGAGGCACTTGTATCAAGCGCACAAGGAAGAGCATATGGAGTGGAAATATCTGCAAGATGGATAATAGCCGGTAAATTGAATCTATTGGGATCTGCAACATTATTCAACAGTGAATACAGAGGAGGACCAACAGAGGAATATTACCCCTCTGCATGGGACAACAGATATATAATGAATTGTGGAGCCACATATAATTTTAGAAGGAACTGGAGTGTTGGGGCTAAGATAAGCAGTATTGGTGGAGCACCATATACCCCATACATTACAGATGAGTCATCTTTAAGAGAGGCCTGGATATTACAGGGTAAACCTTACTATGATTACAGCAAATATAACACCCTAAGACTCAATCCATTTACACAAATAGACATTAGAATAGACAAAAACTGGTATTTCAATAAATGGATGCTTGGTGCTTATATAGATGTTCAGAATGTAACGATGAGCAAACTCAAGTTGCAGGATGTACCTTTGGAATCTGGAAAAATCTTCTCACCGAAGTATGGAAGCATTATCCCGACAATTGGCTTGAATGTAGAGTTTTGAGAAAATAAAAGAGGCAGCCTCACGACTGCCTCTTCTGTATTTATGGTATATTGATTATAGCTGAGGACCAGCTGCAACCAATGCCTTACCAGCCTCATTACCTGTGAACTTGTTGAAGTTCTTGATGAATCTGCCAGCAAGATCTTTTGCTTTCTCCTCCCACTGTGCTGCATCAGCATAAGTGTCACGAGGGTCAAGGATATTGGTGTCAACACCTGGAAGCTCTGTAGGAACTTTGAAACCAAAGAAAGGAATCTCTTTAGTAGCAGCCTTGTCAATTGAACCGTCAAGGATTGCATCAATAATTCCACGGGTATCTTTAATTGAGATACGTTTGCCGGTACCATTCCAACCAGTGTTAACAAGGTATGCAGTAGCACCTGATTTCTCCATTCTCTTAACTAGCTCCTCACCATATTTTGTTGGGTGAAGTGAAAGGAATGCAGCACCAAAGCATGCAGAGAATGTAGGGGTAGGCTCAGTAATACCACGCTCTGTACCAGCCAATTTAGCGGTGAAACCAGACAAGAAGTAATATTTGGTCTGCTCTGGAGTAAGGATTGATACTGGAGGAAGCACACCGAATGCGTCAGCTGATAGGAAGATAACTTTCTTAGCAGAAGGAGCTTTTGAAACTGGTTTTACAATATTGTTGATATGGTAGATAGGGTAAGAAACACGGGTATTCTCAGTTACACTCTTGTCTGAGAAATCAATCTTACCGTTGGCATCTACTGTTACGTTCTCCAATAGAGCATCTCTTTTAATAGCGTTGTAGATATCTGGCTCAGCCTCTTTGCTTAGGTTGATTACTTTTGCGTAGCAACCGCCCTCAAAGTTGAAGATACCGTCATCATCCCAACCGTGCTCATCATCACCAATCAACTCACGTTTAGGGTCAGTTGATAGGGTAGTTTTACCTGTACCTGAAAGGCCGAAGAAGATAGCAGTCTCACCAGCTTTATTGGTGTTTGCTGAACAGTGCATTGAAGCAATGCCCTTTAGAGGAAGAAGATAGTTCATGTATGAGAACATACCTTTTTTCATCTCACCACCATACCATGTGTTGATGATAACCTGCATTTTCTCTGTAAGGTTGAAAACAACTGCAGTCTCTGAGTTCAAACCAAGCTCCTTGTAGTTCTCAACTTTAGCTTTTGAAGCTGTTAGAACTACGAAATCAGGCTCGCCATAGTTAGCAAGATCCTCCTCTGTAGGACGGATGAACATATTTTTAACAAAGTGAGCCTGCCAAGCAACCTCCATAATGAAACGTACTTTAATTCTGGTGTTCTCATTTGCACCACAGAAAGTATCCATTACAAAAAGTCTCTTGTTTGAAAGCTCATTCTGTGCTATTTTTTTCAACTCTGCCCAAGTCTCTTTTGTAACAGGTTTGTTATCATTTTTGTACTCCTCAGAAGTCCACCAGATGGTGTCTTTAGAGGTCTCATCCATTACAAAGAATTTATCTTTAGGTGAGCGGCCTGTGTAAACACCTGTCATAACGTTTACTGCACCAAGCTCAGTCTGCTGACCAACCTCAAAGCCCTCAAGACCAGGTTTGGTCTCCTCTGCAAACAGTACCTCGTAAGATGGGTTATAGATAACCTCAGTTGCACCGGTAATACCGTACTTGCTCAAATCAATTTTTGACATAATTTCTTGTTATTTATAAATGGTTCTTATTATTTTAACTTTTAGCATGCAAATATAACAAAAATAGTGCAAATCCATGCTTAAAGAGCCTTCAAATTCTTTGCCAAAATTATTCTAAATTTGTACCTGCAATAAGGAGAGATATGATTAAGGGAATTTTAGAAAAATATTGGGGCTACAAATCGTTCAGGCCAATGCAGGAGCAGATTATAAATTCTGCACTGGCAGGTAAGGATACCCTTGCCCTTATGCCTACAGGAGGCGGCAAATCAATATGCTTCCAGGTACCTGCAATGGCAAAGGAAGGTATCTGTATTGTTGTCTCTCCTCTTATTGCCCTTATAAAGGACCAGGTACAGAATCTCAGGGAAAAAGGGATAAAGGCTTTGGCCGTATATTCGGGGATGACATATACCCAAATTGACACTGCTCTGGACAACGCAATTTACGGAGATTTCAAATTCCTTTATGTTTCTCCCGAAAGGTTGCACACCCCAATGTTCAAGGAGAGGGTAAAGAAGATGGATGTGAATTTCCTTGTGGTTGACGAGGCTCACTGTATCTCCCAGTGGGGGTATGATTTCCGTCCTGCGTATCTGGAGATTAAGGAGATTAAACAGCTCATAGGGGATGTCCCTACAATTGCACTTACAGCCACAGCTACAAAATCTGTTGCAGAGGATATAATGAGGATTCTGGAGTTTGGGGAACCAAATGTGATTTCGTCGGGATTCCAAAGGGAAAACCTCTCTTATGTGGTGAGGAATGTGGATGACAAGTTTGGGAATATGCTCAAAGTCTGCAATGGGGTACAAGGGTGTGGAATTGTATATGTGAGGGAGAGGAAAAGGTGTGAGGAGATCTCCTCATTTCTCAGACAAAATGGCATAACGGCAGATTTCTATCACGCCGGACTGAGCAAGGATTTGAGAAACCACAAACAGGATGCCTGGAAAAAGGATGAGATAAGGGTTATGGTTGCCACAAATGCCTTTGGAATGGGTATAGACAAGCCAGATGTAAGGTTTGTGGTGCATTATGATCTTCCCGACAGCCTTGAAGCATATTTCCAGGAGGCAGGACGTGCCGGAAGGGACGGCAAGCGAGCATATGCGACACTTCTTTGGAACACTACAGATATAAGCAGGTTAAGGCAGATTCACACTGTCTCGTACCCGGAGATTGATTATATAAAAGAGGTTTATCAGAAAGTTTTCATATATCTTAACATACCGTATGAGGAGGGAAAGGACAGTGTGAGCAAATTCAATCTTATAGAGTTCTCCAAAAGATTCTCCCTAAACTCAGTATCTGCATATTATGCAATAAAATACCTTGAGCAGGAGGGGTACTGGGAGCTTACGGACGAGATTGACAACCCATCCAAGATAATGTTTTCTGTGGGTAGGGATGAACTGTATAAAGTGCAGATAGACAACCCCCAATTGGACAAATTCATAAAATCCATACTACGCATATATACTGCGCTCTTCTCCAGGGTAACTCCAATAGATGAGGAGTATATTGCAAGGGTTACCATGGATTCCCCAGCAGGTGTTAAAGAGAAACTTATACAACTCTCAAGGCTCCATATTATAAAATACATCCCAAGAGTAAAGACACCCCTTATAATTATGAATACGGAGAGACTTGTGGAGTCCAATCTCTATATTTCAAAAAAGAGGTATGATGAGAGGAAAGGGATGTTCCAGAAAAGGATAGAGAGCATAATTTCTTATGTCAAGGAGACAGATACCTGCAGAAGCAGGCAACTTATAGATTATTTTGGACAGGAAGTTAAAGGTGATTGCGGTATCTGTGATGTATGCCTTAAAAGAAAAAGGCTCCAGAGCGGAGAGGAGGGGAGAAGGAATATTCAGAGGAAAATATTGCAAATACTTGAGAGCAACGGCAATGCAATGAAAATCTCCCAACTGGAAACTGCAGCGGGAGATGAATATAATTTTTATCTTAAAGTGCTCAGGGAACTTATAGACAACGGTACTGTTGCCAACGAGGGAGAAATTATCAGAATTCCTTAAGGGCATTGTAAAGCATGTGCACAGGAAGGCCCATAACATTATAGAATGAACCGTCTATTCCCTTAATTCCGGCATAACCTACCCATTCCTGAACCCCATAAGAACCGGCCTTATCATAAGGGATGTATTTGTCTATATAATATTCAACCTCCTCTTGAGAAAGTTTTCCAAAGAAAACATCAGTAGAAGCAGTAAAAGAAACCTCTTTATCCAGGCTGCGGATACATACACCGGTAAGGACAGTATGTTTGTTGTCCTGAAGCTTGTTTACCATCCTTATTGCATCCTCCCTGTCCTTGGGCTTGCCCATAATCTCATCAGAGCAGAGGACCATTGTATCTGCTGTAATTATAATTTCGTCGGGAGCAAGATCCCTGTGGAAACCATGTGATTTACCTTTTGCCATATACTCGGGGTACTGGGTAAAAGGGAGCCCCTGTGGAGCAATCTCCTCAAAAGAATTCTTTGTATCAATTGTAAATTCAACCCCAAGTCCACCCAAAAGTTCCTTTCTGCGAGGGGAGGCTGAGGCAAGGATAATTTTTCTTCCCGACAGTATTTTATCAAGCATATCATTCAGTATTATGGGCCGGTGCAGGCCTGTTGCAAATATAGCCCTTTTTTCATCCTCTTTGGTTGAACTGAGAGAATCTTTTGTTACTTTTGTATGATATGTAACCATTCCGGGAGCCATATGGGAAAGAAAACAGTTATACATAAAGATTATATGCATCTGGAGCAGTTCATCGGGAACCTGCCGGCCAAATTCCTTAAAGAGGGGGAGTATCTGCATAATGGAAGGAACCAGGTGAAAAGGTTCAGAGTGAACAATGAATGGGTGATTGTAAAAAAATACAAGAGGCCCAACATTGCCCAGAAAATAGCATATTCTTTCTTTAAAAGTTCCAAGGGTGAAAGGGCATACCATTTTGCCGCCAAATTGAGGGAAATGAACCTGCAAACCCCACAGGAGATTGCATATATAGAGATTAAAAGGAATCTCCTTTTGGATGAGCTCTATTTTGTCTCAGCCCAATGTTCATACGCAGCAGTTTCCCAGGTTCTGGATTGTCAGGAGCCGCAACTGGAGATGATTCCCTCACTTGTGGAATTCCTAGCTCATCTGCATGATTTGGGTGTAATGCATGGAGATCTTAGTATGAACAACATACTTTACAGAGTGGAGGATGGAGTGTATGACTTCACACTCATAGATATAAACAGAACCAAGTTCAAGGAATCCCTTACAAAGGAGGAGTGTATAAAGAACATGGAAAGGCTGTCGCACAACAAAGAACTAATGAAACTCATAGGAGAGGAGTACGGACGCTTGCGCGGTTGGAGCCCTTCAGAAACCGGCGCTGCACTTGTAGAGAGTCTTTCTCAATGGGAAAACAGGATAGCCAGAAAAAGAAAATTCCAGAGGGCTGTTGGATTGAGGAAGTAGCCACAACCTCCCTTATATGGATAATTACTTAGCACCATAAATAAATAGGTCTCATGTTAAAAGATATGGGGTTCAATGTTGAAATATATGATTGTGATTATATATTATGACAGAATTCAAAATGCCATTTCATAAGGTCATCACTGTAGGATGTGTATTTTTATTTCTTGCATCTTGTATATTTTTTTGTTGTGCAATATATCCAACATATCTATTAATTATAAATTTTGATATAATAAAATTACGTTCATCTGATTGGTATCTATACATTCTGGTATTATCTAATTTATTAGTGTTTTGGTTAGGATTCTTTTCGTTTTATTTTACATTTTGTTATGTACGTATTCATAATGATAGAATAGAATTAAGAAATATATTTAACCCATTTTTTTCTAAAGAATATCACTATTCGTCTCTCACTAATCACTATGTAAGAATTTCAACACATACTCCAGGTTCTCGTTTTATTTATGACACACGCAATATCAGCATAATTAAAAAAGGGAATAAATCTCCTAACTATTTCAAACAGCACTATGTAAGACTTGTTTCACAAGATGATCTTTTAAAAATAGCTGAAATACTAAAAAGTAAGGGAGTAGAGGTGAAAATATGCTAAATTTGTAGGAAACCATAACAGGAAAGGATACATATGGAACACATAAAAGTATTCAAACAATCATTTGTAAGATCTCTTTCTTTTGGAAGAGTTGTTGATTTATGTGCCGGGTTATTAATGTATTCTATCTCCTTTCTGATGCTGCTAAAATTTATTATATCATTTAATACAGACAGATTGGTACAACAAATTCTGGTATTGTTTTTCTTCTCTCTTATACCCTTTGGAATAGGATATCTACTTACATTCAACCTTTATAATTATTTGATTATAACACATGAACATATTATTGTAAAGAATATTTTACTCCCTTTTCTTGTAAAAAAAGTTAAATTAAAAAAGCTGGATAAAGTGAGAATATGGATGCCATATCCAAATAATCTTGCATCCAATACAATAGAATTCATAAAAATAGGTAAAAGACATGGTAATGTCCTATGGTGTTTGGAGTGTATCAACAAAAATGAATTCACAGAAATCAGGAATACAATTTCAGAGATGGAAGTAGATACACAAATTATATGTAATGCAAACTGGAAAACTGCATACAAAATACAGAAGGGGGGGATAATATGATAGATAAGAAAATATACTGTTTGCCTATAGCAAAAATTCTTTCGTTGATTTTTTGGAGTAACTTGATTGAAACAATTACAGCGATAGTTTATCTATGGGGTGGTTTATTTTTAATTAATTACTTCATTAATGTTTTACAAATATGGAATACGGAAGACATATTTATAAAGATATTTTCAATATTAGCGATTACTTTCTTCTTTGCATTCCCTTATGCCTTAATTAGCAGATATAATTATATTATCATTACTGATAATGAGTTAATTGTTAAAAACTTTATATTACCATTTATAAAGAAAAGATATAATTTTAAATCTGACCATAAAATCAGATTATGGTTTCCATTTCCAGACCGATTCAGAATTAATAGAATTGAATTTATAAAACCTGGCAGAAGACGTGCCTTTAGAATTTATAATTTAGATTGTGTTCCCCCAGTTAAAATTGATGAAATCTATGAGACACTAAAGTCTAAAGACATAATAATAGAAATATATAAAGATGCTGATTACAAGGAGTATAAAAAAATTACAAAGGATAAATATGAACCTAAATAAATACCTTCTCATATCTCTTGCAGTGCTTGCCGTTTCATGCAAGAATTCAATTTCAGAAAAGACTTATGACCAATTTACTTTGGTTGAGCAGACAAAGGGTGAGACGTTAGGATATAATCCGCAATCTGGAGTGAAAATCATCTGTGAAGATGGTTTTGCATTCAAGGACCTTAACAGGAACGGGAAGCTTGATGTGTATGAAGACTGGAGAAAGACGCCTCAGTCAAGGGCAAAAGACCTGGCTGCACAGATTGATATTGAGCAGATTGCAGGACTGATGCTTTACAGCCCACACAATGTAGTTGATGACTCAATTCCGTCTGAAAGGACACTCTCTTTCATCAATGATGAAAAGATGCGTCATATCCTTGTTACAAAAGTAAAGAATGCCTACACAGCAGCCCTATGGCACAACAACCTGCAGGCAATTGCAGAAGGGTTGCCTTTTGGTATCCCGACAAATAACAGCTCTGACCCACGCAACTATACTGAGGCTGATGGAGAGTTCAACGCAGGCTCCGGAGGAGATATCTCACAATGGCCAAGGGAGGTTGGCCTGGCAGCCACATTTGATATGGATATTATAAGAAGACATGGAGAGATAGCCTCTACTGAGTACAGGGCACTTGGAATTACAACAACCCTTTCACCTCAGATAGATCTTGCAACTGATCCTCGCTGGAGACGTTTCTACGGTACATTCTCAGAGGATGCAGATTTGTGTACAGACATTGCCAGAGTATATACAGATGCCTTCCAGACCACAGAAGGTTCTAAGACAGGTTGGGGCAAGAACAGTGTAAACTGTATGGCTAAACATTGGCCTGGAGGAGGTACAGGTGAGGCAGGTAGGGATGCCCATTACTGTTTTGGCCAGTATGGTGTTTATCCTGGCGGAAATTTTGAGGAGCATCTGCTTCCTTTTACAGAGGGTGCCCTCAAACTTAGCGGTGCTACATCAAGTGCATCTGCCATCATGCCATACTATACAATTTCATACGGCATAGATCCGTCGGGAAACAATGTGGCTAATGGGTTCAGCAGATATATAATTACTGATCTTTTGCGTGAGAAATATGGCTTTGACGGGGTAATTTGTACTGACTGGGTAATTACAGGTGACAATCCGAGTGTTGAGACTATGAACGGAAAGCCTTGGGGTGTGGAGCATTTGACAATTGACGAGCGTCATTTTGAGGCTATCTATGCAGGATGCGACCAGTTTGGAGGTAATGATGATAAAGAGCCTGTTCTGGCAGCTTATGAAATATGGTGTCAGAAATTTGGCAAAGAGAGTGCAGAAAAAAGGTTCAGAGAGTCTGCTGAGCGTCTGCTTCTGAATTTCTTTAGAGTAGGTGTATTTGAGAACCCTTATGTAGATCCTGTGCATGCCGCAAAAGTTGTGGGATGTGAGGAGTTTGTTGCAGAAGGTTATGATGCGCAGCTCAAGTCAATAGTTATGCTCAAGAACCACAATTCCACCCTCCCAATCAAAAGGGGTGCAAAGGTGTATTTTCCTAAACGCCATTATCCGGCATCAATAGGATTCTTCAGCAGAAACAAGCCAAGTAGGGACCACTATGCATACCAGATTGATACAGCACTGCTTGCCAAATATTATGAGTTTACAGATGATCCAACCCAGGCGGATTTTGCATTGCTGTACATTTTCTCACCCGAGGGAAATTGGGGCTATTCAGAAGCTGATGTAAAGCAAGGCGGTACAGGATATGTTCCTATCAGTTTGCAGTATGAAGATTATACTGCTACAGATTCCCGTGCAGAGAGCATTGCAGGAGGTGACATGAAGGAGAACTTTACCAACCGTACTTATTTGGGCAAGAGCGACAAATCATACAACAGGGATGATATGGTACAGGTAATTGAAACAAAGAAACTTTTGGATAATAAGCCTGTAATTGTACTTGTTCAGCCTGCCCGTCCGTTCATTCCCGCAGAGATTGAGCCATATACAGATGGTATGCTTCTTGGTTTTGGTGTTAAGGATGAGGCATATCTTGATATAATGTGCGGAGACTTTGAGCCATATGGCCTGTTGCCTATGCAGCTCCCTAAAGATATGCTTACTGTAGAGAAACAGTTTGAGGATGTTGCAAGAGATATGGAGTGCTATACAGATGCAGACGGCAACACTTATGATTTTGCATTTGGCCTCAACTGGAGCGGAGTAATTAAGGATGCCAGAGTGGAGAAATATAAATAATCACTTTCTTTCTTGTGGATAAAAATCAGGGTAGTCATTTGGCTACCCTTTTTGTGTAATTAATCTTTCTTCTCTTTTCCGTCTCCATAAGTACCCTCATAAAGTTCAGCATCAAATTCCCATTTCCCCTGAATCTTAAGTACCTGCTCAACTATATCCCTCACGCAGCCTCTTCCTCCCGGATATGATGAAATGTAATCACATACATCTTTAACCTCTTGTACTGCATCTGAAGGGCAGACTGCAAGTCCGCAGGCTTTAAGGAGCGGAATATCGGGAATATCATCACCTACAAAAACCACCTGCTCAGGTGTAATGCCGTTCTTTTTGCAGAAATTATAGAAATCAGGCAATTTGTCCCTTGATTTCAAATAGATATTCTCCGGTTTTACACCTACACCCTCAAATCTCTTTCTTACTGATTCTGAATAGGCTCCTGTAATTATACCTATAGGGTATTCTCTCAGAATTGCCCATCTGAGACCAAATCCGTCTTTTGCATTGTGACTTCTAAGCATATCGCCATCCGGCATAACCAAAACGCTTCCGTCTGTAAATACTCCATCTACATCAAATGCGAATCCTTTAATATCCTTTAATTTTACTTTATAGTTGCTCATTGCTGTTTGGGTTATATTTCTTGTAAATTTTTTCTGTTAAAAAGTTGTACACTTCAAGGTGTTCTGCAAATTGTTTATCTGAAAGCAATTTGCGGTGCTTTTCTAATGTAAGGGTATCTCCTCTGCGGGCAGGACCCGTCTGGCTAACAATAGGATTATGCAAAAATGCTTTCCTTACACTCTCTATTGCACTTGGAAGAAGGAAAGTGAAATCGGGGTTAGCAATATCGTATGCCAATGAAAGGGAGTAATTTATGATGTTTGTTGCAAAAATTGCTGCAGTGTGGAACTGAAGCCTTTTATCAGAATCACAAATCTTGTACTCTGCCTTTATTGAATTTGTAATGTTACGCAGAATTTCCTCACAACAACTGTTTGAAGACTCAAGCAAGAAAGGGACAAGTCTTATATCCAAATCCTTGTGCATACTGAGTGTCATAAGGGGATAAAAGACTCCAACATTCTCCAGTCCGGCCTCTTTGAGCACTGCCATAGGGGTTGCCCCGCTTGTATGCACTGTAAAGGCATCTTTATGCGGCAATTGTGCTGCCACCTGGGCAATTGCATTATCACTCACAGCAATAATAGTAATGTCACTCTTGGGTAACTGTGCAAAATCATTAACTGCAAAAGCATCACTTCTGCCCCTTTTAAGAGCCCTCACAACCTTGTCTGCCTTCTCTATATCTCTTGCACAAACGCATTCAATGTTGTGCCCGGCCCCCTGCAGGAAAAGAGCCATTCTGAAAGCCACATTGCCGGCACCAACTATACTTATTTTATACATAGTTTTTAAAGTCAGTAATTTTATTCCCGATGACTCAGGCAAATGCAAAGTTACCACTTTTTTACACAAACTCATTGTGAAGAGTGGACTTTGTGCAGTTTGGGGCGGTTTTCTGCACAAACTCAGCAGAATTGACGGACTTTGTGCAGTTTGGGGAGGTTTTCTGCACAAAATGAATGAAGTGGGAGGGGCAGAGACAATAAAAAGGGCAACCAAATGGCTGCCCTTTCTCAAATATTTGTCGGGAGGAAAATTAGTTCTCCTCTGGTACAAACTCATCTTTGATTGCTGAGAAAGCTGCAAGGTCCTCTGGTTTGAAGGATGCAATGTATGATGCTCTCTCGTTGTTCCAAGCCTCTGATTTGTTGGTATAAACCTCTGCTGAACGTGCAAATGAAGCATCTGCCTGTGCATCAATGATAAGCAGGTATGACATAATGATATGTGCAGCCATCTCCACAAGTCTTCTTGCGTGGAAATCTATATATTCCTCGCCTTTGCCTTGTACCATTTCACAAGCCACCTCATACTGTGCAGTCATGGCAACAAGTTTCTCTTTAAGTGCTGCAAACTCAGGTTTTACCTCCATTCCCTCATACTCTCTAATTTTTGCGAGGTATGAACCGTTGGTTACATATCTGATTGCCGCAACTGTCTGCAACTGTGATGTTCCCTCATAGATGGTAAGGATTCTTGCATCTCTGTAAAGTCTCTCAACAGGGTACTCTTTCATGAAGCCTGAACCACCATGAACCTGAATTGCATCGTAAGCATTCTGGTTGGCGTACTCAGATGACATCATCTTAAGCACTGGGGTAAACATGTCTGCATATTTGCTGTATTTCTTGCTCTCCTGTCTCTCTTCAGGGGTAAGTTTTCTCTCCTCAGCAATAGCGTTATATGCTTTGTAGATATCTACGAATCTGGTTGTTTCATATAGAATTGCACGTGACGCCTGAAGTTTGGCTTTCATAATGCCCAACATCTCATATACAGCCGGGAAGTTGATGATAGCTTTCTTGTACTGTACACGCTCGTGTGCATATTTAAGAGCCTCCCTGTATGCAGCCTCAGACAAACCTACAGACTGTGCGCCTACACCAAGACGAGCACCATTCATAAGAGACATCACATATTTGATAAGACCCATCTTTCTGTCACCTACAAGTTTGGCAGGGGCATTCTTGAATACAAGCTCGGCAGTAGGGGAGCCCTTGATACCAAGTTTGTTCTCAATACGTCTTACAGTTACACCACCCCAAGCCTTGTCATAAACAAAGTATGAAAGTCCACGGCCATCTGTAGTACCCTCCTCTGAACGGGCAAGAACAAGTTTTATCTGAGCGTCACCATTGGTGATGAAACGTTTTACACCGTTAAGGTACCACATCTGTTTCTCCTCGTTCCAGGTAGCTTTCAGCATTACAGACTGAAGGTCTGAACCTGCATCGGGCTCTGTAAGGTCCATAGAACAGGTGTCACCTTTATTTATGCGAGGCAAAAACTCATCTTTTATCTCTTTGGAAGCAAACTCATAAATGGTTTCTGCACAATCCTGAAGACCCCAGATGTTTGCGAAACCGGCATCTGCACGTGATACAAGCTCTGCAGCCATTACATATGGAACCATACTGAAGTTAAGTCCGCCATACTCTCTTGGCAAAGCAAGTCCATATACACCAGCCTGGGTTAGTGCATCGTGGTTCTGCTGTGTACCTGCTGCATAAGTAATTCTACCGTTAGCACATATAGGACCGTCATGATCTACCTGCTCTGCATTAGGTGCAAGTACATCACCGCAGATCTCACCGATAATCTCCATTACCTTGTCATAAGAGTCAATTGCATCCGCAACATTGGCAGGAGCGTAATCATATTTTCCAAAATCCTTGAAATTATCCTCTTTAAGTGTTACAATCTTATCCATTAGAGGATGATTGAACTGGAATTTCAAGTCTGAATTGTCTTTATAGAAATTTGCCATAATTATTTGCTGTGTTTTTTGTAAGATGCAATCATCTTAGGTAATACTTCATTAAGGTCACCAATAATTGAATAGTCTGCAATCTGGTGGATAGGGGCATTAGGGTCATTGTTGATTGAGATGATCATAGATGACTGGTCCATACCTGCTGTGTGCTGGATCTGACCTGAAATACCTACTGAAATGAATAGTTTTGGCCTTACTGTCACACCAGTCTGTCCAATCTGTCTCTCGTGCTCAACAAAACCTGCATCAACAGCTGCACGTGATGCTCCAACCTCCGCACCAAGAACTTTTGCAAGCTCATGAACCAAAGCGAAGCCCTCTTTGCTGCCTACGCCATAACCGCCTGCAACAATGATCTGTGCACCTTTAATATCAATCTTTTTCTCCTCAATGTGTCTCTCAATAATTTCAACAGCAAAATCAGCATCTGAAAGGATTGATGCAACATCAATTTTCTTAACTGTTCCTGCCACTGCCACAGCAAGAGGTTCTTTTTTCATCACACCCTCACGTACAGTTGCCATCTGAGGTCTGTGCTCAGGGTTTACAATGGTAGCAATAATGTTACCGCCAAATGCAGGGCGTATCTGATATAGGAGATTATCCCATTTGTTACCTTTGGTATCCTGATGGTCTCCAATCTCAAGTGAGGTACAGTCTGCAGTAAGACCACTGTGCAGTGCACTTGAAATTCTTGGGGCAAGATCCCTTCCTATACAAGTTGCACCAAACAATGCAATCTGAGGCTGCTCCTGTTTGAACAATGAAATTGCAATTGAAGCATAAGGAAGAGTCCTGAAAAACTCCAACTGTTTGTCATCAGCAAGATGAATTGTCTTTACTCCATACAGGTAAAGCTCATCTTTAAGGTTCTCCACATTATAACCGATAAGGAGAGCCTCCAAATCGCAATTTAATGTCTGTGCCAAAGTTCTTGCCTTGGTAAGAAGCTCCAGGCTCACATCGCACAATTTGCCGTTGTCAGTTTCGCAAAATACTATAATGTTGTTCATTTTGTTCTCTTTTCAAATTAATACTCTGTTAGCCAATAGTGTGGTTTGCAAGAAGCTCAGAAATCAATGAATCTATATCCTCATCAGAAGATGTGAGTTTCTTTGCCTCTTTAGCCTGGAATACAATGTTCTCCACTTTCTTCACCTTAGTAGGAGAGCCGGCCATACCATAGCTTGAATCCTCTCCACCCACATCTGCTGTACCCCATTCTGTAATCTTGAGGTAAGGGTAATCTGCAAGTGACAACAGATAATTTGCGCCCTCAGCTGTATCCTCGGTAACAGTTCTGGCATATTTGTATTTCATCACCTGTTTTGCGTGTCTTGGACGGCAAGGAGCTGCTGTGGCATGAACAGTAATAAGACAAGGTAGTGTACAAGAAACAACCTCCACACCTCTCTCCAATCTTCTCTTCACCACCACTTTGCTCTCATTAATCTCCATAATCTCCTCTGCATATGTCACCTGAGGGATATCAAGCTTCTGTGCAACCTGCGGACCTACCTGAGCGGTATCTCCATCAATTGCCTGGCGTCCTGCAAGGATAATATCGGGATTAATCTTTTTGATTGCCTGAGAAAGGGCATAAGAAGTTGCAAGTGTATCCGCACCTGCAAATTTTCTGTCTGTAAGAAGAACTCCACCATCTGCACCTCTAAAAAGGCCCTCTCTAATCACATCTGCTGCTCTGAAAGGACCCATTGTAAGTAGAAGCACTTCTGAGCCAGGGTTCTGGTCTTTTATATACAATGCCTGCTCAAGGGCATTCATATCTTCTGGGTTAAAAATAGCGGGAAGAGCAGCCCTGTTGACTGTTCCTTCCGGTGTCATAGCATTTTTACCGACATTTCTGGTGTCCGGCACTTGTTTTGCCAGAACAACAATCTTTAATTTTTTTGTCATAATTGTATCAATCTATGCTTTCTCTTTAGGTTTATAGTTTTAGTCTTAATGGATATAACAAGCAAATGTACTAAATATTTTATTTAAAATAGAATTTTGCATCATATTTTATTTAATTAACTTTGTAAGCTCAAATATTTTTTTGAATTTTAAAGTGTAATTATTAATATGGAAATTCCTGCTAAATATAACCCTGCCCAAATTGAGGACAAGTGGTATGAGTATTGGTTGGAGAAGAAATTTTTCCACTCTGAACCTAATGATAAAGAAGCATATACAATTGTAATCCCTCCACCAAATGTTACTGGTGTACTTCATATGGGACATATGCTCAACAATACTATCCAGGATATTCTTGTACGTAGAGCAAGAATGAAGGGTAAAAATGCATGTTGGGTACCCGGCACAGACCATGCCTCCATTGCTACAGAGGCTAAAGTTGTGAAAAAACTTGCTGAACAGGGAATCAAAAAAAGTGATCTTACCAGAGAGGAGTTCCTTAAACACGCATGGGATTGGACAAATGAGCATGGCGGAATCATCTTAAAACAGCTACGCAAACTTGGCGCAAGCTGTGACTGGGACAGAACCGCGTTCACCATGGATGAAGAGAGAAGCGCGAGTGTAATTAAAGTATTTGTTGATTTGTACAACAAAGGGCTTATTTACCGCGGCTTGAGAATGGTGAACTGGGACCCTAAAGCACAGACAGCACTAAGTAATGAGGAGGTGATCTATAAAGATGAGAAAAGCAAGCTCTACTACCTTAAATATTATGTGGAGGAGGCAGCAGGAAGCACAGATGGCCAGGAGGAGAACGCTGTCACACTCCAACCTGCAGACCCATTTGATGCAACAGTAAAACATCAGATTCTGCACAGGGATGAGCAGGGCAGGAGATATGCTGTAGTTGCAACAACCCGTCCTGAGACAATTATGGGTGATACCGCTATGTGTATAAACCCTAAGGACCCTAAAAACACATGGCTTAAAGGGAAAAAGGTAATTGTTCCACTTGTAAACCGTGCAATTCCTGTAATTGAGGACAGATATGTTGAGATTGAGTTTGGTACAGGTTGTCTTAAAGTGACCCCAGCCCATGACACAAACGACTACATGCTTGGCAAGACCCACAATCTTGAGACAATAGATATATTTAACGCAGACGCAACACTGAGCGAGGCTGCAGGAATGTATGTTGGTATGGACCGCATGGCAGTACGCAAACAGATTGTAAAGGATTTGGAGAGTGCGGGACTTTTGGAGAAAGTGGAGGACTACCAGAACAAGGTGGGTTACTCAGAGCGTAACTCAGATACAGCTGTGGAGCCAAGACTCTGTATGCAGTGGTTCCTGAGAATGCAGCACTTTGCAGACATTGCACTCCCTCCTGTAATGAATGACGAGCTTAAATTCTACCCTACAAAATACAAGACGACATACCACAACTGGCTTGACAATATTCAGGACTGGTGTATCAGCCGCCAGCTATGGTGGGGACACAGAATTCCTGCATATTTCCTTCCTGCAGCAGCAGAGGGAGAGGAGAAGTTTGTAGTGGCCCAGACAGCCCAGAAGGCACTTGAGCTTGCAAAAGCAATCCCAGGATATGAGAATATCACCCTGGAGCAGCTTAGGCAGGATGATGATGCCCTTGACACATGGTTCTCATCATGGCTATGGCCTATTTCATTGTTTGAGGGAATCAGTAATCCCGACAATGAGGAGATAAAATATTACTACCCTACAAGCGACCTTGTAACCGGACCGGACATCATCTTCTTCTGGGTAGCCAGAATGATAATGGCAGGTTATGAGTATTTGGGACAGATGCCGTTCAAGAATGTATATTTTACAGGAATTGTAAGGGACAAATTGGGCCGCAAGATGTCAAAATCGCTTGGAAACTCACCAGACCCACTTGAGCTGATTGACAAATACGGTGCTGATGCAGTGCGTATGGGTATGATGCTATCTGCCCCTGCAGGAAACGACATCCTGTTTGATGAGGCTCTTTGTGAGCAGGGAAGAAACTTCAACAACAAGATTTGGAACGCATTCCGACTTGTAAACGGCTGGAATGTTGATGAAAATGCCCAGCAGCCTGAGAGCTCCAAAGTTGCGGTTGAGTGGTTCAACGCAAAACTTGCCAAAGCAAGTGCAGAGATTGAGGACCTATTGGGCAAATACAGACTTTCAGAGGCATTGATGGAGGTATATAAACTCTTCTGGGATGACTTCTGCGCATGGTATCTTGAGATGGCAAAACCTGCTTATGGTGCAGGAATTGATCCACAGACTTATAAAGCAACCAAAGGGTTCTTTGATTCATTGCTTAGAATCCTTCATCCGTTTATGCCATTCATCACTGAGGAGCTATGGCAGAACCTTGAGAAACGTGCGGATGGAGAGACCATCATGTTCCAGAGTGTTCCCGATGGTGAGAACTACAATCAGGAACTTTTAAGCCAGTTTGATCTTGCCTCACAGGTTGTAATGAATGTGAGGAACATAAGACAGACAAAAGGAATTTCACCAAAAGAGCCTCTTGAGGTATTTGCAAAAGCTCCATACAATGCCGCTATGGATTCAGTTGTCAGGAAACTTGCAAACATCAACAACATTACTGTTGTAGACGCGTTTGATTCACAGGCACAGGGTGCAAACTTCATGATTGGTACAAATGAGTTCTTTGTTCCTCTTACAGAACATATAAATGTAGAGGAGGAGGTTGCAAAAATGAAGGCAGAGATTGAGTACTATGAGAAGTTCCTTAAACAGGTTAACGGCAAACTTTCCAATGAGAAGTTTGTAAACAACGCTCCGGAGGCTGTTGTTGCAATGGAACGCAAAAAACAGTCTGATGCTACCACAAAACTTGAAAACCTTCATAACAGAATTGCATCACTATTGAAACAATAATCTGATGAAGTCATACAAAGGATTATCAGACAACCAGATAAAAGAAAACAGAGCGAAATACGGCTCCAATGACCTGACTCCCCCCGCAAGGGAGAGTTGGGTTAAATTGTTATTGGGTAAATTCAATGACCCAATAATCAAACTGCTCCTTTTTGCCACTGTATTGTCGTTCATTACCGGATATTTCCACGGTTCAATTATTGAGAGCCTTGGAATATTGCTGGCTGTATTTCTTGCCACATTCATATCTTTCATTAATGAATACAAGGCCGGTAAAGAGTTTGATATCCTCAACCAGATAAACGACACCACACTTGTAAAAGTCTATAGGAACGGGACTGTCACACAAGTTCCAAAAAATGAGCTTGTAGTTGGAGATGTTGTAATTGTAACCCAAGGGGATGAGATTCCTGCAGATGGTAAACTTCTGGAGGCAATAGAACTTAGTGTAAACGAATCTTCATTGAACGGAGAATCTGCACCATCTGCCAAGACCCATTTGCCTGTAAAGGAATTCAAGGGGACATACTCACCAAATTTCATTTACAGAGGGACAACTGTAGCGGAAGGTGACGGTGTAATGGAGGTTACTGCAGTTGGAGACAATACAGAGATTGGTAAGACCGCACGCCAGGCAGCAGAGCTTACAGGGGCAAAAACACCTCTCAACAAACAGTTGGACAAGCTCAGTTCATTGATTGGTAAAGTTGGATTTGCGGTTGCAGGCCTTACATTTGCCGCACTTGTCATAAGAGATTATGCCCTTGGAATACTTACATTCTCCTTCTCACTGGAGAACCTCACATTGCTGCTGAGTTTCTTTATGATAGCTGTTACCCTTATTGTAGTGGCTGTCCCTGAGGGACTTGCAATGAGCGTAACATTGAGCCTCGCATACAGCATGCGCAAAATGACTGCGGGGAACACACTTGTAAGAAAAATGCATGCGTGCGAAACAATGGGGGCCACAACAGTAATCTGTACAGACAAGACAGGAACACTTACCCAGAACAAGATGCAGGTGCAATATTTTTCAGGGACAACTGATGAGGAGTTTGCCAAGGAGGTTGCACTCAATTCAACTGCCCTTCTGGAAACAGGTGCCAATGGGGTGCTTTCTGCTGTAGGAAATCCCACAGAGGGGGCATTGTTGCTGTATATTGCAGAGAAAGGATACTCATATAAAATTTATCGGGAAGAGTATAAAGCGGTTAAAAGGCTCCCTTTCAGCACTGAGAGGAAATATATGGCCACAATTGCAGATTTTGCTATTCCCGACAAAGTCACTCTTTTGATAAAGGGTGCTCCAGAGATAATTTTTGCAAAATGTGGCAACCTCAATATTGAAAATGAGCTTGAGAAGGTTAGGGAATACCAGCAGAAGGGAATGAGGTCTCTTGCTTTTGCAAAATTGGATATACCTCTTTTGGAGGCAGATGGGGAGATTGCTGAACTTGTGGCAAACAACAAATTTGAATATACAGGTTTTGTGGCAATTGCAGACCCTATAAGGGTGGATGTGCCAGATGCTATGAACCAGTGCCTTGATGCAGGTATAGCGGTTAAAATTGTAACCGGTGACACTTCACTTACAGCTATAGAGATTGCCCGTCAGGCGGGTTTGTGGAAAGAGGGGGATACTGTAGAGAAGAACCATATTACAGGAGCCGCCTTTGCACAGCTGGATGATGTTGCTGCCACCAGAGCAGCCCTGGAGATTAAAGTTATGTCGAGGGCAAGACCAGCAGACAAGATGAGGCTTGTAAGACTTCTCCAGCAGAGCGGACAAGTTGTCTCTGTTACGGGTGACGGTACAAACGATGCTCCTGCACTCAATTATGCAGATGTAGGTTTGGCAATGGGTACAGGTACGGCTGTTGCAAAAGAGGCGAGTGACATCATTCTGTTGGATGATTCATTTGCAAGTGTTACCACAGCAGTAAGATGGGGACGTTCAATATACCAGAATATTCAGAAATTCATACAGTTCCAGCTTACAATAAATGTGGTTGCATTGTTTACGGCGCTAACCGGACCTTTTATTGGAATAGAATTCCCTCTTACAGTTACCCAAATGCTTTGGGTAAACCTTATTATGGATACTTTTGCCGCCCTTGCACTTGCAAGCGAACCATCATACAAGGAGGTTATGAAAAACAAGCCAAGAGGGATAAATGATTTCATCATATCCAAAGGGATGATGCGTGATATCTTTGGAGTGGGAATAATTTTCCTTGCCATATTGTTGGGATTGCTTGTGTGGATGAATAGAGATGGGAATGTCTCTGTATATGAACTCTCCGCTTTCTTTACTATATTTGTGATGATGCAGTTCTGGAACATGTTCAATGCAAGGACACTGGGAAGCAACAATTCTGCATTCCACAAGATTGGCCAGAACAGGCATTTCATTGCAATAGCAGCTCTGATTTTTGTACTGCAGATAGTTATAATCCAATTTGGCGGAGGATTTTTCAGGACTGAACCACTCTCTTTGCAGCACTGGGTAATGATTGTTGTGAGTACCTCGTTTGTCCTTTGGGCAGGAGAGATAAAAAGATTGGTTGCAAGATATAAAAACAGCAGAAAATGATACAGACAGAGTGTAAACTGGAGGTAAGATATTATGAGACAGATTTGATGGGAATAGTCCATCACTCCAATTATATACGCTATTTTGAGTGCGGAAGGATAAAGATGCTTGAGGAGATAGGGCTCCCTATAAGCGACATTGAAGACAGGGGGGTAATGATGCCCGTTGTCTCTACATATTGTGAATACAAGACACCTGCCAGAATGGGAGAGACGCTTAAAATAGTCTCAACTATGGAGAGCATGCCTATGGCAAAGATGAAGATAAAGACGCAGATCATTAAGGAGAGCTCAAACAATCCCCAGACACTTCCTGCAGAAATTGGGGCAGTTGTGGCCCAAGGGGAGGTTGTAATAGGATTCATAAAATCAGAAACAAGGAGGCCTTGCAGAATACCTGATTTTGCGGCACAAATAATGGAGAAATATTTTTAGAAACATATAAACACACAAATATGAAAAATCTACTTTTGTTTGGCAGCTTTGGCGCCGGTGAGGTTATAGTAATTGCACTTATTGTTCTATTGCTGTTTGGAGGAAAGAAAATTCCCGAGCTTATGAAAGGTATAGGCAAAGGTGTGAAGAGCTTTAAAGACGGCGTTAAAGGGATTGAGGACGAGATTAATGCCGATGTAACCAAAGAGGAGAAAAAAGAGGAGAAATAATCATTGGGCCAGTCTGAGATGACATTTTGGGAGCACCTTGACGAATTGCGCAAGGTGCTGTTCAGGTCTGCCATAGTTATTGTAGCCTTTATGGCTGTAATATTTATGGCAAAGGATTTTGTGTTCAATACCGTAGTGTTTGCCCCTATAGATTCTGATTTCATACTATATAGGGGGATAGACAAGATTTTGGGGCTGATGGGTATGCCACAGCTTCCCCCTTTTGACCTCGACCTTATAAACATAGACCTCTCAGCACAGTTCTTCATTCACATAAGTACCACATTTTACCTGTCACTGGTACTGGCAGTGCCGTTTATAATATACCAGTTATGGAATTTTGTGAGCCCTGCACTATATGAGAATGAAAAAAGGGCTGCAAAAGCAGCATTTGCTTTCTCGGGAGTACTCTTCCTTATGGGAGTTCTGGTTGGATACTTCCTTATTTTCCCTCTGACATTAAGGTTCCTTGGAACATATCAGGTGAGTTATGAGGTTGCAAACCAGATATCATTGCAATCTTATATCTCCATGTTCACATGGCTGATCCTAATAATGGGAGTTGTGTTTGAGATGCCGTCATTAGCTGTAATTCTCTCAAAAATAGGTATCCTCACAAAGAGTTTCCTAAAAAAATACAGAAGGCACGCATTTGTGGTTATGCTTGTACTTGCTGCATTCATTACCCCAAGTGGAGACCCGTTCACACTTATGGCTGTTGGTCTGCCCCTTTATGGTTTATATGAATTAAGTATTTTGGTTTGCCGTGATATCAATCAATAATGTAACAGTTGCGTTTGGCGGTTTTACGCTGCTCAATGACATAAATTTCCATATAACAGACAATGACAGGATTGGCCTGGTTGGCAAGAACGGAGCAGGCAAATCAACATTGCTGAAACTTATTTTGGGGCAAAACACTCCAACTGAGGGGAAGATTATGGTCCCTCCAGGGCTCACATTGGGTTACTTGCCACAACAGATGGAGCATGCAAAAGACAAGACAGTAATTGATGAGACACTAACTGCATTCAATGAGCTGTTTGAGCTACACGCCAAAATAGACCAGATAAATCTCCAGCTTGCAGAGCGTACAGACTATGACTCCCCACAATACCATAATCTGATTGTAAAACTCAATGAGTACAATGACAGAGTGGCTATACTTGAGGCAGAACCGGTAAGGTCTCAGGCAGAAAAGGTGCTTGTAGGTTTGGGATTCAAGAGGGATGAACTGGAGAGACCTACATCCACATTCAGCCAGGGTTGGAACATGCGTATTGAGCTTGCGAAAGTCCTTTTGCGCAAGCCTGATGTACTGTTGCTTGATGAGCCTACCAACCATCTTGACATAGAATCAATAGAGTGGTTTGAAGATTATCTCAAGAGTTTCCCAGGGGCAATTGTACTAATATCACACGACCGTAAATTCCTTGACAACATAACAAAAAGGACAGTTGAGATAATGTTGGGCAAGATATATGACTATAAAGTTCCATACAGCAAATACAAGGAATTGAGGGCTGAGAGGATGCAGCAACAGCTTGCGGCATACGAGAACCAGCAGAAGATGATTGAGAAAACCGAGGAATTCATTGAGAGGTTCCGCTACAAGGCTACCAAAAGCAACCAGGTACAGAGCAGAATCAAACAATTGGACAAACTGGAGAGGATTGAGGTTGACATAGAGGACAAAAGTGCTTTAAGTGTAAAATTTCCACCCGCACCCCGCAGCGGCCAGGTGGTATTCAGTGCAAAGGATGCCACAATAGGATATGGCTCCAAAGTTATCATTGATGGGGTGAATGTTACAATTGAGAGGGGAGAGAAAATAGCATTTGTGGGAAGGAATGGAGAGGGTAAGACAACCCTTATGAGAATCATTACAAAAGAGCTCTTCCCGATAGCCGGTGAGGCTGGCCTGGGCTATAATGTGGATATGGGATATTTTGCCCAGAATCAGGAAGATGTTCTGGATAAGAACGACACAGTATTTGACACTCTGGATAAAATTGCGGTAGGAGATATCCGTACAAAATTAAGGGATATACTTGGAGCATTTTTGTTCAGAGGAGAAGATATAGACAAAAAGGTGGCAGTATTGAGTGGTGGTGAGCGTGCCCGTCTTGCAATGGCAAAACTGATGCTCAAACCCCACAATCTCCTTGCACTGGATGAGCCGACCAACCATATGGACCTTATCTCAAAAGATATACTCAAACAGGCCTTGCACTCTTATGACGGTACATTGGTTATAGTTTCACATGACCGTGACTTCTTGGATGGTCTTGTAGATAAAATATACGAATTTAAGGACGGTAAGGTTAAAGAGCATTTGGGAGGAGTTCAGGATTTCCTTGCAAGGAAAAGGTTGGAGAACCTGAGCGAGCTGGAGCGTAAGGCACCTTCAAACCCAACAAAGGCGGCCAATACTGCAACAAAAAGCAATGATAAAATTGGGGAACAAGCAGCAAAAAGCGGCGATAAAGCCCAAGCACAGCTTACATACCAGCAGATGAAGGAGATAGAGAGGGAGAAGAGCCGCCAAAAGAAGAAAATTGAGCAGATTGAGAAAAGGATTGAGGAGCTGGAGGGAATTATTGCCCAACTTGAGACTGAACTATGCAGTATTACCGACACCACAAAGATTCTTGAACTTACGGCCAAATACGAAACAGCCAAAAGTGAACTTGACAAGAAGATGGACGAGTGGGCAGAATTGAGTTAAACCAGGAAAAGAAATTTACTAAGGATATGGAACAGAAGACAAATTACCTATTTGGAATGCATCCTGTATTTGAGGCTATTGCCGCAGGAAAGAACATTGAGAAAGTATTGCTTAAGAAGGGGCTTGGAGGAGAACAGTTCCAGCAGTTGTTCTCACTATTGCAGGAAAAACAGATTGCTTTTCAGTTTGTCCCTATGGAGAAACTTGATAAAATAACCAAGGCAAGACATCAGGGGGTAATTGCCATGATTCCGTCTGTAGATTATGTTTCATTGGAAGAGGGTGTAGAGAAAGCTTTTGCTAAAAAAGATAACCCGCTTTTCCTTATGCTTGACGGTGTAAGTGATGTGAGGAACTTTGGTGCCATAGCCAGAAGTGCGGAGTGTGCAGGTGTGGATTGCATAATTCTTCCAGCCAAAGGAGGTGCTTCCATTACACCTGATGCAATAAAAACATCAGCAGGTGCATTGCTCAGAATTGATGTATGCAAGGTGCCTAACCTTAAAACAGCCGTTTTCTATCTTCAGCAGAGCGACGTCCAGATTGTTACTGCAACAGAGAAAGCAGAGGGTTACCTATATGATGTGGATCTTACAGGTCCAACTGCAATTGTAATGGGTGCAGAGGATAAAGGCATCTCAGATGCTATCCGCAAACTCGCTACCGCTGAGGCCAAGATTCCAATGGCCGGCAGCATAGGCTCACTCAATGTTTCAGCAGCTGCATCTGTAATCCTCTATGAAGCAGTACGCCAAAGGGTAAGGAAATAACTGCAAAAGGAGAAATGACGAAGCAGAGGAGACTGTGTCGTCCCCAGAGGGGATTTAGTCATTTCCCCTATGAAAATATTGATTTACCTTCTGAATTCTGCACAGATGATTGCAGTGGCAATTGCAACATTCAGAGATTCTGAGGTTGCGGCATTTGCCGGATAAGGAGGTATAAGAAGTTTGTTACTGATTAAGGCTTCAAGTTGTGGTGAGATTCCAAAAGATTCGCTTCCCATAACTATGAGGCCTTGCTTTTTGTCTGCAGGCAAATTCTCATACAAATTTTTGCCATCCAAAAATGTTCCATAAACAGGAAGACCTGCAGCAAGGAATTTCTGGCAAACCTCTGCAATATCTGTATAAATCACCTGTTTGCGGAAAATGGCACCCATTGTAGCCTGTACAACCTTTGGATTATACACCTCCACCGAGCCGTGGCTGGCAAATACTGCATCAACTCCAAACCAGTCCGCAATCCTTATTATTGTTCCAAGATTCCCCGGATCCTTCACTCCGTCCAATGCAAGGTACAAAGGTTTTCTTCCCGATGAATCTGCATCATGGATAGAACCAAGAATACTGTCGGGAGTAAAATTGGGCTTCTCAATTATTGCAAGGACAGGGGAAGGGGAGGAGAGGTTTGAGATACGGGACATGGCCTCTTTTCCTATCTCTTTCTCATAGAAAACCTCTTTTACATTGTATCCCGAGCGAAGTGCTTCCTCTACTATTTTCTCACCTTCCGCAATGAAAAGGTTGTTCTCATCCCTGTATTTTTTCTGGTGCAGAGAGCGGATGAATTTTATTTTATTTGCCGAAAGTGCAGCCATTGTTCAAATTTTTAAAACTGTGTAAAATTAAACAAAAAAAATTTAAATTTGTGTAGAATTATATTGGCCCACTTTTTGGCAAAATGTTGAGACACTTTTTACATTATATATTACTGATTGTAGCAGTTGTTTTTGCGGGATGCTCCACAACAAAGGTTATTCCACAAGGGGAGTCACGCCTTAAGGAGAACAATATTAAAGTTCTCAATTCCAAGAGCTACAGAGTCTCCACCCTTGAGCCATACATAAAACAGAAGCCCAATACATATTTCATTTTTGGGTGGAACCCGTTTCTGAACATTTATAACTGGAGCAACGGCAAGGATAATGGTTGGGACAAATTTGTAAAAAAGATTGGGCAGGAACCTGTCATATTTGATCCGTCTCTTGTAAATTCCACAATAAATAACCTGAAAAACCACCTTGTTTATGAGGGGTATTATGATTCGGATGTTACAGATAATGTTGTTACCAGAAAGAAAAAGACAACAGTCAATTACAACATAACACTTGGAAAGAGGTATATTATAGACCAGGTGAATTATGATATAGAGGATCCTGAGCTTTCAAAGGTCTTCTTTGATGATTCACTACAGAATGTGATAGAGAGGGGCGAATATCTCTCTGAGGAATATCTTACAGCCAAATCAGAGGAAATTGCATCTGACTTGAGGAACAGGGGGTATTTTGGATTCTCAAAGAACTATCTGTTCTTTACAGCGGACACAATAGGTCTTGATGGAAAAGCCAAATTAGATGTCTCCATAAAGAACTATACCAGGAATGAGACCCCAAACGAGGCAAAGAAACATACAGTGTTCCATATTGGCAAAGTGAGGATGGAACCTTTGCGTAAGCCGGACAATCCGCTTGTCTATAGATTTGTTGGAGATTCAGTGATTGCGTTGCCTGCAGCTAATCTTTATACTCCTACAGACTCCGTTGAGTACAAAAATATACTTGTAAAGTACCGCAACAAACTTCTTATAAGAAAAAGGGTACTTGCAAGGATGAACAGTGTGGAGCCTGACAGTATTTATGATGAGAAACAGATTGCGGACACATATACAAAACTATCAAATCTTAAACTGTTCAGCAGTGTGAACATTCAGATGACCCAGACCGATTCAAATACGGTTGACTGCAATATGAAGCTTACCGCATCACAATTGCAGGGATATAAACTTGGTTTTGAAACATCTATAAATTCAAATGGACTGTTTGGCATATCTCCGTCCATATCATATTATCACAAGAACCTGTTCAGAGGTGCGGAGGTGTTGAGCATCAACCTTATGGGAGATTTCCAGTTTGGATTTGGCAATGAGAAAAGGGCTACTGAGTTTGGGGCTTCAACATCACTGAGCACACCAAACTTCCTCTTTTTGCCCGACAGATTATTCAAATCGGCAAATATACCGAGGACTGAGTTTGCTCTCTCATACAATTATCAGGAGAGACCTGAATATACAAGAAATATATTGTCTGGAAGCTACAGCTATGTATGGAGTGTGGCTGACAAATTTTTCTATAAGGTTGCCCCTTTGCAGGTTGGTATTGTAAAGCTTTATAATCTTAAACCTGATTTTTATGAGAGCCTTACAGATCCGTTCCTTAAAAACTCATATCAGGACCACTTTGATTTGGGTTTGGGAACCAATTTCTACTATACAACTGATTCTTCCCCTGTTCCCCAGCACAGCTATTTCTATTTGAGGCTGCAGAATGATTTGTCGGGAAACTTGTTGAGTCTGTTCAATGGGTATATGAAACAGAATGCCAACGGTGAAAGGCTGATTTGGAATTCCCCTTATTCACAGTATTACAGGGGTGAAATTACTACTGTATATACATGGAAATTTGGAAGGAAAGAGGACCATTCCATTGCAGCAAGATTCCTTGGAGGGTATGGAATAGGTTATGGAAACAGTGTGACACTTCCTTTTGAAAAGCGTTTCTGGGCAGGTGGAGCATATAGTTTGAGGGCTTGGCAGGCAAGGAGTGTGGGTCCTGGATATGCACAAATGGATACTACATTTACAATACCCAACCAGAGCGGTGATATAAGGCTTGAGGCCAATATCGAATACAGGTTCCCATTGTTCTGGAATTTTGAGGGGGCTCTGTTTGTAGATGCAGGAAATGTATGGAACCACAAGGCAAGCGTTGAGAAAGGGAATCCGGACGAGGATATTACCGACAGCAATTTGAAAGGTGTATTCAAATTCAACAATTTTTACAGACATATTGCTGCCGACTGGGGAGCCGGTCTGAGATTGGATCTTGATTTTGTCCTTTTGCGACTTGATTTGGGTATAAAACTGTACGACCCGGCAGAGAATGACTGGAAAGGGCCACGGAGCTTCCTGAAAAGGGGGAATTATGGTGTCCAGTTTGGCGTGGGGTATCCTTTTTAATGATTTGAATAAAAATTCTGGGATTATGAACAAGATAAATTTACCGCTACTGAAAGAGTACAACAACGATATGTTTTTCCTCCTTGCAGGACCTTGTGTTGTAGAGGGAGAGGAGATTACCCATCAGATTGCAAGAGAGCTTAAAGGGATTTGTGACAGGCTGCAGATTCCATTTGTATTCAAAGCCTCATACAGAAAAGCCAACAGATCCAAAGGGTCATCATTTACCGGAATTGGAGACCGTGAAGGTTTGCAGGTACTGAAAGATATAAAGAATGAGTTGAATGTTCCTATTGTAACAGATATACATAATCCTAATGAGGCTGATCTTGCAGCATCTTATGATGTGGATATTCTGCAGATACCCGCATTCCTGTGCCGCCAGACAGATTTGCTTGATGCAGCTGCACAGACAGGAAAATATGTGAATATCAAGAAAGGGCAGTTCCTGGCACCTTCATCAATGAAGTTTGCAGCTGAGAAAGTAGCCTCACATGGGAACAACAATATTATCCTCACCGACAGGGGTACCCAATTCGGATATTCAGATCTTATAGTTGATTACAGGGGTATTCCGCAAATGCAGGAGACAGGTTACCCGGTAGTGCTTGACATTACCCACAGCCTCCAGCAACCTAACCAGAGCAGTGGAGTTACAGGGGGACAACCGCAAATGATTGGGACCATTGCAAAAGCGGGTATAGCAGTAGGGGCAGACGGTATCTTTATGGAGACACATCCAAATCCGGCAGTTGCAAAATCTGATGGGGCAAATATGCTCAAATTGGAGTATGTGGAAGAGCTTTTGACTAAACTAATTGCCATTAGAAAGGTTATATTGTAGTTAAGGATTAAAATATATTGGAATATGAGTCTTACAGATTTCTCAAGACGTTATGAAAAATTGCCTGTAAGCATTTTCAGAGAGCAGGAAGATGCTGCAAGGATGATTGTAGATGAGATTATCATCACCACAAACAAGAAAATTAATGAAGGCAAGAAATGTACTCTTGCCTTGGGTGCGTCTTCTGCCTGTATTCCCGTTTATGAGAATATGGTAAAGGCATACGAACAAGGGAGGTTGAGTTTTAAGAATATTGAGATTTTCTCCATTGACGAGTATTATCCGTTAGACCCACAGGAGTTGCAGACACACTACCGTTTCCTTAAGGAATATATTTTTGATCTTACAGATATTCCCGACGATAATATCCACTGCCTCAGCAGTGCAAAAATTGATGATATTGCTGCATATTGTGCAAACTACGAGAAATTGATTGCAGCTGCAGGGGGAATTGACATCCTTATTTCAAGTGGGATGGGGAGCAATGAGCCGGGCTCACCATATAACTCACGCACCCGCCTCATTACAATGAACCACACTACCAGAGTAGCTGCCGCAAGTGATTTCTTTGGGGTAGAGTATGTACCATACCACGCAATAACAATGGGTATAGGGACAATTCTCAACTCCGAGAAAATCTATTATCTTGCCTGGGGAGAGGGGAAATCAGGATCAATAAAAAAACTTGTGGAGGGGAGCATTTCTGACCAGAATCCTGCATCGTACCTTCAGCAACATCCTAATGTGAGCATAATAATTGATGATGCCGCATCTGTAAATCTAACCCGTATAGAGACACCTTGGCTCACCGGAAAATGTGAATGGACAGATTATATGATCCGCAAATCTGTTTTCTGGCTCTGCAAGAAACTCGACAAGCCTATCCTCAAACTTACAGACAGGGACTACAACGACAACGGTATGTCCGATCTTGTAACAGAACATGGTCCGGCAAGCAGTATAAACATAAAAGTATTCAATGACCTTCAGCATACAATCTCCGGATGGCCGGGAGGGAAGCCAAATGCAGATGACTCAACCAGACCTGAGAGGGCATACCCATTCCCTAAGAGGGTAATAGTCTTTTCTCCTCATCCCGACGATGATGTTATCTCAATGGGTGGAACAGTGGCAAGACTGTCAACACAAGGTCATGAATTGCACATTGCCTACCAGGTGTCGGGAAATATAGCTGTATTTGACCATGATGTTATAAAATATATGGACTTTATCAGGGAAAGTGCATCAATATATGGCTGTGATCCGGTACAAGCGGATATGAAGTTCAGGGAGGTGGTTGATGAGCTCAAGAAGAAACACCCTGGCCAGGCGGATCCAATGGATGTAAGGAAGATTAAGGGTACAATCCGTAGGGGAGAGGCCCGCTCTGCATGCCGTTACTTGGGAATTCCGGAGGAGAGGGTACATTTCCTTGAGATGCCTTTCTATGAGACAGGAGGAGTCAAAAAGAAACCTCTTGGAAGGGAGGATATAGATATAGTAAAGAATTTGCTTCAGGAGGTCAAGCCTCACCAGATTTTTGCAGCAGGTGACCTGTCTGACCCTCATGGCACACACAGGGTATGTTTCCAGGCAATCATTCAGGCTTGTGAGGAGCTTAAGGGTGAAGAGTGGTTCAAAGATTGCCGCGTATGGATGTATAGAGGTGCATGGCAGGAGTGGGATGTGGCTGAAGCTGAGATGGCTGTACCATTGAGCCCAGAGGAGGTTGAAATTAAGAGGGAAGCCATTTTCCGCCACCAGTCACAAAAGGACAGACCTCTGTTCCCGGGTTCAGACAAGAGGGAATTCTGGCAAAGGGCAGAGGAGCGCAACCATAACACCGCAATTCTGTACGACAAACTTGGAATGGCAGAATATCAGGCAATAGAACTGTTTGTAAAATATAAATTTGATTAAAGATAATGACTTATACATCCGTACTTAAAAAACTATTCACAATGGCAGCTTTTGCAGGTATCCTTATATCCTGCAAAAGCTCTGCCTATAAAAATGAAGATATGAAAGATGTTGACCTTGTAGTTAAAGAACTTGCTTTTGCAAATGCCCAGCCAACAGCTGCAGAGATTGAGAATGCATTCAACGCAAAAGAGATTGAATATTCATCCATTGCCTGTGCCAACTGGCCATCTTATAACGGGGAATATGCTCCGGATGTGAAATTCCGCATAGGCTATACAGAAGATGAAATCTACTTACAATACCTTGTTACTGAGAATGACATAAAGGCTGAGTATGGCCAGGATGCCGGGAGCAAACCATATACAGACTCATGTGTGGAGTTTTTTGCAATACCTGGAGAAGGGGGAGAGTATTACAACCTGGAGTTGAACTGTATTGGAAAAGGGACATTTGCCGGTGGTGCACAGAGGACAGACCGTACCCGATACGGTGATGATGTACTCTCACAGATCCGTAGAGAATCATCTCTTGGAAGTGAAGCATTTGGCACCCGTACCCTTGCAGAAAATGGTGGAGAGCCTTACACCTGGAAACTTACAGTTGCCTTGCCTGTAAAACTGTATTCACTCTCTGAGGTAAAACCTCTCAAAGGGCGCAAAATCCAGGCAAACTTCTACAAATGCGGCGACAACATGCCTCAGAAACACTATCTGAGCTGGCACCCAATAGAGATTGAGAAACCAAATTTCCACAGACCGGATCATTTTGGCACTTTATTTTTTGAGTAATTTAATTACGTTGTCTTTTTTTACAACTTACTGAAAAACAAATAGATAAAAAACAGACCATTTAGATGGTCTGTTTTTTATTTAACTGAATATTAATGAGTTGTAAAAAAAGACAACGTAACTTTAATTGTGGCAGCTGAGGCCTCCATCTGCAATGATTGTCTGGCCACTGATATAGCGGGCATCATTTGATGCAAGGAAAGCTATGACAGATGCAATGTCTTCCGGCTGGCCTGCGTAAGGCAAGGTGTTGTGTTTGAGATATACGTCTCTTTCCTGGAGAGAGAGATTGTTGATTGCAGCAGGGGTAAGGACAAGTCCTGGGGCAACGCCGTTGCATCTTATTCCCAATTTTCCATATTGGGTTGCAAGATATCTGGTAAGGTTTATAACACCTGCCTTTGCAATTCCATATAATGTGCCTCGGGCATCTCCAAGGATTCCGCCAATTGAGGAGACATTTATTATGACCCCTTCTTTAACCGCTTTCATATAAGGGAGTGCTGCCTGAGCTGTGGCAATCATACTGCGGAGGTTCACGTGCATTACATCGTCGAAATACTTGATATCGAGTTTCTCAACATCCAGATCTTTTGAAAGGTCACTTCCACCCACATTGTTTACAATGCAGTCAATCCCGCCAAACATCTCTATGGCAAAATCTACAGCTTTTACGGCACTTTTCAGATCAGCAGCCTCATATTTGAATGCCTGTGCATGAAATTCATTATCCCTAAGAGATGATGCGAATTTTTCTGCCCGCTCAAGGTTATGGTCTGCAATAATTACTTTTGCCCCTTCTTTTACAAATCTCTCGGCAGTGGCTTTCCCTATGCCGCTTGACGCTCCTGTAATAAGAGCAACTTTGTTCACTAACTTTTTCATATACTACATATTAATACTGAAACATCCATTTACACCAGTATTAACAATAGTAATATTACAAAAGTTGATTGTCAGTAATTATATTTCTTCCATAGTGCAGAGAGGCGTTTGCGGAGCTCTGCCTCTTTTGTATTCATACCGGGTTCATAGAATTTTGTCCCTGAAATTTTGTCGGGAAGAAATTCCTGATCCACAAAATTGCCTTCGTAGGAGTGGGCATATTTGTAGTCTTTTGCATAACCCAGATCTTCCATCAACTTGGTAGGGGCATTCCTAAGATGAAGGGGGACGGGTAGGGGACCTTCTTTGCGCACCCTCTCAAGAGCCTCATTTATAGCCGTATATGCAGAATTGCTCTTAGGTGATGTGGCAAGATAAATTGCACATTCCGATAGGGGGATACGCCCCTCCGGCATTCCTATCTGATGCACAGTCTGCAGGCAGGCCTGCGCAAGGAGCATTGCATTTGGGTTTGCAAGTCCTATATCTTCTGAGGCAGATATTACCATTCTGCGGGCAATGAACATGGGATCCTCTCCACCAGCTATCATTCTTGCAAGCCAATATACAGCAGCATTGGGATCTGAACCTCTGATACTCTTTATAAATGCGGATATGATATCATAATGTTGTTCCCCGTTCTTGTCATATAATGCAATGTTCTCTTGCAAACGCTCCTGAACAAGCTGATTATCAATGACAATATGAGCGGCAGGGGGGAAGCCTGATGTAATTATCTCTATTATATTCAGCAATTTACGGGCATCACCACCAGAATATCTGAACAAAAGGTCCTTCTCTTTTACAGTAATATTCTGTTTTTTTAGATATTCATCCTCAGTAAGGGCTCTGGTAAGGAGCGTGTCCAGATTTTCAACAGACATCTCCTTAAGAACATATACCTGGCATCTCGACAGCAAAGGGCTGATCACCTCAAAAGAGGGATTCTCTGTAGTTGCTCCAATAAGGGTGAATGTTCCATCTTCTACAGCTCCCAAAAGGGCATCCTGCTGGCTCTTGCTGAAACGGTGAATCTCATCTATGAACAAAATGGGAGCCGTTGCATTGAAAAGGTTTGTACCTTTGGCTTTATCAATGACTTCCCGTATATCCTTTACACCTGAACTTATTGCAGAGAGGGTATGGAAAGAACGGTCCAGCTTGCTTGCTATGATTCTGGCCAGAGTTGTTTTGCCTACACCGGGAGGGCCCCATAGAATAAAAGAAGAGATATTTCCAGCCTCAATCATTCTCCTTAAAATTGCATTAGGACCAATAAGATGTTCCTGACCCACATACTCATCGAGGTTCTTTGGTCTCAATCTCTCGGGAAGAGGTATCCTTTGTGTAGTGCTATTTAACATAATATAAATTGTGTAACTTTTATCAACAACTCAAAATTAATCAATTATCGTCCCTTTTCTTAAGTTGTCTAATGATTTTGTTTATAATATTTTCTATTTTCTCATCGGGCTGGATAATATTATAATCCTCCCAGAAACTCTCATCCTTAAAATCGGCCACTTTCTTCTGGAGAATATCCTTCATCCTCAATCTGCTTGAATACGGAATCTTTGCAGCCTCCTTGCTGTCTATATCTGTAATGGCAAGCTCAGTTATAATGTCATACTTGTTTTTGAGCCATTTGCCCTGATATTTTGCATTGAACCTCAGATCAACCCTAACATAATCCAAGTACCATTTGTCTGAATAATTTTTATAGTTGACCTGATATTTTGCCCAATCAACTCTAATCTGCACATTGTCCGGTTTCTTGCGGACAAACTGTTTCCAGGCATCTTTACGCTCATGCAGATTCATCTCAAACTCAATCCTTACAATTGCAAGTGTCTGACTCTCAACATAAATCCTCCCTCTAAAAAGTATCTCATCTGAACCGGGCACCTGATTGAAATCTATTGTATAAATATTCATATCGTCCATAAACATCATTGGCCCCATGGTAAAATGGTAATAATCAGATGCAGTAAGAAGGTCTGTTCCCACAAACGGATCCTTAACTATATCAAGGTTAAGGGAAGTTACAGGGCCTCCCTGAAGCTGTAAAAAAAGAGTATCCGTAGCGTTCCTATTAGTATTGGTCCTCCCCTTATATATTGAGACATTATCAGCTGCAAGAGATGTGTAAGATTGTTTTGAAATATCTACAACAGCCTCAGTAAGAGAAAGATACTTATTACCCTTCTTTATAGTTTCCCGATAGAAACCATTCATCCCAGCAGTATGGTTGAGATAGTTCAATCTCCTTGATTTTGAAGAAAATGCAGAGTAAAACAGATCTTTTGCATCATCTGTCCTTACAGTAATGCCCCTTATATCAAGAAATGACGGCTGAAGGACAATCCTTTTGTCCCTCTTTGGATTGAAATCAGAAACTGCAACGGTAATGTTTTTATAACCCAGATAACTTACCATCAAGGAATCACCAAAATGTGCAACAGGGACCTTGAATGTAAACTTGCCGTCACTGTTTGTAACAGTAGATAGAGTGGAATTCTTTAAAAGGACCGATGCATATTGCAAAGGGGTCCCTGAATTTGAATCCATTACCCTACCGGTAATAGTTCTGGATTGCTGCGCTATTGAGGTGTTACAGATTAATAGCATTGCAGGCAACAGGAAAAATATATAAATGTAATGTCTCATAGCTATTAGTCTTTGTATGTCAAATATACCTATAATTTTGTTATTTTTGTGCAAAATATGGGTTAAAAGTCCCATTGATTCTAATATACAAACAAGTGATGAAGAGAAAAGATAAAATTGTATTGTACAATATGGAGATAGAGTCAGTTGCAGCTGAGGGAAACGCCCTTGCCCGAGTTGACGGAAAGGTTCTTTTTGTTCCCCAATGTATTCCTGGAGATATTGTGGATGTGAGACTTACACGCAAAAGAAGCGGATATATGGAGGGTATAGTGGTAAATATGGTAAAACCCTCTCCCCTACGCGTTGAACCGTTCTGCAAACACTATGGAGTTTGTGGCGGATGCAAATGGCAGGCACTTCCGTATGATTTGCAATTGAAATACAAACAGCAGCAGGTAGTGGACCAGCTTACCCGTATAGGCCATCTTGAGCTGCCGGAGATCACCCCTATTTTAGGCTCTGAGGAGATAGAGAACTACCGTAACAAACTGGAGTTCACCTTCTCCAACCGCCGTTGGCTCCTTACAGGAGAAGATCCTGAAACAATTTCTCCAGAAGAGCGTCTTGGGCTTGGATTCCATATAAGCGGATTCTTTGACAAAGTGCTTGATATAAGGGAGTGCCATCTTCAGGCAGAGCCATCTAACGCCATAAGAAACTTTGTGCGTGAATATGCAATAGAGAATGGCTTGAGTTTCTTTGACTTGCGCGATCAGGTAGGTTTCTTGCGCAACATGATTGTCCGTACAGCCTCAAACGGGGATGTGATGCTTATAATGGTATTCTTCCATGAGGATGAAAAGCAGCGCTGCGGATTGCTTGATGCCCTTATTGCCAAATTCCCTCAGATTACCTCGTTGCATTATGTGATTAACGGCAAAAAGAATGATTCAATTGGAGACCTCCCTTGCATTAAATATTATGGAGATGACTGCATATACGACAAGATGGAGGATATAAAGTTCCGTATAAGCCCAAAATCATTCTACCAGACCAACTCCAAACAGGCATACAGACTTTACAGCGTGGTAAGGGATTTTGCTGATTTGAAGGGTGATGAGGTGCTTTATGACCTTTACACCGGTACAGGTACAATTGGACTGTTCCTGTCGGGAAGAGCAAAGAAAGTTGTAGGAATTGAGTATGTGCAGGAGGCTATTGATGATGCCAAGATAAATGCCGCCAACAACGGTATAACCAATTCCCATTTCTATGCAGGAGACATGAAGGATATGCTTACAGGCAAATTCATTGAGGAGAATGGTCATCCCGATATAGTTGTCCTTGACCCGCCTCGTGCCGGAATCCATCCCGATGTGGCAGCAGTGTTGCTTGAAGCAGCCCCTAAACGTATGGTATATGTAAGCTGTAACCCTGCATCACAGGCACGAGATTTGGCAATTTTGAGCCAAAAATATGAGATAACTGCCGTACGTCCGGTAGATATGTTCCCTCACACACACCATGTGGAGAATGTGGTTGCACTTAAACTAAAATAACGTTGTCCTTTTTTACAATTAACAGATAATTAAGTATTTATACTTTATAGTAATTACAAATTACATTAGCTTAATAAAAATAGTATATTTTAATTCAAAAAAGTGATATAACAACTCTGAGGACGACGCAGTCTCCTCTGCTTCGTCATTGCAGAACTATAACTCGCAACCGTCGAATGAGGTCCACAGAGTTGTTATATCACTTTTTTTTATTACATAAAGTATAATTTTGTTAAATTAGCATTGTGAACAATACCTTTCTGTACATTGTTGAAAGAAGGTTTTTATCGGGAAGAAAATGGAATACTTGAATACAAATATTTGTGCACTTGCAACCCCACAGGGACAGGGTGCCATTGCAGTGATAAGGTTGAGCGGTGAGGAAACACCTGAAATTCTGGGGAAGATATTTACACCTGCAGGGGGTAAGGCTCCCCTACCCTATAAAATGCAGTTTGGAGCAATAAAAGATGGTGAAAGACTTATAGATGAGTGCCTTGTAGTAACATTCAAGGCTCCTCATTCATATACAGGAGAAAATGGTGCAGAGATATACTGCCACGGCTCACAATATATTGTACAAGAGATACTTAAACTGCTTCTTGGCTATGGGGTGAAGATGGCCGAACCTGGGGAGTTCTCAAAAAGGGCATTCCTTAACGGCAAACTGGATTTAGCTCAGGCAGAGGCGGTTGCAGATTTGATTTCATCTGAAACCGAGGCTGCCCACAGAGTGGCAATGCAACAGATGAAAGGAGGGTTCTCTGCAGAATTGAAAGTGATGCGTGATGACCTTTTGAACCTAGTTTCACTTATGGAGCTTGAACTGGATTTCAGTGAGGAAGATGTTGAATTTGCAGACCGCACCCAGCTTACGCAATTGCTTGGCGCAGTCTCTAAGCGTGTAACACAACTGGTTGAGAGCTTCAGCCTTGGAAATGTAATTAAAAACGGAGTACCAGTAGCAATTGTTGGAGCAACAAACACCGGTAAAAGCACCCTTCTGAACACCCTTGTTGGAGAAGAAAAGGCAATAGTATCAAACATCCACGGAACCACAAGAGATGTAATAGAAGACACAATGAACCTGGGAGGAATAACCTTCAGATTCATAGATACAGCGGGAATCAGAGAAACCAAAGAGACCATTGAGATAATTGGAATAGAGCGCACCTACCAGAAACTCCGCTCCGCATCTGTGGTAATCCTTGTACTGGATGCAACCCGTCCGGAGAATTTCACAAGCAGCATCACCAACCTCATTGGAAAAATATCTTCCCGACAGCAACTCATCATTATCCTTAACAAAATGGATGAAACCTCAGCGAACGGAGTGGAAGCCCAATTGGAGAAGATAAAGGATTTGTGCGTAGAGCACACAATTGCCCCAATAGAAGTACTCCCGATATCCGCCAAAAAAGGAATAAACATTGAGCAGCTGCAAAACACCCTTGTAGAGAGCCAGGGAGCCCTCTCCCACTCCGCTTCAAGTGCAGGAACACTTGTAACCAATATCCGCCACTACCAGTCCCTGATGGACGCCCAAATTGCCTTGGACCGCGTAGAAGACGGCCTCGCCTCTGGCTTAGCTACAGACTTAGTGGCTCAGGATATCCGCGAGGCATTGTACCATTTGGGAAGCATCGTTGGCGAGATAAACACCGAGGAGATTTTGGGAAATATATTTGGGCGGTTTTGCATCGGCAAGTAACCCACGAATAGCAACAATTACGAAATATTAATATTGATTATAAAGGCGTTGATTATCAGCGCCTTTTCTTTTTGCTATATGACTAATATAGGTCTAATATAGTCGTTTTTCAGCTCATTTTTGTACCTCATTTGTACCGCGATGATTTTCAGTGAGTAATCACGTTAGAAAGGTAGTGGATAAAGTTTAATATGGTTGAATATGGTTTAAGATGGTTCAATCAAAACGAGAGAAATAAAGATAAATGAAGTTCAAAAACAGTAAAGAAAATGGCAACAAGTAGCATTCTAATCAAGAAGATTTGCCAATGGTGTGGGGCTGAATTTGATGCCCAGAAGGTTTCAACCAAGTATTGTTCGCATCGTTGTGCCAATCTAGCCTATAAACAGGCTAGGCTTACAAATTAAGCAGCAGACTTTCTTTCGTGAAAAGAGTAGATATAGACAAAATGCTTAATGCGAATCCTTATGTAAAAAAGAATAGAAGTAAAGGAGAAGACATCACCGAGTTCTACACCACTGCTGAGATTAAAGAAAAGTACGGTGTAAAGGAATCGTTGATATTCAAGGTTGCAAAAGAGAATAATATTCCAAAGACATTCAGTAGAGGAAAGACCTATTGGAGTAAAAAGCACATTGATGTCTATTTTGCAAAGAAGGCTCCCAATCCTGATATTACAGAGTGGTATAGCGTGGCTGAGATCAAAGAGAAATTTGGAATGACACTTAGTGCCATCTATAGTTTTGTTTCAAAGAATGTGATTCCAAAGAATAAAGTAGGCATTACAGTGTGCTATTCAAAGAAACATTTTGATATAGCCAAAGGAGTTGCCGAGCCTGAGAAACCTCAATACTACACCATACCCGAAGCGATGGAGAAATTCAACCTCACGCGCGACCAACTCTATCATTGCAGTATTCATCATCAAGTATCTATGCTCACTTGGGTTTGATGTGAATAATACCACTTTCGAGAAGAATTCATGGTACTTCCGTAATGCTCTTGTCCGAGCCAACTACCAGAATCTTCAGAAAGGGATATATAAGGAAACTATTCATCTTGAACGCTTTTTCCGCAACCTTTTGATGGGCGAAGATAATGTTCTAATGAACAGGCATCTTCATATCAAGGCAAAAGAATTACTTGATGGGACTACCCCAGCAAGTACCCCAACAAGCACCCCAACAAGTGTCATCCCAGAGAGCGAAAATGTTAAGCGTTTAATTAGTGCTATTGCGGAGAAACAGCTATCGGTAAAGGAGATGATGGCTGCCGTTGGATTAAAGGATAGACCAAATTTTATTGAATATTCTCTTTCTCCTGCTATGCGGGAAGG
>JAZNUT010000033.1:0-130084 GCA_045592425.1 Candidatus Egerieisoma sp.
GGAAGAGTTGATGACCAGTCATTACGTCCGGTTACTGTCAAATAGATCATGTTTTTCCAAGATGCTCTGATCTCACCGAAAACACCTACTAGACGTTTTTGGCTGGTACCATCAGTGAATTTTTTGTTCTCGTCAAGAATATTGCTGAATGAGATTGTACCAGGAACTGTGAAATCCCAACCCCACATAGCGTTAGAGAAACGGTCAGTAGCCTCTGAAGCGTGACCTACAAGAGCAGCAACGTCAAAATCACCCCAAGTTTTGTGGAAGTTCAACATAACAGTAGTGTTCAAGTAGTTGTATTTTACTTTAGTTTTACTCAAACGACCGTTCTGATACATCTCGTTAACGTTACCACCTGGAGCAATGTAAGTATAAGCGTCATTGTTGTATGAGTCAAGACCGATTTTTGCAGTCAAGTTCAACCAGTCAGTGAACTCAAAACCAAGGTTAACAGCACCTGTAATACGCTCGTTCTTGTCAGTCATCTTGTTCTTGTTGATGATCCAGTAAGGGTTCTCAACCTGAGCATCTGGAGCAATGTTAGGGAACAATTGAACTTTCTCACCCTCATTGGTGATCCAGTTTGACATGTTGTTGTCTCTTGACCAACCGTAAAGAGCAGTCATTGTACCGTTACCACCACCTGAGTAAAGACCTGATGAAGTAAGGGTCTTGTCAGTGTTTGCAACAGAGTAAGAAACGTTTGCACCTACAGTGAATTTACCGTATTTCTGCTCGCCGTTGAAACGGAAAGTAGTCTTGTCATAACCTGTACCAGGAATAACACCGTCTTGGTCATAGCGAGAAGCAGACAAGTAGAATGTACCATTTTTATGACCGCCTGATACGCTGAAACTGTTGTCCCATGTAGAAGCACCCTGGAAGAAGTCAGCAACGTTATCATAAGTAGCACCGGTATTTCTATCACCCCAAGATGAAGTTACAAGGTCAGTCTGAAGAAGACCGTTAGCATCGTAACTACCTCTTCCATATACATTCTGAATCTCAGGAGCTGAAACTACAGATGAGTAAGAGTATTTAGAAGAAACGTTAACTTTTACAGTACCCTCGCCTGAACCTTTCTTGGTTGTAATCAATACAACACCGTCAGCAGCACGTGAACCATAAAGAGCAGCAGCTGCAGCACCTTTAAGGACTGACATAGACTCAATATCCTCTGGGTTGATATCCATTACACGGTTAGAGAAAGTAGTTGCTGAGTTGGTTACACCGTCAGTACCTGAGTTACCACCGTTAGGAGCTGAGTTATCATAAACGATACCATCAACTACGAACAAAGGCTGGTTGTCACGACCCTCAGAAGCTGAGTTACCACCACGGATGATGATCTGTGAACCTGCACCTGCAGAACCTGAACCCTGAGTAACATTTACACCGGCAATTTTACCTGCCAATGAGTTTACAACGTTGGTCTGTTTGTTTCTCATCAACTCAGTTGATTTCATCTCAGTTACAGAGTATCCAAGAGCTTTTCTCTCTTTTTTGATACCCAATGCAGTTACAACAACGTCCTCAAGAAGAACTGCGTCCTCCTCCATAGTTACGTTGATAACCGCTTTACCGTTAACTGGAACGACAACGTCTTTCATTCCCATTAGAGAGAATTTCAATGTTGCGTTACCTGCGCACTCCAATGCGTAAGTACCGTCAACGTCAGTAGATGTTCCTGTAGTGGTACCCTCTACCAATACATAAACACCAATAAGTGGCTCACCTGTTATGTCAACAACAGTACCACTCACTTTTACATTCTGAGCCCATGCACTCAAAGAAAGTGTCATAGCCACAAGCGCCATTACTACAAAGCGTAATGAACGGGAAATTTTGTGAATGAACATAAAATAATTTTTAGGTTAATAAATAAAAGTTATAAAGTTTAGTTTTTTTCACTTGCCAGAAAACGCTCCATTTTATCCAATTTAAAGGGAGGTTTTAACTGCATTATCGCACAAAGGTAAAAATTATATCCTATTTTCGTAAAAAAAATGACATTTTTTAACCTGTATATGTGTATTCTGTTTTTACAACATAAAAAAATAGGAGGCCACATGGACCTCCTATATATATAAATAATATGTACAATGGTATGGATTACTCAGCGTCCCAACCTGGGTTCTGTGTAAGAGTTACACCATTATCTTTGTACAATTTAATCTGATCTTTAGGAACTTTATTGGTATCTTTGTATAATTTTACGATAAAAACGTTCATTTGATTTTGCCAAAGATGTTAGTGAAAATCAAATAGAATTATTACCTTTGTATAGCTATGTATTAAATGTTTATTAGTTTGATACATTTAAAGAGCTGAAAACCAAACCTAAATAACTAATTATTAACCTAAAAATTATTTTATGTTCATTCACAAAAATCTAAGTCGTTCATTGCGTTTTGTAATGATGACCCTTGTGGCTGTTGCGTTCTCAGTTAGCGCATGGGCACAGAACATATCTGTTACCGGTGTTGTAACAGATGTGAATGGAGAGCCAATTATTGGTGCTTATGTATTGGTACAGGGAACTTCTACAGGTACCTCTACAGATGTTGATGGTAAATATCAGCTTAATGCTCCTTCAAATGGTGCTCTAGAATTTACAATGGTTGGTATGAAAACAGCAGTTGTTCCAGTTAATGGCAAGGCTGTTATCAATGTAACCATGCAGGAGGATGCCGAGATGTTGGAGGATGTTGTAATTGTAGGTTACGGCGTACAGAAGAAAGCTAACCTTACAGGTGCTGTTGCTTCAGTTGATGTAAGCCAGACTTTGGCTGCAAAACCTGTGGCTAACCTTGGTAAAGCTCTTCAGGGTGCTGTTCCTGGTTTGACAATTACCACTACAACCGGTGATATCAACTCTGAGCCTACTATCGTTATCCGTGGTATTGGTACCCTTTCAAACAGCGGTACTTCAAAACCTTTGTACATTGTTGACGGTGTTCCAATTGACAACCTTACTTATTTGAACACTCAGGATATTGAGAGCATTTCAGTGTTGAAAGATGCTGCTTCTGCCTCTATCTACGGTACAAGAGCTGCTTTTGGTGTTGTTATGATCAAAACCAAATCTGCAAGCACTCAGGATAAGGTACAGGTTAACTATACCAATAATTTTGGTTGGAGATCTGCTATCAACCTTGCAGATTACCCAACAGTTATGGAGCAGGTAGTACCTTTCATTGAGGCTAATAACCGTGCAGGTGCAGCTTCTGAGTTGTTTGGTATGTATCACGATGACCCTACATTCCTTTCTTATGTTCAGAAATGGCAGGACAAACATGGTAAGAAAGCCGGTTACCGTGAGATGATTTTGGGCGATGACTATTTCTTTGATGCAAACGGTGTTGCAAACTATGTTGCAGACTGGGACGTTAAAGGTATCCTATTTGGAAAGGCAGCTCCTTCTCAGAATCACAATGTTTCTATTCAGGGTACATCTGGCAAAACCAATTACTATATGTCAGTTGGTTACAACTATGACCAGGGTCTTTTGAATTTTAACCCAGACAAAACCAATAAATATACAGCTACTTTGAATGTTACTTCACAGGTAGCAGATTGGTTGCAGGTTGGTGCAAGAGTAAACTATGCAGAGAACAAATACTTCACTCCAGAGGTTCGCGGCCAGGGTTCTTATACTTACGCATGGAGATGGGGTTCATACTTCGGACCTTGGGGTTTCATCAAAGATGAGAACGGTGAGGCATACGATTGCCGCCAGTTGATCGGTTTCCGTAAGACTGCCGGTGATGAGTACACCAAATATCACAATACCCGTATTGGTGCATTTGTAAAGGCTGATATCGTTAAAGGTCTTACCCTTAACGCAGACTACACTTACACTTTCAAGAATACAAACTACAAATCTGTTGGTCTAAAATCTACATTGTGGAACACATGGGGTTTGAACAAGAACAGTTTTGCTCCAGACCAGTCTGCTACCAGCTCCACTTATATTGAGACAGACCGTTCAAACACTTCTAACTATGTAGCAAATATCTATGGTAACTATACCATTGATTTTGCAGAGAACCATAACTTGAACGTTATGGCAGGTTTCAACGTAGATGAGCAGGAGTATGAGTATTTGTACTATGAGAACCACGACATGCTTGATCCAAACATGCCTGAGTTGGCTCTAACTCCTACATTCTACTCTTATAGCCACAGCCATACTCATCAGGGTTCAGCAGGTTTCTTTGCCCGTCTTAACTACAACTGGGCAGACAAAGTTCTTGTTGAGGTGAACGGCCGTTATGACGGTTCTTCTAAATTCCCTGCACACAGCCGTTGGGCATTCTTCCCATCAGCTTCTGCAGCTTACCGTATTTCACAGGAGAAATTCTGGGAGCCAATCAAAGATGTTGTAACCAATGCAAAAATTCGTGCTTCATACGGTGTTGTAGGTAACCAGGAGGTAGGTAGCAACATGTATCTTGAGACTATGAGCAAGAGCAGCAACGCTGTTAACTGGCTTGGTACAGGTACTACAAAATATGACTACTTTGGTACTCCAAAACTTGTATCTACAGATCTTACTTGGGAGTCTATGAAAACTACCAACATAGGTTTGGATCTTGGATTCCTTAAAGGTGACTTGAATGCAAGCTTTGACTGGTTCCAGAGAGAGACAGTTGGTATGCTTGCAGTAGGTGAGACTCTTCCACAGGTTCTTGGTGCTTCAGCTCCTAATGAGAATGCAGGTAACCTAAGAACTCGCGGTTGGGAGTTGACAGTTAATTACAGCCACATGTTTGACAATGGTTTGCATATCTATGCAAATGCAAACGTGTCTGACTACACAACAGTAGTAACAGAGTGGAGAAACAGCAGCCCGCTTCTTAATACAAACTATTCTGGTAAAATCTATGGTGATATCTACGGTTTTGAGACTGACAGATATTTCACTTGGGATGACTTCTCTGGTAAAGATGATAAAGGCAATTGGATTTATGCTAACGGCGTAGCTTCTCAGACAGGCCTTAACAAAGGTTCATTTGTATTCGGCCCTGGTGATATCAAATTCGTTGACCAGAACGGAGACGGCGTTATTGACGCAGGTAAAGGAACCATTGATGACCATGGTGACCTTGTAGTTCTTGGTAATACAACACCTCGCTACCAGTACTCATTGAGATTGGGCGGTGAGTGGAAAGGTTTTGACCTAAGCTTGTACTTCCAGGGTGTTGGTAAGAGAGACTACTGGTCAACTTCTGCTTTCGTAGTTCCATTCTCTCGTGGTACTGATGCTATCTATTCTAACCAGACCAGCTATGTAACCCAGCAGATGTTTGAGTCTAAGAATATTGACCAGTCTGTTACATATCCTCGTATGTTTGGTGGTAACGCAGGTCAGGGTACCATATCTTCAAATATCATTAGTGCAGGTTCAAACAACTTCTACCCTCAGACCAAATACTTGCTAAATCTTGCATACCTTCGTTTGAAAGATGTAACCCTTGGTTACTCTCTACCTCAGGATGTATTGAAGAAAGCAAATATTGAGAAAGTGAGATTCTATGTAACTGTTTACAATGCTCTTGATATTATCAATCATACTAAACAGTACGGTCTTGACCCAGAGATGATGAGCGGTTCTAATCAGGACTTTGGTCGTGCTGAGCCTTATGCTCGTACAATCTCATGTGGTTTGCAGCTTACTTTTTAATTAATAACAGAAAACGAATATGAAAAGATTTTGTAATATATGTTTGATGTTTTCGCTAGTCTTGTTTTTTACAAGTTGCGAAAAAGTATTGGACAAGCAACCTCTCACTCAATTCACTAATGATAACTTCTGGACAAGTGAGGCGAATGTTGAGATTTATGCCAACTATTTCTACAATGAATGGAGTGGCTATGGTAATGGTAGTGGTCAGGGAGTATTCTACTACCAGACTCTAAACGATAATCAGGTAGGCCGTTCATTTGCTACATTTACAGTGAACGTTCCTGCTTCTGACGGTACTTGGTCTGCTTGCTACACTGAGATTCGTAGAGCAAATATTATGATTGAGAAGATTCCTGGAATCGCTTCAATGAATGATAAGGCTAAAGCACACTGGTTGGGCGTTGCACGTCTTTACAGAGCATGGCAGCACTTCTGCCTTGTTAGAAAATTCGGTGATGTCGTTATAGTTGACAAGAACCTTAATGTAACTCAGGAGGATAAGGATGCTTATTTGTATGCAGGACGTAGCAACAGAAATGATGTTATGGACTTCATTCTTGAGGATTTGAACTTTGCAGTTGCAAATATCAACAAGAACGCTTCTTCGAGAGTCGCTTACAATGCTGCTGTAGCTCAGGCAATCAAATCGAGAATTTGTTTGTATGAGGGTACTTATGCAAAATACCACCAGAATGATGCTTCAAGAGCAAACAAATATCTTACTGAGTCAAAAGCTGCAAGTGAGGCAATCATGAATAACTCTATGTATGAGCTTAATGATTCTTACAGAGCAAACTACAACTCTGAGGACCTTAATGGCAACAACGAGATGATTATGTACAAGAAATACATTAAGAGTGTACTTGGTCATAGCCTTATCTCTTACATTTGTTCATCTACTCAGATTCACGGTATGTCAAAAGATGCTTTTGATTCATACTTGTTTACCGACGGTCTTCCTAAAGCTACTACAGCTTGTGACAATACAGACCATGGTATAGCAAATGAGGAGGGCAGAATTGATATTCAGAACCTATTGGATGTTCGTGACCCACGTCTTGCTGAGAGCATTGACAGTGTGTTGTTCTACAACGGTAACGGTTATATCAGATATGGTGCAGGTATGTCATCAACTTCTTCATCAGGATATGGTGTTATGAAGTTTGACAACCCTATCTTCCCTACTTCGGATAGAAACCAGTCTGGTAGCTCTAACCACACAGATGCTCCTATCTTCTGGTTGGCAGAGATTTATTTGAACTATGCTGAGGCTTGTGCTGAGATGGGTAGCTGTACCAAAGCAGACTTGGACAAATCAATCAACTTGTTGCGTGCACGCGTAGGTATGCCAGATATGAGTGTAACTCCAATGGCTGACCCTGCAAACAATATGGGTGTAAGCGATCTAATCTGGGAGATCAGAAGAGAGCGTAGAGTTGAGTTGATGTTTGACCTTGAGGACCGCTACTGGTCACTTATCCGTTGGAAACAGCTTGACAAACTTGACAACCAGAAATACCCAGACCAGACTAAAGGTGCTTGGATTGGTAACACTAAAGCTGATCAGGTAACAGTTGATGAGAACGGTTATATTGACGGTTCATTTGGTATGATCCGTTCATTTGAGGAGAAACAATATCTTCAGCCAATTCCATCAGGACAGCTTGGCCTTAACCCTAATTTGGGCCAGAACCCAGGTTGGAATTAATCTTTTGTGGATTAACATAGTAAAGGCGGTCATTTGTGGCCGCCTTTTTTTATTACAGCACTTTTAAGTAAAACGGGCAGGAAAACACTCATTTCCCTGCCCGTTTTTAATTATAACTTTCTCTGTGGCAGGAAATACCACTATTTCCTGCCCGTATTGGCTCAAAGCCTATAATTATTCAGATCCATAACAGCACCCCCTTAAAAATCAACAGCAGTAAAATAAAGGTTAAAAACGCAAAAATGTCTGATTTAAACCTCCCTTTAAATTGGACAAAATGGAGGAATTTCTGGCAAGTGACAAAAACTAAACTTTATAACTTTTATTTATTAACCTAAAAATTATTTTATGTTCATTCACAAAATTTCCCGTTCATTACGCTTTGCTGTAATGGCGCTTGTGGCTATGACACTTTCTTTGAGTGCATATGCTCAGAATGTAAAAGTGAGTGGTACTGTAGTTGACATTACAGGCGAGCCACTTATTGGTGTTTATGTATTGGTTGAAGGAACCACTACAGGAACATCTACAGATGTTGATGGTACATACGCTTTGGATTGTGCCAGCAACGCAACATTGAAATTCTCTCTAATGGGAATGAAAGATGTTATCGTTCCAGTTAACGGTAAAGCGGTTATCAACGTAACTATGGAGGAGGACGCAGTTCTTCTTGAGGACGTTGTTGTAACTGCATTGGGTATCAAAAAGGATAGAAAAGCTTTGGGATACTCTGTAACTGAGATGAAATCTACTGAGTTGTTGAAAAACAAACAGACCAACGTTGTTAACTCATTGGCAGGTAAAATTGCCGGTGTAAACGTTACTCAGGGTTCAGGTGCTGCAGGTGCAGGTTCTGCAATCATCATCCGTGGTGGTAACTCACCTTCTGAGAGCAGCTCTAACCAACCTTTGTTCCTAGTTGATGGTATCGTTTACGATAACTCATCTCCTAACGGTGGTAACTCAGGTACTGACGGTGTAACTCAGTCTGCAACTACTTTCTCTAACCGTGTAATGGATATCAACCCAGAGGATATTGAGTCTATGTCAGTACTTAAAGGTGCTGCAGCTGCTGCACTTTACGGTTCACGTGCTGCTGACGGTGTTGTCCTAATTACAACTAAAAAAGGTTCAGAGGGTGCTGTAAAAGTTAACTTCTCTTCTAAATATACTTACTCTTATGCAGCTTCAGTTCCTGAGCTTCAGGATGTTTACGGTGCAGGTAGCTACAATGAGGCAGGTACTTTGGTAACTGAGAACGTAACTTCATCTTGGGGTGAGAAAATCAAAGGTCAGTCTTATGACAATATCGCTGATTTCTTCCAGGGTAGCAACGTTTGGGACAACAGCTTCAGTGTAGCTGGTGGTCACAAAAACGGTAACTTCTATCTATCAGCTTCTCGTTACGACCAGCAGGGTGTTATCCCTGGTACAGGTTATGACAAAACCACTTTCCGTTTCAACGGTGAGCAGAAATATGGCAAACTTACTGTAGGTGCTAACGTTTCTTACTCACTTGCAAACACTGACAAGACCCTTACTTCATCAGGTCTTTACTCAGGTGGTGGTAACGGTACCATGACTGCTCTTTACGGTTGGTCAAGAGACAGACAGATGTCAGACTGGATCAACTCAGACGGAACAAAAGTTCAGCTATTCCCTAATATCGCTCCTGAGTCACAGGTTGAGAACCCTTACTGGATCATCAACAAGAACAAGATGACTGATAAGAACGAGCGTATTACTGGTGCTGCAAATATCAGCTACGAGTTCACTGACTGGTTGAATTTGTCTGCAAGAGTTGGTCTTGACTCTTACAACAATGATGCATACACTTACATTGCTCCAGGTGGTAACGTTAGTGAGATGTACCAGAGTGGTCGTTTGAGCAAATCTAAGATTAAATACAACTATTTGAATACTAACGTAATGTTGAACTTCCACAAAACTTGGGGAGATTGGGATGTTGCAGCTCTTGTTGGTTCTGCTACTGAGAGCACAGACCGTTTCACAAACTCTATGTGGGGTTGGAACTTTACTGTTCCTGGAACTATTTCGTTCAACAACATTCTTGATGAGAACAAATTCTTCTCTGATGGTACTAGCCAGAAACGTCTTGCAGGTGTTTACGGTGAGGTTAGAGCATCTTGGAAAAACATGCTTTATCTAACAGTAACCGGCCGTAACGACTGGTCATCTACTCTTCCAAAAGAGAACAGATCATACTTCTACCCATCAGTTTCAGGTTCATTCGTATTCACTGAGGTTCTTCCTCAGAACGATGTCCTAACCTTCGGTAAAGTTCGTGGTTCATGGGCTGAGGTAGGTAAAGATGCTTCTCCTTACCAGACCAACACTTATATGTGGCCTTCTGCATCAGTTCTTGGTAACTTCGTAGGTATCGGTAATGACTGGTCTGCAGGTCATAAATTCCTAAAACCTGAGAGACAGAGAGCTTGGGAGGTTGGTACAGAGTTGAAATTCTTCAACGGTCGCTTTGGTGTAGACTACACTTACTATAGATCAGTAACCCGTGACCAGATCGTTGCTCCTCGTCTAACTCAGTCAACAGGTTATATCTTCTTTGCAATGAACTCAGGTTCAGTTAAGAATGAGGGTATGGAGTTGATGCTAACAGGTACTCCAGTTGACAAGAAAAACTTTACTTGGGATATCACTTTGAACATGGCAGGTAACCGTGGTACTCTTGGTGATTTCGTAGATGGTATCGAGTACTTCTATGTAACTGATGCTCAGATTGGTGGTGTTAAAGCTGCTTCTATTCCTAACGGTGGTTACTTCTTGGGTCTAACTGGTAGCGAGTGGCAGAGAGATGAGAAGACTGGTGAGTTCCTTGTTAATCCAAGCACTGGTCAGTACAAACCAACTGCAAGTGATGCAAATATTGTAGCAAACCGTGAGCCTAAACTAACAGGTGGTTTGACTAACAGCTTCCGTTGGAAAGACCTTACTTTCTCATTCCTATTGGATTTCCGTTTGGGTGGTGCAGTTTACAACGGTACTCAGTACTACTTGACTCAGAGAGGTCAGTCAATGAGAACTCTAGAGCGTGATCAGGTTACTGTTAAAGGTATCAACGCTGATACTGGTGAGCCTTTCAGCCAGACTTACAAGAGAGGTGAGACTTATGTTATCGCAGGTGTAAGCAAATCTGGTGAGTACATGATTCAGGAGTACTGGAGCAACTATGGTAAACATGCAGGTAACTTCCTAACAGATGTTAACTGGTTGAAACTTCGTTCAATCAACCTAAGCTATGATTTCACTAACCTTATTAAAGGCCAGAATGTACTTAAAGGTCTATCAGCTACTTTCTCAGCTAACAACCTATTTACTTTGACTAACTACGAGGGTGGTATGGATCCAGAGGTTGCTGCTGTAGGTACAACTGGTGGTTCAGGTTCAGTAGGTATTGACTACTGCGGTGTTCCAGTTCAGAGATCATTTGCTTTTGGTCTTAACCTAACATTCTAAAAAATTAAAAGATTACAAAAATGAAAAAAGTATTATATTCAATTTTATCACTAATCTTGATTTTTGGAGCAACTTCTTGTGAGAGTTGGTTGGATGTAAATACCAATCCAGACAAACCTAACAACCAGAGTGCTACCGTAGAGATCAGATTGCCTTGGATTCAGCATTACTATTCGTATGCTTATGGATCTGCTAGCGTTAGAACAACTGCTGCCGCTCAGGTTATTATAGGAAGAAATACTGGTAACCACATTTTCGGAATGGGAGCTTGGGATCCATGGCAGGATAACAACATCACTCCTTACCAGCAGTGGTTTGTGGGCGCTGCGAACAATATTCCTGATATGATTGCTAAAGCTCAGGAGACTGGTGCAACTCACTATGAGGCTGCTACTCTTGTAATCAAATCTATGGGTTATATCATGATGGTTGACCTATTTGGTGAGATTCCTTATTTCAATGCTATTGGTCCTGATTTCTCTCCTTCATTTGATACAGGTGATGTAGTTTATGAGGCTTGTCTTGCTGACCTTGACAAAGCTATCGAGCTATTCTCAGCTCCTCAGCAGGAGGGTGCTACTCCTCTTTCTGCAGGTGATAGCTGGAATGGTGGTGATGTAAACAAATGGATCAAACTTTGCTACGGTCTAAAAGCTCGTTGGTTGGGTACTCTTTCAAAAACTGACCAGTACAACCCTCAGGCTATCCTAGATGCTATTGCTAAAGCTCCTCAGTCAAACGCTGAGAACATTAAAGTAACTCACTACAATGTTGAGACTTCAACTGCAGCTCCTATCAACTCAGATGCATTTGGTCCTAATACCATTTACAACACTGCAGCTTGGAATCCAAACCAGAGACTTAACAAATGGTATGTTGATCTTCTTACCAACTTTAAAGGTACAGGTGTAGAGGATCCTCGCGCAGACAAACTCATCCCTTCTAAGATGTGGAATGTTCAGTTGAGCGACGATGGTACAACCATTAAGAGCTACGAGTGGAGAAGAGATACTGGTGTTAATGTTCAGGGTATTGATGAGGGATGGATCGTGAACAGATATGCAGCTGGTGACCTAGTTCAGCTATTGGCTCCTGCTACTAAAGATGTTCACAAAGCATACTCTACTTCAGATATCGTTAAATATTACACTTCTGCTGATGCATTTGTGAAAAATCTTAAAGGTTTGTTCAGCGAGACTGCTGCTACTATCAGCCAGACTCAGGACTCTGTAATTATCACTTACCATGCAGGTACAATGTATGCTAACTCTGATAACGTACAGCAGGTAGAGGATGTTAAATATGTAAACTACAGATCAGACGCTGTATTCCAGACTGCTGGTCTTTCTAAGACTGATATGAACTGCTACAACTCAGGTGACAATACCAAAACAAGAGCTTTGGGATTGGTACAGGGTACAGGTGCATTCTACACAAGACCAGACTCAGATGCTGATGTTTTGACTTACTCAGAGATGATGTTCTTGAAAGCTGAGGTATTGTTCCGTCAGGGCGACAAAGCTGGTGCTCACACTGCTTACAAACAGGCTATTGAGGCTCACTTCGCTCGTATGAATGAGAAACTTGCTTACTGGGATGGTAGCGGTTGCAGCACTACTGCAAGAGGTTTTGATGTATCATTCGCTTACGCTCCAATGGCTCAGGCTGACATTGACGCTTACATGGCATCTGCTGCTGTAGCTCAGACTGCTTCAGAGCTTACAATGTCTGACATTATGATGCAGAAACTTATTGCTATGGGTTACAGCTTCCAGAACTGGAATGATGTTAGAAGATTCAACTACAACGCTGGTAACGTTAAAGACTTTGGCGTAGTATATGACTTCAAAGAGCCTATGCACAGAATGAAAGCTAACTCAGAGTTTGATTCTGATCCTCAGTCTGACAGATACTATCCAAGACGTATGATGCAGTGTTATCTTGAGACTGACTATAACACAGAGGAGACTACTAAGATCATTCTTGAGCTTTACGGTCAGTACGGCGTAGAGGGTTGTTTGGATCCTAAGATTTACTCTATCCCTGTATGGTGGGACTGGACAAAATAATCTGAACTTAAATTCTTAATACAATTGAGGGCGGCTTGTCATTGCGAGTCGCCTTCTTTTTTATAAGTTTGCCTATAATTTAAAACTGATAATTATGAGAAAATTCTTTTTTTGCTTATTGGCTTTGATTGCTGTGGGTTGCAGTGATTCGTCGGGAGAAAAGTTGCAGGAAAAAATGTCTGTAGAGGAGCAGTTGGTTGAGGTGATGGAGAACCATAGTGCGGTGGGGTTGGCTGTTGCTGCTGTAAAGGATGGAAAGATTGTCTATAGCAAAGCCTTGGGGTATAAGGATTTGGAGAACAAAGAGGCCATGAAGGAGGATGATATTCTTAGAATTGCATCCATTTCAAAGACTTTTGTGGGGACAGGTATAATGCAGCTTGTGGAGGGTGGGAAACTTTCCCTTGATGCAGATGTTTCTGAGCTGCTTGGGTTTAAGGTGAGAAATCCCCATTTTCCCGATATCCCCATAACTGTAAGGATGCTCCTTTCCCACACCTCCAGCATGAGTGATGCACATGGGTATTTTTCTATGGATGACCTTAATGACAATGCATGGAACAATTATGAGCCGGGGAGCAAGTATCAGTATTGCAACCTTGGGTTCAACACCCTTGGTGCCATTATTGAGAAAGTGAGTGGGGAGAGGTTTGACAAATATATCTACAATAATATCCTTAAGCCTATAGGGGTGTATGCCCATCATAATGTGATGGAGCTTGATTCTACAAAGTTCATGAAGATTTATAAATACAACGGTGGTGCGTTCAATTGTTCAAAAGATGCCTATGCCTCTCCAAATCTGGAAAATTATAGAATGGGCTATTCTACACCTGTTTTTTCACCTACAGGCGGTCTTAAGATTTCTGCAAAGGATCTTGCCAGAGTTATGATAATGCACATGAATTATGGTACAATTGACGGCGTGAAGATTTTGGATAAAGCCTCTTGTGAACTTATGCAGAGTGAACTTACCCCAACAAATTATCCGGGTGAGAGTTATGGTTTCTCCATGATAAGCAGCAATGATCTTATCCAAGGAGTGAGGGTTGTAGGGCATGACGGACTTGCACTTGGGGCATATACTGCAATGTACTGGGACAGGAAGAGCAACTTTGGTGTTGTGGTAATGACAAACGGGTGCGATGGTAAAACAGACAAAACTTTTGCCAATATCCTTTGCCAGAGTGCCCAGCTTCTTTACAATGCGTTTGGCAAATAAACTTTTGCGGTTTTGGGAATATGTACTATCTTTGATTTGACACTAAAATTACACAATATGTTTGCAAAAGAGATATATGTTCAAAGACGTGAGCGTCTTATGAATAAAATAGGTAGCGGCCTCATTTTGCTTTTGGGAAACAGCGAGGCTTCTACAAATTATCCTTCAAATACTTACAAGTTCAGACAGGATAGTACATTCCTTTATTATTTTGGCCATAATGACCCTGATATGGCGGCTCTTCTTAATGCCGGTACAGGTGAGGTTACACTTTTTGGCAATGATGTTGATATTGATGACATCATTTGGATGGGACCTCAAATTTCTGTTAAGGAGAAGGGTGCACAGGTTGGTGTGGAGCGTACGGAGCCTATGACAAAATTGGGTGATTATCTTTCTCAGGCCCAGAAAGAGGGGCAGGAGATTCTTTTCTTGCCTCCGTACCGTAACTATAACAAGATTCTGCTCAATTCTTTGTTGGGTATTCCTATTGCAGCTCTACAAGAGAAAGCTTCTGTAAAGCTTATCAAAGCTGTTGTTGACATGAGAATCATTAAGGAGCAGTGTGAGCTTGATGAGATCCATAAGGCATGCGATATAGGTTATGCAATGCATTTTACTGCAATGAAACTTGCCAAATTGGGAATGGTGGAGCAGGAGCTTGCAGGAGTAATGGAGGGTATAGCCCATTCTCAGGGTGCAATGACCTCCTTCCCGACAATTCTTTCCCAGAATGGAGAGACCTTGCACAACCACTCACACCATCAGATACTCACCGATGGCAGACTTATTGTGATTGATGCAGGTGCAGAGAACAATATGAACTATTGCTCAGACTTTACCAGAACAATCCCAAGCAGCGGTAAATTCACCCAGCAGCAGAAAGAGATTTATAATATAGTGGCAGCAGCCAACAATCTGGCTTTGGGTATGGCAAGACCTGGTCTTACATATAAGGATGTCCATCTTGCTTCTTGTCGCGTATTGGCTCAGGGATTGAAGGATTTGGGTCTTATGAAGGGTGATGTGGATGAGGCTGTGGCAGCTGGTGCACACGCTTTGTTCATGCCTCACGGACTTGGCCACAATATGGGATTGGATGTGCATGATATGGAGGATTTGGGTCAGATTTACGTTGGTTATGACGACACTTACCGTCCTTCTACCCAGTTTGGTCTTGCAAGCTTGCGTATGGGCAAGATGTTGCATCAGGGACATGTCCTTACTGTTGAGCCTGGTTGTTATTTCATCCCTGCGCTTATTGACCAATGGGAGTCAGAGGGTACAAACAAGGATTTCATCAACTTTGAGGCTATTAAAGGGTACCGCAATTTTGGCGGCATAAGACTGGAGGATGATATTGTGGTTACAGAGAATGGATGCAAACTGCTTGGCAGCAAGAGACTTCCGATCACACCAGAGGAGGTTGAGGCTCAGATGCAAGGATAATACTTTTAGTACATATATATGGGAGGGAGCTGCTGCTCCCTCTTTTTTTATGTGGTAACAGGTTGTCGGGAGGAGGAAAAGTTTATAACTTTACATATAAATTGGATGGATAATGATGATAACTTTTAGGAAGGCTGTGCTGGAGGATACACCCCTTATTGAGGAGCTGGCTCAGGAGATTTTCAGGGAAACCTATAAGGTGATGCTCTCGCCACAGCAGATAGATTATATGATGGAGTGGATGTACTCTCAGGAGAATCTCCATAAGCAGATTGTGGAGGGAGGTCACATTTACCATATAGTGTATAATGAGGGTGTTCCGGTAGGATATATCTCTTTGGAGCAGCAGGGGGAGAGGCTTTGGCACTTGCAGAAAATCTATCTGAGGCCCGGGCTGCAGGGGAAATCCATAGGGAAGCAGATGTTCCTCTTTGCATTGGATTATATCCGCAACAATTCACCCCTTCCGGCAACCATGGAACTGAATGTGAACAGGGATAATGTGCGTGCGTGGCAGTTCTATGAGAGGATGGGGATGCACAAGGCATCCAGTGGCGATTTCCATATTGGGAACGGCTTTTACATGACAGATTATATTATGGCAATGGAAGTCAGATAATTAAACATATAATATGAAACAACAGGTAATTCTAAGTACATTCAGCCTCATTATAACAATAGTGAGCAATGCGCTGATTATAAGTATAATGTTTAGAAATAATCCTCCGGTGTATGTTCAGGTGTCGCTTGGTGTTATTTGGGGTATGGTTCTTCTTTCCTCATTGTTCTATATGCCAATAAGCATTTCAGCTGACCAGACAGCAATCTATATCAACCGCAGCTTGAGGATTAAGGCCATTCCTGTTAAAGATGTGGTGTCTGTGAGAGTGTGCCCGCCAACCATGGGAGCAATCCGCATTTGTGGAAGCGGTGGATTTTTTGGATACTGGGGCTGGTTCAAAGAGCGTGATCTGGGCAAATACTTTGCCTACTACGGACGCTCAAGTGATTGTTTTTTAGTGGAACTCCGGGATGGCCGCAAATATATGCTTGGATGCAGGAGAGCCCCCAAGATGGTGGAGTACATTCAGTCTTTGATAAAGTAATCTTAACAAAGGTTTATGGGTGAGAAATTGTTTTTCCATTGGGAGACGCAGGTAATAGTGATAACCATTGTGTTTGAGCTTATTATGATTGCGTCTGTTATTTATGTGTGGTGGGGGATCTCCTTTAAGGAGAAATTAATGGAGAGTGTGGCCCGGGTTGCGGTGATTTTGGTTATTGTAGCTGCGGATGTGTCGCTTTCTATGCAAATCCCTTTGTGGATAAGATATGGAGAAGAGGGGATATGTATTCAGAAACTTATCGGGAAGAAGAATATCCCTTATGAAAACATACGGAGTATTGAACCCATAACATCCAAAGTTATTTCTGGGAGTGTAAGGAAAGGTGCCAGTGGCGGAGCCGGCGGGTATGTTGGCAGATTCAAGAACAAATCTCTTGGGGAGTTTACAATGTATGCTACAGAGAAAAAGGATTTGGTGCTTGTCAAATGTGATGAAGAAACAATTGTTTTCAATTGTAGGAAAAGGGATGAACTGATTGAATATGTTAGTGGGGTGATTGAGTAGGCCAGTTAAAATCCAAGAGGTTGCGTATGTCCCAAATCATAAAAATGCCCTTAGAAGTGTCTGTGATGGGGATTATGCGGAATACCGTATGCGCAACCCCAAGCTACGTCTGTAGGTTAAGCACGCTGATATGCCCTTCAGGTGCGTAGGAAGGGGGTATGTGTGCTTAACCTCTTGGCGGCTCTCATTATCCATATCACCCATATTACCAAGTACAACCAAAATGTAATCCATTTGGCACAACCTCATTGCCAGAAAACAAAAAACCCTCTCAGAAGCAATTCTGAGAGGGTTTTAAGTACCCTATGATGTCCTATTTTCGAACGAGTTTCTTCGTGATTTATCCCGTCTGTGGGAGTTGAGGGATATTGTTCCCGACCCTGCAAATTTGCCGTGGGGCCCGCTAAATGATAAATAACATTGACTTTAACAAAAGCCTCCTTATATTATCATATAACCACTTATCAAGGTGAAGTTTTTGGTTTTCTAAGGAGGTATTTGAGAATAATAAAAAAGAAAAAATATGAAAACGTAGTGTTAAAATTCGATAAATTAAAAATTATATCAACCATAGATAACATTAAGAATATAAATGAAAATGAATTTCAAAGTATAATAAGAGATGGTATAATCAAGGAACAGAAGTTATCTCTAAAGACCCCATATTCTCTGTATATAGAAGCAGATTACACAGAGGGAGAATTGGTTATAGAATTTACGGGGAAAATTTTGAAAGATGATTATCCAAGTCTGATAAATAAGGATAACATTAGGATTTGCTTAAGTAACATAAATGAATTGGGGTTCTGCAATCTCAATATCGATGGGATACTTTCCGATGGCGAGATAGTTAAAGCAGATGTCTGTCAAGATGTAATCCATCCCGATTATAAGGATTTGACAAAATCCATCAGAGCAGGTGTTGCCAACTTTAATAAGTATCTCGTTCGGAACATAGGGGACAATTTCATTATTGAAAAAAACGTCCAGACTAAAGGTTATAAACGACGTTTGACCATATATGATAAGCAGCAAGAGTTGGAGCGTGCAAGTAACCGAAATTTCTTGAATTGTATTGAGGATAAAGACAAACTATTGTCTTCATTCAATGGCACGTTGAGGTTTGAAATGAACCTCAACAGTAAGGAACAATTACGCCAGTGCCTCAACATTACAGATACCTCCATCCAATCAGTTTTGTGCAGTAACTCAAAACCCTTGTGGGACTTTTTGGATAAGGCAATCGTTGATAAGGGTGTAGAAACTGCAAGCGGAAGTTTGGCGGACCTGAAAAATCAACTACTATTAGAACATTGTGATTATGATTTAGTCAAGGTTGAGGCTCTTCTTAGGAAATACTGCTCCCAGAAGACACATATAACCCAAGTTATGAAACCATATCGGGCCTTAGCAGAGAAGTTGTCCAACAATCTTACCCCATCTGTCAAGCAACAGCTGAGAAACCTACTGATGGAGATTGTTATTATGATAGGTATTTTGTTATAGAATTTACAATATCACAGATTGGTGATATATTTACCAAAGTGTGTATTTTATTTATGGATAATCATAGCCATCTTTCAGTAAAGGTGGTATTATAATAAAAGTGAAATGAGCGGTAAGGGTGGTTTATACCTTATCGCTCATTTTTAATCACTTAGTGGTTTCACTAATAATAAAAGTTAAATGTATAGTTTCATTGACATATCAAATTCACTATATTTGCAAGTATGATAACTGATTATATAGATAAAATATTTTGTGGAGATAGCCTTTCTATTATGAAAGAGTTACCAGATGCTTGTTGTGATATTGTAGTAACGTCACCTCCTTATAATCTTAAAAATAGCACAGGAAATGGAATGAAAGATGGTAGAGGAGGTAAGTGGGCAGGAGCTGCTCTATGCAAAGGCTATGCTGATTATGATGACAATATGCCATACGATATGTATTGTCAATGGCAACGAGACTGTCTCACCGAAATGATGCGCTTGATAAAAGATGACGGTGCAATTTTCTATAATCATAAATGGAGGGTTCAAGGTGGACTAATTCAAGATAGACACGAAATAGTTCAAGATTTTCCAGTAAGGCAAATTATAATTTGGAAACGTAAAGGAGGTATAAATTTTAATCCAGGCTATTTTCTCCCCACATATGAAGTCATATACTTAATTGCTAAAAAGAAATTTAAGTTGGCTCCTAAAGCAGGTGGAGAAGGTGATGTGTGGGAATTTATGCAGGAAACTAACAACTCGCATCCAGCTCCTTTTCCTGTTGCATTGATTGATAGGATTATAGGTAGTACAACAGCCCAAGTAATACTTGACCCCTTTATGGGTAGTGGAACAACAGCTGTTTCAGCAATCGGCTTAAATAGACATTACATCGGAATAGAATTATCACAAACTTATTGCGATGCAGCTGAAAACCGTATTAGAATTGCAAAGAAACTTCCTATTAGCTTACCCGCAGACGATAGTAATCCTACTTTATTCTGATTATGTTCTTTTTTTTCTATAAAAATATGACAACCAAATTACAATTAATTACAAAAGATGAGCTCATTGCGAAATTTAAAGAGATAGAAGCAATGGGTTGGATAGAAAATTATAGAAAAGGGAATGATGGTGCTGTTGGAAATATATTAGAAGATTTATTGGGTATACCAGAAAATAATTTACCCATCCCTAATGCTGCGGAGTGGGAGTTGAAGTCACAGAAGGCAACTACATCTTCATTAACTACATTATGTCACGTTGACCCCTCACCAAGAGCTGCATCTTTAGTTTCAAATATGTTACTTCCATTGTATGGATGGAAACATCAGAATGCGGGAAATGGTTACCCTCTTGATGAAAAATCATTTAGGAGTACAACAAATGCTGTTTCCTTTACTGATAGAGGGTTTAAACTAAATGTAAATAGAAAGGAACAAAGGATAGAATTTATTTTTGATAGTAGTCAATGCTCTGATAAACATAGTGAGTGGTTAAAGAGCGTAGAAGAGAGGGCAGGCCTTGGTCCATTTAAGGTCCTTCCATATTGGGGATTTAATGACATATATACCAAGGCTGGTACTAAATTACTGAATTGTTTTTATGTACTTGCTGATGTTAAAAAGGAGGGAGGTAAGGAATATTTCCACTATAATAAAGTTTTGATGTTGAAGAGGGTGAATATGGATAAATTTATTGATGCTATTGAGGAGGGATGTTTATATATTGATTTTGATGCTCGCACAGGGCATAATCACGGCACAAAATTTCGTATCAAATTTAAAGATATTCCAAAAGTATATGAAGAGGTTGTTCGAATAATATAAGATGAGGCGACAATATATGTTGCCTCATCTTGTTAAAAATAAAGAGAATTGTAAACCTCACCCAGTTCTTGCTGTCTCAATCCTATGTAACGGCGGGTAATTGAAGGGCAACTGTGGTTCATAATTTCACTGAGTTTTAAGAGGGCCATATCCCCTCTGCCTTGTGAATTTTCATTTTCATAGACTTGCCTTGCCCAAGTCTTACGGAGTGAGTGGGTGCTGAAATTCTCTATCTTCAGTTGGTACTTGACCTTTATGGCTTTGAAGTTTCGGTTAATCATCTGCAATGACAGAACGCTACCATATCGGTTAAGGAAACAAGGTTCATTTATATCCCTAATCCCCAATGCTTGATAGCAATCAGTAATATGAGCCTTGAACCCTTCGTTGATGCGTATTACACGCCTTTTATCGGTTTTCTTCTCATAGATAACAAATTCATCACCACCTAAAATTTGATTCCACGAGAGGGTTAGCAAATCTGATACCCTCAACCCAAAGAAAATTCCACAACCAATGAAAAGGCTCATCCTATAATCCCCGTTTCGGTACAATTTCCTCACCAGATTGGTTGCTGTATCCCAAGAGATGTAGTCTGCTGTTGTGTATGTATGTTTCTGACTCATTTGAATAAAATTTTAAGGTTAATGTTTACGGAAAGAGTACTGATTGGGGCAGGAGCCTGCCCCAATCCTTAAAATACTTTAACTAAATTCTCCCAGCGGAATGACCTCCATCCACCAGCCTCACAATCATAGTATGCTGTTGTTGCAAAATTCTCTCTGCTCTGACCACTACCGTTAATATGTTTTGCAGCAAGGTTGTTGGTTGTACCCCAAGCCTCCCTCAAAGAACCATCCTTTTTTTTGTAAACAAAGTGTGCTATGCCAGCACTCATTTGCTTCTTAAGGTTCTCAATCATCATTGCTTTTGCTCCAGCTATCAGTTCTGAATTTGTTCTTAAAGCAATTACTGCTATTCTTGAAATTGTAAGGTCGTTGGATGTAATAATCATTGCGCTCATAGTCTTGTTTCCTTTTGTTTTCAGTAGCTAAGATATGACATTTATTCAATATATGCAATAGTGAAATGAAAATTTTATGACATTTTTTGAGTATTTGTCATATTTGATTAGATTTGTGTTATCAGCAATACATTCATTTATATATGGCAGAAAGAAAGGTTATTCACCTCAACAAAAATGGAGAGGACTATTATTTTGGGTCCTTGTCAGCAATATATTCCGTATTCAATAGGGAGGATATTGGCATCAGTTATGGGTCCCTTAGAAACTATGGTCTTGACGTGGACCATCCTTATTCCAACAGCAAGGTAGTTATTAAGGAAGGCGTTCTTATAAGCGCCAGAGGCGAACGAGGAAAAGGGAGTAAGGATATAAATGAAAATTACTAACTTTGGATGAAATTTCTCCAAAGTATGAATAAGTACAAGAACATTGTTTATTACCCAGCAATGAGTATTGCTGAAAATGCTTCCCTTAACAATGTGGAAGAGAAGGATATTAGATACTTCATTCGTTCAAGGGGTATTGACAGAAGGGACCAAGAGCGCCAGCCTTATATATCCAAGATTAAGGCATATCTTAAAGAGCATCCCAATGCTACAAGAAAAGAAACAGCAAATGCCTTGGCTTTAGGTATCAATACGGTCCGCAAGTATTGGGATATTGCCGTTACTGATGGTGACAGTAATCAGAATCATAAGAAACAATCCATTCGACAAGATTGGGAAGAGAAAGCCATAAATTACCTCAACTCGCTCCCAGTTGATTTTTTGCGTAGGTATTTGAAAGAACGTACAGAGTTGGAAAAACAAAAGAGCAAACTTGAGCAGAAGATAACCAAAGATAAGGAACTTAAGTACAAAATAAATGCTCTGATTCGCACCGAACACGAGAATACCAAACGGCTTGAAAAGAATCCATCATATCTACCAGCAGTAACCAAATCTGACCTTTATAAACAAGAGAAGGACCAATACAATGTGGCAGAACATTACTGCGTAGCATTCCGACGCAAAGAGGATTTGTGGAAAGGGCAATTTATGCCATTCGGCAATATGAATAGCGGTTTTGAATTTATGATGCAAGGGATTCTATTCCCATCATCTGAACACGCCTATATTGCAGGGTTATATTCAAACAACACAGACGAAGATATAGCAGCACAGAAGGAGTTACTTGCTGATTCAAATGGACATAATGCCAAGAAGGTTGTAAGGCGAAAATTCAAGAAGCAAGAGAGGGAGGATTGGTATGAATTCAATGTTGAATGGATGTTGTATTGTTTATGGAGCAAGGTTAATTACTGCACAGAATTTAGAGACTTACTGATGGCAATTCCTCAAGGTGCAATTCTGATTGAAGATACGTCTTTTCAGCACGAGGTAAAGCCATTTGATTCACCAGCTTTTTGGGGTGCGAGAAACCCACATAAAAAGGCATTTAAGGACCTTGCTGCCAAATATGTTGATACCCTTAAACTGAAGAGAGGTAGCAAAAAACACCTCAACAATCTGTTATGGGACTACTGCAATGTTGGAATCTATACAGGTAACAATGAGATGGGCAAGATTCTTACTTACCTTAAGCAATGTCTTCACGATAATATAGAGCCAGACATAAATTATGCTCTGCTCAAGAGAAAGAACATACACCTCCTTGGCAAACTCATAGATTTTGATGCCCATTAAAATTTTCACAATCTCGATTTGGTTGTATTTTTACCAATTCGTGTGATTTATTTCAATTTCGGGAATCATAGGGAAAATTATCACGTCAAACTGTGTGTAGTAGTGGTGTTATTTGCGTACCCCCTCAAAAAAATTCCAACTTGGATAACACTTAAAATAATGCCCCACCCATCCATTCCATCCCTTGTAAGTATCTGTATGTCTATGGGTTATAATAATATGAGATTTGAGAGAATTTGATATTTGTAATTAGGCTTAATAATCCATCATCCAATCATAGACTTTCTGCAAATTTGTTTTTCAAGGATTAAATCTGTATATTAGTAACATAGCGGTCCACTTCGAGACTTTTATCCCCATAAATAAGATTACAGAGTAGATGAAATAAGCTATATATTAGCTGCGCTCAATGTAGCGCATAGATTTCTGCGTGCCTTACCGAACAGAAGTCCCGCTCAATTAACGGTAGCGGGAGGTGAAGTGCAGTATAACCCCTTTTAGGGGATATAATACTCATTAACAAGATGTTGAGTATAGAAAGATGTAATGAAATTTTAATAAAAAACAATTATAAACTAACAAATACAGAGATTAAGCAGGTCAGAGAAATTCTGTACTTGTTTGCTGAAATTCAAATAAATGCAGAAAAACAACTGATAGAAGATGAAGAACGTAATACTATATTGTAGGGTTAGTTCTGATGAGCAGAAGACTAACACAAGTCTCGATTTTCAAGAGAAGAAGTTGAGACAGCATTGTGATAAGAATGGTTACAATGTTATTGCTTGTTACCACGAAGATTTCTCGGCAAAGCACCACGATTTTATGCGACCAGAGATGAAAAAGATTAGGGATTATTGTAAGAAGCATAAAAATGAAGTGGATATGATACTATTCTTGCGTTGGGATAGGTTTAGCCGTAACCCCGAGTTTGCATATATGTTTAAGCGTATGTTCCTTGATGAATGGGGTATTCAATTCAATGCTCTTGAAAGTCCCATAGATTTTAATGCCACAGAATGGTCATCTCTTTTAGCGAGTTATTGTGCAGCAGCACACACCGAAAACAACAAGATAAGCCGCCGAACAAGAGATGGTATTAGGGAGACAATGCTGTCGGGAAGATGGGCAAACTCCGCTCCAAGAGGATATAAGAATGTTCACATAGTGGATAGTAATGGAATAACAACAGCCAAGACTGTTGAGGTGGATGAATTAAAGGCTCCAATTATCAGAAAAATATTCCAAGAAGTTGGGAAGGGTGTTGAGGCTCCTTGTACCATCCGCAGAAAAATTTGTCCCGATATTCCCGAAAGTACATACCTCGATATTTTGAGGAATATATTCTATAAAGGGAAAATACGTGTACCAGCTACAAATACGGAACCCGAGGTTATAGTTGATGGATTGCACGAGCCATTGGTAACAGAGGAATTGTTTGATAGGGTCCAAGATATAATGGATGGTAAGCGGAAGAAAAACCCGAAACTCACCAAACCCGTAAAACCCGAGTATTATCTCCGTAAGTTCCTCGTCTGTCCTCATTGTGGGAAAGCCATTACGGGGGCCACAAGCAAGGGCGGTAGCGGAGGGAAGTATCACTACTATTTCTGCCCAACTACGGGTAAGCACCTACGAATGCCAGCTGAAACTGTTAATGATGCTTTTGTTGATTATGTAGGAGGGTTAAGACCTAACGGTGCCATTATGCAGTTGTATTACGAGGTCCTCAACGACCTTAGAAAAGAGAATACCCGAGATATACGTGCAATGGTTGATAAATTGGATAAAGAGATATACGAGTTGAATGAGCGGTTGGATAAGATTGAAGATAAGTACATTGATGGTGATATAGACAAGAATGATTATACCCGTATGACCAATAGGGTTAATCAGCAGATGAAAACTATCGAAGATAGGAAGGAGTTGCTTGAAACCCCGAACCGTGGTGCAGTCGAACCGAAGTTGAAGTACTCTATTAACTTGATAAACAATATAGATAAGTTCTTCAAATATGCTCCTGTTGAGGCTAAGATTAGGGCCTTGAGTTCGATTTTTTCGGGAAAATTGGAATTTGATGGAGAAAATTTTCGAACTGATAACCTCAACAGTGTGCTTGACCTAATATATCAGCAAACCAATGAGTTACGAGGGAAAAATAAAAAAGCGGGGAAAGTTGAAAAACTTTCCCCGCTTCTGTACCCAGAGCCGGGGTCGAACCGGCACGGGTCGCCCCACTGGTGTTTGAGACCAGCGCGTCTACCGATTCCGCCATCTGGGCTTTTCATTTGCGCTCCCGTGGGAGTGCCACATAAAAGTTATGAACTTTGGGAGTGCAAATGTACTAACTTTTATTTAAATTCCAAATCTTTTGGATAAAAAATACAATTAGTAGTTGAAAGTAATTGACTTTTTAATGTCTGGGTGCAAGCTGTTATATACAGGGCATGATTTGGCAGCTGCTTCAATTACTCTTTTCTGCTGGTCGGTATAGTTGTTGCCGGCAGGGAATGTGATGTCGAGTTTCAACTCAACCACTCTTCTTGGGTTGGTTCCCATGATTTTTTCTGTTTCTATTACAGTTCCCTCAAGGTTGTAACCGTATGCAGGTGCGGAGATGCCCATGATTGTAAGCATGCAGCTTCCAAGTGATGTTGCCAACAAGTCTGTTGGTGAGAATGCCTCACCTTTGCCGTTGTTGTCTAGTGGAGCATCTGTAATTATTTTGTTGCCAGATTGCAAGTGCTCAGCCTCAGTCCTCAAGTTGCCGAGGTAAACGGTTTTCATTTTTGTCATAATTCCAATATTTTAAGTGTTCATATTCTTTTTTCTTCCCGACAGTCCTTCATGCATCACTCCGTAAACTTTTCCGGAGAGTAAGCTTTCCCGGAGAGTAAGCTTTTCCGGAGAGCATTATTGCCACTCAGTATGGGGTGTGTGCCGGTAAGGATTTCCCCCCCCTATACCAGTTCTGCCAGAAGGGTGGCAGAGGTGCAGGAGGTTACTTTTACAGTTACGTAGTCGCCAATTTTGTGCCCTTTGCCGTCAAATACGCATACTTTGTTTTGTGGTGTGCGGCCAATGAGCTGCTGGGCAGAGCGTTTGGAGACACCCTCTATGAGCACCTCGTATTCCTGTCCTACACATTTGCGGTTACTGGCAAGTGAAAGCCCGTTCTGCAGTTCAATAATTTCGTTGAGCCTGCGGGTTTTCTCCTCCAATGGGACATCATCTGTAAAGTGCCTGTGGGCTTTTGTGTTTGGTCTCATTGAGTACTGGAACATAAAAGCGGAGTCGTATCCAACCTCACGCATAATTGAGAGTGTATCTGCATGGTCTTCCAGAGTCTCACCACAGAATCCTGCAATTATATCTGTGGAGATTGCACAGTCCGGCAATATCTCCCTTATTTTTGAGATTCTGTATAGGTATCCTTCTCTGGTGTATTTCCTGTTCATCTTCTCCAGCATTGTGTTGCTTCCGCTTTGTACTGGAAGGTGGATGTGGTTACAGATGTTAGGGTACATTGCCATTGTGTAGAGTACTCCGTTGCCCATGTCTTTTGGGTGGGAGGTTGAGAATCTCACCCTAAGTTTGGGATCAACAAGTGCTACAAGTTCCAAAAGCTGTGCAAAGTTGGTGGTTTCTGATGTGTTGTCGGGATTAATCCATTTGTATGAATCCACATTCTGGCCCAACAGGGTTACCTCCTTGTATCCTGCATCAAACAGCTCCTGTGCCTCCCTTACAATGCTGTGAGGGTCTCTGCTCCTCTCTGCTCCTCTGGTGTAAGGTACCACACAGTATGAGCACATGTTGTTGCATCCTCTCATAATGGAGATGAATGCTGATACGCCGTTTTTATCCAGGCGTACAGGGGAGATGTCGGAGTAGGTCTCTTCACGCAAGAGTTTTGTGTTTATCTGCTTTTCTCCTGTATCCAGTGCTGCAATAAGGTCTGCAATTTTTCTGTATGAGTCAGGGCCCGCCACCAAATCTACGGCCGGGTGCTGCAACAGTTCGTCTTTAAGTCTTTCCGCCATGCAGCCAAGGACTCCTACAACCACATTGTTTCTTTTCTTTTTCTCCTGTAGGAACACATCCAGCCTGCCCCAGATTCTCTGCTCTGCATTGTCTCTGATGGAACAGGTGTTTACCAGTATTACGTTTGCATTGCCAAGTGAGTCACACAAGGAGTATCCTGCTTTCTGAAGTACAGAAAGTACAACCTCACTGTCATTCACATTCATCTGGCATCCGTAGGTTTCAATGAAAACCTGAGGAAGTGTGCTGTCTATTATTGGCTTAACGGAACAATATTTGTTTGTCATTTGCTAAATAATTAGAACGCAAATATAAGTTTTTTATAACTTTTTTTACCTTTGCCTTATGAAGAAATTGATATTTTTGCTTTTGGTTGCGGCTTTCATTTTGAGCGGTTGTGCCAATTACAGGAAGATAGCTGTGGAGGATATTAAGTTGGAGAAAATTAAAATGGTCTCCACTTCCAAGGCTGATGTTAAGCTTTCCCTTTTCCTGAACAATCCTACAAGGGGAACTCTAAAGGTTAAGGAGGCGGCTGGAGTGGTTTTTGCCGGCAAGGAGGAGTTTGCAAAGATATCTTTGGTGGAACCGGTTGAGTTTGCCAAGGGAGAGCCGTCACAGGCTCCGGCAACCTTAAGGGTGGAACTGCTTGATCCCCTTTCAGTTATAATGATGGGGCTCAATCCTGCCTCCTGGAATCTGGAGCAGTTTACATTCAGCGGCCATGTTAAGGTAAAGAGGGGTGGAGTAGGGAAGAAGTTTAAGGTTGAGGGGGTCCCTGTTAAAAATATTGTTGGTGATTTGAAATTTTAATTGAGAAATATACAGTTATGAGACATATAGCGGTTATAGCGTTTTTTGTTGCTGCTTGTTTTTCGGCAACCACAGTTGTGGCACAAGAGGTTAATCAGATGCAGAGTGTGCAGGATACGGTGCAGGTTGCTGTACCCAAACCACCATTGGCAGATTCCACTCTTGTTGGGACAACAGTTTTCCAGTTTTTGGGCCGACAGATAGAGGAGGGGTCTGTTACCCTTAACCAGCCGTTGCAAATGGAGAAGGGGTATGCCGGATATGTTAAGGCCAATAAGGAACGCAAACGCAACGGTTACAGGATAAGGCTTTTCTTTGATAACAAGCAGAGTGCCCGAGTGGAGTCTGAAGAGCTTGAGAAGGCTTTCCAGCAACAGTTCCCACATATTCCCACTTATCGCAGCTATACAAATCCATTCTTTAAGGTTGTAGTGGGTGATTACCGCACCAAATCAGATGCAATCAGGGAGCTGAATAAAATACTCCCTTTCTATCCACAGGCAATTGTGGTGAAAGAGAGCATTTATTTCCCTGCCATTTAAGGCATTGTATTATATGGTTTCTTTCCTGTTCCACCATCTTACCCTTATCCTGTGGGCCCACAGGCGTAGAGGGGTGATGTAACGTTCAATCTTTTCCGGGTAGATGTCCGGGATGCTTACAAGTATTCCTGTCTCCTCAACTCCGCCAAAGCCGTGGTTTACCGCTGTTCCAAACACTTTCATGGTTGGAGAGAGGTTCATGTATGAGTTGATTAGTGGCGGAATGTGTTCGCCAAGGTTCTTGAGCTCTTTCTGCAGCACTTTATATCCATCCTTGTAGTCCAAACCCTGGAACAGTTCATAGTGTGTGGGGTTGTCTATGTCACACTCAAGCGGGGTTATTGGCCTTACAAGTGCAAGGTGGTCATTGAAGTATCTCTTTAGGAAGAACAGCAGCATGTTGCGTGCCCTAAAGTTGTACGAGGTGTACATTGTCACCTTTCCAAAGAAGTATTTTATATGCGGATTCTTTACCATAAGAGCCCCGAGCCCGTCCCAAAGGTTATCCAACGCATATAGGCTTTTGCGGTTAAGGTTGGTGCTCTGGTAGTTTGGCTGGATGAATGACCTTCCAAGCTCTATGGTATAAGGCATGTATTTCTCCTGGAATTCGTCGGAAAAATCAAATAGCTCGGTTGTGGCCATTTTGGCTTTATCCAAATCGGTACAGTGGATATATCTGTAGCCTCCAATAATCTCCCTGTCTTTAGGGTCCCATACGATAAGTTGGCGGTACGGCTCTTTTGGGTCTGTATCAAACTCATCAATATCAATAGATTTGCCTGTGCCGCCGCCACCCATTCTGAATGAGATCTCCCTTAGCCTGCCAATCTCTCTCATGGTATTTGGGGAGTTGTGTGCAGTTACCTCATATATGAAGTTCTTGCCCTTTCTGGTCACCCTTATGAATTTCTCTTTTGTGAGCTCCTTCATAATGAGTTTCCTGTCAACGGGTTCAATGATAGGTTCCATTAATTTTCAGGTTTTAGTTCGTAGCATTTTTTTCTTATCTCCTCGCACCACTGGTCCAATGTTCTGCTGGAGTCTATTGAGCTTATAGGTATAGGTTTCCCAATAGTGACCTCAAAGATACTGTTTTTTTGGCGGAACATTTCGTCGGGAAGAAAAATCATCTCAAAATTGAATTTTATTCCAAGGGCTTTCCTTGTTTTGGCAAGGCGGTAGAAGAATTTTGAGTTTTCTCCTCCAAAGTGGATTGGAACTATATCCCTGTTGTATTTTTTTGCCTGTTTTATAAAGTTCTTATGCCATTTGAGGTCTGTTATGCGGCCATCTATGAGTCGGGAGCAGAGTCCTGCCGGGAAATAGAGGATCTGGGCATCCGAGGCGTAGGCACTGTGGATTTTTTCTCCATATTCTTTTCCCATTCTGCCATGTTTGTTCACCGGAACAAAGAGGTTTCTCATTGGAATTATGTTCATGAGGATGTCATTTACAACAAATTTTATCTTCCCGAACATATTTCCCAAAAGGGAGATGAGGGTGAGTCCGTCGAGACCTCCCAATGGGTGGTTGGATACAAAAATGTATCTTTTATTTGGGTCTAAACTCTCTCTGTCTGTGAACTTTACAGTGTATTTTGCGTTAAGCCACAAAAGCACTTTGTCTGCAAACTCCACATCAATGGAACCGTTGCTGTATTCCAGTATCTGGTTAAGTTCATCCTGGTGGATTATCTTTTTAAGCCACCCGATGACAAACTTTGGTGTGTATTTTGCTATAGTGCTGCTTTTGGACGCCAGTACGGCACCGACATCTATTTTCAAATCTTTGTTTATGCTCTCCATAACGGGTTTGGTTTAGTAGGTGCTAAGTTAAAAAAAATTGTATCTTTGCCAATATGTTAAAACAAGGGTTACAGCAAAAACAGCAACAAAAGTTATCGCCACTCCAGATTCAGACTATAAAACTTCTGGAGTTGCCTACTCTTGAACTGGAACAGAAGATAAGGAAGGAGATTGAGGAAAATCCTGTGCTGGATGAGATTTCTGAGACTGCTGATCCGGAGGATGATTCTCCAAAGAATGTCTCACTTAGCGAGTATCCTGCAGATGATCCCACCCCGTCATACAAGTTGTATGTGAACAATCAGGGCAAGGACCTGAAACCGCAGTACAATACTTTTTCTGTTAAGGAGAGTTTTCAGGAGAATCTCATTGTGCAGCTTGGTTACCGCAAGCTGGACGAGAGGAGCCGTGCTATTGCTGTTTTTGTTATTGGAAGCCTTGATGACGACGGTTATCTGAGGAGGGATCTGGAGTCACTCTCGTATGATATTCTCTTGAGGCTCAATATAGAGACTACAGAGGAGGAACTTGAGGGTATCCTTAAGATAATACAGGAGTTTGAGCCGGCAGGAGTTGGTGCAAGGGATTTGCAGGAGTGTCTTCTGTTGCAGCTTCCGTCCCGCACCCAGGCACAACAGAATGCGAGGATTATCCTTTCTGAGTATTTTACCGAGTTTACCAAGAAACACTATCCAAAAATCATATCCCGCATGGGTATTACCCAGCAGGAGCTTAAGGAGGCAATTGAGGAGATTGTGAGGCTCAACCCGCGTCCTGGGGGGCAGATTGATGATTCCTACAATGACCAGGCACAGCAGATTGTTCCCGATTTCCTTTTGGAGGAGAAGGAAGGGGAGCTGATTATGAGTATGCCAAGGTTCTCCATTCCCGAACTTAGGGTGAACAAGAGATATGCGGAGCTCCTTATGAACGCGTCAAACACCGCTACAAAAGCGGGGAGGGAGGCAGCAAGTTTTGTAAAGCAGAAACTGGATTCCGCAAAATGGTTTGTTGAGGCCATAAAGCAGAGGCAGAACACCTTGCAGAACACCATGAACGCTATAATTGATTTCCAGAGGGATTATTTTATGGATGGTGACGAGACCAAGCTCAAACCTATGGTCCTCAAAAACATTGCGGAGAAAACAGGGCTTGATATCTCAACCATATCCAGAGTTGTGAACTGCAAGTACATACAGACCCATTTTGGAATGTATCCGTTGAAATATTTCTTCTCCGAGGGGCTTATGACCCAGAGTGGTGAGGAGGTATCCACAAGGGAGATAAAGAAAATCCTCTCTGAGAGCGTGGATTCTGAGGATAAGGGCAAACCGCTTACAGATGAGGAACTTGTGGATGTATTGCAGCAAAAGGGTTACAAAGTTGCCCGCCGTACTGTTGCAAAGTACAGGGAGCAACTCGGTATTCCTATTGCCCGTCTGAGAAAGGAGTTATAGTTTTGTCCCGAACGCCAGATCTCCGGCATCTCCAATTCCCGGAACAATATAAGATTTGTTGGTAAGCTCCTGGTCTATGGCGGCTACCCACAATGTAACCTTCTTGTGAGGGAGGTGTTTTGAGAGGTATCCCAAACTTGACTCACTCGCAATAGGGCATATAATGTGTGTATGGGCAGGCTCCCCATTCTCGCACAGCTTGTTGTATGCAAGAACTACAGATGAGCCTGTGGCCAACATTGTATCTGTAAGGACAAGTATCTTGTCCTTTATGCTTGGAGAACTTACATATTCAATCTGAATGGTGAACTTGTTGTCTTTGCCGTATTTCCTGTAAGCTGCTATGAAAGCGTTCTGGGCATTGTCAAAGATATTGAGTACACCGTTGTGCAATGGCAGGCCGGCCCTGAGGATGGTGGAGATTACAAGTTTGTTGTCGGGAGTGGAACACTTTGCAATTCCAAGCGGGGTGGTTACCTCTTTGGTGGAATAATCAAGGGTTTTGCTTATCTCGTATGCAAATATTTCCCCAATCCGCTCAAGGTTTCTCCTGAACCTCAAACTGTCTTTCTGAATATTCTTGTCCCTGAGCTCTGCAACAAATCTGCCCAGGATGGAGTTTTGTTCTCCAAGATTGATAACTTTCATGGTAAATTTAATTCTCTCTTTACAAAGATAAGAAAATATAATTACTAAAGGAGCCCCTCATCTGCAAAACTGAAATACTCATTTCCTGCAACAATTATATGATCTACCAGTTCAATATCACACATCAGGGCTCCTTTTTTAAGTTTTTCTGTCATTGCCTTGTCTGACGCCCCAGGTTTGCAGCTTCCCGACGGATGGTTATGGGCCAGTATTATATGGCAGGAGCTCTTCTCCATACAATTTTTTATAACGAGCCTTATATCAACCACTGTGGAGTCGAGCCCCCCTTTGGAGAGCTGTTCCTTGCCTATGAGTTTGTTTGCCTTGTTAAGATGCAGGAGCCAGCACTCCTCATGGGGCAGATCCCGGAGCATGGGGATAAGTATGCTTGCAGCCATTTCTGAGCTGTGTATCCCCGGGAAGAACTGTGGCTGTTCCATCTGGCATCTTTTTGCAAGTTCAAATGCTGCCATAATGGAGAGGGCTTTGCCTGCCCCAATCCCCTTGAATTTGCACAGCTCGTTGCAACTTAATTTCCTGAGGTTTCCAAGGCTGTTGCCCACCCCTGCCAGGACTCTCCTTGCAAGTTCAATTGCATTCTCATCCTTGTTGCCAGACCTTATAAGGATGGCAAGCAGTTCCGCATCCGAGAGGCTTCCCGCTCCCCGTTCAATGAATTTCTCCCTCGGCCTCTCAGACAAGGCCCAATCTGTAATTGAATATCTTCCGCACATAGCAATAATTGTTTAGTCTCCGTAAAGGTTGGAAAGATTTTGATTTTGCTCAAGGAGTTGCGTAAAAAGATATTTTTTTACGCAGTTTTTTCTTTTTTGGAAAACAGAAAATATTAAAAACTTGGTGGTTAAAAGAAAAACGCTTATATTTGCGGGCCTTTTCTCGAGAAGATAAGGAAGTTATAAATTTATCAATTAAAACTTTATTTAAAGATGTCTGTAAAAATCAGATTGGCACGCCATGGTAAAAAGAACTATGCTTTCTACCACATTGTAGCTGCCGACAGCAGAGCACCACGTGATGGTCGCTTCATTGATCTAATTGGATCATACAACCCTAACACTAACCCTGCTACCATTGTTCTTGACAATGAGAAAGCTCTAAACTGGTTGAACAACGGTGCTCAGCCTACTGAGACTTGTAGAAGAATCCTTTCTTACAAAGGTGTACTTCTTAAGAAACACCTTCTTGAGGGTGTTAAAAAAGGCGCTCTTACTCTAGAGCAGGCTGAGGCAAAATATAGCGCTTGGGTAGCTGAGAAAGAGGCTAAAGTTAGCCAGAAGAAAACTGCTTTGGCTCAGAGCAAAGTAGCTGCAAAGAAATCGGCTCTTGAGGCTGAGGCTAAAGTTAACGCTGACAGAGCAGCTGAGCTTGCTAAGAAAAAAGCTGAGGCTGAGGCAGCAAAAGCAGCTGCAGAGGCTGAGGCAGCAGCAGAGGCAGCTCCTGCAGAGGAGACAGCTGAGAACCCAGAAGCTTAATTTGCAATGTTGCGCAGCGTAGCAGATATGGATTTGTTGCCTGTAGCGCAAATTGTAAAATCCTATGATGTTAATGGAGAAGTTGTTATAAGATTCTTCTCTGGCATTCTGGAGGATTATGACTTTAAAAAGGAACCGGTGTTCATCAATTTTGATGGACTTCCGGTTCCTTTCTTTATTACCTCATTAAAGAAAAAGGGTGCAAACGGAGCTCTTGTTAAGTTTGAGACAATAAACGATATGTCCCACGCAGAGGAGCTGCTTAAAAAGGAGATACTGGTAGATGCCTCAACCCTTGATCCGGAGGATATTGATATGGATGAGGACCAGGCTATGGCCGCCTTTCTCATAGGGTTCAAAGTTAAGGACCAGAACGGGAAGCAGGTGGGCCAGATTACTGAGTATTACAACTATCCAAGCAATCCGTGCATAGAGATAGAGGGCAAATATCTTGTGCCGTTCAATGAAGAGCTTATCATTAAGCTCGATCCCAAAAAGAGGATTATTGCAATGAATATTGCAGCGGGTCTTCTGGAGGATTGACAGCACTTATGCCTTCCAGAATATCTTTCTTTTTGTAAACAACCCCACAATCCACATTGTAAACAGTACTGTTACGGCAGACCTTATAAAGCCTATGGCGTGCATTCCATTAGGGTATGCTGCTTTATATAAAGCTATTGCACCTGTAATCTCCATTAGCGGATATAGCATGCAGGTGTATGCAATGTAGCACATCAGCGGGTTTTTACCGGCCCTCTCATATAATTTCACAAAGAAGGAATTCCCCCATCTGTGGCATAAGTAATCAGATGCAATTAGGAGCATTGTGGCCATTCCACAGGTTGCAAGGCAGTATTGTATTGTGCATGGAACTTTCTTTATCCCCCCACCATAAGGCTCCATAAGTTCCCCTGCAATTATCAGGAATCCTCCCAGCAGCACCATCTTTCTGTATTGGGGCAGATATTTTGCTACCAGCAGGAAGATAATTCCCAACATTATTCCCGACAAAGCCAGATTCCACCAGTACAGCCTCATGTAGAATGCATAAGTCATCCATACTACCAGCCCTGTGCATAGGGTGGCCACCACTGCATGGTGTTTCCCTCCACAGCTATTCTCCCCTTTTTCACCGCTGCAAATCCTCTCCTTGATGAGTTCGCCAATATGGGTGGCAGGGAGCAGAAGGAGCAAGAAATAGAAATATTCCACATTGAACCACCATCTGAGGGAGGCATTGGCGTATGTGGTGGTTGGCCAGTTGAGCTTTTGGGTAATGATTGTAAAGGCCAGCACTCCCAACCAGATAAGGACTCTTCTCCAGGGCTTGTTTTGGGTAATATACCAGCTTAGTGCCCCAAACAGATACAGGAATGCAAGGAGGAAGATTATGATGCCCCTCCTCTGCACAGATAGCACCTCTCCAAACCAGATATGGTTCACTGCAATTGTGGCGGCAACAAGTAACGCTCCTGCAATCCTTATGGCGGTGACTGGAATCTCCCTGCCAAAGAGGCGTGGGGAACTCTTAAGTACCATATATAATGGGAACAATGATACAAAACCGGCCAGCGTTACCCAACTGTTTGTAGAGATTATGAATACATACAGGTAGGAGAAAAGCCAGAGCATGAAGAACCTGCCAATAATGTTCTTTATATTGGGTTTTGCAAACGGAATGGCGGCCCCCATGCAGAATATGAATATGGGGAACACCAGATCTACCCAACCTATTCCGGCAACGCTTGTGTCAAGGGCGTGGGTTGGGGGTGGGTTCTGTACATGATACATCCAGCCTGGCATAACCCCGTGCGGTTGTATAGCACTGAGAATCATACCAAATATGGTAATCCCTCTCAAAAAATCCAATGAAAGGTATCTGCCGGATTGTTTGGTCATATTACCTCTTTTTAGGGAGAGGCCTTGCCACTTTATAGTGTGTACGGACTTTCCCCTCCGCAATCTTTGCAAGTTTTGCAGAGATCATTTTCTTGCGGATAGGGGTTGCGCGATCTACAAACATTTTTCCATTGAGATGGTCCATCTCATGTTGTACCATGCGGCATTTGAATCCGTCAAACTCCTCTGTGACCTCTGCTCCCTCCTGGTTTGTATATTTTACCTTTATTTTTGCAGGGCGGGTTATGTCGGCATGTATGTCGGGAACACTGAGGCAACCCTCCGAGTACTCTGCGGTCTCCTCACTCTCCTCCAGAAGAACAGGGTTGATCATTACCCTCCTGAATGCTGCAAGTTCTGGGTCATCTTCTCCAAAAGGGGCTCCATCTACAATCAGCAGCCTGATTGCAAGGCCAACCTGGGGTGCTGCAATTCCTACACCATCTGCGTTCTCCATTGTCTGCTGCATGTTGGCTATAAGCTCCTGCAGATTCTCGTATGTTGCAAAATCTATCTCCTTGGCCATCTCCCTTAGGACATCTGAGCCATAAACATGAATTGGTAGTATCATAATTAAAAATTTTTAATCGTGTGGGTTGTCCATATAGGACTGCAAAATTATTGCCGCACTTATCTTATCAACATTCTCCTTCTCCCTGCGGTCCTGTTTTTTCATTCCTCCGGCAATCATGGCCTTCATGGCAAGCTGGGATGTGAACCGTTCATCCTCCAGTGTAACAGGGATATCTGGGAATTGTTTCTTAAGATGTTTAAGAAAGACATCCACATATTGGGCACACTCTGCCGGGCGGCCGTTGAGGTTCATCGGATAACCTACCACAAAACGGGACACTTTGTTGTTTTGGGTATAATTTTTGAGATAATCAATTATCTTTGCAGCAGGAATGGTATCCAGTGCGGAGGCAAAAATACCGAGCGGGTCGCTTACAGCCACACCAACTCTTTTTCTGCCGTAGTCTATTCCAATAATCCTCTCCATAATGCAAAGTTAATTTTTTATAGAGAAAAATGGCCAAAAAAAAGTATAGATTCTCCATATTCAATGATACTACCCATGAGGAGGTTTTCTCATTCAGAGCCTACGGCGCATATTCCATCATAGCCTTGGTATTTATGGTTGCTGTAATCATAGTATCTGTTGCACTTCTTATCTCATTTACCTCTTTAAGGGAGCTTATACCAGGGTATCCTACAGCACAGAACAGACAGGAGCTTGTGCAGAATGCAATAAGGATTGACTCTTTGCAGAGGGAGGTGGATGTGTGGAGACTCCAGCTGGCAAATATCCAGAGGATAGCTGTAGGGGAGAAGCCGTTGCATCTGGACAGTATGCTCAATCTGCATACAGGTGCAGATACCGTTGTAAAAGTGGATGGGGATTTTGCAAAAGATGACTCGTTGCTCAGAGCTACCGTACTTAGGGAGGAGCAGTTTGACCTCTCGTACAAACAGCAGAAGATAGAGCAGATAGAGGGGCTCCATTTCTTCCCGCCGCTCAAAGGTGTGGTTACCCAGGAGTTCAGTATTGCAGCAGACCATCCGTACCTTGATATTGCAGCACCGGAGAATACCGTTGTCTCTGCAATTCTCAACGGAACTGTAATTTTTGCAGGATGGGATGACGCAACGGGGTACACTTTGCATCTTCAGCACGACAATAACCTTGTGTCGGTATATAAACACAATTCAAAATTGCTCCATAATGAGAGGGATAAGGTGACTGCCGGTACACCTGTGGCCCTTGTTGGCAATACGGGTACGTTGAGCAATGCCCCGCATCTGCATTTTGAGTTGTGGCACAAAGGGGAGCCTATAGATCCGGCACAGTATATCAAATTCTAAAAGCAGATACAGATGGAGAAGAGACATATAGCCATTTTGGGAGCGACAGGTTCAATTGGAACACAGGCTTTGGAAGTTATTTCACAACATTCAGATATGTTTGATGTGGAACTCCTCACTGCCAACAATAATGCTGAGCTTCTTATAGAGCAGGCACTGAAATTCAAACCTAATAATGTGGTAATTTGCAATGAGAAGCTGTATGATACTGTAAATGATGCTCTGGCAAAAGAGGATATAAAGGTATGGGCAGGGATGGAATCTGTAAATTCATTGGTGCAGGGCAACAATGTTGATGTGGTTCTTGCCTCAATGGTGGGTTTCAGCGGCCTTGAGCCTACCCTCAATGCCATCAGGGCGGGAAAAGCCATAGCTCTTGCAAACAAGGAGACACTTGTGGCTGCTGGAAGCATTGTTACCCGTCTGGCAAGGGAGTACAACAGCCCAATCCTTCCTGTGGATTCAGAGCATTCAGCAATATTCCAGTGCCTTCAGGGGGAGCACACCCGGATAGAGAAACTTATCCTTACAGCATCGGGAGGACCTTTCCGTACCTGGGAGAGGGAGGATATAGCCAAAGCTACCAGAGCTCAGGCACTCAAACACCCGAACTGGGATATGGGGGCAAAGGTTACAATAGATTCAGCAAGCATGATGAACAAAGGTCTTGAGATGATTGAGGCCTCATGGCTGTTCAATATGAGCCCGGATGATATTGAGATAGTTGTACATCCGCAGTCTATAGTGCATTCCATGGTACAGTTTACCGACGGATGCCTTAAGGCACAGCTTGGTGCTCCGGATATGAGGGTTCCTATCCAGTATGCCCTTTCATACCCCCAGAGAATATCATTGGACACTCCAAGGATAAGCTTCCCGGAGCTCGCACATCTGGATTTCTATGCTCCCGACAGTACCCGTTTCCCAGCAATTGAACTTGCATATTCTGCCCACAGGATAGGTGGTAATATGGCGTGTATCATGAATGGGGCGAATGAGGTGGCGGTGGATGCTTTCCTCAAGGAGAGGATATTGTTCCATAGAATACCGGAGATTATTGAAAAAACAATGGAAAAGGCTACCTTTGTGGCCCTGCCGGATTTGGATGACATTTTCCAGTCACACAATCAGGCCAAAGAGATAGCAACAAGTTTAATTTAGGAGAGATTTTATAATGGTTGTATTGGTTAAAATACTGCAGCTTGTACTTGCACTTAGCATATTGGTCCTTATTCATGAGTTCGGACATTTTATTTTTGCCAGAATCTTTAAGATCAGGGTGGAGAAATTCTACCTTTTCTTTGATCCTTGGTTCAGCCTTTTCAAGTACAAACCAAAAAACAGTGATACAGAGTATGGTATAGGTTGGTTGCCATTAGGTGGCTACTGCAAGATATCGGGAATGATAGATGAGTCTATGGACAAGGAGGCAATGGCAAAGGAGCCGCAGCCTTGGGAGTACCGCAGCAAACCGGCATGGCAGAGATTTTTTGTAATTTTTGGAGGTGTGCTGTTCAATTTTATCCTGGCTATAATTATATATATAGGTATAATGTATGCTTGGGGCGAGCAGTATGTGAAGAACTCCGATGTTACCACAGGTATCTATGCAAGTGAGCTGGCTCAGGAGATCGGTTTCCGCAATGGCGACCGCATCATCTCATTTGACGGTGTTGAGCCGGAGAAGTTCTCGGAGCTTCAGGTGGAGCTTGTCCGTACCCAGGCCAAAGAGGCAAAGGTGCTGAGGAATGGTGATACTGTAACACTCTCAATAGACCCCGTATATATTGCATCCATCCTCAATACTCCTGGAATGTTCAGTTATGGTATTCCGTTTGAGGTTATGCAGGTGCCCGATTCTTCCATAAATGCGGCAAGCGGACTTATGCCAAAGGACAGATTGTTGGCCATAAACGGTGCTGATTGCGACATGTTTTATCAGGCACAGAAGGTCCTTGCACAACATAAGGGGGATTCTGTTGTTGCAACCGTTGCAAGAGGCGGGGAGATACTGCTCCTTCCTCTGGCTACCGACACCCTTGGAAGACTGCAGGTTGTTGCCAATGCCAATCTTGAGAATTTCTATACAATTACTGAGAAACAGTACGGTCTGTTGTCTGCAATTCCTGCAGGTGTGAATAAGGCTGTGGTTACTGTGGCAAACTATTTCAAGGAACTCAAACTTATATTTTCTCCAAAAACTGAGGCATATAAATCTGTCGGGAGTTTCATTACCATTGGAAAAATTTTCCCTGGGACATGGGATTGGTATTCTTTTTGGAGTATTACAGCTTTCCTCTCTGTGATGTTGGCGGTTTTGAACATTTTGCCTATTCCGGCATTGGATGGAGGACATCTTGTATTTACAATATATGAGATGATTACAGGACGCAAACCAAGCGACAAGTTCCTTGAGTATGCTCAGACGGTTGGTATGATTCTCCTTTTGGGACTTATGGTACTTGCTTTTGGCAACGATATTTTTAGATTGTTCAATTAAATAATGGATTATGAGAGTAGCTAAACTTCTTCTTATAGGATTGATGGCATTCATCGCAGCGGGTTGTGATGACAATTCTGAGCTTGTAAAACAGAATGTTGGCGGAAAAGCCGGTGAGATTATTATTGTTGCAGACAAGGGTGATTGGGAGAGTGAGCCCGGCAACCAGTTGAGGGAGGTGCTTGCAACACCTTATCCGTATCTGCCACAGTCTGAGCCATCTTATACCCTTATAAATATTCCTCATAAGAGTTTTACCTCATTGTTTGAGTACCACCGAAATATTGTGCTTTTGAAAGTGGATCCAAAATTTGAGGCTGAGTACAAGGCTGTTGAGGATGTGTGGGCTGCACCACAGACAGTAATTATGATTACTGCTCCAACAAAGGAGGAGGCTGCTGCAGTTGTGGCGGAGAATGCTGAGAAATTGTTCAATACCATTGGTCAGGCAGAGAGGAACAGGATTATGCGCAACTCAAAACGTTATGAGGATGTGGCATTGAGACAGTTTGTGGCAGAAAAGTTTGGTGGTTCTCCTTATTTCCCTCAAGGTTACTCCCTAAAGAAACAGACAGACAACTTTGTGTGGATCTCGTATGAGACAACATATATAAACCTTGGTATTTTCCTTTACAGGATTCCGTATAAGGATTCAACTTCAGTGCAGTTGGAGAATCTCATGGCCGCTACCAATGACATGATGCAGGCCAATGTCCCAGGAATGGTTGACAACAGCTTTATGACAATAAGCAGTGAGATAACCCCGGGATTGCAGACTATGAAGTATAAAAACCGCAACTTTGTAGAAATGAGAGGTCTGTGGGAGGTTAAGAATGATTTTATGGGAGGTCCTTTTGTAATTCATGCCTTTTATGACAAAAATAATCCGGAAGAGATTATTGTTGTTGAGGGATTTGTTTATGCTCCAAGATATGACAAGAGAGACTATATAAGACAAGTTGAGTCAATATTGTATTCTTTTGACTGGAAAGAGGACTTTGGAAAATAAATTTGCAGGTATAAAAATATTTTGTACATTTGCACTCCCAAAGTAGGAGGGTCGGTTCGTCTAACGGTTAGGACTCAAGATTTTCATTCTTGCAATAGGGGTTCGATTCCCCTACCGACTACTAATAATATTAAAAAAATAAAATCATGGCAAATCACGCATCAGCAGAAAAACGCAATCGCCAGAATGCGAAGCGTAGATTGCATAATCGTTATTATGCAAAAACAACACGTAATGCAATTAAAGCATTGCGTAATACAACTGACAAAGAGGCTGCTTTGGCTCTAATGCCAAAAGTTGCTGCAATGTTGGACAAACTAGCTAAAAAGAACATTATCCACAGCAACAAAGCTGCTAACCTTAAGAGCGGTTTGGCTGTATATGTTAACAAGCTAGCGTAATTTATCGCAGCAATGGGATAAAAAAAGGAGACCTCAGGGTCTCCTTTTTTTGTTATTAATTTCCACCTTTCAAATCTATATTGCAGGCATTACACTTATAATCTTTATAGGATTTACCGGTGCGTTTTTAGGTGCGGTAACAGGCTCTGCTGCAATTGCATCAATAACCTCAAACCCCTCAAGGGTTTCGCCAAAGATTGTGTATTGGCCATCCAAATGAGAACATCCTTTTTCACTCTCAACAAAATAGAACTGTGAGCCTGATGACTCTCTGTTAGGGTTTGCCTTGTCACCTTTACGTGCTGCTGCCAAAGCTCCCTTTTTGTGTTTGTACTGAGGAAGAATCTCTGCAGGGATGGTGTAACCTGGACCGCCTGTTCCATATTGTGCAGGATTTGTGGTAGGGTCTTTTGTTAGAGGGTCACCAACCTGAATCATGAAATCTTTAATGACTCTGTGGAACAGGATACCGTTATAGAACCCTTTTGAAGCAAGTTTTACAAAGTTGTCCCTGTGTAGAGGTGTCTCCTTGTAAAGTTTGATTTTGATTGTACCTTTTGTGGTCTCAATGTTGAATACAGGCTCCTCTCCCAAAGAGTCAGGATTGAATGCCAATGCTGGTTTTGCAACCTCGGTTGCAGGTGCGGCAGCCGGTTGTGACTCCTGGTTGCCACTTTTACAGCCGACAATAAGAAGAGCTGCAACTGATAGAAGTGTGATAATTCTTGTCTTCATATTTTTATTTTTTTAAAGTGTTTCAACCCCTATAGGACAAAGATAAACAAAAATGCTAATTTTGCATAGTAAACAAAAGTGGCGAGATGGGAATACTTAGGAAACTGGCATCAGAAACAGCAATATACGGACTCAGCACAATTCTGGCAAGGATGATAAACTTCTTCTTTGTCCCTATATACACCCGTATCCTTACGGTAGGGGAGTATGGCTCATACTCGGAAATCATGTCCTACATAGCTGTGTTGCAGGTTATTCTGGTGTTGGGGCTTGAGACAGGGTGTTTCAGATTCGCAAATAAGGTTGAAGATCCGCGCAAACCGTTCGGGACTGCACTTGTTACGGTAACAGGTGTGAGCATGCTCTTTTTTGCCCTCATGTATATCTTTTCCGATTCGCTTGCAGGGGCAATGGGGTATGAGGGGTATGGAAAAATGATAATTTACTCTGCAGGAATTCTGGCGCTGGATTCCATAACGGCAATTCTCTTTGCAAGGTTGAGGTTCTTGCAGAAAGCCCTCAAGTTTGCGCTGTTCAAGACAATTAAGATTTTAAGTGAGCTTGGGTTCAACCTTCTTCTCTTTTTTGTGGTACCGGGTTATCTTGCAAATAATCCTCAGAGCGTGTTGCTGGAGTTTATCCCTGCAACGGCAGATTTCTCGTACATAATATTTGCGGTATTTTTGAGTTGTGTGATATGCACACTCCTTTTCATACCGGATATTATAAAAATGAATCTGTGTTTCAACAAAACCCTCTTCAAACAGATGATGGTATATTCTATTCCACTTATGGTGGCAGGTTTGCCTGGAATTGTAAATGAGAGTTTTGACCGTATCCTCTTTAGGTTTTTTGCTCCGGAGGGGGCTGTATGGAGGGCAGATTTGGGTGAGTATCAGGCTGCTGTGAAACTGGCTGTGATAATGAACCTGTTTATTCAGATGTTCCGTTATGCGGCTGAGCCGTTCTTTTTTGCAAGGGGTAAGAATAAGGAGCTGCTGGCTCAGGTGATGGAATATTTCACCGCTTTCTGTGTCCTCATATTCTTGGGAGTGACATTGTATATGGATATAATAGGGCTTATCCTTGGAAAAGATTTCAGGGGTGCGTTGGGAACGGTGCCATTCATGCTCATCTCCTATATGATACTTGGAATGTTGTTCAATGTTTCAATGTGGTACAAATTGAGCGGCCAGACAAAATATGCAATCTCCATAACCCTTTCAGGGTTGGCAGTAACGGTGGTTGTGAATGTGTTGCTCATGCCGGTCATATCATATTGGGCATCGGTAGCGGCACATGTGCTTAGTTGTCTGGTAATGCTGGTTTACAGTGTATGGCTGGGCAACAGACACTATTATATACCGTATAACTGGAGCAGGATATGCAGATATATAACATGCGGTTTGCTGCTCTTTATGGTTTCACTTGTGTTGCAGAGGGTGTTTGCACTGGATGCAAGACTTGTTGTAAAACTTGGAATAAACACGCTGTTGCTGTTGGGGTATGTGTGGTTTGTCATAAGGATGAATGGCGGTATGGGGCGTTTGTTGAAGAGAGGAAAATAATTTAAAAGATATATACATTATGAAAGTTAAAATAGTTAACAAGAGTGGCTTCCCAGTCCCTTTCTATGCTACAGAACTCTCTGCAGGCATGGATCTTAAGGCAGCCATAGATGAGCCGGTTGTGTTGGATGAACTTGGTAGGGCTATGGTCCCTACAGGTTTGTACATAGAGCTTCCTGCGGGGTATGAGGCACAGATAAGGCCAAGGAGCGGTTTGGCTGCAAAACATGGCGTAACTGTCTGCAACAGCCCGGGTACTGTAGATGCTGATTACAGGGGTGAGATAAAGGTTATTCTTGTAAATCTCTCAAAAGAGAAGTTTGTAATAAATCCTGGGGAGAGGATTGCCCAGATGGTAATTGCAAAATATGAGAAGATTGAGTGGGAAGAGGTTGAGGTGTTGGGAGAGACTGAGCGTGGTGCGGGTGGATTCGGTTCTACCGGTGTAAAATAGAGGAAAATGAAGAATCTTACAATTGAGCAGATATACGGTATATACTCAGAGAATACTGCAGGTGTATGTACCGATACCAGAAATATCCTTCCCGACGGAATGTTCTTTGCCTTGAAGGGAGAGACATTCAATGGAAATGAATTTGTGGCTGCAGCCCTGGCAGGGGGAGCTGCTTATGCCGTTTCTGACGAACAGTGGGTTGAAGAAGCTGATCCCCAGAGGGTGATTCTGGTTGGGAGTGTCCTTGAAACACTGCAGCAGATGGCCCGTTTCCACAGGAAAAAGTTCAGGATTCCAGTAATAGGTCTTACCGGTACAAATGGAAAGACTACCACAAAGGAGCTGATTGCTGCAACCCTAAGGTGCAAGTTCAATGTTGTTGCAACTGAGGGGAATCTGAACAACCATATTGGAGTCCCACTCACATTGCTTAGAATAAACAATGATACCCAGGCGGCAGTGATTGAGATGGGGGCAAGCAATCCGGGGGAAATTGCAACTTTGGTGCAGATTGTATGTCCTAGTTTTGGTCTGGTAACCAATGTGGGCAAGGCCCATCTGCAGGGATTCGGTTCTCTGGAGGGGGTTATGGCCACAAAAGGGGAGTTGTATGACAATCTTTTGGAACACAAAAAGATAGCATTTGTAAATATAGATAACCCTATCCTTATGGAGATGGTTGCAAAGAGATCCCAACTCCATATTGTGCCATACGGAGCCAGCAACGACAATGCAGAGATTGTTTTGGAGGAGGGCAATCCGTATCTTGTTGCCACAATTCCAAATCCATGTTATACAGCGGTAAGTGAGAACGGTGAGCCCCAGAGGCTTACAATAAGAACAAATCTTATTGGAGGTTATAATTTGGATAATGTCCTTGCTGCAATGTGTGTCTCTTCATATCTGGATATCCCTGCAGCTGATGCCATTAGGGCATTGGAGGAGTATTGCCCATCCAACAACAGGTCGCAGCTTAAAAAGACGGACAGCAACACCCTTGTCATAGATGCCTATAATGCAAATCCAACAAGCATGAAGGCCTCTATAGAGAATTTTGCATTGCTCTCACTTCCACATAAGGTCCTTATGTTGGGTGATATGCTTGAGCTTGGTTCAGATTCGCTCAATGAGCACATAGGGATACTCTCCTTGGCTGTCCAAAAAGGGTTTGAGAAAATTTTCCTTGTGGGAAGTGAATTTGCAGCTGCCCGCTCAAAACTCATGGATGACCAATTGCAGGGGGATATTCTCCTGTTCAATGACTCACTGCTGTTGCAGCAGTATCTCAAAGAAAAACCCCTTTCCGGCTGCTCGGTCCTTATTAAGGGCTCCAGAGGAAAGAGGCTTGAGAGGGTTATAGAAGTTCTGTAGATTTATCGGGGAGAAGCAAAATCTTCCCGATATTTTTTTGGTGACACTCCTGTCTGCTTTTTAAAGAATTTTCCAAATGATGACTGGTCTGCAAAGTGGAGTTTGTCTGTTATCTCCTTAATTGTAAGGTTTGGGGTACGGAGCATAATTCTGGCTTGTGCAGTTATTTTTTTTGCTATCCAGTAGTTTGCCGTATATCCTGTAACCTCTTTGAGTATTATTGAGAGGTATTGTGTGCTTATGCAAAGTTTGTCTGAGTAGAAGGATGGGTTGTGCTGCTCCATTGCATTCTGCTCTACAAGGGATAGGAAATCCCTTATTATAGACTCCTTGCGGGAGAGATTCTGCAATTGTTTTCTCACTCCGTCCCTGTTGCGGAATATGTTGCTTGCCTCCAGTATAAAGTTGTAGAAGGTGTTGTGCAGCATATCCTTCTTATAGTTGTGATCAATACGCATATAGTGCAGGATGCGGTCTGCACTCATTTTTAGAGCGGTAAGCTCTTCTTCTGTTATTTCCAGATGTGGAGATTCCCTTGAGTCAACAAAATGGGATACCGGTATGGGTTTCTTGTCCAGCAGGGTGTCTATAATGAACGATTCTGTTGCCATTAGTATGTAGGCCTGAAAATTGTCACTGTAACTGAGCAGCTTTACATCCGCAGACGGCCTGAGCTCCACCCAGTAATTCTCCTTAAATTGGTAGTTGACGTAATCTATGGAGAATTCTGCCTCTCCGGCTATTATGAACATGAAACCCATCATGCTCTCCAGCTCCTCGTTGGTATTGGTAGGGGAGGGAATCTGGTTTATATTTCCTGTAGAAAATGGGGAGATTGCCACAGCCACAAGTTTGTCGTTGAAGCTGTGCCCCTCTATCATTTTTATAAACTTCTGCAGATTTACAGAAGAACTTACTCTTGCGCGTTTCATATTGCTTGATTTTTCTTTTGTAATTTTTGGTTACAAAATCTATGCAAAGGTAAAAAAATGTTTCTTTTTGGTAGAATATCTCGTTTTTTTGGAATAAAAATTGATAGCAAAATTTGTCGGGAGTAAGATGGGTAAAGTATTTATGGTGTTTTAAACCAAAAGACTTATTTTTGCACCAATCTTTTTGAAATTTATTGCAAGATATTTGCAAGTTGCTATAAGTTTGGAAATGAAAAAAATTACAGATAATAAAATGAGAAGAACAAAATTTACAAAGTTCCTTGTTGCAGTTGTTGCAGCAGTTGTTGTCTCTTCTTCCGTTTGGGGGCAGGAGACATTGCACCTTACTTTGGATGATGCTCTCAAGGTGGCTATGAGCGAGAATGTCTCAGTTAAGGTTGCAGATATGGAGGTTACAAGAACTGAGTATGCACAAAAAGGTACATACGCATCATTGTTTCCTCAGATAGATTTTTCCGGAAGTTATCAGCGTGCCATCAAAAAACAGAAAATGGTGATGATGGGACAGGAGTTTACAATTGGTGTGAACAATACATGGTCAACAGGTTTTTCTGCAGCCCTTCCTTTGGTTAATGTCCAGTTGTGGAAAGCTATTGAGATTACAGGTATGGATGTTGAACTTGCAGTAGAGAAGGCAAAAGGTTCAAAACAGGATCTTATAGATCAGGTTCAGCAGGCTTTCTACGGTGTTCTGTTGGCAAAAGACCTTTACAGCGTATATAAGGAGAACTATGATAATGCCAAAGACAACTACAATGATGTTAAGGCAAAGTTTGATACAGGTGTGGCATCAAAGTTTGAGCTTTTGAGCTCTGAGGTGGCAATGCAGAATGCGGAGCCTAATGTTTATGATGCCCAGAACAGCATTATCCTTGCCAACTGGAAGCTTAAAGCATTATTGGGTATAGATTTGAACCAAAACATTGAGTGTGTGGGTTCTCTTTCGGATTATGAGAAGACAGTTGCAGATGTTGCAGCGTATGACAACCTCTCAATTGAGAACAACTCTACTGTAAAACAGTTGGAGATTCAGGAGAGGATGCTCGACAAAAACTACGAGATGCAGCTTGCAAAATATTATCCTACACTTGCCGCACAGGTAAATTACAACTGGATTGCCATGGCAGAGGACTTCAAGTTCAAGGATTATAAATGGAATCCTTACTCTACAGGTGCGCTTGCCCTTTCAATTCCAATCTTTGCAGGTGGAAAGAAAAAGAATGATTTAAGACAGACAAAAATTCAGCAGGAGCAGTTTGCTTTGCAGAAGGAGGATGCCATAAGGAATATTGAGATTGGGGTAAAACAGGTTCTTACCTCTTTGGAGACAAGTCTTAAACAGTATCAGGCGGCCCAGAAAACCATTGAGGGAGCCCAGGCAGGTTATGAGATTGCAAAGAAAATGTATGATGTCGGTAGCGGTACTTTGTTGGAGTTGCAGGAGGCGCAGTTGGGCCTTTTGCAGGCAAGATTGAACCTTAACCAGTCTGTATTCACTTATATGACACTCAAATCTTCTTTGGATAAACTCTTGGGTGTGAACAATATTAACCAGTAATGAAAAATAATAAAATTATAGATATGAAAAGTTTACTTAGAACACTATCGGTGCTAATGTTGTCGGGAGTTGTATTCTCCTGCAAATCAGGCGAGGCAGAGGCTGTTGCTGTTGAGACTGAGGTTATTCCACAGGTTAAGGTACAGCAGGTTTTCCAGAGGGAGGTTGAGCAGATTGAGACTTTTACAGCTACTGTTGAGGCTGAGGTTAAAAACAATATTTCTCCAATGATGAGCCTTAGAATCAAACAGGTGCTTGTAGAGGTTGGTGACAATGTGAAAAAAGGTCAGATCCTTGCAAGATTGGATGCTACAAACCTTGAGCAGGCAAGACTTAAAATGGTGAATGACTCTATAGAGTTTGCCAGAATTGACCAGCTGTATCAGGTTGGCGGTATCTCAAAAAGCAATTGGGATGCTATGAAGATGGCTACCAGCGTTTCAAAATCAAATTACAGGAACTTGTTGGAGAACACCGTTCTAAGGAGCCCTATTGACGGTATTGTTACTGCAAGGAACTATGATGCGGGTGATATGTATGCTATGGCAGCCCCTGTATATGTTGTGGAGCAGATCAATCCTGTGAAACTTAAGGTTAACGTTTCAGAGAAACTGTTCACCCAGATTAAGAAGGGTATGGAGGTAGACGTAAGGCTTGATGTTTACGGTGATGAGGTATTCAAAGGTAAAGTTTCATTGGTTTACCCAACAATTGATCCTGCTACAAGAACATTCCCTGTTGAGATTGCAATTGCAAATGCAAACCAGAGAGTACGTCCTGGTATGTTTGCAAGAGTTACATTCTCTTATGGTACAGCCAACCACGTTGTGGTTCCTGATCAGGCAGTTGTAAAACAGACAGGTTCCGGTGACAGATATGTATACGTATTCAACAATGGTACAATTGAGTTCAAGAAAGTGGAGTTGGGCAGAAGGATGGATACAGAGTACGAGCTTGTAAGCGGTGTCGCTTCTGGTGACAATGTGGTTACAGAGGGACACTCAAGAGTAGTAAACGGCGGCAAGGCAGAGATTGTGAAATAAGCTGCAGCTGCAAAGGTAATTTTGAACAATTAGAAAGAACTGAAAATGAGTTTATATCAATCAGCGGTAAAGAAACCTATAACCACAGCCCTCATTTTTGTGGCAGTGGCTATCTTTGGTCTCTTCTCCCTTGTCAATATCCCAATTGACCTTATTCCGGAGATTGAGACAAACACCATTATGGTAATGACAACTTACCAGGGTGCGAATGCTTCCGATATTGAGAATAACGTTACCAAACCAATGGAGAACACTCTCAATAGTGTGAGTGACCTTAAACACATCTCTTCAAGCTCAAGAGAGAACGTTTCCATTGTTACTTTGGAGTTTGAGTATGGTATTGATATTGATGTGGCAACAAATGATGTCCGCGACAAGCTGGAGCTTGTAAAACAGATGCTTCCAGATAACGTGGACAATCCTATGATTTTTAAGTTTGGTGCGGATGCAATTCCAATCCTGTTGCTTTCTGTAACAGCAGAGGAGAGTACTCCTGGTTTGTACAAGATATTGGATGATATTGTGGTAAACCCTATTGCACGTCTTGGCGGTGTAGGTACAGTATCAATCTCAGGTGCGCCGCAGCGTCAGCTTACAATTTATTGTGATCCTCACAAACTTGAGGCTTACAATATTCCAATTGAGTCAATTGCAAGCATCATTGGTGCTGAGAACATGAATATGCCTGCCGGCCAGATTGATGTTGGATCAAACACATATTCATTGCGTGTACAGAAAGAGTTTGCAAGTGCAGAGGAGATGGCCAATATCGTTCTTGGTGTAAGAAACGGAAGCCCTGTTTATCTTAAGGATGTGGCAACTATTGTTGATGGACTTGAGGAGCGCTCAAGAGAGACTTTCAACAACGGACAGAGGGGTGGAATGGTGATTGTGCAGAAACAGTCGGGAGCAAACTCTGTAAATATCTCAAGAAAGGTTAAAGAGCTTCTTCCAAAATTGCAGGCAAACTTGCCTTCAGATGTGAAGATTGGTGTTATTATAGATTCATCAGACAATATCATAAACACCATAAAATCATTGGGTGAGACTATTGCAATCACATTCCTGGTGGTTATGGTGGTTGTATACCTCTTCTTGGGAAGATGGAGGGCTACATTTATCATTATGCTTACAATCCCTATTTCATTGTTGGCATCTTTGGTTTATTTGTTTGCTACCGGCAACTCTCTTAACATCATTTCATTGAGCTCGTTGTCAATTGCAATTGGTATGGTGGTGGATGATGCCATTGTGGTATTGGAGAACGTTACAACCCATATTGAGAGGGGAAGCCGTCCTAAGAGTGCTGCTGTATATGCAACAAATGAGGTGGCAATCTCAGTTATTGCATCTACCCTTACAATGTTGGCGGTATTCCTTCCTTTGACAATGATCAACGGTATGGCCGGTGTGATGTTCCGTCAGTTGGGATGGATTGTAAGTATCATTATGATTGTTTCAACTGTTGGTGCTCTTACCCTTATCCCAATGTTGTGCTCGCAGATGTTGAGACTTAACCCTCATAAGGGCAAGTTCCAGAGAATTGTACTTACTCCATTCCATAACTTCCTTTCATGGTTGGATGTGGTTTATGGAAAACTGTTGGCTTGGTGTGTAAAAAACAGGAAGAAAACCATTGCATTTGCATTTTTATTCTTTATTATAGTTGTAGTTGGTGGCGGTTCAATGGTTAAGAGTGAGTATTTCCCTGCGTCAGACAGCGGACGTATCTCAATCTCTGTAAAACTGCCTATGGGTACAAGACAGGATATTACAAGAGATCTTGCACTTGAGCTTGTAGATAAGTTTATGACAAAATATCCCGAGATTGTAACCTGTAACGTAAGTGAGGGTGCATCAGGTTCCAGCAACAGTGCCTTTGAGCTTATGCAGGGCGGCGGTACACACGCAATGAGTTTCAATATAAATATAGGAAGTATTGAGGACCGTGAAAGAAGTGTGTTTGAGATATGTGATATGATGCGTAATGATTTGTCTGAGTATCCTATCATCAGATCATTCCAGGTTAGTTCAGGCCAGCAGGGCGGTATGGGAGGCGAGGCTTCTGTAGAGGTTGAGATCTATGGACACGACTTTACAAATTCGGATAAGGCTGCAGATATGGTTGAAAAAGGTTTCCGCAGCATCCCTGGCGTAAAACAGGTTATTGTAAGCCGTGACGAATATACTCCTGAGTTCCAGGTTGATTTTGACCGTGAGAAGATTGCCCTTAACGGCCTTAATACTGCTACAGTTTCCACTTATTTGAGAAACCGCATAAATGGTGTTACAGCTTCTTACTTCAGAGAGGACGGAGAGGAGTATGATATCATTATCAGATATGCCCCTGAATTCCGTACAACTGTAGAGGATATTGAGAACATTACCATTTATAATGCAATGGGTCAGGGTATCAAGCTTAGGGACCTTGGAGATGTTAAGGAGATTCTTACCCCTCCTGCAATTGACAGAAAGGACCGTGAGCGTCTTGTAAAAGTTACTGCCATTGTACCAAAAGGTATGGCAATGTCTGACCTTGTAAACGAGACAAACAAGTTTATGGCTGCAACTACCCTTCCAATGGGTATGAGCTGGCAGCTTGGAGGTACATATGAGGACCAACAGGAGACATTCGGAGATCTGATTTTGCTTATGGCCCTTATCATTATCCTGGTGTTCATTGTAATGGCGGCACAGTTTGAGTCACTTACATATCCTTTTGTAATCATGTTCTCAATTCCGTTTGCCTTTGTGGGTGTGATTATGGGATTTGTGGTTACCGGACAGCCTCTTAACGTAATGTCAATGATTGGTCTGATTATGCTTATGGGTATTGTGGTTAAGAACGGTATTGTGCTTATCGACTATATCATCCTTTGCCGTGAGAGGGGAATGGGTATTGCATTGTCCATTGTTACATCGGGAAGATCACGTCTCCGTCCTGTACTTATGACAACCCTTACCACTGTGTTGGGTATGGTTCCAATGGCAATTGGTACCGGTGAGGGTGCCGAGATGTGGAGAGGCTTGGGTACTTGTGTGGCTTGGGGTCTTTCAGTATCAACCCTTATTACCCTTGTGATTGTACCTGTAATGTATTGTGTATTTGCCGGTAACGGTCTAAAACGCAAGAGAAAGGCAAGCCTTAAGGCTCTTGCAAGATAATGTTAATGCTAAAGGGACAAAAAATGAAAGCAGTTTTTATATCATATAATCAGGCATTCAAGGATGAGATTCTTGACATTATGCTAAAGGCCGGTGTAAAAGGCTATACAAACTGGGAGGAGGTTACAGGTAGAGGTTCACGTGGTGGAGATCCTCACCTTGGTGACCACGCCTGGCCAACCCTTAACTCAGCAATGATCTCTGTTGTGGAGGATAAGATTGCGGAGGATTTTATGAGCAGGCTCAAGGTGTTGGACGAGAACAACCCGCTGATGGGTTTGAGAGCCTTCAGCTGGAGTGTTGATTCGGCAATTTAATAGGTTAAAATTCTATATTTCTCCCCATGAGCTTCTCCAAAATGAGGCTCTTGGTGGAGATCCCAAAAGGGACAAAGCGGCGGTTATCCGGAAGGGTGATTGCCGCTTGCTTTTTCATTGAGCGGAATGCGTTGTGCGCTTTTATCACAGCAGTAAAGAAACCCCATTTCCCTTGCAGCAGATATGCAATTCCGGTAAGTCCATCCACACACATTCTTATAAATATGTACAGGTTACGGTTTCCCGTTCTCCTTCCAAATGCTTCCCACCCCTCCTTGAGCGGCAGGTTCTTGTACAGCATAAGGAGGTTGTTCCTGTAATTGAAAAACAGCTTGCGTGGTGAGTTGTTGGGTAATGTGCCTCCTCCAACATGGAACACATGGCTCTGAGGGACAGCCCAAACCTGATGCCCGGCAAGTTGTCCTCTCCAGCAGAAATCAATCTCCTCCATGTGGGCAAAAAAGCTCTCGTCCAACCCCCCGAGCTCTCTCCATACGCTGCTTCTTACCACCATACATGCCCCACTTGCCCAGAAACATTGCACAGGGTTATCATACTGCCCTCTGTCCTCCTCTACAGTAGAAAGAACCCTTCCCCTGCAGAATGGGAATCCCAAAATATCTATGTACCCTCCACATGCCCCTGCATACTCAAATGTCTCATATTTTCTTCCCGACAAATTTTTGCCGGCCCGGCCGCATGTGCTGTCATTGCCAAGCACTCCAGATGTATTTGCTTCAGGTACAAAGAGTCCTGTAAGGTCCTCTTTCCCTGTTGCCTCAATGCTCAGCTGCTGGTGCCTGGCCTCAGTGAGCATCTTGGGCTGGCATATACCTGCGTGGGGATGGGAATCCATAAAGGAGATGAGTGGCTCCAGCCACCTGTCGGGAACCAGAATGTCTGAGTTGAGCAGGATGAAATACTCTGCCTCCACTTGCGCAAGGGCCCTGTTGTATCCCCCTGTAAATCCGTAGTTTTTGTCTAATTGTATGAGCCTTATCTGGGGGTGGTTTTCCTTGAGGAACGCTATGGAATTGTCTGATGAACAGTTGTCTGCAACCACAATTGATACGATTTTGCACTCCCCGTTGCCGGAGATCTCCTTGGGGGTATTTGCAACAAGTGCCGGAAGATATTTTCTTAAGAATTTCTCCCCGTTCCAGTTCAATATTACAACAGCTGCTTTATCCATATTGGTACAAATATAACTTTTTGGCTCCTGTTTTATGCAAAATTGCTCAAAAAATGACAAATATTTATATCTTTGCCAAATATGTTTTCAAATTTGGAATAATTGGAACCAAAAATCATTAATAATTTTAAATCTATAACTTATGTTTAAAAATCATCCTAAAGGGTTGCTTGCAGCGGCTCTAAGTAACATGGGAGAGCGTTTTGGTTACTACATCATGAACGCGGTTCTTGTACTTTTCCTATGTTCTAAATTCGGTTTGAGCGAGGGTGTGAGTGGAACAATCTATTCTTGTTTCTACGCAGGTATCTACATCCTTAGCCTTATTGGTGGTCTAATTGCAGACCGTACCCAGAATTACAAAGGGACCATCAAGACTGGTCTTGTAATTATGGCTACAGGATACATTATCCTTTCTATTCCAATCCTTGCAACTGCAGGCAATACATCTTGGTTGCTTTCACTAACTTGTCTTGCATTGTTCCTTATTGCATTCGGTAACGGTTTGTTCAAAGGTAACTTGCAGGCTATCGTTGGTCAGATGTATGATGACTTTGAGGCTGAGGCTGCTAAAAAAGGTCCTGAGGCTCTTAAAATTGCAAAAGACAAACGTGACTCAGGTTTCCAGATTTTCTACGTATTCATTAACGTAGGTGGTCTTATCGCTCCTTTCGTAGCTCCAGTTCTACGTCAGTGGTGGTTGGGTACAAACGGTTTGGTATATAATGCACAGCTTCCAGCACTTTGCCACGAGTATATCAATGCAGCGGCAGCTATGGCTCCTGAGGCTCTTTCAAACTTGCAGCAGCTTATGACTGCAGCAGGTGGCCAGATTGCCGATATGACTGCTGCTTGCCAGAACTACTTGCAGATCTTCAATGAGGGTATCCACTACTCATTCATTGCTTCAGTTGCTGCAATGGTTATTTCATTGGTTATTTTCTTCTTCTCACAGAAAATGTTCCCAACTCCTGCTAAGAAAGTTGCAGCTCAGAGTGTTGAATATACTGCAGAGGAGAAAGCCGCTATGGCAAAAGAGATCAAACAGAGAATGTACGCTTTGTTTGCAGTACTTGGTATTGTAATCTTCTTCTGGTTCTCATTCCACCAGAACGGTATGTCACTATCGTTCTTTGCACGTGACTTTGTAGATTCATCTGCAGTTGCTCCAGAGATCTGGCAGGCTATCAACCCATTCTTTGTAATCACCCTTACCCCAATCATCATGGCTATCTTTGCATCTCTTGCTGCTAAAGGTAAAGAGATCTCTACTCCAAGAAAGATTGCCATTGGTATGTTGATTGCCGGTTTGGCATTCTTGTTCCTTGCTATCTTCTCAATGATGAAAGGTTATCCTTCAGCAGACGAGTACAAAGCTCTTCCAATTGCTGAGCAGATGGCTAACAAGGCTCACTGGTGGGTACTTATCGTTGTTTATTTCTTCCTAACAGTTGCAGAGTTGTTCATCTCTCCACTTGGTTTGTCATTCGTTTCTAAAGTGGCTCCTAAAAACCTTCTTGGTCTTTGCCAGGGTCTATGGCTAACAGCTACCGCTCTTGGTAACCTACTATTGTGGATTGGACCTCTTATGTACAACGCATGGCCAATCTGGCAGTGCTGGACCGTATTCCTTGTAGTATGTCTTGTATCTATGGGCGTAATGCTTGGTATGGTTAAATGGTTGGAGAAAGTTACTGCGTAATTTATTTCACAACTATACTTATGGAGGATGGCTTCTTTGCGGGGCCATCCTTTTTTTATGGGTGCCGGCATTCCATCTCCTCACTTCTGCCACAGAGATACTCATTTGGCGGGGAAAAGGTATCTTTTTGGGTCCAAACTGCTTTGGGAACCCTCATTTGGCGGGAAAATGCCCCGCCATCGGCTCCAAGTTGCCTCAGAGTTACTCATTTGGCGGGAAAAAGGTATCTTTTTGGGTCCAAACTGCTTTGGGAACCCTCATTTGGCGGGAAAATGCCCCTCCATCGGCCCCAAGTTGCCTCAGAGATACTCATTTGGCTGGAAAAAGGTATCTTTTTGGGGCCAAACTACTTTGGGAACCCTCATTTGGCGGGAAAATGCCCCTCCATCGGCCCCAAGTTGCCTCAGAGATACTCATTTGGCTGGATGGGGCACAAAGCATGCGGAGCAAGCCTTTAGGCGGAGCTTGCGCAGCTGCTTTGAACCGCTTGCTTGAGCAATGGCAAGCGGTGGTGCCAAATGAAGATGGAATTATTGACCTCTGAAGCCTATCACTTTTATTTTTTGCAAGGATTCTCTTATCTTTATACGATAAATCTAATAATTGTGAGATAAAATTCTATTAATAGTTGGTGCGGCATTGGGGTTTTCAGGATGTGTAGTTGGAATAATATCATCTTTTATGGAAGGTAATTTAATGTGTCCGCACATTATTAATATACAACTTTCAGATGGTTCAAATATATTAAAGATGAGGAAGGTTGATAAGCAGAATATATTTCCATACTATGGAATAGACCTGGTTGACCCCAAAGATTTGAAGGAGATAATTTCTATTTTGGAGTCAAAAGGTGTAACGGTTGTCACAAAAGATTTAAGGGTGTAAATGTGAATTTTCGGGCAATTTATACGGGTTCCCCATTTTTTAATTAAATTTGTGTTTGTCCTTCTTTTAAGAGGGTAATTGTCGGGAAAAGGAATAAGGTTATATGCACAAGTTTTTGTTCTGGATGTTGTGGGGAGTCATGTATGTGATTTCCCTGTTGCCAAGGGGAGTGTTTTATTTCCTCTCGGATGTGTGTGCATTTTTCCTTAATCTGTTGGGGTACCGCAGGAGTGTCATAGATATAAATATGGCACGCAGTTTCCCTCAGGCAAGTTATGCACAGATAAAGAAGTGGCGCAAGGAGTATTATAGGTATATGCTTGACATTACCTTTGAGAGCATTTGGGCCATCTCTGCAAGCCAAAAGGAGATATGCAAGGTTGTTTCTGTTCCCGACAGGGAGGCGATGGATGAACTTTGCGCAAAACATCCAAAGATGGTGGTTGTTATGGGGCATGTGGGGAATTGGGAGTTGTTTGGAGCATCTTGTGGCCCGGAGGGGGCTGATGTTACGGGAGGTTTTGCAAAGCATAATTTGTATCTGAGCTACAAGAGGGCAAAGAATAAGGTCTTTGATGCGTTTTTTGTAAAGATGAGGATGCTTGCTTTCCGCAAGAGCGGTAACGGAGGGCATATTTTGGAGTCAAAGAGCATTTTAAGGCATATCCTCAAGGATAAGAAGGCTACAGGGGTGTATATTTTCATAGCAGACCAGTCTCCAAAACAGGAGAGGGTTGTTGCAGATTTCCTTAACCAGCCAACTCTGTTTCTTGCAGGTGCGGAGTATGTGGCGGTAAAGTTGGGTATTCCTATGGTGTATATGGGTTTTGACCGTGTGGCAAGGGGCAAATATGAGATAAAGTTCACTCTTATTGAGGAGGATACCAAAGGGGTTGCCCATGGAGAGCTTACAAGAAAATTTGCATACTTTTTGCAGAATGATATCTTTGCAAATAAAGTAAACTGGCTGTGGAGCCACAAAAGGTGGAAAAGGGCTTTTACTCCCGCCGAGAGTGAGGAATATGAGCAGATTTATGGCCACAAGCCTTTTATGAATTAGAATTTAAGAAGATTATGAAAAATATAAGATTGTTTTTGGCAGCATTGATGCTTGTGGCATTCCAGATGCCGGCAGCTGCTCAGGTATTGGATGGCACAGAGGCTCCTGCAGGAGCTGTAGTATATTCTTTGCCAAGTACAACACTTGCCTTTAAGGTTACAGCCGAGCATGAGGCATATCAGGCTGGCCCGTATGCACAGTATGCAAAGAAATATCTTGGAATAGATGTCAAGCAGCAGAGTGGTGATTTCTATACCATAAAATCTATAGAGATGGTTCCGTATGTGGAGGCGGACCCTGCAGTTTCTGCGGCAATCAGCCTTCAGGGAAGCAAGGCTGCCCCTACAAGTTTCTTGAGCCTTTGCAGCCAGGGACTTGTTGTACTTTCAGACGGCTATACAGGGAAACCTTCCCAGTGGAGATTCCCAAGTTCAGTAAATGCACAGGAGTTCCTAAGCGGTACAGCTTCAAATATCCACAACACTTCAACCACATTGTACAGAACAGTTATGGGTGCAGAGGGGTTGGAGAAGATTCCTGTAAAACAGGAGCAGGCTGTTGTAAAGAGTCTTGAGAAGAAGGCTGAGGAGACTGCCCAGATGATTTTTAACCTCAGACAGAAGAGGGTTGATATCATTACCGGAGATACAGATGCAACCTTCAGCGGAGAGGCTATGGCTGCTACACTTGCAGAGATAAAGAGGCTTGAGGAGGAGTATATGAGCATGTTTGTGGGCAAGAGTGTTAAGGATGAGCAGACAGCGGTTTTTGATGTCGTTCCAAGTGCAAAGAACCAGAAACATATGTATATAGCTTTCAGACTCTCTGATACTCAGGGCTTGTTGCCTGCAAACAATGTGGGCGGAAGACCGTTTGTGCTGGAACTTGTACAGGATGTTGAGCCTATTGCCCCAACTTCAGTCTCAGAGGCTGCTCTAAACACCAAGGGAAGGGTTGCTTACCGCAAACCTGTTACAGTAATTGCAAAACTTCTTGATGGACAGAAAGTGCTTTTGCAGACAAGGGTACCTGTATATCAGTTGGGCAAAATTTTGAGTTTCCCTATAGATATGACTTTGAAATAAATTTATATAACACTAAAAAATACACAGTAATATGAACGCAATTGCAAATTTGTCTCCACAGATTGTGTGGAAAAATTTCTACGAGTTGACAAAAATTCCTCGCCCTTCAAAATTTGAGTTGGAGGCTGCGAAATACATCTGCGATTTTGGAAAGAACCTTGGCCTTGAGTCTTTCCAGGATGAGGTAGGTAACGTTATTATCCGCAAACCTGCCACTCCAGGCATGGAGGACAGAATGGGTATCATTCTTCAGGCTCATATTGACATGGTTCCTCAGAAGAACAATGACGTTGAGCACGACTTTAAAAAAGATCCTATCCAGCCAAGAATCGTAGGCAATATGGTTTATGCTACCGGTACTACCCTTGGTGCTGACAACGGTTTGGGTTGTGCAGTTGCTATGGCTGTTCTTGAGCAGAATGATCTTGTACATGGTCCTATTGAGGTTCTTATCACCATTGATGAGGAGACCGGTATGACAGGTGCACGTGCCCTTAAACCAGGTGTTCTTAAAGGTGATATCCTTATCAACTTGGATTCAGAGACAGAGGGTGAGCTTTATGTAGGTTGTGCTGGTGGTTTGGACTGCTCTGCTACTTTCACTTATACAACTGAGGCAGTTCCTGCAGGTTATGTAGGTCAGGCACTTAATGTTAAAGGTCTTGTAGGCGGTCACTCAGGTATGGATATTATCCTTTACCGTGCAAATGCAAATAAAGTTCTTACAAGAGCGTTGCTTCCTCTTCTAAGGGATTTGGATGCAAGACTTATAAGTATTGAGGGTGGTAACATGCGTAATGCTATCCCAAGAGAGGGTGTTGCTTACATTGCACTTCCAGAGGCTAAATTGGCAGATGCTAAAGCTCTTGTTGCCAAAGTTGAGGCTGAAGTTAAAGTTGAGTACGCTGCAACTGATAAAGATGCAAAAGTATTCTTGGAGGATGCTCCAATTGCAGGTGAGGCTATCTGCCAGCAGGTTGCCCTTAACCTTTGCAAAGCTTTGTATGCTTGCCCAAGCGGCGTAGAGAGAATGAGCGACGCAATGCCTGGTCTTGTTGAGACTTCAAACAATATGGCTATTGTAAAATCTGAGAACGGTACAATAAGTGTTCACTCTCTAATGAGAAGCTCTGTGGATACAGCTAAAGATGACTTGGCAGAGAAAATGCGTGCAGTATTTGAGTTGGCAGGTGCACAGGTTGAGTTCAGAGGCGGTTATTCAGGTTGGGCTCCTAACATGGCATCTCCAATCCTAAAAGAGATGAAATCTGTTTATGAGAAACTATACGGCAAACAGCCTGCTGTTATGGCTATCCACGCCGGTTTGGAGTGCGGTATCCTTGGCGGTACTTATCCTAACTGGGATATGGTTTCTTGCGGACCTACTATCTTCTCTCCTCACTCACCAGACGAGAGGGTTGAGATTGATTCAGTTGGCAAATGGTGGGATTTCGTAGTTGAGGTTCTTAAAAATGCCCCTAAGAAATAATCCCCGCATCATATGATCCAGGTGGCGGCAGCTTGCAAAAGGCTGCCGCCATTTTTTTATAGGCTGTTGGGCTGCCGTTTATTTTTTAATTGTACATTTGCAGAAAATTATCGGGAAGAATGAGATTGCTTTCATACATATTGTTTGCACTTATCCTTTGGGGGTGTTCTGCAGAGGGGACGGAGAGTGTTTCTCCCCAGCTGGAGCAGGCTCTGTACCATTTCTATACAGGTCAGAGTTACCAGAGGGAGCACAGGTATTATGAGGCAATGGAGGAATTCCTCAAGGCGGAGCAGCTGAGCAAAGATTCCGACAAGGTGGTGCTCAAGGGTCAGATATGCTGGCATAAAGGGTGTATGTACGCACTTAAGATGAACTACAGCAATGCATTGGAGATGTTCTCAAAGGCGTTGGAGTTCTTCTCACAGTCCGGTTCTGATTCCAGGGAGTATGTAATGCGTACCTATGAGCAGATGGCACGGGTTTATGCGGAGAATGCAAATCCAAAGGAGGCCATCCACTATTACAGGCAGGCTATGGAGATGGCAATGCAGATGAGGGCCAAAATGCTCTTCAGTCCGCAAGACAGCCTGGTGGCAAAGAAGGGTGGAGCGTTCAATAGTGCACTTGTTGAATACTCTACAGCAATTGCTGCAATGTACAGCACCATGGATGGGGGAGAGGAACTTGCCCTTGCCCAGCTGGACAGCACCTACAACAAGTTCAATGACAGTATTGCAAATCCTGCAGATTATCCGCTGCTTGCAAAGATTTATCTCCAGCAGGGGCACTACGCCAAGGCCGCACAAGCACTTGTAAAATACAACTCCTATAAAAAAGGGGAGGATTATATAAATCTTTCTCCCGACAAATTATTGGAGTTCTACTCTGTCTCTGCCCAGGTGGCACTCCGAGGCGGTGATTACAGAGAGGCATCACTCTACAGGGGGAAATATATACACCTGAAAGATTCATTGGATACCGAGACCAGAAGGGAATCTGTGCAGGAGGCGGAGCAGCAATTCTGGCAGAGACAGATGGTTCAGGAGAACCACACCATAAAGATGAGGAATTATGCGATAGTTGCATTTTGTCTGCTGTTGCTGGTGGTAATAGGGTGTGCGGCTGTATTTATGATCTCCTCTTACAGAAGAAAACTTTCTGACAAGAATACACAATTGGCCCAATATGCCGACGCAATTGACTCTTTGGGTACAAAAGTGAGCAGTGTGGAGAGGTCTAAAGAGAATCTCCTTTCCCAGTTGGATGTGCATAAGGCAAAAGAGAAGGAGCTTAAGGAGTTGCTTGAAAACCGTTTTGCAGAGGTGAGGGAGCTTGTAAGGACCTATTATGAGTTTGGCAACTCAAAGAAATTGCAGAAGAAGGTTGATGATCTGCTCAAGCTGCAGCTCAGCGGGGATAATTTTGAGGTGATGGAGCAGGTGGTTAATGCCAAGAACAATGATGTGGTTAAAAAAGTGAGGGAGAGATATCCCAATATGAAAGAGGATAACATAAAATTGCTCAACCTCATTTATGCAGGTTTTACTGCTCAGGAGATAAGTGTAATACTTAATGATACCCCTCAAAATATTTATGTGAGGAAGAGCAGACTCAAAAAAGCAGTTCAGGAACTTATAGCAGAAGATCCTCAGATGAATTTCAGCTAAAATGGGGTGCTGAAAGGTCCTGTTTGGGCATTGCAAGATTTTGTAAGAATTTGTAAGTTGTAAATAACAGATTTTCAATACTATATAGTTTGGCGTTGCAATATTAAAATGGGCAAAAAATTAGGTTTGCTTGGATATATGACATACCTTTGCAACACTGGAATTGAGTATTGAACAAAGTATTTTTATAGTTGAACCACAGCCTCACCCGGCCATCAGGCAAAAGGTGAGGCTGTAGTTTTTTTTGTTTGTTATTCAAAAGTTTATATCTTTGCAGCCCCAAGTAGTGGAAAATTTAAAGTTTTCAAATATAACTGCTTGTTATTAAACAAATTAATTTAACAACATTTAATTTTAACTGACATGTTAAAACAGTACGAGACCGTTTTCATTGCAACTCCCGTTTTGTCTGATGCTCAGATGAAGGAAGCGGTAGCCAAATACTTGGATCTAATCAAGGAGAATGGCGGCGAGGTTGTATATGAGCAGGATTGGGGTCTAAAGAAATTGGCTTATCCAATCCAGAAAAAAACCACTGGTTTTTATCACCTTATTGAGTTCAAAGCTGAGCCTTCATTCATTTCAAAACTTGAGACTCAGTACAGACGTGATGAGAGAATCATCCGTTTCCTAACTTTTGCAATGGACAAACACGCTATTGCATACGCAGAGAAAAGAAGAGCTAACCAGACTGAGTCTAAATAATTAGGAGGTATTAATCATGGCAAATCCAGTTAACAACGAAATTCGTTACCTTAACCCTCCTACAGTAGAGGTTAAGAAGAAAAAATACTGCCGTTTCAAAAAAGCAGGTATCAAATATGTAGATTACAAGGATGCTGAGTTCCTTAAGAGATTCCTTAACGAGCAGGGTAAAATTCTTCCAAGAAGACTTACCGGTACTTCTCTTAAATTCCAGAAAAAGGTTGCTCAGGCAGTTAAACGTGCAAGACACCTTGCTTTGCTACCATACGTAACAGATTTATTGAAATAAGGAGGACTATAAGATGGAAATTATACTTAAACAGGATGTGGCTAACTTGGGTCACAAAGACGATATCGTAGTAGTAAAGAACGGCTACGCTGTAAACTATCTTATTCCTCAGGGTATGGCTATTATGGCTACCCCTTCTGCAAAGAAAGTTCATGCAGAGAATATGAAACAGAGAGCTCACAAAGAGGCTAAACTAAGAGAGGATGCACAGGCTCTTGCAGCTAAACTTGAGGGTGTACAGGTAACTGTAGCTACCAAAGTTAGCTCAACTGGCAAAATCTTTGGTTCAGTAAACAACATTCAGGTTGCTGAGGCTCTTGTAGAGAAAGGTTTTGAGATTGACAGAAGAAACATCACTATCGTTGATGCTGCCAAACTTCAGGAGGTAGGCATTTACGATGCAACTGTTAAATGTTACAAAGACATTAAAGCTACTATTAAAGTAGAGGTTGTTGCTGAGTAATTTCTTCAGACAATAATTACTGGGAGCTGTATCCGTAAGGGTGCAGCTCTTTTTATTTGGTTTGGAGAAAAACAATTATTCACCAAATCTGTTTCTTATTTGCTTGTGTAAATTAAATTCAGATATGATATGAAACAGATGGTAATAACAATCCTAACCTCCTTTTTGTTGGCCCCTTCAGTTGCTTCAGATGATATTGCAGGAATCTGGCTTACCCAGAAGCAGGATTCAAAGATAGAGATAACCCGTAACCAGAACGGTACTTACTCAGGTAAAATAATCTGGGCCCAAGCTCCGCACCAGAGTTATGAGGGGACACCTGTAATGAGGGATGTTGAGTATGACAAGGAGACGGGAAGCTATACTTGCCCCTGGATTTATGACCCAAGGATGAAAATAGAGGCCCACGCCATGATTACACTCAGTGATGGTGGTGATACTATGACAGTAAGGGCCTCAAAGGGGTTTCTTTCCAAAACGGAAATCTTTACCAGGACCAAATGAAAATAATTGGAGGGTAATCAGTTCACCCTCCAATCTTTAAAATAATCTGAACTTGCAGTTTACATTTATTGAGAGGGACTGTTTGCTTACCTGAAGCTCTACAGATTCCTCTTCAGCCACTTCTGTAGCCGTATCCATTGCAGAGTATGATTTCATCATAATGCGTCCGTTGGCTGCGGAGTCAAAACTGTAATAGTTTTGTATGTAAATTGCTTTCCCAATGGTGCTGCCTACAGCCTCTGCAAGAATTTTGGCATTTTCTTGTGCTTTCTGAGCCGCTTCTGTCAGGAGTTGGTTCTTAACCTCCTTTTCAAGTTCAGGTGAGACGGCTACCCTGCCTATCCCCACTCTTGCAATATCAAGCCTGTTCAGTGCTGCGATGGCATCTGCTGCCATTGTTGCATCAGACACTTTAAGTGTATAGCTCTTGGAAACAAATATGTTATCTTTCTTTAGCGCATAAGTTTTAAGCTGGCTTCCCATATCGTTTACAGTAAGGGCTTCCTTAACATCAATACCAAGTGCCCCAAGAGCTTTTATCATCTGGTTTTCCTGTTGCTCAACAGATATTTTCCCTTTGTTGTCCTTTTCATTTATTGTAATGTTTATGAAAATTTCGTCGGGAACAACATCTTTGCTGACCCTTACAGAAACTTCTACATAATCTGGTGTATTTTGTAATGTAATCTCTTGTGCATTCACGCTTAATGAGCAGAATAGAACTGCTGCCATTGCAAGTAAAATTGTTCTCATTTTGTAGTGATTTTAATTGTTTGCAGTCTAATAAAATCAAATTATGTGCCATAAAATATTTATAACATTAAACAAAGAACACTATTTATGGTTAAATTTGGACAATTTAATTTAAGAAATTGAGAGATGAAAAGAGTCTTATTTACACTTTTGTTTGTATGCACAGCCTTGCTTGGCTTTGCACAGATTAATCCTCAAGCTCCATTGGAATTGGACAAAAGAGTGATTACCGGAATATTGGACAATGGACTTACCTATTATGTCATGCATAATGAGAAACCTGTGCAAAGGGCTGATTTTTATATAGTTACCAATGTGGGTGCAGTGCAGGAGACACCAGACCAGGATGGTTTGGCCCATTTTCTTGAGCATATGTGCTTTAACGGCACAAAGCATTTCCCAGGCAAGGGCATTATCTCCTATATGGAGAGCATAGGTTGTTCTTTTGGAGAAAATATAAATGCCGGAACAGGGTATGAGCAGACAATGTATATGCTTAACAATGTGCCTGTTATCAGAGAGGGGATAATAGACAGCTCGTTGCTTGTCCTGTTTGACTGGAGCGCTTTTGTAACCAATGATCCTGCAGAGATTGATGCAGAGAGAGGTGTTATCCTTGAGGAGAAGAGAACCAGAGATACCTACCAGTGGAGACAGCAGGTTGCATTGATGAAGGCGTTGTTCAAAGGCTCTGCCCTTGAAAATGTTTCATTGATTGGTTCTGAGGAGAATCTTAAAAACTTTAAACCGGAGTCGTTGGTAAACTTCTACAAAACCTGGTACAGACCAGATATGCAATCAATTATTGTGGTAGGAGATGTTGATGCGGATGCGGTTGTTGGAAAGATAAAGGATTTGTTTGGACAATTGCCTAAAGCTGAGAATCCCAAGGCAAAAGAGCCTGTTGTTGTTCCAAACAATGCAACTCCAATTGTAAGTATCTTTACAGATAAGGAGAACAATGCAACAGGGGTGATGATGGCTGTAAAAAGCCCTGCACTTCCAGCGCAGTTCAAAGGTACAGGAGTTGCGCTGCTCAACAATCTTGTAGAGAGCCTTGTAAGTATAATTGCAAATGAGAGGTTGGGGGATATTTCCCGTAAGGCTGATGCTCCATTCCTTTATGCCAGTCTGGGTTTTGCAGATGTAAGCAATGATGTTCATGCCCTTATGGCCGATGTGACATCAAAAGACGGAGAGGCAATACCTGCTTTCACAGCTCTTGTAACTGAGATGGAGAGGATTAAGAGATATGGCTTTACTCCCGATGAGTATGAGCGTGCCAAAACAAACCTTCTGAAGAGTTATGAAACAGCAATGAACAATGCGGCGAGCCGTCAGAATCCTCAACTTGTTCAGGGTGTTATACAGCATTTTCTTACTGGTGTCCCTTATCTCGACCCTGCATATGCGTACAATACCGTACAGCAGTACTTGGCAATGCTATCTGTAGATATGCTGAATATGTCTGTAAAACAACTGTATGGAGATGATAACATTGTTTTGTTCTATACAGCTCCGCAGCGTGAAGGGCTTGCTGTGCCAACAGAGGCAGAGCTTGCAGCTGTTCTGCAGGATGTGAAGAGTGCTCAGATAGAGGCCCCAAAAATTGAGGCGTCCAATGAACCGTTGATGGATGTTGCAGCGTTGGAGGGCTCTGCAGTGGTTAAAGAGGAGCAAGGTAAATTTGGTACTACAATATGGACATTGGCAAACGGTATGCAGGTTATTGTAAAACCTACAGATTACAAGAAAGATGAGGTGATGATGAAAACGGTTGCCAAAGGTGGACGTTCGCTCCTTGCAGATGAACTGATCCCGTCATTTGAGATGAACGTTTTCAGTACCTGGTTGGGCAACAGCGGAGTAAGCAAATTCCCTAAGAGCAAGCTTACAAAGATGCTTGCAGGCAAGGTGGTTAATGTATCTCCATATGTTGGTGATCTGGAGCATGGAGTTACAGCTGCGGGTTCGCCTAATGATATGGAAACAATGATGCAGCTGATGTATCTCTTCTATACCCAGCCACGTTTTGAGCCTTCTGAATTTGAGGTTGGATTCAACCAGATTAAGGCTGTATTGCCAAATATAATGAAACAGCCTAATATGGTTTTCTCAAAAGTTTTGCAGGAGGCAATCCTTTCAAACTCACCAAGAAGACCTTTCATCTCAATGGAGATGCTGGATAAGGTGAGTGTGGATAATATTAAGAAGGGATATACCCAGCTTATGGCTGATAACGGAGCCCTTAAGGTTTACATTACAGGAAATGTAAATTTGGATGAACTTAAGCCATTGGTTGAAAAATATATAGGTTCGCTACCTGTACTTACCGCAAATGGCTCACAGTGGGTTGATGAGGGAATCAAGGCTCCTGAGGGTAAACACAAACAGGAGATTAAGGTGGCGATGGAGGCTCCTAAAACATCTGTGGCAATTGTTTATACCGGTGAAATGAAAAAGAATCTGGAGAATGATATAAGGATGGGTGTGCTAAAGAGTGTTCTTGACCAGCTATATGTAAAAACAATAAGAGAGGATGAGGGCGGCACATACGGCGTTAGTGTCATTTCAGAGGTTACAGGAGAGCCAAAAGAGGAGTTTGTAATGATGATAATCTTTGATACAGATGTGGCAAAAGCCTCAAAACTTATTGATTTGGCCAAACAGGGTCTGAAAGATATTGCACAGAATGGCCCGGATGCGGAGTATGTTGCTAAAGCAAGGGAGAATATGCTTAAAGCATTCCCTGAGAGTCAGATAAACAACAACTACTGGCATAATGTGAATTACCAGTTGTACTCATTTGGTAGAGATAATTTTACAGGATATGTTGAAGCTGTGGAGAAAGTTGCAACACCTGAGTCAATACAAAATTTTGTTAAGGAGATACTTTCTCAGAACAATGAGTTTGAATTGGTTATGAATCCAGCAGAGTAATCTGGTGGGGTGGATATAAATGAAACTGTCGGGAAAAATATCTCTTCCCGACAGTTTTTTATGCTGCTTGTGAAGGGGGCAGATTATACAATTATACCACCAAATTCGCCAAGGAATTTGCCTTTCTCCAAGGTATGGACACCATTTACAATCACATGCTCAATGCCAGGAGAGTACTGGTGAGGCTGCTGGTATGTACATGCCTCTGCAATGGTCTCAGGATTGAAGATGGTAATGTCAGCTGCATAGCCAGGGAGTAGAAGTCCTCTGTCTTTCAAGCCGATTCTTGAAGCAGGAAGTGCGGTACATTTGTAGATTGCGGTCTGAAGGTCGCAAATCTTGTCTTCCCTTACATATTTGCCAAAGAATCTTGGGAATGTTCCGTATGATCTTGGGTGAGGTATCTCCTTGCTCAATTCGCCCTCCGGTGAATATACACTGCCGTCTGATGCAGGCATTCCAAGCTCGTGTGCAAGGAACATCTGTACATTCTCATCTTTCATTGCAAAACCTACCATCTGCAAGTAGTACTCAGAAAGGAGTATCTTCTTAATCATAGGCCATGGCTCAAGACCTGTAAGCTCACAGCACTCAGCTATGTTCTTGCCTGAGAACATTGCGTTCTCTGGTTTCTCGCAAGCGGCAATAAGGACATTCTGAGGACCGCCCAATCTCTTCAAGCGGCTGTCTGCATACTCTGCAATGATTTTTTCTGTTCTTGGGTTACGGATTCTTGCCTGAACCTCCTCCATTGAACCTTGTCTCATATCAAGCGGAACAAAGCAGTTCATACCTGTAGAGAAGGCAATGTAAGGGTAACGGTCAAATGCAATGTCTATACCCTCTGCCTTTGCATTCTCAATAAGTTTGAGCATGTTAGGGCCTTTGTGCCAGTTGGCTGCATTCTGTGCCTTAAGATGAGAGATCTGCAATCTTACGCCAGATACTCTTGCAAGTTGTATAGCCTCTGCTATAGCCTCCTCCACGCGGTCATCCTCATTTCTCATGTGGATTGCAAACAGACCGTTGTGTTTTGCAACAACCTTAAGAAGCTCTGCAATCTCCTCATCACTTGCGTATGAGCCTGGTGCATACTCCAATCCGCAAGAGAGACCAAGACTTCCCATTGCCATCTCTGCATCAAGTATCTCCAACATCTTCTTCATCTGCTCAGGAGTGGCTTTTACAGCGTTGTCTCCAACTACAGCAGATCTGAGCTGACCCTGGCCTGTATATGATTTGTAGTTTATACCAATCTTCTTTGCCCTTAGAGCATCGTAGAAACCGTCAATGTCTTTCCAGAATGGATATCCGTATCTGAGGGTACCCTCTTTGGATGCGAAATACTCGTCTGAATAAGGGAAAGGTGAATCACCACAGTTTCCTCCAATATCGGTGGTAACTCCCTGATAAAGCTTGCTGTCTCCAGCCGGAGCTATAAGGAGGTTGGTGTCTGTATGGGAGTGGATGTCAATGAAACCTGGTGATACTGCCATCCCCTCAGCATCAATTACTTTGCAGTGTTCCGCAAGGTTTTTCAAGTTGCCAAGTTTCCCGATAGCGGCAATCTTGCCGTCTTTTATACCCACCATTGCATTCTGCATAGGAGCCTTTCCGTCTCCGCAGTATATTACACCGTTGGCAATGATAGTGTCAAAATGCTCCTTGGTTGTGCATGATGTAAGGAATGTGCCGAATGATGAAGCTCCAAACATGGCAAAACCTGCAGCTCCTGCACCTGCAGCAGCGGTCTTGAGGAATCCTCTACGGGACATTTTGTTCTCCTCGCTCAGATTCTGTTTAAGGTTCTTGTTTTCCATTTTGCAATATTTTTTAGTGTTGTCATTTCAGTTTTCTCTGGTGTACCCCAGGGGTTGAATATACTTTAAGGTCTTCCTGCTCCCCATAAACCAGAAGAGCATCAAGTTCAGCAGTTTTGCTTAGGAACTCCTTTGCCTGCTCCGTACCAATAACCATAAGATAGGTTGCATATGCGTCGGCCATTGCTGCTGTAGGGGCAATTACAGTTGCACTCAGAAGATTGTGGCTTACCGGGTATCCGCTTCTTGGGTCTATGGTGTGGGGCCTCTTCTCTCCATTCTCCACATAAAACTTGCGGTAATTGCCCGATGTCACCAGCCCTTTCCCTGAGACCTCTATTATTGCCTCTATAGAGGAACCCGGTACAAAATTGCCGTCTATAGGTTTGTCAATTGCTATACTCCACTCTTTTCCTTTGGAATTCATACCTTTGCATAATATCTCACCTCCAACTTCAAGGAGATAGTTGGTTATACCCATCCCCTCCAGCTTTTTGCAGATGTAATCACAGGTGTAACCTTGTGCTATGGCATTGAAGTTCACCTGCATTCTTGGATCTCCCTTCTTGAGGAATGACTCACCTGTAGTTGGGTCGCAGACAATTGAGAGCTTCTCCATCCCCACAAATTGCATTGTGCTGTCTATCTTCTGCTGTGTGATTTTCTCCTTGTTGCCAAATCCGAATCCCCACATCTGGAAGAATGGGGCAGCCGATATGTCAAAAACTCCGTCTGTTGCACTCCAAACCTCTTTTGAGAGGTTGAAACACTCTATGAAAAGTGAATCAAGCGGAGGGTTCTCCCCCTTGTTTATAAGGGAGACTAAAGATGTGGAGTCATATCCGCTCAGAGATTTGTCTATACGGGTAAAATAAATGGAAAGACTGTCGGGAATATTATACCCTTTGGAAGTTATATTCTCCTCATATACAAGGCGGAATGTGCTCCCTTGTGCAAATCCCTCTACAGCGGTGTAGTTGTCGGACGGGGAGTTGCAGCCAATGGCAGATGCAATCAGGCATAAGAGCACAATACTGTGCAATGAGTGTAGTATTTTGGTCTTTTTATCCATGTATGCGCTATTGTTGGCTTTTAGGGCCATTTTAATGGCACGATTTTAGTACAAATTTAGAAAAAATATTACTTTTGTGCTCATTTTATACCAATTATAGAAAATGAAAAAGATATTGAACTATACTGCCTTATTGGCAATGTGCACTATGGTCTTGTTCAGCTCTTGTAAGAAAGAAGATGATGATGAGACACTTTTGTATCTGGAGGGGAGCCCGTGGTTTGAGCTGCCAATGTATGCGAATGTAGGTGATACACTTACATTGTATGCCTCTGGTGTAACTACAGAAGGTGCCACTTACAAATGGCAGTTTTTTGGTTTGGATACTGTCTCTTTTGCACTCGACAGCTCCAATGTAACCATACATATACCTGACACATTGGGTACTTTTACCGTTACTCTTACTGCGGATGCGGGTGATGATTATTACAGTTCATCTACATCCCTTATCATAACCTCTTTGAGTGAGAATAGCCTTACAGGTCTTCCGGTACCGCAGAAGAGGTTTGTTGATCCAAGGGACTCAAATGTTTATCCTATAGTGGAGATTGGAAATCTTGAGTGGTTTGCCAAGAATCTCAACTGGGAGGGGAAAGGTATAGGTTATGCAAAAACTGAGGCTGCAGCCAATGTTATGGGGCGTCTTTATACCTGGAATGACGCTACAGGCGGGGAGTCTGCAAGCGGATTGGGCCAGGGTGTACAGGGCGTTTGTCCGGATGGTTGGAGCATCCCTACCAGAGAGGACTGGATGGATCTTGCAAAAGCTGTCAGTGGTGGTCAGGAGATGGATTTCATGGCAGACTGGAAAGGTATTGCCGGCAAACTTATGGTTCAGGCTTACTTGAACGGGGAGAAAATGTGGCCATACTCACCTTCGGTAAACCCAACAAATGATTACGGGTGGAATGCCATCCCTTGTGGCTCAAGCTACAATGACTACAACAACTACCAGAATATCTTCAGTTACGGTTTCTGGTGGACAAGTACAGAGAGAGACTCTTCTACAGCACACTATAAGTATATCTTTAAGGAGTATCCGAATGTATCTGTAAACTATACATCAAAAGATGGTTTGGGTGCAAGTGTAAGGTGCGTGAGACTTATTGAAAAATAAACTAAAAATTGATGAGAAAATTATGAAAAAGGGACTTATTACAATTCTGGTAATTGCAGCAGTTGTTCTTGGTGTGTTCTTCTGGTTCCAGAGCACATACAACGGTATGGTAAAAATGGATGAGGGTGTTCAGGCTGCATGGTCGCAGGTGGAGAATGTTTATCAGAGAAGGGCAGACCTTATCCCTAACCTTGTGGCAACAGTAAAAGGTTATGCTGCTCATGAACAGGAGACACTTGAGGGTGTTGTGAGTGCAAGGAGCAAGGCTACCCAGATTACATTGGATGCAGATAATCTTACTCCCGACAAATTGGCCCAATACAACAAGGCTCAAGGTGAGCTTGGAGCAGCTTTGGGTAAATTGCTTGCCATAACTGAGAATTATCCCGATCTTAAGGCAAATGAAAATTTCTTGCAGCTGCAGTCACAGCTTGAGGGAACAGAGAACAGAATTGCTGTTGAGAGACAGAAGTTCAATGAGACAGCAAAAAAATACAATACTTCAATCCGTCAGTTCCCTAAGAATATTGTAGCCGGAATGTTCGGTTTTGAGAAGAAACCTTACTTTGAGGCTCAGGAAGGGGCTGCACAGGCTCCAAAAGTTGAGTTTTAGGTTTCTGTCGTATGAAAATTAAGGAATTCATCGGGAAGCAGGGGCAGGAGGAGATTGTTGCTGCCATTAAAAAGGCGGAACTTGACACCTCCGGCGAGATTAGGGTGCATTTGGAGAGCAGATGCACCTCAGATCCTTTGCAGAGAGCTGTGTATATTTTCAATTATCTTAAGATGTACCAGACTCAGGCCCGTAATGGAGTCCTTATTTATGTTGCGGTGGAGAGCCGCAAATTCGCAATTATTGGGGATGCGGGGATAAATAAAGTTGTTCCGGAAGATTTCTGGGACAATATTAAGGAGAAGATGGCCGCTGCTTTTTCCCAGGGCTGCTATGTGCAAGGAATTTCAGAGGCCATAATGGAGGCGGGAGTTTCACTTAAGAAGTATTTCCCTTACAGGAGTGATGATATTAATGAGCAACCTGATGAAATCTCGTTTGGCAAATAAAGTAGTGTTCACACTTACTCTTGTACTTTTCTTTGTTCAAGGTGCGGTGTTGGCTCAGATTCCGGCAAGACCCACACCGGAGCGTCTTGTCAATGACCTTGCCGGTATATTTACCCAAAGGGAGGCTGCAATTTTGGAGTACAGGGTTGCCATGTTTGCAGATACCACATCAAATCAGATAGCTATAGTTACGGTCCCGCAGCTTTACGGATATGACAAATCCATGCTTGCTTACTCTATAGGAGAAGAGTGGGGTGTGGGCCAGAAGAAGTTTGACAACGGAATAGTAATACTTGTAAAACCCAAGACATCCGGCTCTAGCGGTGAGGTATTCATAGCAACAGGATATGGCCTGGAGGGTGCTGTTACAGATGCCTTTGCAAGGAGTGTGATTGAGCGCCGGATGATTCCCCATTTTAGGAACGATGACTACTATGGCGGGATAAATGCCGCTTTGGATGCCCTTTTCCCAGTTGTAAGTGGAGAAATTTCTTCCGATGAATTCTCAGCAGCAGAAGAAGATGATGTGCTGGCAGCCATAATCTTCCTTTTCTTTATTGCTGTGGTTGTTGTTCTTCTGGTTATCGCCTCAAAAGGGAACAATCAGAACATGGGTGGCGGAAACCACAGGGGAGGACGCGAGTTCACAGCCGCAGATGCCTTTATCCTTGGCTCAATTTTAGGTAATTCAACCGGCTCAAGAGGACGCAGTGGCGGCTTTGGAGGTGGCGGCTTTGGCGGCGGTTTTGGTGGCGGAGGCTTTGGAGGCTTCGGTGGTTTTGGCGGAGGTTCCTTTGGCGGTGGTGGTGCAGGTGGCAGCTGGTAATCAGTTCTCTTGGTCAAATATCTTCACAATCTTGCTTACAAGAGGGTGTCTTACTATATCCTCCTTGTTGAAGTTTATAATGCTTATCCCTTTCACCCCTTTGAGCATCTCCACACCTTTTGCAAGACCTGAGTCTGCCTTGTTGGGGAGGTCTATCTGAGTGGCGTCTCCGGTAACTATGAACTTGGCATTGTTACCCATTCTGGTAAGGAACATCTTCAACTGGCCCAAACTTGTGTTCTGGGCTTCATCCAATATTACAAACGCACTCTCCAGAGTCCTACCTCTCATATAGGCAAGAGGGGCAATCTGAATTGTACCGTCCTCCATAAGGATCTTCAGTTTCTGAGGAGGAATCATATCCAGCAAAGCGTCATATAGCGGTTGTAGATACGGATCAAGTTTATCCTTGAGGTCTCCAGGCAAAAAGCCCAATCTCTCACCGGCCTCCACTGCAGGTCTGGTAAGGATAAGTTTCTTTACCTCCCTGTTCTTGAGTGCCCTTACTGCAAGAGCAATGGCAGTATAAGTTTTTCCTGTACCTGCAGGTCCAAGGGCGAATATAAGGTCGTTTTTATAATATTCAGAAACGAGTTTTTTCTGGTTTTTTGTCCTGGCCCTAACTATTTTGCCGTCATTGCCAAATACAATGATGTCACTTTTCTCATCTGCATATCCCCCCACAAGACCGTCTGCTGTCATCTCCAATGTGTTTAGGGCATTTGCAGGAGTGTGGTCAGACTCGTCAAACATCTCATCTACATCATCCATGTTAAGGCTTCTCTTTCTCCTCCTTTTGGCAATCAGATTACCTATATTTGCCTCAAACGCAGCAATATCCTTTGCAGTTCCCTTAAGGGAGATTGTATTTCCCCTTGGTACAACCTTCAATTTGGGATAATAGTTTGCAAGTCTGTTGATAAGTCTGTCGTTGACACCAAAAATGTCGATAGGATCAATTTCCAAAAGTTCAATTCTCTTTTCAGCCATATTGCAGATATTTGTTCAAAGCAAATTTAATAAATTTCAATCAGATTTCCATTAATGAAATCCATATATGTCTTTTCCATTCTCCTGTACTGGCTCTTGTCCTGTACAAGCTCCTCCTTCCCCAATATCTCCTTTACAGGAACCACCGTATAGTCATTGGCAAATTCCCCCTTTTTAAAACACCACAGGAATTCATATTGTGGCTCCAGAAGAGAAGTCTCCCCTGTGATGAAATTTTTCTGTATCCTTACAGTTACCATAAGTTCCAGCTGGGTATATGAAGGGGTAGTCTGATTGCTTATATAATTGCCCAAAGAGTAAAATATGATATTCTCTTTATTGGCCCTGGCACTCTGAGGGACATGTGGGTGTCCTCCAATAATCACCCTTACCCCCTCTTTAAGGAGCATTTCTGCCCATTTTTTCTGATGTCCCGACGGTTTTAACATGTATTCCTCCCCCCAATGTGGAGTACAAATTATCATATCTGCACCCATTTGTTTTGCCTTGCGGATATTCTCTTTAACAGATGTGCTGTCCATCATGTTTACAACACAAGGATAGGGCACAGGAAAACCGTTTGTGCCGTATGTGAAGTTGATTATGGCTACCCTTATCCCCTTTATGTTGTAGAAAGCGGGGTTGAGCAATTCCTCTTCCGCAGCATCCCTATAAGCCCCTATGTATCTGCTACCCATTCTGCTGTATGTCTCCAGGGTGTTGAGGAGTCCGTTTTTCCCTCTGTCAACAATATGGTTGTTGGCAAGGAGGAACAAGTCTATGCCGCTCTCTTTTGCCTGCCATGCAATGGACTCCGGGGCAGAGAAAATGGGATACCCTTTGTATGGAGGGGTCCCTAGTGGAAATTCCATATTTGCAACGGCCAGATCGGCCCCCTTTAGCTGCGATTCAATATATTTGAATGTAAGTGAGTAGTCGTATGATTGAGGATTGTGCGGCTCTTCCCCATCTTTTAAGGCGCTCTGCAACTGTTTCCCATGCTGCATTACATCTCCAATGAAAGTGATGCTTATTGTATCGCATAGTTTTGGATGCCGTTTGGGAAGCTCCACTTCCAGATCTTTCAATTTTACAGGCTCCATACAAGGTTGTGCCAGTTCTACTGTACGGATATTTGTCTTCCCTCTTTTTTTGCTGAAGCCATAATTGCAGCAAATGGCTAAAAGTATCCCGACACAAGTGATAATCCTTAATGTCCTGCCAAAAATCTCCACAGTTCTAATCTTTAAAAATACAGATGTAAATATACATTTTTTTTGCTATTGCACCATTATTTCATACATTTGTAAGAACCTTGTATTTTAAAATATGGCAAATACCGCTACACTTAAACATATCTTCGTTTGTGCCACAATAATTGTGGCGCTTACCGGTTGTGACTGGGTTAAAGGACAGCTTGGAATGCCTACATCTGAGGATATTGCCATGATGAAGAGTGAACTTGAGGCAAAACAGGCAATGCAACAGCAAAAACTTGAGGAGGAGGCCCGTATGAAGTTTGTTGAGGACTCCCTCGCCAAGGTTGCGGCCCTCAATGCGGCTGTAGAGGGGTACCATGTCATTATCGGCTCTTTTAGGGATTACAGCAATGCGGATGCATTGGAGAAGGTGGTTAAGGAGTTGGGTTACTCCCCCAAGAAGATAATGTTCAAGAACGGATATATGATGGTTTCCGCCGGTGGTTACAGCACTCTTAAGGAGGCGGTTGCCCAAATGGAGAAAATTCAGGAACTTAAAGTTTGTCCTTCTGATGTGTGGGTTTACTCGGCACGTCAGGATTTGCATGCAGAGAACTGATATTAAAAAACATAACACTTTAAAAATATATGAAAACAACAGCATTTACCCAGAAACATATTGAATTGGGTGCAAAAATGGTCCCTTTTGCAGGGTACAACATGCCTATTGAGTATGTAGGTATTAAAGATGAGCATAACGCAGTAAGAAACAATGTGGGCGTATTTGACGTTTCACATATGGGTGAGTTCTGGGTTAAAGGTCCTAACGCTCTTGCATTTTGCCAGTATGTTACATCTAATGATGTATCAGTTTTGAATCCTGGTAAAGTACAGTACTCATGCTTCCCTAACGGTAAAGGTGGCATTGTTGATGACTTGCTTGTATATTGCATTGATGCAGAGACTTATTTCCTTGTTGTAAACGCAGCAAACATTGAGAAGGACTGGAATCATCTGTGTGCGATTGCCCCTAAGTTCAATATCACTCCTGGTAAAGAGCTTTACAATGCCTCTGACGAGATTTGCCAGTTGGCTATCCAGGGCCCTAATGCCCTTAAGATCATGCAGAGAATCTGTGATGCTCCAGTTGAGGATATGGAGTATTACACATTCAAAAAATGTACTGTAGCAGGTATTCCTAACGCAATCTTCTCTACAACCGGTTATACAGGTTCAGGCGGATGTGAGGTTTATGTGGCAAATGAGGATGCAGACAAACTATGGAAAGGTGTCTTTGAGGCAGGTGCTCCAGAGGGTATCCGTCCTATTGGTTTGGGCGCTCGTGACACTCTAAGACTTGAGGCTGGTTTCTGCCTGTACGGAAACGATATTGATGATACAACCTCTCCACTTGAGGCAAATCTTGCATGGATCACCAAATTCAATGATGTGAAAGGTGTGTTCATTGACAGAGATTATATGCTAAAACAGAAAGCTGACGGTCTTACAAGAAGACTTTGCGGTTTTGAGTTGGTTGACAGGGGAGTTCCTCGTCACGGTTATGAGGTTTGTGATGCTGAGGGCAATGTAATTGGAGTTGTTACTTCAGGTACAATGGGCCCAACTTGCGGAAAAGCTGTAGGTTTGGCATACGCTGCAGCCCCTTATTACAAATTGGGTTCTGAGATTTACATTAAGGTTAGAGACAAATTGCTTAAAGCAGTTGTTGTAAAACCACCTTTCTTCAAATAATTGAGAGCAGACAAGAGAATTCCTTCGCAATCCGGCAAGAGATTGCGGAGGTTTTCTTGTTTTAAGACCGTTTTTGGTACAGATTTGGTAAAGCCCCTTTTCATGAAAAGATTTGTAACTATAATATTTGTTTTATCTGCGATGCTTTTGTGTGGCAAAGGCAATGCGCAGCATTATGAGTCGGTAGAAGAATCCCTTAAGAAAAATGTGGCATTTCTCGCAGATTCTGCAAGATTGGGAAGAGGTGCCGGTTCACAGGGGGAGAAAGATGCGGCTGAATATATATATAACCAGCTGTTGGAGGCGGGTGTTACAATGCTTACAGACCAAAGTGGAGAAGACTTCTCATTTGTCAATAAAGGGGATACCCTCTACTCAAGAAACATCATAGGTGTAGTTGAGGGGTGCAATCCCGATTTCAAAAACGAGTATGTTGTAATTGCAGCCCATTATGACCATCTTGGAACTTCAATCCTTAAGAGGGATGGTAATAATGAGACACAAATCTATTATGGGGCGGATGACAATGCCTCCGGTGTGGCAACTCTTATAGAGATAGCAAAACAGGTTGCCTCACAGCAATATCTGTTTGACCGCTCAATCATTTTTGCATTTTTTGGGGCTGAGGAGTACGGTATGGTGGGAAGCTGGTATTTCCTCAACCGTTCGTTCAAGGATGTTAAGGATATAGTGGCAATGATAAACCTTGATATGGTTGGCCGCAGTGGAAGGGAGAACAAGATTCAGGTTTATACTGCCGATGCCAATGTGGAACTGATGGAGATCATCAACACTTTGTCGGGAAGGGCAGTGAGCATTGCACCGGCATATACCCCTACGGACTATTTCCCTTCAGACCACAGGCTTTTCTATGAAAAAGGGATTCCTGTGGCACTATTCACCTCAGGGGTGCATAGGGATTACCATACTGTGAGAGACACTCCGGATAAATTGGATTACAAGCAGATGGAGCAGCTGGCAGAGTATGTTTTTGCTATGGCCCAGGTGATTTCAAACAGGCCAGAGAGGATAAAGGCCGCTTCCCGACATAACCAGCAGGAGGGCAACGCCGGAAAGGATAAAATCTATACCCAGACAACAGTTGACAAACCGGCCACATTCCTTCATGGAACCCAGCAGCAATTCCTTGACAGATGGGTGTATGAGTATATAAAGTATCCCGACAGTGCTGTAAGGAACGGCATCCAGGGGCGTGTGATTGCAGAGTTTGTGGTGGATCAGAAAGGAAAGGTTACAGATGTGCAGATTGTAAGCGGACTGGATGAGGAAATTGATGCCAATGTGATTAAGGTGATAACCGCTTCGCCAAAATGGAAGCCGGCAAAATTGGGAGGTAGAGAGGTAAGTGTAAGGATTTCTATTCCAATAGAGTTCAAACTCTCAAAAACCTCTACTTTTAAGATTAAGAAATAAACAAATTGTACTACATTTGCAGGTTGAACAAATATAATCTGAAATGGAGTACAATTTTTTAGACATTGAGAAGAAATGGCAGGAATTCTGGGCTAAGAACCAGACTTTTAAAGTTGATACAGATTCCTCAAAACCAAAATATTATGTTCTTGACATGTTCCCGTATCCGTCGGGAGCAGGATTGCATGTGGGCCACCCGCTCGGTTACATTGCAAGTGATATATACAGCCGCTATAAAAGATTGAAAGGTTTCAATGTGCTCCATCCTATGGGATACGATGCATTTGGCCTTCCTGCTGAGCAGTATGCGATTCAGACAGGGCAGCATCCGGCTAAAACTACTGAGAATAACATTAACCGCTATCGCCAGCAGATGGACCGCATAGGTTTCTCTTATGACTGGAGCAGAGAGATAAGGACTTGTGAGCCTGGTTATTACAAATGGACACAGTGGGCGTTCCTAAAGATGTTCGGCTCTTACTATAACAACAAGCTTGCAAAAGCTTGCCCAATTTCTGAGCTTGAGGAGATTTTTGCTGCTGAGGGTAATGCTGCTGTTGATGCGGCATGCGGCGATGTGCCAACTTTTACAGCAGAGCAATGGGCCGGTTATTCTGAGCTTGAGAAGAGCAATATCCTTATGCAGTACAGAATAGCTTATCAGGGTGAGACAGCCGTAAACTGGTGTCCTGCTTTGGGTACTGTGCTTGCGAATGATGAGGTTAAAGAGGGCCTTTCTGTAAGGGGAGGACATCCTGTAGAGCAGAAGAAGATGAAACAGTGGCAGTTGAGGGTTTCTGCGTATGCAGAGAGACTTCTTGCCGATATGGAGGAGCTTGAGTGGACAGATGCCCTTAAGGAGATGCAGAAGAACTGGATTGGAAAATCACAAGGTGCGGAGATGATCTTTAAAGTTGCCAATACAGATCCTGTTGAGGGTGATGCTGCAGAGTATGACATGACAATCTTTACAACCCGTGCCGATACAGTGTTTGGCGTTACCTTTATGGTTCTGGCACCAGAGAGCGAGTGGGTTGCAAAACTTACTACCAAAGCCCAGAAGGAGGCGGTTGATGCCTATCTTCTTGAGGCAAAGAAAAAGACAGAGCGTGAGAGAATTGCTGAGACAAGAAAGGTTACAGGTGTGTTTACAGGTTCGTATGCTGTGAATCCTTTTACCGGTGAGCAGGTTCCTGTATGGGTTTCTGAGTATGTCCTTGCAGGTTACGGTACAGGTGCAATTATGGCAGTTCCTGCACACGACAGCCGTGACTATAACTTTGCAAAAACTTTCAATCTACCTATCATTCCTCTTATAGAGGGTTGTGATGTAAGCCAGGAGAGCTTTGATGCAAAAGAGGGAATTATGTGCAACAGCGGTTTCCTTTCTGGAAAAACCGTAAAAGAGGCTATTCCAGCTGCAATTGATGAGGTTGAGAGACTCGGCATTGGTCGCAGGAAAATCAATTACAGATTGAGGGATGCCATTTTCTCAAGACAAAGATACTGGGGAGAGCCTTTCCCAATCTATTATAAGGACGGTATTGCAACTCCTGTGCCTGAGGAGGATCTTCCTCTTCAGTTGCCTGAGGTGGATAAATTCCTCCCTACTGAGGATGGTGAACCGCCATTGGCAAGGGCAGAGAACTGGACTTACAACGGTTATCCGTTGGAGAAGAGCACCATGCCTGGTTTTGCAGGTAGTAGCGCATACTATTTGAGATATATGGATCCTGCAAATGATTCTGCATTGGTTGGCAAGGAAGAGGATGCTTACTGGAGAAATGTTGACTTGTACATTGGTGGTACAGAGCATGCAACAGGTCACCTTATCTATTCAAGATTCTGGAACAAGTTCCTTTATGATTTGGGTTATGTTGTGGAGAAGGAGCCGTTCAAGAAGCTTATCAACCAGGGTATGATTCAGGGACGCTCAAACTTTGTATATAGAATCAAGAATACAAACACATTTGTCTCATATGGCCTTAAAGACCAGTATGACACAACTGAGATTCATGTGGATGTTAACATTGTGAACAATGACAGGCTTGATCTTGAGGCATTCAAGGCGTGGATGCCTGATTATGCGAATGCGGAGTTTGTATTGGAGAACGGTGAGTACATTTGCGGATGGGCTGTAGAGAAAATGAGCAAATCCATGTTCAATGTTGTCAATCCGGATAATATCTGCAACATCTACGGTGCTGATACCCTAAGATTGTATGAGATGTTCCTTGGTCCGTTGGAGCAGAGCAAACCATGGGATACAAAGGGTATTGACGGTGTAAACAGATTCCTCAAGAAGTTCTGGAGATTGTTCTGGGACAGGGAGGGGAATTGGAATGTCTCTGATAAGAAACCTTCTGCTGCCGAACTTAAGGCATTGCATAAACTTATCAATAAGGTAAGCACAGATATAGAGAACTTCTCATTCAATACATCTGTGAGTGCATTTATGATTGCCCTTAACGAGTTGCAGGATTTGAAGTGCAACAAGAGGGAGATTCTTGAGCAACTTGTAATCCTTCTTTCTCCGTTTGCCCCTCACATCACAGAGGAGTTGTGGAGCCAGCTCGGACACTCGGAGAGTGTCTCTACCGCCCAGTATCCAGAGTATGTTGAGGCTTATACAGTGGAGAATACTTTTGAGTATCCTGTTTCATTCAACGGAAAAATGAGGTTCAAGATGGAACTTTCAAAGAGCCTTTCTCCTAAAGAGGTTGAGCAGGCTGTAAGAGAGAATGAGAATACTGCAAAATATGTTGGAGAAAACGGCATAAAGAAAGTGATAGTTGTCCCTGGTAAAATCATTAATGTGGTTTGTTAAATAACAACAATGGAAATGAACAATAAATCTTTAAAGATTTTTGGTGAGATTAAGGCCTATGTGATAATCACATTCGGCCTTCTTCTCTATACATTGGGATGGATAGTGTTCCTTATTCCCAATAATATGGTTGGTGGAGGAGTTACAGGTATATCTGCAATTTTGCTGTATGCATTCAATATCCCTGTGAGTGTTTCCTTCTTTGTCATAAACCTTGTTTTGCTGCTTATAGCTCTCAAGGTGCTGGGCAAGGCCTTTGGAGTGAAGACGGTTTATGCAATCATCATAGCGTCTGTATTCTATGAAATTGTACCGCCACTTATCCCACAGGTTTTTATAGATGAGATTGCCATATCCAACGGAAAACTGCTGTGTGCCATTTTTGGAGGTGTATGTGCCGGTTTGGGTATAGGCATAAGCTTTTCACAGGGTGGAAGTACCGGCGGAACAGATATAGTGGCCCTTATGATTGTAAAATACAGGAATGTATCTGCCGGAAGGGTAATTCTGTTGTTGGATGTCTTTATTATAGCGTCATCACTTTTGTTGCCGCCAAATGAGATTATGGATGCCAATGGGGTTGTAGTTGGTGTTGAGAGTTGGGGCCAGAGATTTGCAACTATATTGTATGGATATATTCTTATTGGAGCGTGCAGCTACTCTGTGGATATGTTTGTTTCCGGTACCAAGCAATCATCGCAGATTTTCATCTTTTCAAAGAAATATGCGGAACTTGCCGATGCAATTACCTCCCGTACCGGCAGAGGTGTTACCCTGATTGACGGTGAGGGTTGGTACTCAAAACAGAAAAGCAAGATAGTAATGGTTGTTATGAGAAAGGATGATTTGGGTTTGTTGTATAAAATGGTGAGGGAGATTGACCGGGATGCTTTCTTGTCTGTAGGCAACGTATCGGGCGTCTATGGCAAAGGTTTTGACGAAATCAAAAAATAACCAAAAAAAGAAATTTAGGAAATAGAAAAACTTGGGACCTGTAAGGTCCCTTTTTTATTATTGAGCCATGTCAGATAGGTACATTTGTGGTGAACAAATAACACTGACTGCTTATGATTTTAAAATTAATCCTCTCCGCCTTTTATTTGGGTATAACCATAATTGTACTTGTAAAGTGGAGAAAATGCGGATTCGCAATTGCCGGGAATGAGATTGTTTTTATGGTTTTTCCAATATCTCCAGTATTGTTGCTCCCTGGAAGTGTATTGGTAGTGGCAATGAGGGTTCTTGTCTGTCTGCTCCCTTTTGGATATTATGTATTTTGGAGCAGACTCATATATAAGAACAGAAGAGAGGTATTGCCGGCTTTTATGATAATGTGGTGTGTGGTTGTACTGTTTGAAGTTGCAGTGCTGGTTGCGGGGGAAAGGGGCATATGGGATGGCAGATGGTATCTCTTTTTGTTGTATCTGATTGTTCCGGTTGGTTATTTGCCATTGTTGTTGGGGCGTAAGGATTCAAGATACTCAAAGAATACTCTCAGCCTTCAGAAGATTGGCGTTGCAGTTTTGAACTCTCTCCCTTTTTTCTGTATTTCGTCGGGAGGAGGATTGTTGTTGCTGCTTTGCAAAGGGGCTGCCAATATGGCTTATGTCATGATTGTGGTAGCAGGGGTTATGCCGTTGCTCTATTTTCTGAAGAATATGCCTGCGTGTATGCGTTATAAGGAGTTTGAGGAGATGAAGAAAAAGGCCTATATACTTGGCAGGGGGATTCAGGACGGTCAATTGTTGGGAGAGGAACATGGGCTGGTAAATGAGACTTTGGTTGAGGATGTGAGGATAATCTACAATCTTATGACCCTTTTTGAGAAGGAGAAGCTTTACAGGAATGTGGATGTGAAGATACATGATGTGGCAAGGATGATTGGAACAAACAAGTCTTACCTTTCCCGGGCCCTCAATACAAGGGTTTCCAAGAACTTTTGTCAGTTTGTGAATTATTACAGGATTAAGGAGATATGTACCTTGTTTATTGAGAATCCCAAGAGCGACATGAGGACATTGTGTGAGCAGTGCGGATTCAGTTCCCAGAGCAATTTTTCTATTGTTTTCAAATATAATACGGGATATACTCCGGGAGACTGGTGCCGTATGGTGAAGTTTAAGTTGGAGAACGATGAACCTATACAGATTGACGATTATCTGCTGTAAGAAAGGGATATCCTTGTTAAGCAGGGTTATTGCTTTTGCCCAGAGGTGTGAAGGTATTGTAGTACAGGAGGAGGAACTGCCCCATGACAAGAGCGGTGCTTCAGATATGATACTGTGTGAGATTGCCCGTAGAGTGGATTCTCTAATGGATAAAAAGAGGCTTTTTCTTAAAGGCGACCTTACTCTGGAGAAATTGGCAAGGGAGGTGGGGACAAACAGGACATATCTTTCGAGAATGTTCAATAGGGTAAAAGGGACCACCTTCTCCGATTATCTCAACCGCAAGAGGCTGGAGTATGCAGGGACTCTTGCGGGAGGGGAGTTCCAGCCTGAAAAGATTGTAAGGGAGTGCGGTTTCTCCTCTGTAAGGGCATTTTACAAGACTTTGATACAGGAACGGACCCAAAGATGTTATTTGCTCAAAAATCAGTATCTTTGTACAAATTTGTATTTAGATATGGCAGACGAAAAGATTATTTTTTCCATGAATGGCGTAGGCAAGGTTTTGCCTGCCAGCAACAAGACAATTCTTAAAGATATTTACCTTTCATTTTTCTATGGTGCCAAGATTGGTATCATTGGTTTGAACGGTTCCGGTAAATCCACCCTTATGAAGATTATTGCAGGTATTGAGAAATCTTATCAGGGAGAGGTTGTTTGGGCTCCGGGTTATTCTGTGGGATACCTTGAGCAGGAGCCGCAGCTTGATGACAGCAAAACTGTAAGAGAGGTTGTTGAGGAGGGTGTGCAGGAGGTTGTGGATATCCTTAAGGAGTATGAGGAGATAAACATGAAGTTTATGGAGCCTATGGATGATGACCAGATGGCCAAACTTATAGAGAGGCAGGGAGAACTTACAGAGAAGATTGAGCAGGTAGGGGGATGGGAGCTTGACTCCAAACTTGAGAGGGCTATGGATGCACTTATGTGTCCTGAGCCGGATGCCCTTGTGAAAAATTTGTCGGGAGGAGAGAGGAGAAGGGTTGCCCTTTGCCGCCTTCTTTTGCAGGAGCCTGATGTTCTCTTGTTGGATGAGCCTACCAACCACCTTGATACTGAGAGTATCCAGTGGCTTGAGGCACATTTGCAGCAGTACAAGGGTACTGTAATTGCCGTTACCCACGACCGTTACTTCCTGGATAATGTTGCCGGATGGATTCTTGAGCTTGACAGGGGTGAGGGTATTCCATGGAAAGGCAATTACTCTTCATGGTTGGACCAGAAGTCAAACAGGCTGAAGATGGAGGAGAAACAGGAAAGCAAACGCCGCAAGACCCTTGAGAGAGAGTTGGAATGGGTTAGAATGGCTCCTAAGGCGAGACATGCCAAATCCAAAGCCCGTTTGGGTGCATATGAGAAGATGCTCAATGAGGATGGAAGACAGAAGGAGGAGAAATTGGAGATCTTCATTCCTAACGGACCACGTTTGGGTACAAATGTCATTGAGGCTATTGATGTTACAAAAGCTTTTGGAGACAAGGTGCTTTATGAGGGGCTTAACTTCAAGTTGCCGCCTGCAGGTATCGTTGGTGTGATTGGTCCTAACGGTGCAGGTAAAACCACACTTTTCCGTCTGATTATGGGTTATGATTCCCCTAATAAAGGAGAGTTTAAGGTAGGTGAGACCGTTAAGGTTGCTTATGTGGACCAGCAGCACAAGAGCATTGACCCTGATAAGACTGTTTATGAGACAATTGCAGAGAATTCTGAGTATGTGAAACTGGGCAACAAGGAGGTGAATGCCAGAGCGTATGTTTCCCGTTTCAACTTTAGCGGTGCTGACCAGGAGAAGAAATGCGGTGTGTTGAGCGGTGGTGAGAGAAACCGTCTTCACCTTGCCCTTACACTTAAGGAGGGGGCCAATGTGCTTCTTTTGGATGAGCCTACCAATGATGTGGATGTAAATACAATCCGTGCATTGGAGGAGGGTCTGGAGAACTTTGCCGGCTGTGCTGTAATCATCTCCCACGACCGTTGGTTCCTCGACCGTATCTGTACCCATATTCTTGCATTTGAGGGGGATTCAAAGGTTTATTTCTATGAGGGCACCTACTCTGAGTATGAGGAGAACAAGAAGATGAGACTGGGTAATGTTGAGCCCAAGAAATTCAAGTACAAGAAATTAATGGAGTAATACTATGAGAAAGATTGTTCTTTTGGCAGTTGTTGCACTTTTGGCTGTTTCATGCTCTCAGGAGAAGAAACTGCCAAAGATTGCCATTGCCGGCATAAAGATAGAGTCCAGCACTTTCTCTCCTGCAAGGAGCGGGGAGGATGCCTTTAATGTGGCTATCGGTGATGAAATATTTGATATGATCCCTTATCTGCGAGAGGGACAACCCTTGAGGGATAGGGCTCAGTGGGTTCCTGCCCTTGTGGCAAGGGCTACTCCCGGTGGTGCGGTTACAAGGGAAACCTATGAGAAGTTTGTGAATATCATATTGGATTCCCTAAGGGCAAACCTTCCGTTGGATGGTATGGTTTATGATATTCACGGTGCAATGAGTGTTGAGGGGCTGGATGATCCGGAGGGTGACATGCTTAAAAGGATAAGGGAGGTTATCGGGAATAAAGTTGTGGTAACTTCTCCTATGGATTTGCATGGAAATGTTTCTTGGACTCTGGCTGAGAATTCTGATATGATCTGCTGTTACCGTATGGCTCCTCATGAGGATGCTTGGGAAACCAGAGAGCGTGCGGCAAGGATTCTTATAGAGCGTCTTGAGAGCGGAAAAGGGAAACCGGAGTATAAGGCTTGGGTGCCTGTTCCAATCCTTTTGCCTGGAGAGCAGACCTCAACCCGCGTAGAACCGGCAAAGTCATTGTATGATATGACTTACCCTGCATCTGAACTTGAGGGGGTAATTGACGCTTCCATTTGGATTGGATATGCTTGGGCAGACGAGCCGCGTAACCACGCTGTTGTAATGGCAACAGGAGACAATAAGGAGAATGTTGTAAAGGCAGCAGAGGAGATTGCACAATATTTTTGGGATGTCCGCCACCAGTTTGATTTTGTAGCCCCTACCACAACTTTGGAGGAGTGTCTTGCAAATGCCCTTAAGAAGGATGCAAAAAGACCTTATTACATAAGTGATACAGGAGACAACCCTACAGCAGGAGGAGCAGGAGATGTAACCTGGACTTTAACCCAGTTGCTTGGCCGCAAGGAATTCCGTAATGCAAATGGGCCTCAGCTCATTTATGCTTCTCTTCCCGATAAAGATTTTGTTGCAAAAGCTAAAGAGGTTGGAGTTGGTGGCAGGATTGATATGGTTGCTGGAGCAGAGGTGGATGACAGATATGCTCCACCGGTACGCCTGGAGGGTACTGTAACTGCAATATATGACCACCCTTCCAATTCAGAGGTTGCAGTGAAGGTGGGAAGTATTGATGTGATTGTAACAGAGGTAAGGAAGGGCTTCCACACAGAGCGTGAGTTTACAAAACTTGGCCTTGACCCACGTACTGCAGATATAGTTATGGTAAAGATAGGTTATCTTGAGCCTGAACTTTACAATATGCAGGCAGACTGGATGATGGCTCTTACCCTTGGTGGTGTCAACCAGGATTTGGCAGGACTCCCTTATAAGAGGATTAACCGCCCGATGTTCCCGGTTGATAAAGATATGCCGGACCCTGATCTTTCTGCCAGAATGGTGCCGTTTGTTGAATAATTAAAAATATAACAGATATGCTTGTACACATTGTAATGTGGCGCTTCAAGGATTTTGCGGAAGGTGCCTCAAAGGAAGAGAACTTGAAACAGATGAAACAAAGGTTGGAGGGGCTTGTTGGAGTGGTTCCGCAACTGGTTTCGGCCCAGGTAGGAATAGATTTCAAACACACCGATATGAGCTACGATGCCGTTCTTATCAGCAAATTCCGCAGTGAGGAGGATCTTGCTGCATACAAGGTGCATCCTGCCCATGTGGAGATAAGCAATTTCTGCAAAAAATGCAGGGAGAGCAGAGTGGTTTGTGATTACTGGGAATAAAAACAGGGTTATGAAAAAAACACTTAAGGTACTTGTTGCTGCAACCGCTCTTGCATTTGTGGCGGTTTCCTGTGGAGTGGTATCATTTACAGGACGCAAGCAGATACTCCTTTATTCCGACAGTGAGATTATGTCATTGTCAGACCAGTCCTATGCAGAATTTATGAAGAGTGCATCCCCATCATCCAATGCTTCTGCAACCAGGATGATTAAAGAGGTGGGCAACAGGATGGTCTCCGCTCTTGAGTCATATATGAAGGAGCAGGGGCTGAGTTCCTCTCTCAGCGGACTTGAATGGGAGTTTGTCCTTACAAATTCTGCGGAGGTGAATGCTTTCTGTTTGCCGTCGGGAAAAATAGTGTTTTATGAGGGGATTCTGAACTATGCCAATACACCGGACTATGTGGCGGTTGTTATGGGGCATGAGATGGCTCATGCGATTGCAAAACATGGAAATGAGAGGATGAGTCAGGAGTCTGTAATGAATCTTTTGGGGAATGCTGTGAGTGAGGTTGTGGGGAAGAAGAAAGGGTCAACCGCTCAGGCTCTTTTTAATGTGGGCTTTGGAATAGGCTCTCAGGTGGGTGTGCTTCTCCCTTACTCAAGAAAGCACGAGTATGAGGCTGACAAAATAGGCATGTATATAATGGACCTTGCAGGTTATGATGTAAATGCTGCCCCAACTTTTTGGGAAAAGATGATGAATGGAAAAACTTCATCTTCAAATGATTTCCTGAGTACCCATCCCAGCGATGCAAAACGTATAGCTGCTTTGAGGGAGGCTATAAGCAACAAGTAGAGTAAAAGGCTGCACAATAAGGATTTGTTATTGTGCAGCTTTTATTATCTGACGGATCTTTTCTGTTGAACTCTCGGTACGGGTAAAATCGCCCCCAAGAATCTCCGGGGTAAATGATACCCCCTCCCTGTAAACCATATCAGATTGTATGGTTTCAGAACCTGAGAAATGAATCTCCCTTGCGCCGGAAATCCTTAAAATCTCATTTATATTGCCTGCATTCACACCGCCTCCCGGCATAATTACAATTCTTCCCGCAGCAGCCTCGTTCATCCTTGCAAGAATCTCCAATCCATCATAAGAGTTGGGCTTTCCTCCCGATGTAAGCACTCTGTCTGCCCCCAAAGAGATCACATCTTCCAGTGCCGCCATAATGTTGCAACTGCGGTCTATCGCCCTATGGAAAGAGACTGAAAGTCCATGGTGCTTTGCAACGGCCACCATTGCCCGACAGGCATCCATATCCACATTGCCGTATGGGTCAAGAGCACCAATAACCACGCCATTTGCACCCATCTGTGCGCAAGCGGCAATATCCCTTATCATTACGGCAATCTCGTCTGAATCATACAGGAAGTCTCCCTGACGGGGACGGATAAGGACATTGATATCTATATCCAGCCTCTTTCTTGCCAGCTCAATAAATCCGTACGAAGGGGTAATCCCCCCAAGACTGAGTGCCGAACAAAGCTCAACCCTATGGGCTCCGGCATCTTGTGCATTAAGTGCACTTTGCAGTGATCCGCTGCAAATCTCAAATTTTATCTGCTCCATATGGCGAAGATAATAAACCTTAAGGTTTTATAAAACAAAAAAACCACCCAATTTCTTGAGTGGTTTCTTGCTCCTGAACCAGGACTTGAACCTGGGACCCTCTGATTAACAGTCAGATGCTCTAACCAACTGAGCTATTCAGGAATTTATGTCTGCCAGCAGTTGTTTTGCTTAGCGGGTACAAAAGTAGAACAAATTTCTTTACCCTCCAAATTTTTTAGCAAAAAAATGTGAAAAAATTTATCTTTGTGATATGAAAGAGATGGGAAACATTATGGATTCAGGCTTGGTATATACGCAAATTCAAAAGCTATTGCTTAACAATGAAGAGGTTATACTTCCAAATGTGGGAGTTTTCAGAGTTGAGAGTTCCCCTGCAAGTTTTTTGCAGGATGGAAAAACAATTTTGCCTCCAAGTAAGAAACTGGTATTTGAGAATGTTATGATTCATGGAGCCCGTCTCCCTTGGCAGGAGGATTTGGGAGAGCAGATAGTTGGGGCTCTTGCAAAACAGGATGAGTTTGAGGTGCCTGGTTTTGGTGTTTTTGCAAAAACGGGGCAAGGGGGAATCTCTTTTACAGTAAATGATTCTTTTGATTTTGCTCCCGACAATTTCTCTTTGGAGGCCATCCAGCTTGAGGTGAATGAGATGCCTGCAGAGGAAGTTAAAGTACAACCGGAGGAGAAACCTGCACCGCAGAGCGGACAGAAGAGGAGCCCTAAATGGATAGTTTATGTGGCAGCAGTAGTGGCTGTGGTAGTGTTGTTGGTTCTTTTGGTTGTAATATTCAAGGAGCAGCTCAAACCCCTTATTGAGAATATCCTTTACACTAAAGAGGAACTTGAGATTATGCAGAAATGGGCTGCCCAATAGGAGCAACCCATTTTTTTGTTATGAGCCTTCTCCCCAATTGAATATTTTAAGATTGAACTCCGTGGCTATTGCAATGGCGTGCTCTGTAATCTGTGATTTTATCCCCTCGTATATTGCCCAGCTCTTGTTTGCCGAGAAACAGTAAATCTGAACAGGAAGACCTGTTGAGGTGGGGTCGAGATACCTTACCATTGTAAGTATTCTATTGTTTATCTGGGGATGACGGTGGATATATGATGCCAGATACATCCTGTAAAGTTCAAGGTTTGTTATATTCTCCCCATTAATTGGGATTTGGATAAGGTGGCTTAGCTTCTGTAACTCGTCGGGAGTACAGAAATGGACATAGTCCATGTCTATATTGAGGTTTATTGTAATTCTGCGGCCGTCACTTTCATCCATACCTCTCCAGTTCTGTACGGGGGATGTTACAAGAGAATAGGTGGGGAGCGTTATAATTGTGTTGTCAAAATTCTGTACTTTTACAGTTATGAGGGTGATATCTGTGACTACTCCATTGGCGGGAGTTCCCCAGACAACTATCCAGTCTCCTGTCCTTACCATGTCATTTGCACTTAACTGGATTCCCGATACAAATCCTAAAATAGTATCTTTAAATATAAGGGAGAGGACTGCAGCAAAGGCTCCAAGACCGGTGAGGAGTTTGGCTGGGGATTTGTCAGCTAGTATGGCAACTATTATTATTCCACCTATAAAGTATATGATTATCTGCAATATCTGAAAGAGACCTTTCAGAGGTGTTTTGCGGTATTTCTGTTTGTTGTTGAGCAGCTGGTAAGTGATATCCAGCAGAACCTTTAATATAGCCATGAACATACCGGTTATTGCTATGGCATCCAGGCGGAGGGCAAGGTGTACCATTTTGTGCTCTTTGCCCCAGATTATGGGGACCGCCACCATAACTCCAAGGAGAATTATTGTTATAAGGAGTTTCCACCAGAGTTTTTTGAAGTAATATTTCAGCCAGTTCTTTTTCATGTCTCCTGTTCCATTAAGGGTAAGTAAAATCCGTTTATTCATTAAACAATGCATTTTGCAAATTGTTATTGATGAAAATTCTTATTGCTATGAACAAGAAACAGTTGGTGAAAAGACTTTCACAAAAGACAGGACTTACATTAGCTCAAAGCAATGACTTTTTGAACTCGGTGCTTGAGATTGTTTCAGATACTCTAAAGAATAAAGAGGATGTTTTCTTGCGTGGCTTTGGTTCCTTTATGATTAAAGAACGCAAACAGCGCCGCACTATGAGTCTCAATACAAGGGAGATGATTACAATACCTCAGAAGGATGTTGTTAAATTCAAGACCCAGATGCTTGATTGAGTGTTACAGGTTGAAAAAAGCCCCTGCTGCAAATGGTGGTTGCACCATTGGAAGCAGGGGCTTTTTATTGTTGTTGGAAAGGATTAACCTACACAGGCTCCGTTATCTACAGCCTCAGCCGGGGTAACAAAACGCATGCGGCCGCTCTCGTCCTTGGCCATAAGGATCATTCCCTTGCTCTCAATTCCCTTAATCTTTCTTGGGGCAAGGTTTGCAAGGATACAAATCTGTTTTCCTACCATCTCCTCCGGAGTGTAGTGTTCTGCAATGCCGGAAACAATGGTTCTGGTATCAATTCCGGTGTCAATTGTAAGCTGTAGCAGTTTGTCTGTTTTAGGTACTTTTACAGCCTCAAGAACAGTTGCAGTGCGGATGTCCATCTTCATGAAGTCATCAAATGTGCACTCCTCTTTCTGAGGAAGTGGGGCAGGGGTGCCAGCAGCCTCTGCTGCAGCAGCCTCATTGGCAGCTTTTGTTGCATTGAGTTTATCCATCTGTGCCTGTATCTCGGCATCCTCAATTTTTGCAAACAGAAGCTCCGCAGGGTTAAGCTGGTGTCCGTCTGAAAGGATATTTCCTCCAAACTCGCTCCATGAGATCTTCTCAAGGTTAAGCATTTTAACCAGTTTCTCAGATGAGAACGGCAAGAATGGCTCAAATGCTATTGCAAGGTTTGCACATAGCTGCAATGAGATATTAAGGATTGTAGCAACCCTATCCATATCCGTTTTTGCGAGTTTCCAAGGCTCGGTCTCGGTAAGGTATTTGTTGCCAAGGCGTGCAAGGTTCATGGCATCTTTAAGTGCCTCACGGAACTTGTAGGTGCTCAAATTGTGCTCCAAAGATGCTTTTATCTGAGGAATCTCGGCCAAAACCTCCTTATCCACATCTGTCAATGTGCCAACTGCAGGGACTTTACCCTCAAAATATTTGTGAGTGAGTACAATTGCACGGTTCACAAAGTTTCCGTAGATGGCTACAAGCTCGCTGTTGTTGCGGGTCTGGAAATCTTTCCATGTAAAGTCATTGTCCTTGGTTTCAGGGGCATTTGCACATAGTACATATCTGAGCACATCCTGTTTGCCAGGGAAATCCACAAGGTACTCATGCAACCATACTGCCCAGTTGCGTGAAGTGGAGATCTTGTCACCCTCAAGGTTGAGGAACTCGTTTGCAGGGACATTCTCAGGGAGGATGAATCCGTCGCCATGAGCTTTAAGCATAGATGGGAATACTATACAGTGGAACACAATATTGTCTTTTCCAATGAAGTGTACCAATTTGGTATCCTCACTCTTCCACCATTTCTCCCACTCGTCTGGCAACAGCTCAATTGTGTTTGAGATATATCCGATAGGGGCGTCAAACCATACATAAAGCACTTTTCCCTCCGCACCCTCTACAGGTACAGGAACTCCCCAGTCCAAGTCACGGCTAACGGCTCTTGGCTGAAGTCCGCCGTCAATCCAGCTCTTGCACTGTCCGTAAACATTTGTTTTCCACTCTTTGTGTCCCTCAAGGATCCACTCTTTAAGCCAACCCTCATACTGGTCCAAAGGCAAGTACCAGTGTTTGGTAGGTTTCTTTACAAGCTCGCCTCCGCTAATGACAGATTTTGGATTGATAAGCTCATCCGGGCTTAGTGTGCTTCCGCATTTCTCGCACTGGTCGCCGTAAGCTCCCTCTGCTCCACATTTAGGGCAGGTACCCACTATATATCTGTCGGCGAGGAAAGTGTTTGCCTCCACATCAAAGAATTGCTCGCTCTCCTTCTCAATGAACTTGCCGTCTTCATAAAGTTTCTTGAAGAATGCGGCTGCAGTTTTGTGATGAGTGGCAGAACTTGTGCGTGAATATACATCAAAGCTGATACCCAAACCTTTGAATGACTCTTTAATGATATTATGATATTTATCTACAACATCCTGTGGAGTGCACCCCTCTTTTTTAGCCTTAATTGTGATTGGAACGCCGTGCTCGTCAGAGCCGCCTATAAATAGAACCTCTTCACCTTTAAGTCTGAGGAATCTGGCATAAATGTCTGCAGGTACATATACACCTGCAAGATGCCCAATATGCACCGGACCGTTCGCATATGGAAGGGCCGATGTAATCAGATGTCTTTTAAATTCTTTTCCCATCTTTTCAAATATTTTATTTTCAATTGTTTTCCTTTTCAACTATAAAATAATTCTGTTGAGCTCTTTTGAGAAGAAGTTCCTCACCTGCATGAGTGTGGTTATCTGCCCTATAAGCTCATTCTGCAGCTCTATGTTTTTCTCCCTCTGGGCCTTTCCCAGTTCCTCGGTAAGGTTCATGGCCGCCTGTGCGGTAACCTTTGCCTTGTAGATGAGGATTGATTTTGGGACAACCCTTCCAAGCACATTCCTTTCGGGAATAAGGGATTTGCTGAACTGCTGTATTGTTATGGTGTAAGGCTGTATGAACAGGTCTGCAACAATGTTTGATACCTCCCTGTTGGGGTGGTTCATGAAGTATCTCAACACTTTGTCGCTCTCGTGCTCCTTGAGCCTGTAGTATTCGTCAAAAATCTCCTTGTATTGCAGGTTCTGCAACTCAAGTTCATCATTCTGCAATTGGGTAAGGATGTATTGTGCAACTGTCTGCTCCTGGTCCTGTTCTGCCCCATATGCGAAATCTTCATCTATCTGTATTGGGAGGTACCCGAATTTGAGCAGATAGTAAAGTATCTCTTTCTCGGCCTCACTGCAGTATGTGTTTACCACAAAACCCGGGATATTCTTCTGTCCTCCAGGAAGAGGGGTTGCAAATGCCGGATTTTCAGCTGCCTGTATCCCCTGAAGCCTCTCCTGTCTCTCCTGTTCCCTCTTCTGCTGGTAGAAGTTTTCACTCTGTTTTTTGTGGCGTTGTTTTGCAACCTCCTGTTGCAGCAGCTCCTCCTTTATGTTGAGTTTTGCTGCGGTCTGCTCTATATAAACTGCCCTTACAATGGCATCGGGGATTACTGCAATGCTCCCCACAACCTCCCCAATGAGTTTTGCCCTTTGCAGCGGGTCTTTGGTGAGTTCCTGGGAAAGGACCCTCTGCTTGAAACTGATGAAATCCTCTTCATTGTTGCTGAGGAATTCCAATAGTTCCTCTTTGGTGTGTTTGCGGGCGTATGAGTCGGGGTCTTCTCCGTCGGGAAACAGGGCAACTTTAATTTCAAGTCCCTCTTCCAGCAACATGTCTATTCCCCTTAAGGATGCTTTTATTCCTGCCCAATCTCCATCATACAGCACTGTAACATTGTTGGTGAACCTCTTAATGAGCTGTATCTGTCCTGTGGTGAGGGAGGTGCCGCTGCTGGCCACCACATTCTCCACACCTGCCTGATGGAAGGAGATTACATCTGTATATCCCTCTACAAGGTAGCATTTCTGGGCTTTTGCTATTGCCTGTTTGGCCTCATATATTCCGTAAAGGACCTTGTTCTTTACATAAACCTCGCTCTCTGGGGAGTTTATGTATTTGGCAACCTCCTTGTCACTTCTTAGCTTGCGCCCTCCAAAGGCTATCACTTTGCCGCTTATTCCCCTTATAGGGAACATTACCCTCTCATAGAAACGATCTATGAGCTCACCGCTCTCCGGCCTCTCAATTGTAAGGCCCACCTCCACAAGGTGCTCCTTTTTATACCCTTTCCTCTGGGCGTTGTGTGTAAACTCCCTCCTTTTGTTTGGAGCATAACCCAAGAGAAATTTGTTTATGGTTTCATCTGTAAAGCCACGTTCCTTAAAATAGCTCAGGCCAATTGCAATTCCCTCCTCGCTCTTGAGAAGCTGCTCTGTGTAGAATTTTTGGGCAAAGTCATTTACTATGAGGAGCGACTCATGGTGGAGTCTCTGTTGTTGAGCCTCCTGACTCTCCTCTTTCTCCTTTACCTCAATCCCATATTTATGCCCCAGATATTTGAGAGCCTCCACATAGCTCATCTGCTCGTGCTCCATTACAAAGCTCACAACGCTTCCGGCCTTTCCGCAGCCAAAGCATTTGTAGATACCTTTGCTTGGAGAGACAGAGAAACTTGGGGTTTTCTCATGGTGGAACGGGCAGCACGCAATGTAGTTTGCCCCCCTCCTTTTAAGGGAGACAAAATCACTTACAACCTCCTCTATGCGGGCGGTGTCAAGTATCCGTTCTACTGTTGCGTGTTCTATCATATTTTAATTTTATTTTTCAGTCACATCGGCTTGCCGTTACCGTTGCCGGTTGTTGCGGGGTACATTTTGAGGAGATTTTGTTCCCCAAAGGTGGCAAGAGACAGTTGTCGGGATGATTATTTTGCCCTGTAAGCCTCAGCCTGCGCTTTTATAAGTTCCTGATCCTCAAAATAATTGATTTTCATGGCTGCTTTAACTTCATTGAGTGTCGCAGCTGCGGCTGCACGGGCAACCTCTGAACCCTGACGCAAAATCTCATATACCTGGGGTATATTCTGCTCGTACTCTTTTCTCCTCTCGCGGATTGGGGCAAGGAACTCCTCCATAATGTTGAACAGGAATTTCTTGCATGTACCGTCTCCAAGACCTCCACGGCGGTAGTGATCTTTCATCTGGTCAAGGTTTGCGTACTCCGGAAGGTATTTTGCAAAGTGCTCAGGGGTGCTGAATGCATCAAGGTAGGTGAACACTACATTGCCCTCCACATGTCCCGGGTCTGTAATCTGAAGGTGCTCAGGGTCTGTAAACATGCTGTTTACCTTTTTCTTTATCTCTTTTGATGTGTCAGACAAGTAAATGCAGTTTCCAAGAGATTTGCTCATTTTGGCCTTGCCGTCTGTGCCAGGAAGACGCATGCATACAGAGTTTTCTGGAAGCATCATCTCCGGAAGTACAAGTGTCTCGCCATATACGGTGTTGAATTTGTGTACAATCTCGCGTGTCTGCTCAATCATAGGGGCCTGGTCAATGCCTACAGGAACAACTGTTGCCTTGAATGCTGTAATGTCTGAGGCCTGGCTGATAGGGTAGGTAAAGAATCCTACAGGGGTACCCTTCTTGTTTGCATTTTCCTCGTCATCTGAGAAGCCTCTGAGCTGTATCTCCTGTTTTACGGTTGGATTTCTCTGCAGACGCTGTACAGTTACAAGATTCATGTAGTAGAATGCCAGCTCGCAAAGTTCTGGAACCTGCGACTGGATGAAAATAGTACATTTTTGTGGGTCAAGACCTGCAGAAAGGTAATCCAATGCAACTTCAATGATATTTTGTCTAACTTTCTCAGGATTGTCCGCATTATCTGTAAGAGCCTGTGCATCAGCAATCATAATGAAGATTTTGTCAAACTCTCCGCTGTTCTGCAGCTCCACTCTTCTTCTTAGTGAGCCTACATAGTGGCCCAAGTGCAGTTTACCGGTTGGACGGTCTCCTGTAAGAATAATTTTTTCCATATATGTTTCTGTTTTTTATTTTCCCGATAATTAACCTACAAAGATACACAAAAACTCAATTCAATATTCAGTTGTAGCATTTACATATTCTGCAATAGTTCAATTCAATGGATAAAAGGAATGGTTAAACACATCTTTCATTGTAACATTCCCTTTATTTATACTTCATAATCTGCATAATGCGGGGGGTAAACATTGGACTGAGCGAAGGACATTGATTTACCCGCAGGAAGTTATGCAGATTATTTGTTCTATTAAAGATTGCAATTGGGATAATGCAAGAGGTTGGTAATGCAGACCCTTGTGAGATGTTGTTGTAGGGCATATTGGCATAACTAACCTATAGTAATTCCTTGAGGTTAAGTTGTATAACCTGCAATATAGAGCGTACAGAAAAGATAGTATTGCTTAACCTCTTGGGGATGTAGGGAGCTGGGGAGGTGTAGATTTAGGAATGAGAGGATTTAAGTGTGTTTGGTATGTTTTATAACGCAAAGAGACGGCAAAAACCGTCTCTTTATATGATAGAAGTTTGGTTGTGGGATTACTCCTGCTCACCTGCAGCAGCGAGTGCCTCACGCACCTTTGCCTCAACCTCTTCTGCAAACTCAGGGTTGTCCAAAAGGAGCTGTCTCACTGCCTCCCTGCCCTGGCCAATCTTGCTGTCGCCATAGCTGAACCAGCTTCCGCTCTTTTTGATGATATCAAACTCTACTCCCAAATCCAAGATCTCACCAACTTTTGAGATACCCTCTCCATAAAGGATGTCAAACTCTGCCTTTTTGAAAGGAGGTGCCATCTTGTTCTTTACAACTTTAACGCGTGTGCGGTTGCCTGTTGCATCCTCGCCATCCTTAAGCTGGGTGGTTCTTCTTACATCAAGTCTTACAGATGCGTAGAATTTAAGTGCGTTACCTCCTGTAGTGGTCTCAGGATTGCCGAACATCACACCAATTTTCTCCCTCAACTGGTTGATGAAGATACAGCATGTGTTGGTTTTGCTTATGTTTCCGGTAAGTTTTCTAAGAGCCTGGCTCATAAGGCGTGCTTGCAAGCCCATTTTTGAGTCACCCATCTCACCCTCAATCTCAGCTTTTGGGGTAAGGGCTGCCACCGAGTCAATTACAATAATATCAATTGCTCCCGAGCGGATGAGACTGTCTGCAATCTCAAGGGCCTGCTCTCCGTTGTCAGGCTGTGAAATTAGGAGCGTATCTACGTTCACGCCCAGTTTTTTTGCATATATGCGGTCGAAAGCGTGCTCTGCATCAATGAATGCGGCAATACCGCCGGTTTTCTGTGCTTGGGCAATTGCATGTATCGCAAGAGTGGTTTTACCACTGCTCTCAGGTCCGTAAATCTCAATAACTCTTCCTTTAGGATATCCACCAATTCCAAGGGCACAGTCCAATGCAATGGAACCGCTTGGAATCACTGATACATCCCACTTTGGCTGATCCCCTAATTTCATGATTGTCCCCTTTCCAAAATCCTTCTCAATCTTGTCCAATGTAGCCTGCAATGCTTTCAGTTTGGCTGCATTCACCTCCGCTGCATTTGGAGTCTCTACTTCTTTAGCCATAATTCCTCTCCTGTGTTAAATGTGTTAATCTTATTCTTTACAAAGATACAAAAAAAACTCAATTCCTGCCCATAATAGAGTGATGAAAAAATAGTAACTTTGCACCATATGAAGAACGTATTATTGGGCAAATCACTGCATGAGTTGAAGCAGCTTGCCGTAGAGTATAAATTGCCGGCATTTACCGGAAAACAGATAGCGGACTGGCTGTATAAAAAAAGGGTAAAGTCCATAGATGAGATGACCAATCTCTCCAAGGCTGCAAGGGAAATCCTCTCTCAGGAGTGGGAGGTGGGCCGCATAGGCTACAGCCAGCTGCAGGCCTCGGTTGACGGAACAAAAAAATACCTGTTCCCGGTCCATACCAATACAGCAGTTGAGGCGGTTATGATTCCCGACGAACCCCGTGCCACAATCTGTGTCTCATCACAGGCAGGATGTAAGATGGGATGCAAGTTCTGTATGACGGGCCGACAGGGATTCAGCGGAAACCTGCATGTGCATGAGATACTCTCGCAGTTTATGGAGATAGATGAGGCCCAGCAACTTACAAATGCTGTCTTTATGGGGATGGGAGAGCCTTTGGACAACCTTGCAAATGTCCTTAAAACCATAGAGATCCTTACAGCGGAGTGGGGATTTGCGTGGAGCCCCAAAAGGATAACCTTAAGCAGCATTGGGGTGACAATGTCTCCTCAGCTCATTGAGTTGCCGGATTACAGGCAGGAGGAGAAAAACAGGGGGATTTATCACGCTGTAAACCCATTGAAGGCATTTTTGGATCTTACCAAATGTCATTTGGCAATAAGTTTGCATAATCCTTTTCCTGGAGAGAGGATTGAACTAATGCCGGTAGAAAAGGGTTTCCCTTTGGAGGATACAATTGACCTCATAAAACAGTATGACTTTACAGGGCAGAGAAGGGTGAGCTTTGAGTATATTATGTTTGACAGAGTGAATGATACCAAGAGACATGCTGATGCTCTGGTAAGAATGCTCAAGGGGTTGGAATGCAGAATGAATCTCATAAGATTCCATGCGATACCCGATTCCCCTCTGGCTCCATCTCCAATGCCCGTAATTGAGGGCTTTAAAGAGAGGTTGAACGGAGCCGGCCTCATGACAACATTGCGTGCAAGCCGCGGGGAGGATATCTTTGCCGCTTGCGGTATGTTGGCCGGAAAGAAATGATAAAAAATATATGAAGAGAATCTGGTTGTTTTTTTTGTTATGTATTGTCTCTGTTGCAGATATGTATGCAACAACCGGAGGCAATGGGGCGTTGCAGCGTCCCAAGGTGGCTCTTGTATTGTGTGGCGGAGGAGCAAAAGGGGCAGCCCATGTGGGGGTTTTGAGGGTATTGGAACAGGCCAATGTCCCTATAGATATGATTGTCGGGACCAGTATTGGAGGTCTTGTGGGTGGAATGTATGCAATGGGTTACAATGCTGCCCAGTTGGATTCCATATTGCTGGCTTCGGACTGGAGATACCTTCTCAGTGATAACTCCTATTCCCGAAAGGATGAGTCTTTTGCAACCAAACAGAAGGATTCAAGGTATATCATCAGGATCCCTTTCTACAGCCTGCTTGCGGACAGGAACTCTGAAAAGGAGGGATCGCCAATTTCCAAGCTCCCTTCTGGGTTTATCAGCGGGCAGAATGTGCTTAACTACATTAACGGTCTCTCTGTGGGGTATCATGAGCCTATGGATTTCAGCAAGCTCCCTATACCGTTTGCCTGTATAGCGGCAGATCTTGCTACAGGAGAGCAACTGGTTCTCAATGAGGGAATTCTCCCAATGGCCATGAGGGCCACCATGGCTATCCCTGGTGTGTTTTCACCGGTTGAGATTGATGGTAAAGTGCTGGTTGATGGGGGTATTACAAACAATTTCCCTGTGGATGTGGCCCGTGCAATGGGTGCGGATATAGTTATTGGCGTTGATATTCAGAATGATGCCCCGGGAGTTGAGAATCTGAGGTCTATACCGCAGGTTATAAGCCAGATATCCGGCCTTATGGGACATGTTGCATACAAGAAGAATGTTCAGGATGTGGATATCCTTATAAAGCCTGATGTTTCCGAATATGGGACCTATAGTTTCAACAGGGCTGCCATTGAGCAGCTGATGGTTAACGGGCATACTGCAGCCATGGCAAAATATCCGCAATTGGATTCCCTTGCCAGGGCTTTGGCTGCAATGGAGCCAATCAAGGATATTGTGGTGGCCAAGCCACCAAAGGCTACACAAGTCATAAAAGACACTTTCTGTTTCAAGAATATTGAGATAAGGGGGGTAAAGAGTGATAACGCACAATGGCTCAAAAAATTGTCCGGGTTGAGGCCGGAAGTCAAACTCACAGGAAATGATATTAACAGGGGAATCTCTATCCTTATGGGTACAAAGGCTTTCTCTTCCGTTACCTATACCGTTGCAGATAAGAGGAGTGAAGATGAGACTCTTGTTATAAATGTAAAGAAAGGGCCGCCAAATGTGTTTGCCTTAAGTGGCAGGTATGACTCTGAGGAGGCTGCTGCAATTTTGCTTCATCTGGGTGTTGGCGAGTATAATCTTCTTGGTTCCAAGTTTGGTGTTACCGGCAGGTTGAGCTATAACCCTTACGGGGAGCTGGATTATTCCTATACTTCCAAAGATTTTCCAAAGGTAGGTGTTTCATACAGGGCAGGTGGTACAGATATGAACATATATGAATCCACCTCAAAGCAGGAGAATCTCTCCTTTGCATATCACAGGGTACAGGTAAAGCTCTCCAACATGTATCTGAGGAACTTTAATTTTGAGGTAGGTACAAGGTATGAGTATTTCGACTACAGCAGTTACCTTACTAACAATACTCCCGACGGATATGAACCTTACAAATTGGAGGATGAGGGATTTTTGAGCTATTATGTGGATGGCAAAATGGATAGCAGAGATGATAATTTTTATGCAACGCATGGAATGACCTTTGATATACTTGGGGCCTTCTATCATAGCAATTTCAGAAAGGACTTCAGCAAATTTGGAGCGGTTAGGGTGTTGATGAGCGGTGCGGTCCCAATTGCGGACGGACTGGTATTGCTCCCTTCCCTTTACGGGCGTGTAATTCTTGGAAATTGTGAGGAGGTTTCTTATCTCAATTATGTTGGTGGCAGTGTTCAGGGGAGGTACTTCAGACAACAGCTGCCATTTATAGGGATTTCTTCTGCTATTGTCGCAAATAACTCTGTGGCCATTGGCCGGTTGGATTTGAGAAAGAGGTTTGGAAAGAACCATTATGTTTATGCAATGGCAAACTGCCTGAGGAGCGGCAGTTATTTTGGGGAGATTCTTACAGAGGATGCAAAGAATATATGGGGCTTTGGTATCAAGTACTCCTTTGACAGTCCTATCGGACCATTCTCATTTGATATCCATTGGTCAGACTATGAGCACAAGGTTGGTGCTTATGTGAGTATCGGACATTATTTTTAATTTTTATGACACCGGAGCAGGCATTGGCAAGGCTGCAGCGGCAATGCAGCCGGGCTGAATATTGTTGTGGACAGATAAGGCAGAAGCTTTTAAAATGGAGCACCAGGGAGGAAGCGGAAGGAAAAGCCGGCTTTTCTGTCAAGAAAATTGAGGAGATTGTTTCAACTTTAATTGCAGAAGGATATGTGGATGATGTCCGTTTTGCAGATGCTTATGTGAGGGACAAGGCCCGCTTTTCAAAGTGGGGTGCCGTTAAAATTGCCTACAATTTAAAGCGTCTTGGGGTTAGTCCGTCTGTGGCAGAAATGGCATTGAGGGAGAATGCCCAGTGTTTTGGAGACCAGATGCTGCGGGATGTGTTGTCAAAAAAATGGAATTCGCTCAAAGTGGAAGAGCCTTTGGCAAAGAAAAGGGAGAAACTGATGAGGTTCGCTTTGCAGAGAGGTTTTGATTATGGGCAAATAATGGGGGTAATAAATGATTTCAGGTAGTTTTTTTATTATCTTTGTCATAAATCTGAATTAATAATAGGTATGAGCAGTTTTGATGAGCGCCTGGATGCGCTGAGGAGGTCTCTTTGACTATGCCGGTAAAAAGGCTGATGTCCAGGAGAAAGAGAAAATAAGTACTTCTGAGGGTTTTTGGGATGATCCTAAGGAGGCTGAGGCATTTCTTAAGAAATTGTCGGGAGTAAAGTATTGGGTAAACTCCCTGGATGGGGTGGCCAATGCTTTGGAGGAACTGGAGATTCTTAAGGAGATGGGGGCCGAGGCTGCTGAACTTGAAGCTGAGGAGAAGAAGATTGATGCACTGCTCGGGGAACTTGAGCTTAAGAGCATGTTGGGTGAGGAGGGGGACAATCTTGGAGCCTTGCTGAAGATAAATTCAGGTGCAGGCGGTACCGAGAGCAATGACTGGAGCAGCATGCTTCTCAGAATGTACACCAGATGGGGCGAGAGGAACGGTTATAAGGTTACCGTTTATGATGTGTTGGAGGGAGATGAGGCAGGTATAAAATCCGCTACAATTGAGTTTGAAGGTGATTTTGCATACGGTTATCTCAAATCTGAGAATGGTGTTCACAGAATGGTGAGAATCTCTCCGTTCAACGCTCAGGGAAAGAGACAGACCACTTTCTCTTCTGTGTTTGTTTATCCGTTGGTTGATGATTCCATTGAGATTGTCATTAATCCTTCTGATCTGGAGTGGGATACTTTCCGCTCAAGCGGTGCCGGCGGACAGAATGTGAACAAAGTGGAGACAGGGGTGAGGGTCAGGCATATACCAAGCGGAATTGTGGTTGAGAATACAGAGACCCGCTCACAATTGGACAACCGTCAGAACGCACTGAGGATTCTCAAATCCCACCTTTATGAGATAGAGCTTGCCAAAAAGAGGGCAAAACAGGCAGAACTTGAAGGGCAGAAGAAGAGGATTGAGTGGGGTTCACAGATAAGGAGTTATGTACTTCATCCTTACAAGATGGTTAAGGATTTGCGTACCAACTGCGAGACTTCCGATACTGCAGCTGTCCTTGATGGGGATCTCAACGAGTTCATGAGAAGTTATCTGATGGAGAATACGAAACAATAATAAATACTTAAAATACTGTAATTATGGAATTTGTTTATAAAGAAATGTTCCCTATGGGAAAAGATACTACAGAGTATCATCTTCTTACCAAAGAGTATGTTTCTGTAGAGAAATTTGGTGACAAGGAGTTCCTTAAGGTTGATCCTGAGGGTTTGAGACTTCTTGCAAGACAGGCTATGCATGATGTTTCTTTCATGTTGCGTCCCGAGCACAATGAGATGGTTGCTAAAATCCTTTCAGATCCTGAGAGCAGTGACAATGATAAGGCTGTAGCCATTCAGATGCTTATGAATGCCGATGTTTCTGCAAAGGGTCAGCTTCCTTTCTGTCAGGATACAGGTACTGCTACAATTGTTGCAAAGAAAGGTCAGTTTGTATTTACAGGTGGCGGTGATGAGGAGGCTCTTTCTCACGGTGTGTTTGATACTTATACCAATGACAACTTGCGTTATTCGCAGAATGTGCCATTGGATATGTACAATGAGAAGAATACAGGTTGTAACCTCCCTGCACAGATAGATATTTTTGCTACTGACGGCAATGAGTACAAATTCCTGTTTGTTGCAAAAGGTGGCGGATCTGCAAACAAGACATATCTGTTCCAGGAGACAAAAGCTCTTATTACTCCAGAGAAACTTGAGCCTTATTTGGTTGAGAAGATGAAGACTTTGGGTACTGCTGCTTGTCCTCCTTACCATATTGCTTTTGTGATTGGTGGTACTTCAGCTGAGCTTAACCTTAAGACTGTGAAGCTTGCCTCTACAAAATACTATGATTCTCTTCCTACTGCTGCAAGCGAGGAGGGTTTTGCTTTCAGAGATGTTGAGATGGAAAAACGCCTTCTTAAGGCTGCCCACAATCTGGGTATAGGTGCTCAGTTTGGTGGAAAATATTTTGCACACGATATTAGAGTTATCCGTTTGCCTCGCCACGGAGCTTCTTGCCCTGTAGGTATGGGTGTGAGCTGTAGCGCAGACAGAAATGTCAAGGCCAAGATTAATAAGGATGGTATCTGGCTTGAAACTTTGGATTCTAATCCTGCAAGATTAATTCCTGAGCAGTATCTTTCAGGTTCTGCTTTGGCTAAAGGGGTTAAAGTTGATTTGAACCGTCCTATGAAGGAGATTCTTGAGCAGCTTAGCCAGTATCCTGTTTCTACATTCCTTCTTCTTAACGGTACTATTATAGTAGGTAGGGATATTGCCCATGCAAAACTTAAAGAGAGAATTGATAAGGGGGAGGGACTTCCTGAGTATATAAAGAACCATCCTATATATTATGCAGGTCCTGCAAAAACCCCTAAGGGAATGGCCAGCGGTTCATTTGGCCCTACAACTGCAGGCCGTATGGATAGCTATGTTGATTTGTTCCAGGAGAACGGAGGCAGCATGATTATGATTGCCAAAGGTAATAGAAGCCAGCAGGTAACTGATGCTTGCCATAAACACGGCGGTTTCTATCTTGGAAGTATTGGTGGTCCTGCCGCTATTTTGGCTAAGGAGAATATCAAGAGTGTTGAGTGCGTTGAGTACCCTGAGCTTGGTATGGAGGCAATCTGGAAAATTGAGGTTGAGAACTTCCCTGCATTTATTCTGGTAGATGATAAAGGAAATGATTTCTTCTCTCAAATCAGACCAATCTGCTGCAAAGACTGATACCTTAAATAATATATTGTAGCTGAAGGTGGTCATTGGAAATCTGGTGACCACCTTTTTTATTGAGTGTAATTATATGTATGGAAAGCGATAGTAGGTGCTGTAAGTTTTTTGTACTTTTTTTTGTAGAAAACTTAAAAATACATATCTTAGCAGCTGATTTTAATGTGAAATACTATCGTTTAATGATTAAAAAACGCCCCAGAATGGCCTTAAAGCGTGTTTTTGCATTGCTTTTTGCTGTTGTCGTCCCGTTGTGCGGTATGGCTCAGAGCGGGGAGGATACAGTTGGTGAGCTGGTGCGTATGGGGTATGAGAATGTGTGCTGGGCAGAGGACGATAGTGAGAGAGTGTATGTATTGGAGAACACTGCATACCGGTTGGAAGGTGTAGGTATAGGTCATGCCATAGATCTTATCCAGAAATATGGTTTGCCGTCGGATGACAAATTGTGTAGAGTAATAGTTCTTAACAATAATGTGCCTAAAATATCCCTTACATGCAAAAAGGATGGTGAGAGGGAGCTTACAAGACATGACTGGCATGTAAGTTATGATTTGGGAGAGAGTTGGGAGCTTGTAAAGAAGGAGAAGAGGGAGAACAGTTCTTTGTATAAAGTTGATGTGTTGGTTTATCCTGGTGTCAATTTCAAGAATGTGAGACTTTCTGTAATGTATGAGTTTCTCATAAACCTTTCACCGGCTGTGGAGGTTTCATTATGGAAAGGCAGCAAACTTTCTGCCCAGTTGGTTGTCCCTATACTGAACCAGTACGGTTACAAGTATGATGATGTAAGGCCCGGTATGATTACCTTGTCACAGAGTGTAAGACTTCCGTACAATATATTCCTTACAGGTACTGTTGGCTTGTTCAGTAACAACAGATGGGGTGGAGACCTTAAGATAGAGCACTTCTTCAAAAATGAGAGGTTCTCGGTTGATGGAAGATTCAGTTATACCGGATGGGGTGAGTGGGGCGTTTTTGAGTTGGGCCATAACAAGAATCCGTTCAAGTATGGCTATGACAAGAACAGTATGAGGTTTACAGGTTCAATTGGGGCCTCATACTATATACCCAAGTACAATTTGCAGTTCTCTTTACATGGAGAGAGGTATTTGCTTGGTGAGTATGGTGTAAGAGGGGATATGATAAGGCATTTCAGATACTGTTCAATTGGCTTTTATGCAATGAAGGTGCAGTATGCCGGCAACAAAGGATTTAACGGAGGATTCAGATTCCAGGTTACATTGCCTCCTTACAAATATAAAAGGAAGGGGTATGTGCCAAGGGTTATGTTGAGCAGAAATATGGGTCTGTCATATAACGCAGGAAATGAGTTTGTATATGGAAAGGGATTCAAGGCTCAGGCAAGCGACAATATGAGTGAGTCAGTAAGATTCAATCCGTATTATATAAAAAGTGAATTATTGAAATTTTAACTAAATATTAATTTTTAAAACTAAGATGCAAATGAAAAAATCATTCTTCGGTTTCAGTGCAAAAATTGCAATGACCGTGTTGGCAGTTTGTTCAGTTGTTCTAACAGGCTGCTATGAGAAACAAGCACCTGCTCAGGATCAAGAGCCTGAGTACTACCTAGTGGGTACTGTTTATGATGCTGCTACTTCTGCAGCTATTGATGCTAATGTAACTGTTAATGGTACAGCAGTAGCTGTAACAGGCGGTTCATTCGCTCAGGAGTTGGATGGCCCAGGTGCTGTAACTGTTGCAGCTGAGGCTGATGGTTATATTTCTGTAACCAGAACTGTTCAGGTTGTTAAAGTTGGTAAAAATCAGGTAAGTGTTACTTCAGCTGATATCGCTATGGTTCCAGAGGGCGTTGAGCTTCCAGAGAACAGCGTTAAGGAGGGTAACATGTCTGCAGCTGACTTGGTAGCTAAATTCGGTTTCCCTGAGGGAACTGAGATTGACGATGATGGTGCTATCCACGTTGATGAGGATTATGCTATTGAGTCACATGACGGTCACTCATTGGTTCACACTAAAATGCCTTTCGTAGTTAACACTACTGCTCTTTCTGGCTATATTTGGGATTTTGAGTCTGAGGATGTATTTGTAAAAGATGTTATGAGCCTTGTTGCTACAGCTGCAATGGAGACTGCTCAGGCTGGTAGCAAATATGATGACTTTAAAGCTACAGAGCTTAAAGAGACTGTAAACGAGAGCGGTGAGAAATGCTTGCTAGCAGTTACTGTATGCCGCAAATTCTCTCAGTGGGTTGTAACTTATGTATTTGATGGTACTGTTTACACAGCTAACTGTGTTAGAGCTGAGAAAACTACTATCATTCCTGAGTTTGACTCTCATGACTCTCATGACTCTCATGACAGCCACGACGGTCACGACAACCACGGTGGTACAAACGCTGGTGGTGGAGAGGTTGTTGAGGATTAATAACACTTATTGCTTATAAAACTATTGGCTGGGAGATTAAGCTATGTTCAAGAAGATAATTCTCATATTCTCTTTTGTGTGCGTAAGTTTTACGCTCTCAGCCCAATATACATATGGTGTCACAGGGTTGCTGCATATGCCCTCTGCTGAGATGCAGGATTCAAAGACATTTGTAGTAGGTGGCAACTATTTGAATAAGCACATTACCCCTAATCCTTGGACATACGGTACTTATAACTATTTCCTGAATGTTACCATATTGCCTTTCTTTGAAGTTGCATATACTGCAACAATGTTCAAGGCAAAGACAATTGGTATAGACTGGAAAGTTGATGGAGAGAAGTTTACCAATCAGGACAGATATTTTTCTGCCAGAATAAGATTGATAAATGAAGGGAAGTTTTGGAAATATATGCCTTCCATTGTAATTGGAACATCTGACCCTTACACTGAGAGTGGTGGCGGACAGATAAATACAACAGACGGAAACGGATATTTCAGCAGATTTTATATAGCTGCAACAAAACATTTCTTCCTTGGTACAGAGAGAATAGGTGTTCACCTTGCGTATCTGTACAACATGAGAAGAAGCTATAAGCTCAACGGCGTTGCTGCCGGTATAACTTATGATCCCTCGTTTGTTCCTAATCTGAGACTGATTTTGGAGCATGATACCAAAGACTTTGCGATAGGAGCCACTTATGAATTGTTCAAGCAGCTCCATCTCCAGTTTGAATTACAGGATTTCAAGTACTTTACAGGAGGCTTGGCATATAAGGTGCATTTGAAATAAGCCTTCAAGTGTTGAACGATAAAATTAAATTTAACGAATAATGAAAAGATTAGTAATATTTTCTTTGATGTTGGCTGGTCTTGCTACTGTAGCTAATGCACAGAACAGATATTACGCAGAGAGCGCAAAAGACAACTACTTTGTAAGTGTAGGTGTAGGTGCTCAGGTTTGCGTTAACCCAGACAACTCAGAGTACGGCTTGGGTAAAGCAATTACTCCAGCTTTCAACCTTTCAGTAGGTAAATTGATTAACCCTGTATGGGGCGTTAGAGCTCAGGTTGCAGGTTTCTCAACAAAATTGAACTCAGACTTCATCAATGGTAACAATGGTGATTTTGAGAATATTAAAAAGAACTATGTAACTCTTCGCGCTGACGGTATCTTCAATATCTCCAACGCTATTGCAGGCTACAATCCTGACAGAGTATTTGAGGGTTACGCATTCATGGGCCCTGCTTTGCAGCTTGCTAAAGCTCAGATTGGCAGCAATGACAAAACTAAAGCTCTTATCAACGGTTCAGTTGGTTTGGGTGGTGCTTTCAATGTAAGCAAAGCTTTTGCTATCAATATTGAGGTAAGAGGTGAGGTTGCTCAGTCTCCATTCGGTGACTACAGCAGCGCTGTTGCTGACGGTGCAGTTAGTGCATTGGTTGGTGGTACTTACTACTTTGGTGGCAAAAAATTTGTTAAGGTTACCAACGCTGCTCTTCTTGCTGCTGCTAATGGTGACATTAAGAAATACAAAGATCTTTTGGCTTCAGAGCAGACTGAGCATGCAGCTACTAAAGAGGCTTTGGCAGTTGAGAAAGCTAAACCAGCTGAGACTATCGTTAAAGAGGTTGAGGTTCCAGTTGCTGGCCCAAGAGCTATCTTCTTCCAGATTGGCAGTGCTAAGATTGACTCTAAAGGTGGTGTAAACATTGCTCTTGCAGCTGACATTATGAAAGCTACTCCTGCAGTTAAATATGTTGTTAACGGTTACGCTGATAAAGCTACTGGTTCAGTTAAAACTAACCAGAAACTTTCTGAGAAACGTGCTAAAGCTGTTTATGATGCACTTATCAAAGCTGGCGTAAGCGAGAGCCAGTTGGAGTGGAAAGGTTTGGGCGGTCAGCCTAACATGTTTGACAACAGCAGAGCTCTTACAAGAGTTGTTGTTATTGAGAAAGCTAACTAATTACAGTTTCACTCATAAAGAGAAAGAGGTTGTCTTTTCAGACAGCCTCTTTTTTTATTATTTTTGCTTTCCAAAATGATTGTGTATGGCAAGTTATCTACAGGTTGAGAACGTATCAAAATCTTATGGGCCTAAGGTCCTTTTCAGCAATATAAATATGAATATCAATGAGGGTGACAAGATAGCCCTCGTTGCCCCAAACGGTACAGGGAAAACATCATTGTTGAGAATACTTGCCGGGGTTGAGAGATCTGATGGAGAAGGTACAGTAAAGTTCCTTAAGGATGTTTCAATCTCATTTCTTGCCCAGGATAATGTTTATGATTCATCTTTATCCATTATGGATGTTGTTTTGCCACATGCAAAACATTGTCCCACTCATGAGGTAGAGGAGATTCTCTATTCATTGAAACTCACCAACCCACAACAACGGATTGGGCAATTGAGCGGTGGTGAGATAAAAAGGGTTGCTATTGCCTGTATGTTTGTTGGCAAACCTGATTTTCTGGTAATGGATGAGCCTACCAATCATCTGGATTTGGAGACTATTGAATATCTGGAGGAGTATTTCACCCGTGCCAGATGCACCTTGCTTATGGTTACCCATGACAGATATTTCTTGGACAGGGTGTGTAATCAGATTATTGAGATGGCCGATGGTAATCTTTATACCTATAACGGCAACTATTCCTATTATTTGCAGAAGAGGGAGGAGAGGATGATCAACCAGCGTAAGGAGGTGGATAGGGCAAGGAATCTTTTGAGAACCGAGTTGGACTGGATGAGGAGGATGCCTTGTGCAAGGGGAACAAAGGCAAAATATAGGATTGATGCCTTTTATGACCTAAAGGAGAGGGCTCAACAAAAAAGGCCGGAGAGCACCCTTAACATAAATGTTCAGGTTTCAAGATTGGGCAAGAAGATTGTCAATTGCTCGCATGTGGGTTATGAGTATGACAACTGGGTGGGGGTGAAAGATTTCACATATAATTTTGCACCTGGAGAGAAAATTGGTATTGTTGGAAAGAATGGGGTTGGAAAATCAACTTTTCTCAATCTTATATCGGGAACACTCCAACCTACACAAGGGGAGATACAGATAGGGGAGACTGTCCGTTTTGGTTACTACAGGCAACAGGGGATAGAGTTCAATCCCAATGATACGGTAATAGAGGCCGTAAGGGAGATTGCAGAGGTGGTTACTTTGGGTGACGGCAAGAGTGTCCCCATCTCTACATTCCTGAATCATTTTCTGTTCCCGCCCAATATGCATTATAACAAGATTGAGAAGCTGAGTGGCGGTGAGAAAAGGAGACTGTATCTTCTTACTGTACTGATGAAAAATCCAAATGTCCTTATTCTGGATGAGCCTACAAACGATTTGGATATTCTTACCCTGAATGTCCTTGAAGAGTATCTGAAGGAGTTCAAGGGTTCTGTAATCATTGTATCTCATGACCGTTTCTTCCTGGATAAGATTGCGGACCATCTTTTTGTATTTGAAGGAGATGGGGAAATTAAGGATTTCATTGGAAGTTACTCCGATTACAGGGAGTATATTAAAGAGAAGGAGAAACAGAAGAGGGCCAAGGAGAGGGAGCAGGCCAAAAAGGATGCTCTTAAGAATGAGGCTGCACAAATTGCTGCAAATCAGTCCCTACCTCCAAAAAAGAAGAAATTGAGCTACAAGGAACAAAGGGAGCTTGAACAGTTGGAAAAGGATCTTGAGGTGTTGGAGCAGGAGAAAAAAGAGTTGGAAGAAAAGTTGTCGGGAGGAGAATTTTCTCCGCAGGAGATAGCCCAGGCTTCGGTAAGGATAGGTCAAGTGTTGGAAATGTTGGATGCTAAGGAGTTAAGATGGTTGGAATTAAATGATAATTGATTACCTTTGCCGCCTGATTTTATAACTTGGAACAACTGTTGTTTATGAGATTTCTATATTTGTTGGCACTTGTTTGCTGTATGCTGGCAGCACCTCACCTTTCTTATGCCCAGAATGAGGGGAGGAAAGAGGATCCCTCTTTGAGAATCAGATTTGAGGCGAGATTTGACGGAGAGATTACCAATTTTGGTAAGGATGATTTGACAGGGATAAAACCTGAGACTCAGAGCGGATTTGTGGGAAGATATATCTGGTTTGCTGCAGACGGACGTATAAATGATAAGTTCAGCTACAATTTCCGCCACAGACTCTATCTGGATGCAGGTGAGAACAGGTCACTCTTCAATGCTACAGATTGGGCAAATGTGACATGGCATGCAAGTGACAAGTTTACTGTAACAGCGGGAAAACAGATGGTTTGCATAGGTACTATTGAGTATGACTACTCGCCTATGGATGTTTTCTTTGCTTCAGATTTCTGGAACCATATAAGCCCGTTCCAGATAGGTGTGAATGTGGGCTTTGCTCCCGACAAGAACAACAAATTCTTTGCACAGGTTGTAAACTCCCCTTTTACCAGCAAAGCATTGGAGGGGCTGTTTGCATATAATCTAATGTGGTATGGAAATGTTGCCAGCTGGCTCAATACAATCTATTCTGTGAACTTTATGGAGTACAGCAAGGGGGATTTTATCAATTATATTGCATTGGGACACAAGATAAAACCTGCAAAAGGTGTTGCAATTGACCTTGACTATATGAACAGATATGCAGGTAAGGGTACAGGATTCTTTGAGGATTTTTCATTGCATGGAAAGGTTGCTGTGGATGTTTCTCCAACCGTTACCCTTTTTGCAAAAGGTGGATATGATTTGAACAAGGCACAGTCTGCAGGTGTGGAGTTTATCTATGACAGATGTGTATTGCCGGGTGTTGACCTTGGATTTTACGGTGCAGGTTTTGAGTATTATCCAGTAAAAAAAGACAAGTATTCATTGAGATTCCATGCATTCTGGTGTTCATCTACTGCCAATCCGGTACCGCAGACATTCAATGTAGGACTAAAATGGCAGATGAAAGTTCTTGACAGATAAAAGATAACAATAATATTAACAGATAAACAATGAAGAAAAAAAACAGCAGTAAGAAATATGAACCTTTGTTCTTTCTTATAGTGTTCTTTATCATTTTTGGGGCTCTTGGCTCTAAAATGGGTGTTCCAAATATGTTGAACACGCTTATGAATACCTCTTACAGCCTTCTTATAGAGACTGTATTCTACATTATGGGTATTACTGTACTTTCAGGTGCGCTTGGAAAAATTCTTGTTGAGTTTGGTGTTGTAGGCATATTGGAGAAAATTCTCAGACCACTTATGAAACCCCTTTGGAACCTTCCGGGTGTTGCTGCATTGGGTGGTATACTAACTTTCCTTTCAGATAACCCAGCAATCATTACTTTGGCAAATGACAAGAATTTCAGCAAATACTTCAAGAAGTATCAGCTTATTTCAATTACCAACTTCGGTACTGCATTTGGTATGGGTCTGGTTGTAATTGTATTTATGTCGGGAAGAGGATTCGTTTCGGCTGCTATGATGGGCCTTTTGGGTGCTTTTATCGGCAGTATAATTTCTTGTAGAATTGTACAGAGACTTATCCTTAAGGCAAGACCGGAATTTATTGAGGATGTTGTTTCTGCACAGGAGAGTGCAGCTGGGCAGACAGAGGAGGTTGAGCAGGTTAAGGAGGAGACACTTTTCCTTAGAATCCTCAACTCATTGCTTGATGGAGGTAAATCCGGTGTTGAGCTTGGTTTGGCAATTATCCCTGGAGTTCTTATCATTTCAACTTTTGTTATGATGTTTACCTTTGGCCCTGGTGAGAACGGTTACACAGGTGCTGCTTATGAGGGTATCGGTCTTTTGCCTGCATTGGCAGAAAAAGTGGGCTTTATTTTTGAGTGGCTGTTCGGATTTACAAATACAGAGCTTGTTGCTTTCCCTATGACAGCGTTGGGAGCTGTTGGTGCGGCGTTGGGCCTTGTGCCAAAATTCCAGGCTGCTGGTCTTATAGATGGTAATGCAATAGCTGTATTTACAGCAATGGGTATGTGCTGGAGTGGTTATTTGAGCACACATACTGCAATGTTGGATTCTCTTGGTTACAGAGAGCTTACATCAAAGGCAATCATTGCACACACTATTGGTGGTCTATGTGCGGGTATTATTGCACACTGGTTGTTTGTACTTGTGAATCTTCTGTAAGAATTTACCGGTAACTACATATGAAAATGGCACCTGTACAGGTGCCATTTTTCATTATATGAAGAATTTGTTCACTTGGGAGAGAACCTGAGGCAGGGCAAACACTGCAACCCTGTCGTATGGTTTTATAACGGTATCCTCGGTTGCAACAAATATCTCATTACCCCTTATTACACCACCAATAATGGCCTCTTTAGGGAAGTGAAGCTCTTTAAGAGGTCCTTTGGTTATTGCACTGCTCGGGTTTACAATAAATTCCAGTACCTCAGCATCGGATCCGTTCAGGCATTTGATGGATCTCACTTTGTTGCTTAGGGTAAAACGGAAGATTCTACCTGCCGTAGAGAGTTTTTTGTTTATTACGGCATCCACGCCCATCCCCTCTGCCAGTTTTATATACTCTATATTCTCAACCTCCGCAATGGTTTTGGCTATTCCCATCTTCTTGGCGGCAACGCAAGAGAGGATATTTGTCTCGGAGTTGCTGGTAACTGCCACAAATGCGTCATATCTGGTAACATCTTCCTCCATAAGGAGGTCTGAGTTCCTGCCGTCACCGTTAATTACAAGCACCTTGCTGTCCAATGTCTCTGCAAGGTATTCGCACCTTTCCGGTTTTATCTCAATAATCTTTATATGGTCAGACACCTTGCTCATCTTTTTTGCAAGCATCTCTCCAATTCTGCCACCTCCCACAATCATGAGGTTCTTTATCTGAATCTCCTTTTTGCCGCAGAAACTCATTGCATCCTGTACTCCATCTTTTGTGCAGATTACAAATACAAGGTCATTCTCCATGAACTTGGTATTTGGATTTGGGATAATTGTATCCGAGTTTCTGGCTATGGCTACTGCCTTATACTGGCTTTTGCCCGTAAAGGAGGCAATGTCTGATACATGCTTGTCTATAAGCGGAGCCCCATCCTCAAGTCTGAAAGCAACCATCTGAAGTAATCCTCTTGCAAACTCCATGAACTCTGTGGTACCTGTCTGTTTGAGCAGATCTACAATCTCATATGATGCAATCTTCTCCGGATAAAACAGGAGGTCTATACCAAGTTCCTTAAACAGAAGCTTGTTCTCGTGATGCATATACTCATCATTGTTTATCCTGGCGGTAACCTTCTGGCTCCCCATCTTTTTGGCAAGGAGGGCACTTATTATATTCACATCCTGGTCCTGGGCAGGACTTACGGCAATAAATAAATCTGCCTTCTCTGCACCGGCGCTTTTCAGTGTCTCAATTGAGGTAGGGTCACCCAAAATGGTAATGACATCTGCAATCTCACGCAGTTTGTTGAGGCGCTGTTCGTTATTGTCTATTATTGTAAGACTGTTTGACTCATTACTGAGCATCTTGGCAAGATGGCTTCCAACTTCTCCTGCTCCGGCAATAATTATTTTCATAAAAAAGAGATTTATCCATGCAAATATATAAAAAAAGAGCGGCTCAGTAGCCGCCCTGTAATCTTAATATTCGTCCTCGTTGAAGAAGAAATCCTCTTTGCTTGGGTAATCAGGCCAAATTTCCTCAATGCTCTCGTAAACCTCTCCGTCATCCTCAAGGTCATTAAGGTTCTCAATAACCTCAAGAGGTGCACCTGAGCGGGTAGCATAATCAATCAACTCATCTTTTGTTGCAGGCCATGGAGCATCCTCAAGTTTGGATGCAAGCTCTAATGTCCAATACATAGTATAAAATTTTAATTTTTAACCAATTAGTTTCACTATACTCTAATAGAGGGGCGCAAATATAGTAAAAAAAAGTTTATGGCAACCAAAACACCTCTTTTTCTTCACTCTTTATACACAGGAATCTGGCAAGAGTAAACAGATAGTCAGACAATCTGTTAAGATATTTAAGGCCAATTGTCACTTGCTCAGATACTTGCTCATTGGCTTCCCCACCTGTTCCAATAACAAGGGAGTGTCTCTCAGCCCTACGGCAGATTGTCCTTGCAACATGGCACTCAGAAGAAACTCTTGGAGCTCCCGGTAAAATGAATGCGGTTTGTGGAGGAAGTTCTGCGGTCATGGCATCAATTTCCTTCTCAAGCCACTCAATGGCCTCTGTGCCAACCTCCTTAAGGGCTTTGGCAGAGCCGTCGGAAGCAAAATGAGCAGAAATAAGCATAAGATCCTCCTGAACTTTTCTCAAATCCACTTTAACTTTCTCTATATCAGTATCTGAAATAATGATTCCAATGAATGAGATAAGTTCATCCAAATCTCCGTATGCCTCAACCCTCGGGTGATTTTTTGGCACTCTTTTGCCACCAACCAATGAAGTGGTCCCTTTGTCTCCTCCTTTAGTGTAAATCTTCATGTCAATAAGTTATTTTATCATTAATTGTATCACTCTCAACAACCCCATCCCTGAGTCGGATAATCCTCCTTGCATGCATGGCAATATCCTCCTCATGAGTAACAACAATAACAGTATTACCTTGTTTATAGATCTGTTCAAACAATTTCATTATTTCAATTGAGGTTTTGGTGTCCAGATTGCCCGTAGGCTCATCAGCCAGAATAATGGAGGGGTTATTTATTAGGGCCCTGGCCACAGCCACCCTTTGCCTTTGTCCTCCCGACAGTTCAGCAGGTTTATGGTCCATCCTCTCTCCAAGTCCAACGGCAAGGAGAGCATCCTTGGCTCTTTTTACCCTCTCAGAGGCTGAAATTCCGGCATAAATGAGGGGGAGGGCAACATTTTCCAAAGAGTTGTATCTTGGGAGCAGGTTGAAAGACTGGAACACAAAACCAATCTCCCTGTTCCTTACCTGGGCAAGGGCATTGTCACCCATCTGGCTCACATCAGTCCCATTGAGTATGTAGGTCCCCGCCGTAGGGGTGTCAAGGCAACCCAGAATATTCATAAGGGTGGATTTTCCGGATCCCGACGGCCCCATGATAGCAACATATTCATTCTTGTATATGGATATGTCAACACCATCCAGAGCCTTTACCTGCTGGCTCCCCAGCTGATAATATTTTTTAAGGTTCTCTATCCTTATCACTTCCTTTCTCACATTTTCCATAACAGCAAGATTAAGATTACAAAACAGCACGGAATATTTCACTGCAACAATCGTGCAGAGTGTTGAGAGCTGCTTTTGAATCCCATTTTTTTGTGTCCCTTTCACCAACTGCGTTGGAAACGGTTCTAAGTTCAAAGAACGGAACCCCCTCCATAAGGGCAGCATAATAAACGGCCGCACCCTCCATGCTCTCAATCATGGGGTTGTACATATTGTAGAGTTCATCCGCTTTGGATTGCTTTCCTGTAACTGTCTGGACAGTGACTCCTGCGGCATGCCTGTATTTTGCAAGGACTTTTTCTATCTTGTCATACGGGGTTGTGGTCCTGACCAAAGCTCCATCGGAATATGGGAAGCTGTCTTTCTCCCATATTCCGTAACTGAACAAATCCTCAAATCCATTGGGAGAGTCAAATCCAAGATCTCCAAAATACTCCCTCTCTATAACGGCTGCAGAACCAATTGGAAATTCTGAAAGATTATAGCTGCCTGCAATGCCTATGTTTATAATAAGGCTGTAAGGTTTTCCCTCCAGTCTCCCTTTGTAAATCCCTTTGGTTACCGTATAGCATGCACAGGTGGCTCCTATGCCCGTTAGCGTAAAATCCATCTCCACATCTGCGGGCAGCAAATCCTTTATATCATCATAGGCCTTTATGGCACAATCAATCTCCTGTTGTTCCGCTGCTGTTACAAGTATTCTCATCATATCCGTCTGTTGTTGCAAAACTGTTTATAGTGACATCAGGCTGAATTTGAAGGTTACACCTCCAGTTGGGTTGTTCTCCACTGAAATTGTCCCTTTATGAAACATTACAGAGCTTTTAACTATGGCCAGACCCAGGCCACTCCCTCCGGTCTTCCTCCCTCTACCCTCTTCAATCCTGTAAAAGCGGTCAAAAAGTCTTTCCAAAGCTTCGTCGGGAATACCTTTCCCATCATCTGAATAGGTAAAGTTAATATAGTAGTTGTCTGCTCCGGAAATCTGGCTTATACCTGCCCTTATGGTTATTGTGGTGTCCGGCCCTGCATGTTCAAGGGTATTGTCCATAAGATTCTTGAACAGCGGATAAATTATATCATGGCTGCTCCTTATAGAAAGCTCGCTGCTGATAAGTGGCCTGAACTTGGTGTTGTTTTTCTTGAGTTTATGGGCAAGTTCATCTTCTATCTCCTTAAGGCACTCAGAAATGTTTATCTCCTCAATCTTGTAATAGTCAGACTCCTCGTCCAGTTTGTTGAGAACAGACACATCATTGACAAGGGATGTAAGCCTTAAAGTCTGCTTGTGGGCCCGTTCAATGAATTTGCGCATCTGTTCCACAGACATCTCCTCATCATTAAGTATTGTCTCAAGATACGCCCTTACGCCTGTGAGTGGGGTCTTGAGCTCATGGGCGATATTGTGAGTAACCTGTTCCTTGAACTGCTTGACCTGCTCAAGCTGCTTGTATGTGTTCACAATTTTTTGTCCCACCTCTCCATACTCATTGTTCGGGAAAGAGATCTGGGAGAAGTCTTTCTTGTTGGATTGCACAATATCAATGAATGAATTGAACGCCTTTAAAGGGGTTGTAAGTTTTTTGGAGATATATGCAAGGGTAACGAGCAAAGAGATTATGAGTAGAAGTATTGCATACTGATATCTGTAATTGGGATGGGAATACTCAATCTTCTCATATGTGTAAGGAACTGATGTCCTCACATAAAGTCCGGGATACTTTTTGGCATAATAGAGATATTCCTTGTTAGCGAATGAAGAGAACCGGAGGGCAGTACCCTCACCACTCAATGTAGCCTCAATTATCTCATCCCTTGAAGATTGGGTCCCGCTATAAGAGGGGTCGCCCTTTCCGTTGGAGTGCAAAATGTTGTAGAATGTGTCAATTATTGTATATCTGAGGCTGTCCGGGTTGGCAACCTCCTCCAAAGGGATACCATTGATATAGGCGTTGTAAACCTCCTCATTATAAGCTATGAGTTCATCTTTGAGATGTTTGATACTGAAATCCTTGCCCTGCTGTAATATATATACCAGAAAGGCAGAGATTACAAGTGCGATTACTATTGAATAGTAACCTATAAGCTGGTATTTTAGTCTAAGTTTCATATGTGAAGACAATATCCGTAGCCGGATCTGTTCATTATCCACTCACCGCAACTGCCCAATTTCTTGCGCAGACGTGCGATATGGACATCTACAGTCCTTTCCAGAACATAACTTTCCTCTTTCCATACCATCTGGAGAATGTCATCCCTTGAGAACATCTTGTTAGGGTTCCTGGCAAGAAGGACAAGTATCTCATACTCCTTTTTGGTAAGTATTATCTCATCATTTTCTATGCATACCCTTTTTTTGTCAAAATCAATATTCAGTTTCAGATGGGTAAAACCATTATCTTTCTGCTGAATATTTTCAGAGTCCACTTTCTCCCCATCTTTGTCTGCCGTATCATTTGAATAACATCTGGTGAGGACCGCATTTATTCTGGCAAGCGTCTCGCTTATGGAGAACGGCTTGGCAATGTAGTCATCCCCACCTTTGTTGAATCCCGACACAATATCCAGTTCACTGTCCAGTGCGGAGATGAATATGATTGGCACATTGTTGTTGTAGTCTTCCCTAAGAAGCTGGGCAAGCTTAAGACCGCTTATGCCGTCCATCATTATGTCAAGCAGCAGCAGATGGTAATTGTTCTTGATTTTGTAGAGGGCCTCCTCAGAACTGCTGGCGGTGTCAACAATGTACCCTGCCTTTTGCAGGTTGTATTGTAGGATATCGCAAATGTCTTCCTCGTCATCAACTACAAGAATCTTGAATTTGTCTGGTCTGTTTTCCATAAAGTTTAAGAAAAGTTTGTGCAACGTATTCTACAAATATACTAAACTATTTTGATATGTCCTCAAATACAAACTAATTTTTTTACCTTTGTTATCTCTAACCGGATAATATTATTGAGGCTATGGCATATTCAAAAATAGAGCAGTTTGATGAGGAGACCACATTGGAGCTGGCAAAACATTATAAGGCTATACTTGCCCTTTTGGGAGAGGATCCTCAAAGGGAAGGTTTGTTGAAAACTCCCGAGAGGGTTGCAAAGGCAATGCAGTTCCTTACCCAGGGGTACAATATGAATCCTGTTGAGATTCTCAATTCGGCAAGATTTCAGGAGGATTACCATCAGATTGTCCTTGTTAAGGATATTGAGATATATTCCATGTGCGAGCACCATATGCTCCCATTTTACGGTAAGGCACATGTAGCTTATATTCCAAACGGGGTAATTACAGGATTGAGCAAGATCCCGCGTGTTGTTGATGCGTATGCCCGACGTCTTCAGGTTCAGGAGAGGCTTACAATACAGATAAGGGATTGTATCCAGCAGACATTGAATCCTCTTGGTGTTGCGGTTGTAATAGAGGCAGCCCATATGTGCATGCAGATTAGGGGTGTGCAGAAGCAGAACTCGGTGACAACTACATCTGCCTTTACAGGAGCTTTCCTTAAGGATTTGAGGACAAGGGAGGAGTTTATGAGGCTGATAGGTGTGAGTTTACATTAACGTTCATACAATATGAAAGAGAATTTAAGGGAAACTGATAGTTTGCAAACCCTTTTTGGGGCAGTAGTAGAGGTGTTGGAAAGACGGGAGGAGATTTTGCTGGAGAGGATAACGGCTCTTGAGCAGAAGGTGGAGCAGCTGGAGATGACGATTGCCGGATTCCAGGAGAAGCCGGTTAAGGAGGAGGAAGTTGTAGTATATCCACAGGCAGATGATGAGGGTGATGAGTTGGATTTTCAGCTTGATGATTCTGAGTTTGATGCCATGCCGGATGAGGAAGAGGGCTTTCAGTTGCAGGAAGAGTTTGAGGAGGAATTTGGACAGGAGAAACCCGGACAACCGCAGGAGCAGCCTGTACTGATGGTTGACAAAGTGAGGCCCGACTGGTATGATTGGGAGGTTGACATCCCTGGTGATTACATAGAGGACATAAGGGATGGGATAGGTCTCAATGACAGGATATTGTTTCTTAATGAGCTGTTTGGCGGCAATATGGAGGATTTTGAGAGGGCAATTGATGACCTTAACGGAATGAGGAATCTTGTGGAGACAGTGGAATACCTTAGAGATAGGTTTCCACAGTGGGATGAGGAGAGTGATGAGGTTTACAGATTCTATATGACAGTGAGAAGACGTTTTAACAAACAGAAACAGGAGGGATAGAGATGGGAAAATTATATTTGGTTCCAACTCCTATCGGGAATATGGAAGATATTACCTTAAGGGCGCTGAGGGTTTTGAAGGAGGTGGATCTTGTTTTGGCTGAGGATACAAGGACAAGTTCTGTATTGCTCAAGAAGTATGAGATATCTACTCATATGGAGAGCCACCACAAATTCAATGAGCACAAGACGGCTGCCGGAGTGTGTGAAAAGATTATGAGTGGAATGAATGTGGCACTTATAAGTGATGCGGGTACTCCGGGTATCTCGGATCCTGGATTTTTACTGGTAAGGACTTGTGTGGAGGCTGGTGTTGAGGTTGAGACCCTTCCGGGAGCCACAGCATTTGTTCCGGCATTGGTCAACTCTGGCTTTCCTTGTGACAGATTCTGTTTTGAGGGATTCCTCCCAGTAAAGAAGGGGCGTCAGACAAAATTCAAACAGTTGGCTTCAGAGGAGAGGACAATGATAATTTATGAGTCTCCATACCGTCTGGTAAAGACCTTGGGCCAGATGGTTGAGTTTTTTGGACCGGAGCGCAGGGCAGCGGTATGCAGGGAGATAAGCAAGCTGCATGAGGAGTGCAGAAGGGGAACGGTAGCCGAGCTGCATGCATGGTATGGGGCACATGAGCCCAAAGGTGAAATAGTAATGATTGTAAGTGGAGCTGGATATGAGGCAGGAGAGCAATCACAGGATGAATAGCGGGGAGCGGGAGACACAACGTATATCCAACAGCAGGGCAATGGGGGTAATAATCCTCATTGCACTGCTGTTTGTATTTCAGGTAACGACATTTGTAGTGCAGAAGGTGAGGAAAGCCGCATTGGGGCGGGAAGCAGAAATAGAGAAGGTGGCTCTTTTGGAGAGTGGAACGGCCTTGGAGAAGGGGGCAGCCTTGGAGAAGGGGCCGGCCTTGGAGGTGGAGAGGTTTCCTTTCAACCCCAACAGCATCTCAAAAGATAGTCTTCAGCTGCTGGGATTCTCCCCAAAGCAGGCCCAGACCATCCTCAATTACCGCAGCAAAGGGGGCAAGTTCCACAAAAAGAGGGATTTTGCCAAAATGTATGTGGTGGACAGTGCAATGTATACCTCCCTTGCCCCATACATTCTTCTTCCCGACAATTATCAGCCGGCAAGAGTTCTTTCCCGCCCAAAAAGTACCCTTTCAGGTACAGAAGATTCAACGGCAGGGAGCTTTGTGCAGAAAAGGGGCAAATTCAGCACAAAGGTGAGAGAAAATGCTGAGTTTGTGCAGAAAAGGGGCAAATTCAGCGCAAAGATGAGTGAAGACACTGAGTTTGTGCAGAAAAGGGGCAAATTCAGCACAAAGATGAGTGAAGACACTGAGTTTGTGCAGAAAAGGGGCAAATTCAGCACAAAGAGGGGGGAGATGGGAGGTAGGCAATTGCGGGATTCTGTGTATGGTGGAAAAGTACGGCCGAACATGTATATGTGCAACCTCAATACGGCGGATAGTGCGGCTCTGGTGCAGCTGTGGGGGATAGGTGGATATTATGCAAAGAAGATACTCCGGTACCGGGAACGTTTGGGGGGCTCATTTGTGAGTACAAGACAACTGCTGGAGATAGAGGGGTTCACGCAGGAGAGGTTCTCCAAAATTGAGGACAATATTTTTGTATCCCCGGAGGATGTGAAAGGCTTCTCCATAATTGGAGCAGAGAGGAAAACCCTTGAACAGCATCCCTATATCGGGCCCTATGCCGCAAGAGGCATTGTCACTTATCTCCGTTTGAAGGGTGATACGCTCCGCAATGGACAGGGCAGGAGTGAGACGGAACTGTATTTGTTGCGGGAACTGGTAAAGGAGCGTATTTTAACTCCGGAAAACGGGAGCAAGTTGGAAGAATATTTGTTATATTTGGAAAATTCTTAAAAAAGATGAAAGATGGGAATAATTACATGTAAGAATATTACCAAGAAGTTTGGGAACTTTACCGCTCTAAATGATGTGAGTCTGGATATCCCAAAAGGGAAGATTTTTGGTCTCCTTGGCCCCAATGGGGCGGGCAAGACCACTCTTATAAGGATTATCAACCAGATTACTCTTCCCGACAGCGGAGAACTCCTTTTCAATGGAGAACCGATAACCCCTCAGGCAGTGGAGCAGATAGGGTATCTTCCCGAGGAGAGGGGACTTTATAAAAAAATGAAAGTTGGGGAGCAGGCCATTTACCTTGCAAGGCTTAAGGGGATGACCACTGCACAGGCAACAGCCCAGCTTAAGGAGTGGTTTGTCAAGTTCAAGATTCAGGGGTGGTGGGACAAGAAAGTGGAGGAGCTCTCTAAAGGTATGGCCCAGAAGATACAGTTCATTACCACTGTAATGCACAAACCGCAGCTGCTCATTCTGGATGAGCCTTTTTCCGGTTTTGACCCTGTTAATGTCAACCTTATAAGGCAGGAGATTCTGGCATTGAAGGAGGCGGGTACAACAATTATTCTCTCTACCCACAATATGGAGAGTGTGGAGGAGCTTTGCGACAATATAGCCCTTATCAACAAATCAAACCTTATAGTTAGTGGTGGCGTGGACGATATCAGACGCCAATACGGAAACAATCATGTTGAGGTTGTCTATAGGGGCGTGGCTCCAATAACCATGGCTATGGCCCCTGCAAAGATTGTGAGCGATGAAGAGTTTAAAGGGAACAGGAGGGCAGTGCTTGATGTGGAGAGCGGTGCTACAAATGCACAGATTCTTGGGGAGCTTATAAAGGGGAATGATATAGTTTCATATCAGGAGCTCATGCCAAGGATGAATGACATTTTTATAAAATTGGTTACCAACAACTAAAACTGGAGAAGATGGGAAAAAGCAAAATATCTGTAATTATTGCAAGGGAGTTTGCAATAAGGGTAAAGAAAAAATCATTCATATTCACCACACTTCTTACCCCAATACTTTTTGCCGCCCTAATGGTGGTTCCAAGCCTGATAGCAATGTACTCGGAGGGTGAGCAGGGGCTTAAGATAGGTGTTGTGGATAACAGCGGGATTGTAATGCCATATATGGAGAGTGACCAGCAGGTGGAATTTGAACAGCTTATTGGAACACCGGTAGAGGAACTGAAGGGGAATTTTGATAATCTGGGGCTCATTGCACTGGTGGGAATCTCCCCATTGGACTCTGCAAACAATGTTACAGTGTCCACATATTCAATGAAACAGATGAATATGGATATCCAACGCAGGATTGAACGCAATGTTGAGGCGGCCGTACAGGAAAACAAACTCAAATTATACGGCATCCCGCAACTGGAGCAGATAATGGATGATGTGGAGACAAGTGTAAGGATGAATACCTATACATTGGATGAGAAAGGGGAGGAAAAGGCCTCTAAAGTTGAGATTTTTATGGTGATAGGATATATAGCCAGTTTCCTTATCTACATGTTCATCTTCATGTTTGGAAATATGGTGATGAGGAGTGTGATTGAGGAGAAGACCACCAGAATCATAGAGGTTATAGTCTCATCTGTAAAACCGTTCCAGATAATGATGGGTAAAATCCTTGGTGTGGCATCTGTGGCCCTTACCCAGTTCTTTATATGGATAGCATTTACCATTATCATTGTCTCAGTTGCAGGTTCGGCTCTCGGGCTGAACGATCCGGCACAGGCTCTCCCTGTTGCCTCCACAGAGATACCGGTAGAGGAGATGGTTGCTGCAGCACAAAGTGAGGGGGGAGATTTCCTGCAGGCTCTTAAGGATGTGAATTATGTGCAGATAGTAGGGTGTTTCATAATATATTTTGTATTGGGTTACCTTCTGTATTCAAGTATGTTTGCGGCAGTTGGTGCGGTGGTGGACAATGAGGCGGATACCCAGCAGTTCATCCTCCCAGTAACAATGCCCCTGATTATAGGATTGTTCATAATGCTCCACACTTTCCAGTATCCCGACAGTACACTCTCTTTCTGGGGATCGGTAATCCCATTCACCTCGCCAATGGTTATGATGGCCAGAATTGCATATGGGGTTCCTGCATGGGAGCTGGTCCTTTCAATAGGACTGCTTGTTGTAACATTTGTTGCAATGGCATTTTTGTCGGGAAAAATATATAGGGTTGGCATACTTATGTATGGGAAGAAACCCGGCTGGAAAGAGATTTACAAATGGTTGAAATATTAATTGGTTCTGTATATGTGTGATTTTAAAGAAAAAGTGTGTGAGGGTATCCCTGCGGTGATACCTCCTGCAAAACCTTATGATCCCTCTATAAATCATGCTCCAAAAAGGAAGGATATACTCTCTTTGGAGGAGAAGAAACTTGCCCTCAAGAATGCCTTGAGATATTTTCCAAAGGAGCAGCATTCTGTTCTGGCAGCGGATTTTGCCAGGGAATTGGAGGAGTATGGGAGAATATACATGTACAGATACAGGCCTGATTATAAGATTTATGCCAGAAGCATTAATGATTTTCCGCACAAGAGTGTTCAGGCGGCTGCAATTATGCTTATGTTGAGCAATAATCTGGATAATGCTGTTGCCCAACATCCGCATGAACTTATCACTTATGGTGGCAACGGAGCGGTATTCCAGAACTGGGCGCAGTACAGGATTACAATGAAGTACCTTTCCCAGATGACTGATGAACAGACCCTTGTCCTTTACTCCGGTCATCCGCTTGGACTCTTCCCTTCACATAAGGATGCTCCAAGGGTGGTTGTTACCAACGGTATGGTTATCCCCAACTACTCAAGCAAGGACCATTGGGAGAAATTCAATGCCATGGGTGTTTCCCAGTACGGTCAGATGACAGCTGGGTCGTTCATGTATATAGGACCGCAGGGGATTGTGCATGGTACTACAATAACAGTGCTCAATGCGGCCAGAATGCATGGTAATCCCAATCCTGCCGGTAAGGTGTTTGTAAGTTCAGGACTTGGAGGAATGAGCGGTGCACAGCCTAAAGCGGCTGTAATTGCAGGTGTTGTGGGAGTGGTGGCAGAGATCAATGAGAAGGCTATTCAGACAAGATATTCGCAGGGGTGGGTAGATGAGGTTTATGATGATTTGGACAAGCTGGTTGCCCGTATTGAGGAGGCCCGTGCCGCAAAAGAGGCTGTCTCTCTTGCTTATCATGGAAATGTGGTGGATTTGTGGGAGAAGCTGGCGGCGGAGAATGTGCATGTGGATTTGGGCTCGGACCAGACATCTCTGCACAATCCGTGGGCAGGCGGTTACTATCCTGTGGGATATTCGTTCCAGGAGAGCAAGCTGATGATGGCCCAGGAGCCTGAGAGATTCAAGGAGTGTGTGCAGGAGAGCTTGCGCCGGCAGGTGGCAGCCATCAATAAGTTGTCGGGAAGAGGAATGTATTTCTTTGACTACGGAAATGCCTTCCTGTTGGAGGCTTCCAGGGCAGGGGCGGATATTTTCAATCCTGGGATGGACAGCAGTTCAAATGATACGGAGAAGAGCCGCAAGTTCAGGTACCCTTCTTATGTGCAGGATATTATGGGGCCGCTCTTCTTTGATTACGGTTTTGGCCCGTACAGATGGGTGTGCACCTCTTCAAAGCCGGAGGATCTGGCATATACAGACAAACTGGCAGCCGAGGTTCTGGAGAATATTATGAAAGAGGCTCCACAAGAGATAAAACCCCAGCTTGCGGATAACATACATTGGATTAAGGAGGCCGGAAAAAACAAGCTTGTGGTTGGTTCTCAAGCCCGTATCCTATATGCGGATTCGCAGGGCAGGATAGAGATCGCCCTTGCAATGAACAAGGCCATAAGGGAGGGTAAAGTGAGTGCCCCTATTGTCCTTGGAAGGGATCATCATGATGTTTCCGGTACAGATTCTCCGTACCGTGAGACTTCAAACATTTATGACGGCTCAAGTTTTACGGCGGATATGGCTGTGCAGAATGTGATAGGTGACTCGTTCCGTGGGGCTACATGGGTCTCAATCCACAACGGAGGCGGTGTTGGTTGGGGAGAGGTGATCAATGGCGGTTTTGGTATGGTGATTGACGGTTCCCAGGAGGCGGAAAGGAGGATTCGCAATATGCTCCTTTGGGATGTGAACAACGGAATTGCCAGACGCAGCTGGGCCAGGAATGAGGGGGCTGTCTTTGCAATAAAGAGAGAAATGGAGAGAACTAAAGGTCTGGTTGTAACAATCCCTTCAATTGCAGCAGATTCTGATGTTGAAGAGGCTCTAAATGGTTGTATTTAAATTATATTATTATTAGATTTGTGCGATTTTTAGAAAAATCATATTATCCATTCATATATAAAAATAAAAATATGGCAGAAAAATTATTTGCTGAGTTTCCACCTGTTTCCACAGAGCAATGGGAAGAGGTGATAATCAAAGATTTGAAAGGTGCCGATTACGAGAAAAAACTCGTATGGAAAACCCAGGAAGGTTTTTCAGTTCGCCCTTACTACCGTGCCGAGAACCTTGAGGGTGTAAAACACCTTGGTGGTGAGGCAGGTGTTTTCCCTTTTGTAAGAGGTACAAAAGACAACAACAACTGGTTGGTTCGTCAGGACTACTGCGCTTGCCATTGCGGTTTTGAGGCTGCCAATGCACAGGCTGTAGATGGCCTTAAGAAAGGTGTTGAGTCTGTTGGCTTCTGCTTTGACGGCAAAAAAGCCATCAGCGAGGCTGAGATGAATACACTTTTGAAGGGTATAGACCTTGCAAAAGTTGAGGTTAACTTCACAGGATGCTGCTGCGCTTCTGTAGAGATCATCAACTCATTCCTTGCAGTTGCAAAGGCTCAGGGAGTTGGTGCAGAGGATTTGAAAGCTTCATTTGATTTTGATCCGCTACGCGTACTTAACCAGACAGGTGCTTTCTGTTCAGACAATTCTATGGAGACCCTTAAGGCAGTTGTTGAGGCTGTGAAGGATTATCCAAGAGTAAGAGTTATTGGTGTTGAGGCTTATTCATTCAACGATGCAGGTTCAAACATTTCTCAGGAGCTTGGTTTCGGTCTTGCAATGGGTAGCGAGTACATCAACAAACTTGTTGAGATGGGCTTGAGCGCAGATGACGCTGCAAGACGCATCAAATTCACCTTTGCTGTAGGTTCTACATACTTCATGGAGATTGCAAAATTCCGTGCAGCAAGAATGTTGTGGGCTAACATCGTAAAAGCTTACGGTTCAGAGAAAGAGTGCTGCCAGAAGATGAAGGTACACGCAGTAACCAGCGAGTGGAACATGACAGTTTACGATCCATATGTAAATATGTTGAGAGGTACAACTGAGGCAATGAGTGCATCTATAGCAGGCGTTGACTCACTTGAGGTACTTCCTTTCGATTATCCGTTCCGTGCTCCAGGCGAGTTCAGCAACCGTATTGCAAGAAATGTACAGTCTATCCTTAAGGAGGAGGCTCATTTCGACAAAGTTGTTGACCCTGCTGCAGGTTCATATTTCATTGAGAACCTTACCCAGTCAATTGCAGAGACTTCTTGGAAACTTTTCACAGAGGTTGAGAATATGGGCGGTTATGTTGAGGCATTCAAGGCTGGTTTCATCCAGAATGCTATCAAGGCTACTGCTGATGCAAGAGACAAGAAAATTGAGACCAGAAGGGAGATTATCCTTGGTTCAAACCAGTATCCTAACTTCACTGAGAAGGCAGACAAAGATGTTACTTTGGAGGTTGTTACCAGAAAACCTGCACCAGCAGCTTGCGGTACAGTTCTTGGCCAGCCACTTGAGAAATACAGGGGTGCACAGCCATTTGAGGCATTGCGTTTTGCTACCGAGCAGAGCGGCAAGGAGCCTGTTGCCTATATGGTAACTTATGGTAACCTTGCAATGTGCCGCGCAAGGGCACAGTTCGCTTGCAACTTCTTTGCAGTTGCAGGATTCAAGGTTGTTGACAACAACAGATTCTCTTCTGTAGAGGAGGGTGTAAAAGCTGCTTTGGAGGCTAAAGCTGATATTATTGTTGCTTGTTCATCTGATGACGAGTATGCAGAGGGCGTTCCACAGATTGCTTCACTTGTTGGTGACAAGGCAATTGTGGTTGTTGCCGGAGAGCCTGCTTGCAAAGACGAGCTTACAGCTAAAGGCATTGAGAACTTTATTAGTGTGAAGAGCAACGTTCTTGAGACTCTTAAAGGTTATCAGGCTAAATTGGGTATTAAATAAGCAATAATAAAATTAAAAGACATATAAGATTATGCGTCCGAATTTTTCAGAACTAAAATATAACGGTGGCGCTGCTTGCTCGCAGCAGAACAACAGCGAGTGGATGACACCAGAGAGGATTGCTGTAAAAACAAACTACAGTGCCTCTGATCTAGAGGGAATGGAGCATTTGAACTATGCTGCCGGTGTTGCTCCTTTCCTACGTGGACCTTACAGCACAATGTATGTACAGAAACCTTGGACTGTAAGACAGTATGCAGGTTTCTCAACAGCAGAGGAGTCAAATGCATTCTACAGAAGAAACCTTGCTGCTGGCCAGAAAGGTCTTTCAGTAGCTTTCGACTTGGCTACACACCGTGGTTACGATGCTGACCATCCACGTGTAGTAGGTGACGTTGGTAAAGCAGGTGTATCCATCTGTTCAGTTGAGGATATGAAAATCCTTTTCGACCAGATTCCTTTGAACAAGATGTCAGTTTCAATGACAATGAACGGTGCCGTTCTTCCAGTTATGGCATTCTACATTGTTGCAGGTCTTGAGCAGGGTGCAAAACTTGAGGAGATGGCCGGTACTATCCAGAACGATATCCTTAAGGAGTTCATGGTACGTAATACCTACATTTACCCACCTGAGTTCTCAATGAGAATCATTGGCGACATCTTCGCTTACACTTCTAAATAT
>JAZNUT010000034.1:0-2421 GCA_045592425.1 Candidatus Egerieisoma sp.
GAAAGCTCAGATTGCAAACCTTGAGGCACAGATTGAGTACCTTGAGGCTCTTGTAGAGAGTGCAAAAGCAGCTCTTGATGCAGCTATTTCAGCACAGAGTGCAGAGTAATTGGTATAATACTCAAACACAAACTAACAGAACTGTTTAATTTAAAACAGAGAGACAATGATTAAAAGACTATTAATATTAACATGTGCTGTAATGTTGGGCGTGGTAGGTATGGCTCAGGAGAAGTGCGACATGGATTTTGGCCCTAAGAAAGGTGATTTCACCTGGTCTGCTACAGTTGGTGCCAATTCCTTTGTTAGCCACAATGCTCCTATTGTTACCACCCAGCCAAACTATTATGTTCAGGCACTATCTACCGATTGGTTTGACAGCAAACTGATGGTAGGAATAGACGGTAACTGGTTCTTCTCTGATAAATGGTCATGGCGTTTTGGCGGTGGCTTGGGTTATACCAATTATCCTGGCTATGCAGAAAAACTTGGAACATTTGACGAGGACAGTACTCCGGGTGATGGTTCTATACCAACTTATGAAGGTGTTGCAGAGGGCTATTCATTCAAGTATAATGTTTATACTGGATTTGACAGACATTTTGGCTGTGCCAATGTTAAGAATCTATACTTCCATATTGGTATTCACGCAGGTTTTGCATATAGCTTGAATGCTTTGGATGGTGAGGATTATTCTTCAACTTCGTTGGGTACATCAGTAGGTGAAGCTTTCAATATCAGAGGAGCTTTCAATACAGGAGTAGATTACTATTTCCTTCCTGCAATGTTTGTAGGTTTGGAGGTTAATGCACTTCAGTACACTTACAACATGACTCTTATCAGACCTCAGTCTGGTTTGTCAAACTTGGCAGCTGATAGCCATAATATAGGTTTCATGGCTGCTCCTACCCTTAAGATTGGTTTTAAATTCTAACAGAGAATTTACTCCATAAAAATTAGTCCCGCTTCGGTTTGAGGCGGGACTTTTTTGTTGTTTTATGAATTGGCTGTTTTTGAAAAGAGAAATAATTTGTCGGGAAGAAAATATTTTTCTTTTTCCTAAAAAGGAATTGGGATTTTCTGTTCATAATTGCAATAATTTTAAAACCAGGAACAGATTGTGGCGAGAGAATTCATTGGGCGCGCACTCCTGCATGAGTTCCATAAATTGTTGTACCATGAAGTCAGAGAATTATAGAAGCAAGTATGTGGATTTGCTTAACGATTGTGGATTCAAACATGTATTTGGGCGGGATGCCAACAAAGATATCCTTATTGCTTTTCTGAATGAGATTATTAAGGATAGGGAAATAGTGGATTTGGAACACATGCGAAATGAGCAGGTTCCTCTTGATATGGAAACCAAAAAAAGTGTGTTTGACCTATACTGCAAGACTCAGGACGGAAGCAGGATTGTAGTGGAATTACAGAAAGAATCTCAGGCAGATTATATTGACAGGGCAATATACTATAGTGCATTTCCCATACAGAATCAGGTGGAAAAAGGGAATAAAAGATATACTTTCAGTGCTGTGTATATAGTAAATATCCTAAATTTTAGTTTAGAAGAGCAAAAGGATAGCGACAAAGTGCTCTCTATCTACAGATTCAAGGAGATGACAAAAAACATAACTTTAAGCAATAAATATACCCTTATATTCATAGAATTGCCTAAATTTACCAAGAAATTGGAGGAGATAGCGGCTGATAATATTCTGGATGGGTTCTGCTACTGTTTAAAGAACATGAAGAATCTCAGCTGTCGTCCCCAGGAACTGGAACAGGGAATCTGGTCCCGACTTTTTGAAGCGGCCCAGGTTGCAGCCATGAGCAAACATGAACAATTAGAATATATTAGGGAAATGAACACAGCAAGAGACATCCGTAACCAGATTGAATATGCTGAAGAGCGTGGTAGAGAACAAGGTATGGCCCAAGGTATAGCCAAAGGCAAAGCTGAGGGTAAAGCTGAGGGTAAAGCCGAGGGAAAGGCTGAGGAAAAGCTCTCCATTGCAAAAAATATGAAGCAAAAGGGTGTAGATTCTGTAATGATTGCTGAGTGTACCGGACTTTCAATTGGGGAAATAGATAAATTATAAAAGCACCACCGCCGGCAAGTGCGAAAGCCGGCGGTTCAAAGCAGCTGTGTGAGCTCCTCCTAAAGGCTCACTCCGCTGCTTTGCGCCTGGTACAGGTACAGGAAATCTCTTTTTTGGCTCTAAAGCATTTTATAAATGGAGATTTGGCGGGAAAAGCACCCCAAATTGGGCCCAAAGTGCGTGAAGAGCAGCAATATGGCGGAGAAAATACCTCTTTTCGGACCCAAAGTATCTCTTGAATGGTGATTTGGCGGGAAAAGCACACCAAATTGGGCCCAAAGTGCACACTAACGAAGAACTTGGCGGGAAAAGCACCCCAAAT
>JAZNUT010000035.1:0-64894 GCA_045592425.1 Candidatus Egerieisoma sp.
GGTTTGGCACCTCGATGTCGGCTCGTCACATCCTGGGGCTGGAGCAGGTCCCAAGGGTTCGGCTGTTCGCCGATTAAAGTGGCACGCGAGCTGGGTTCAGAACGTCGTGAGACAGTTCGGTCCCTATCTGTTGTGGGCGTAGGAAATTTGAGGGGGTCTGTCCTTAGTACGAGAGGACCGGGATGGACGTACCGCTGGTTTACCGGTTGTGGCGCCAGCTGCACCGCCGGGTATCCACGTACGGTTTAGATAAGCACTGAAAGCATCTAAGTGCGAAGCTAGCCTCGAGATAAGATTTCCATAGAGGGACGTGGGAGACTACCACGTAGATAGGCCGCAGATGTAAAGGCAGTAATGTCAAAGTCGAGCGGTACTAATATCCCGACACTTCAGTTGTGGAGGGTGTGAAGAAATAAGTCACACTAAGCAAGATAAACTTTTATATTTTCTCTCTCTTACACCATAAAGTGAGGCACGCACATAATACAGTGCCAGATACAAGAGAAATTAATGGTGGTAATAGCGACGGGGATCCACCTCTACCCATACCGAACAGAGAAGTTAAGCCCGTTAGCGCCGATGGTACTGCTATACCAAGTGGGAGAGTAGGTAGCCGCCAACTTTCAGAGAGGATAATCAGAAATGGTTATCCTCTTTTTTTGTTTATAGTATGTATATGTGCTTTAATTCTTATCTTTGCACCCTGAATTTTAGTTTTTATTTATGAAGAGAATTAGATTTTTTGTATTGGGTTTTCTGTTGTTGTCTGCTGTTGCACAGGCGTTTGCTCAGGAGAGCACAACCTATGATTTAACAGCTAAAGGAGTTGTAAAAACAGTGGAGAAGAATGGCCAGACAGAGCAATTCAATGTCATTAAACCTATAATGGTTTTAAAGTCGAGATATGAGTTATCTGAGGGAGGTTATTCCAAATTTTCTGTCAAGAATGCCCGTTTGGGTGTTCAAGGGGATGTGTCAAAGATTTTCTCGTATCGTTTTATGTTTGATTTTTGTGCGGAGAACAAATTCAGCGTATTGGACTTGTATGCAGTTATTAAACCGCTAAACAGACTCTCTTTCACCATTGGTCAGCATGGACTCTCATTATATAACCCATGGACAGTTTCTCCCAACTCTTTGGATTATGTCAACAGACCTTTTATAGGCAAATATTTCATTTCAAGCAGGGATATCGGTATTTCCATGAAGTATGCCCTTAAGAAAGAAGGATTCCCAATCAATGTTGAGTTGGGAGTTTATAATGGTTCGGGAATAAATAATCCTACATGGAACAAATCGGTAGCTACAGGTGGACGTCTGGAGTTTGGATCGTCAAAGCAAGGCTTCAGGGCATCGGGGAAATTTTATAATCAGAGGAATGACGGTTATACAGATTTTTATGCCGGTGCGGATGTCAGATATGAGAATCAGAAATTCAAGGTTGAAGCTGAGTATATGTCCAAGAAATATGGCCAGAAGTTGGAGAGCGGCTATAACCCCTCTTATTTGGGCGCAGCTTATGTGGAGGGTATGTTGAAACTTAAGACAAATAATAATACTGTAAAGGGTGTTGAGCCAGTCCTAAGGTGGGATGCTATGGGATATGATGTTATGGACAGGGGTTTTGGTGTAAACAGACTTACTGCCGGTGTTAATGTGGTGTTCAATACCGGTGCTTGCGTAACTATGTTAAGGCTCAATTATGAGCAGTATTTCAATTCTTCAATGGATATGTCAAAACTGTTCAAGAGCAAGCGTGATAATGAGAACAAACTCTCTTTAGAGTATCTTATGTATTTCTAATGGAATTGCAATATAAATGAGAAAGGGATGTCAATTGTGGCATCCCTTTCCTTTTGTATGGTATGGTTGTTATTTCTCCAATTTGTGGATTGCAAGGCCACTCTGAAGTTTAGGCTCAAACCATGTAGTCTTAGGAGGCATGATATTGCCGGTATCTGCAATGTCAATTAGCTGTTTCATTGAAACAGGATATAGTGCAAATGCTGCTACCATCTCACCTGAATCCACACGTTTCTTAAGCTCACCCAAGCCGCGGATACCACCTACAAAGTCAATTCTCTTTGAGGTTCTAAGGTCTTTGATGTCCAAAAGTTTGTCAAATATCAGATTTGAGCATACAGTTACATCAAGCACTCCAATTGGATCTGCGTCATCGTATGTTCCCTCTTTAGCCTGCAAAGAGTACCACTCGCCGCCAATGTACATTGAGAAGTTGTGAAGTCCTGAAGGAGTGTAAATCTCAGTTCCTTTTTTCTCAACTGTAAAGTCCTCGTTAAGTTTCTGGATGAACTCCTCCTGGCTCATGCCGTTAAGGTCTTTAACCACACGGTTGTAGTCAATGATCTTAAGGTGGCTCTCAGGGAATACCACTGCCATAAAGTAGTTGTACTCCTCCTCACCTGTATGGTTAGGGTTGTTGCGTTTTTTCTCCTCTCCAACAAGAGCTGCTGCAGCAGTTCTGTGGTGACCGTCAGCAACATAGAATGCAGGGATACCTGCAAATATGTTGGTGATTGCAGCAATATCCTCCTCATTGTCAATTACCCAGAATTTGTGGCCGAAACCATCTACTGGAGCAATATAGTCGTACTCAATCTCTTTTGTTTTGATTGTACGCTCTACAATCTCGTTGATCTGTGCGTTGTCTGGATATGCAAAGAATACAGGCTCAATGTTTGCGTTCTGATTCCTTACGTGAATCATACGGTCCTCTTCTTTGTCTTTACGGGTAAGCTCATGTTTTTTGATCTTACCGGTCATATAGTCCTCTACGTTTGCACAAACTACAAGGCCGTACTGGGTTCTGCCGTCCATTGTCTGAGCATATACATAGTAGTTCTCTTTTGCATCCTGAACCAACCAGCCTCTCTCTTGCCATAGCTTGAAGTTCTCAACAGCCTTGTCGTATGCTGCCTGACCGTGTTCGTCTGCTATAGGGTCAAAATCAATCTCCGGTTTGATGATATGTAGAAGCGATTTCTCTCCTGCCTCAGCTTTAGCCTCAACAGAGTTAAGTACGTCGTAAGGGCGTGATGCAACCTCTGCTGCAATTGCTTTAGGCGGGCGGATAGCCGCAAATGGTTTAATTTTTACCATAGTTCTTTCAGATTATAAGTTTTTATTTGTTTACCTGGAATCTCTTGTTGCCTGTGGTGAAGAAATCAACAATCTGGTTTGCAGCAGCAAGACCTGCATTTACGTTAGCCTCTGCAGTCTCAGCACCCATTTTTTTAGGGGTACCATATACGCGTTTGCCAAACTCCTCTGCAATAGCTGCGTGGTTTGCAGTTGCAACGTCTGTAATGTATTTAAGATCCTCTCTCTCTCTTAGAACTTTAACAAGCTCCTCCTCGTTGATAACCTCTTTTCTTGCAGTGTTTACAAGACATCCCCCTTTAGGCATTCTTGAAAGAAGGTTGTAGCCGATAGAGTTCTTTGTCTGCTCGGTTGCAGGGATGTGAAGAGATACAAAGTGTGAGTTCTCGTATAGATCCTCAAGAGATTTTGCTACGATTACACCCTCAGCCTCCATTGCCTCAGCTGGAACAAATGGGTCAAATGCCATGATGTTCATACCAAAGCCTTTTGCGTGGCTTGCTACAAGGCGTCCTACGTTACCGTATGCCTGGATACCCAAAGTTTTGCCTTTAAGCTCTGAACCTGTACCTGCTGTAAGCTGGTTTCTGCTCATGTAAATCATAAAGCAAAGTGCCAACTCTGCAACTGCATTTGAGTTCTGGCCAGGGGTGTTCATTGCTACAATACCTTTCTCTGTACAAGCTGCAAGGTCCAAGTTGTCAAAACCGGCACCTGCCCTTACTACAATCTTAAGGTTTTTAGCAGCCTCAACTACCTCTCTGGTAACTTTGTCTGAACGTACGATAAGTGCATCCACATCTGCTACTGCAGCCAATAGCTCCTGAGGTGATGTATATTTCTCCAAGGTTGCAAACTCATAACCTGCACCCTCAACTATTTTTCTGATACCGTCAACAGCCACTTTTGAGAATGGCTTCTCGGTTGCTACCAATACTTTCATTTTCTTTCCTCTTTTTTAATTGGTTAATTATTTGTGAAGCTGCTCAAACTCCTGCATGCAAGCAACCAATGCCTCAACTGCCTCTTTTGGACAAGCGTTGTAGATAGAAGCTCTGAAACCACCAACTGAACGGTGACCTTTGATACCAACCATACCACGCTCTTTAGCAAATTTGAAGAACTCGTCCTGCAACTCCTCTTTACCAGGAGCCATTACAAAGCATACGTTCATTAGTGAACGGTCCTCTTTGGCAGCTGTACCAACGAACAATGGGTTTCTGTCAATCTCGTTGTAAAGAAGCTCTGCTTTCTCTTTGTTGATTTTGTACATAGCCTCTACACCACCCATCTCTTTAACCCATTTAAGAGTCTCGTGCATTACAAAGATAGGGAATACAGGAGGAGTGTTGAACATAGATCTGTTCTTAGCCTCTTCTGTATAGTGTGTACGGTAGTCAACCATTGTCTGGATAGGACGGCCAACTTTGCCAAGAAGGTCTTTGCGAACGATAACGAAAGTTACACCTGCAGGACCAACATTTTTCTGGGCACCACCGTAAATCATACCATATTTCTTAACATCTACAGGGCGGCTCATAATATCTGATGACATATCTGCAACCAAAGTTACAGGTGAGTCCATATCCTCGTGAATCTCTGTGCCGTAAATGGTGTTGTTGGTTGTAATGTGGAAGTAGTCAACATCTGTAGGGATAGTGTATCCTTTTGGAATGTAAGAGTATGTTTTGTCCTCAGATGATGCAACAATCTCAACCTCTCCGTAGAATTTTGCCTCTTTTGCAGCTTTTTTAGCCCAAACACCTGTCTGAAGGTATGCAGCTTTTGTTTTAAGAAGGTTTGCAGGAACCTCAAAGAACTGGGTTGATGCACCACCGCCAAGGAACATTACTGCGTAATCCTCAGGGATGTTCAAAAGCTCTCTCCATAGCTGCTCTGTCTCAGCCATGATTCTCTCCCAACCTGGAGTACGGTGTGAAATTTCAAGGATTCCGATACCTGTGTTGTCGAAATCTCTGATAGCCTCAATAGCAGACTCAATAGCCTGTTTTGGAAGTACGCAAGGACCTGCGTTAAAGTTGTATGCTTTCATATTGTGATATATATTTATTAAATTTAGTTTAGTTGTGTTATATCTTGCCAAAGATATGAAAAAATGCTAACAATCAGTAATAAATACCTTAATTGTCACTTATAATTTTTAAATTTTCAGAGCCGGTGTCCTTTTCGCAGTAGCGGCAATGGAGCTTGAATGTTTCCCCGTCAAAATTGGTAGAAAATTTTGTAGTTATAGGCTCGTGATTTGTAATACATTTTGGATTGGCGCATTTTACAATTCCAACAATCTCGTCAGGCACTCTAAGCACCTTTTTCTCCACAACCTCAAAATCTTTTATGATATTTATTTTTGCCTGTGGAGCAACAAGTGCAACCTTGTTTATCTCTGTCTCCTCAAAGAACCTGTCGGAAACTTTAATGATGGCTTTTTTTCCCAATAGCTTGCTGTCGAGATTCATTCCAAAAGTTATCTGGTTCTGGCAATCCTTGAGCCCCAGAATACTCATTACCTTAAACAGCTGGTTGGTTGGTATATGGTCCAAAACAGTACCATTCTTAATGGCACTCACTTTCAATTCTTTTCCACATTTTTCCATAATTCAAACTTTTTTATTCCCGATAAATTATTTGTAACCCAACAGATATGCAATGATGGCCATTCTGGCATATACTCCATTCTCTGCCTGTTTGAAGTAATATGCATGTTTTGTGTCATCAACATCCTGGGCAATCTCAGTGATTCTTGGCAGCGGATGGAGAATTTTCATGTTCTCCTTGGCGTTGCCAAGCATTGATGCTGTAAGGTTGTATGTGTTTTTAACCTTCTCATACTCCATAGGGTCTGTAAAGCGCTCCTGCTGGACACGTGTCATGTAGAGGATGTCGCAGTCATTGAGACTTCCCTCAAGGTCTCTGGTCTCCCTGTATGGGATCCCTTTTGTGTCCAGGAACTCCTTGTACTCCTGTGGCATCTTGAGCTCGTCGGGAGCAGTAAAGGTGAAGTCGGGGTTGAAGTGGGACATTGCCTGAAGGAGCGAGTGTACGGTGCGTCCGTATTTGAGGTCTCCCACCATATTTATTTTAAGATCATTGAGTCTGCCCTGAGTCTGTTTTATTGTGAACAGGTCCAGCATTGTCTGTGATGGATGCTGGTTTGCTCCGTCCCCGGCATTTATCACAGGTACAGAGGCAACTTCAGATGCATACCTGGCAGCTCCCTCAAGGGGGTGTCTCATAACAATAAGATCTACATAGTTGGAAACCATCTTTATGGTATCCTTAAGGGTCTCACCTTTGCTTACGCTGGTGTTGCCGGCGTCTGAGAATCCTATAACTCTGGCACCAAGTCGGTTGGAAGCTGTCTCAAAACTCAGGCGGGTTCTGGTTGACGGCTCAAAAAATAGAGTTGCAATAACCTTGTCACGCAGGATTGGCTGAACTTTGTTCTGTTCAAACTCCTGGGCTACATCCAAAACATGCAGCATCTCTTCCTTTGTGAAATCGTGAATGGAAATTAGACTTTTAGGCATATCTTAAATTTTTAAATGTTTTCAATTTCTTCATCTTCCCTCGCAGAAGGCTCAATCTTCTCTATGCGGCACCCTTCCAGTTTGTCAAAGCTCTCCAGGAAACTCCCTATAAGGGCAAGTCTCACATCTACTCTGAGCGAGCAGTTGAGGTCGAACTGCTGGTTGGTCGGAGTGAGGTTCAAATCTTTCAGTCTCTTCATTACAGAGTTCATCTGCAGGTAATCAAAGATTATGTTGTATGGTTCTGTTGCTATCTTCTCAATGATTGTGGCATTGGCAATGGCATCTGCCGTAGAGCTCTTGTAGGCTCTGATGAGACCTGGGACACCAAGCTTTATCCCTCCAAAATATCTCACCACAACTACAAGGATATCACTGAGTTCTGCGGAGAGTATCTGTCCGTAAATAGGCCTGCCTGCTGTAGAGGACGGTTCCCCGTCATCATTCATGCGCCATGTGGCTCCGGTATGCCCGAGACGGTAGGCGTAACAGTGGTGGCGGGCGTCATAATACTCCTTCTTGAGATCCTGTATGATAGCCTTGACCTGCTCTTCTGTAGTTACAGGATATGCAAAAGCGAGGAACTTGCTTCCATTGTCCTTGAACAGGCCTGTTGAAAGCGCAGAAATGCTTTTGAAACAATCAGAGACGGGTGTTTTCTTAGTGTCCATACTAAAGTGTAAAGATACGCAAAAAAATGTATTAATGAAAGATTTTAACCAAATGCCAAGTGTTAAAAATGTTGTAACTTTGGAATCATATATTTTAAAGTTTATTCCAGGATGATTTACAGATACAGAGCTTCAATACCGGGCAGTAAGGTGTTTATGAGGGAGTACGAGATAAAGGGGGAGACAACCCTGTACAAACTTCATGACTATCTTGTCAATGATTTGGATTTTGCTCCAGACCAGATGGTGGTCTTCAGAGGGTTGGATGCCTCAGAAAAGGTTAGGAGCGAGTACGGTCTTTTTGATATGGGAGACGGCTCAATAGATATGGTTACAATAGATAAAACTATCGGGAAGGGAGAGGTTAATCTGTTGTATGTCTTTGATTTGCGTAAGGATAGGGTTATAAAGCTCACCCTTATTGGCGAGGCTGAGGAGTCCAGAAGGGCTTCATATCCAAGATGTGTGGCGGAGAAAGGCCGCAACCCGGAGCAGTTTGCAAACGGATATGATGATATGGACCAGTATGCAGAGCCTTCAGACGATTCTGCTGAGGAGTCTCTATTTATGGATGATGAGCTTCCAGAGGGGGAGGAGTAGGATTTATGGAGAAGGAGCTCACAATAATCCTTGGCCCAACTGGGGTTGGAAAGACTGATTATTCCATAGAACTGGCCAAGGAGTACGGTTCCCCAATCATCAATTGTGACTCCCGACAAATATACAAGGAGATGAATATTGGTACCGCATCCCCTTCGGCAAGGCAGCTGGAGGAGGTGCGGCACTATTTTATACATACCCATAGTGTAACCCGATATTATACCGCAGGCCTTTATGAGCTTGAGGCAATGGAGTTGCTTGAAGAGCTTTTTAAAGAGCATGAAAGGTTGGTTATGGTAGGGGGGAGCGGCATGTATATAGATGCCCTCTGTAACGGGTTGGACGATTTTCCCCCTGCAGACCTCTCTCTGAGGGATTCATTGATGCAAAGATTGGCAGATGAGGGGATTGAGAGTTTGAGGAATGAACTGAGGATAGTTGACAGAGCCTCGTATGACACCATAGATATAGCCAATCCGCAGAGAGTTGTCAGGGCCCTGGAGGTAACATTGCAGACCGGGAGGAAATTTTCTGACTGGAAGAGTGCCCCCAAGAAAGTCCGCCCTTTTGCAATAAAAAAGATTGGGATGAACCGCAACAGGGAGGAACTTTATGATAGAATAAACCGTAGGGTGGATATAATGATGGAGCAGGGGTTGCTTGAGGAGGTTCAGGGGTTGGTGCCATATAAGGACCTTCCCGCTTTAAAGACTGTGGGGTACAGGGAGATTTTTGATTATTTTGATGGGAAGCACTCTTTGGAGACAGCAGTAGAACTGATAAAAAGGAACTCCCGCCACTATGCAAAGAAACAGCTCACGTATTGGGGGAGGGACAAGGAGATCACATGGATGAACATATAAAGAAAAATGATGGTGACATTGGAATGTTACCATCTTTTCTTTTACTGCAGGGGGACCCTCCTAGTTTCCAAGCTCAGAAAGGAATTTTATCCTTATGAGCCTTACCTCCTCTTCTGTATAGTCCGGGCCAAGTGCCTTCATGGCCTCATTTACAGAGTCTGAAGTGGCCTCCTCCTTAAAGTATTCATAGATTTCATCAACTTTATCCTCATCTATGATCATCCTTATGTAGTAATCAATATTGATTTTTGTTCCGGCACTGACTATGGCCTCAAGCTCGTCATAAACCTGCTCAAGCTCCATATGTTTTGCATCAGCAATTTCGTCGAGAGGAATCTTCTTGTCAACACTTTGTATTATATATACTTTGTTGAGTGATTTGTTGGCTACACTCTTTACAACAAAATCTGTAGGGCGGTCAATCTCATTCTCCTCCACATATTTGGCGATAAGGCTTATGAACTCTTTTCCAAATTTCCTGGCCTTGCCCTCTCCAACTCCCTGGCAATTCTTAAGTTCCTCCAGTGTGACAGGGTACATTATTGACATATCCTCTAAAGACGGGTCTCCAAAGATTACAAAAGCCGGAAGCTTGAGTTTTTTGGAGAGTGAGTGTCTCACATCTTTGAGCATTGCAAGCAGTGTGGCATCTCCACCTCCACCCTGATGTTTGGTGGTGCCAATTGTTGCAACATCATCATCGTCATCTGTGTTGGCAAATTCCCTGTCCTCTGTAATCATTATTGAGTGAGGTGCTGCAAGGAATTCAAGACCTTTCTCTGTAGCGGAAACAAGTCCATATTTCTCAATATCCTTATACAGGTATTGCATTACAATGGCCTGTCTTATTACAGCAAGCCAGAATCGGCTCTCTTTACCAGGAATAATGCCAAACCACTCCAGATTATTGTGGTGGTATGATTTGATGATGGAGTTTGTAACTCCTCCCAATATATTGGCAAGATGGTCTGCCTTAAAATTCTCTTTAATACCTGTGACAAGCTCAAGCACTGTTGTAAGATACTCTTTCCCCTCAAACTGTTTTTTAGGGTAGAGGCAGTTGTCGCAGTTGCCACAATTGTCCTGTGTATATTGCTCTCCAAAATAGTTGAGCAGGGTTTTCCTTCTGCACTGGTTGGATTCTGCATAGGCAATTGTGTCATTTATCAGCTGTTTCCCTATCTCCTGCTCAGCCACAGGTTTGCTCTGCATGAATTTTTCCAGTTTTTGGATATCCTTGTAGCTGTAGAATGTGATACATTGCCCTTCACCTCCGTCCCTGCCGGCCCTTCCCGTCTCCTGATAATACCCCTCAAGGCTCTTTGGTATGTTGTAGTGTATTACAAACCTTACATCAGGCTTGTCTATACCCATTCCAAAGGCGATTGTTGCCACAATCACATCTATCTCCTCCATAAGGAAGAGATCCTGGTTATTTGATCTTGTTGCGGCGTCGAGCCCGGCATGATAAGGGCGGGCCTTTATGCCGTTCACATTAAGCAGCTCAGCCAGCTCCTCTACCTTCTTGCGGCTCAGACAGTATATGATTCCCGATTTTCCCGGGTTGCCTTTTATGAACTTTATAATCTCTTTCTCGGTATTCACCTTAGGCCTCATCTCATAGTAGAGGTTTGCCCTGTTGAAAGAGGATTTGAACACTTTTGCATCTGCCATGCCAAGGTTCTTCTGGATGTCTGACTGTACCTTAGGTGTGGCGGTAGCTGTAAGGGCTATGATAGGGGCCTTGCTAATCTCGTTTACTATAGGTTGTATCTTTCTGTATTCAGGTCTGAAGTCATGTCCCCACTCTGAGATACAATGTGCTTCATCCACTGCATAGAAAGAAATCTTGCATTGTCTGAGAAGTTGTATGTTCTCCTCTTTGGTGAGGGATTCCGGTGCCACATACAACAATTTTGTTGCACCGCTGAGCAAGTCATCCTTCACCTCCTGCAGCTGGGTCTTGTTCAGGGATGAGTTAAGGAAGTGGGCAATACCATCTTTATTCGCAACAAAACCACGGATTGCATCAACCTGATTCTTCATCAGGGCAATGAGTGGTGAAATTACAATTGCTGTGCCCGGCATCACTAAGGCCGGCAACTGGTAGCATAATGATTTGCCGCCACCGGTAGGCATTAGGACAAAAGTGCTGTTGCCCTCAATAAGGTGTCTTATTATGGCCTCCTGATCTCCTTTGAATGAATCAAAACCGAAGAACTCTTTAAGTTTTCCGTGTAAGATTTCCGATGTAACCTGCATACAATTATAAAAAATAATGGGGTGAAGTCTCTTTTTTCTTACCTTTGTGGCTCTAAGTTACCTAATAGTTTATTTACTGCAAAATTTTTTTTATGGGAAATGTGCAAATGGATTTAAAGGGAATAGCCACAAGTGTGATAGATAAAGAGGCCAGAGCGGTTGAGAAGCTTAAACCTTATGTGGATGATGAATTTGTTGCAGTACTGGATCTTATATACAATTCAAAAGGGCGTCTTGTCATTACCGGAATAGGTAAAAGTGCAATAATTGGGAACAAGATTGTTGCAACACTCAATTCTACAGGAACTCCGGCAATTTTTATGCATGCGGCAGATGCCATTCATGGTGATTTGGGAATTATACAGCCTGAGGATGTGGTGATGTGTATCTCCAAGAGCGGCAATACTCCGGAGATTAAAGTGCTTGTGCCACTTATAAAGAGGATGGGGAACAAACTTGTTGCAATGGTATCCAATGTGGAGTCCTACCTGGCCCAGCATTCAGATTATTTGATAAGGGCAACTGTAGAGGAGGAGGCGTGCCCCAATAATCTGGCACCCACATCAAGTACCACCACCCAGCTTGTAATGGGGGATGCAATGGCGGTGTGCCTACTCAAGATGAGGGGGTTCTCACCTGAGGATTTTGCAAAATATCACCCTGGTGGCTCTTTGGGCAAGAGATTGTATTTGAGGGTGGAGGACCTTATAGATCCGCAGGTCCGTCCGAATGTGGGACCACAGGAGACAATTCAGAATACAATAATAAATATATCCCAAAACAGATTGGGGGCTACAGTTGTTTTGGATGAGGATGATTCACTTATGGGAATCATTACAGACGGTGATGTGAGGCGTATGGTAGAGAGGGGGGAACCGCTGCAGAATCTGAAAGCTAAAGATATAATGAGCCGTAATCCTAAAGTTATTGGGAAGGGTGATTTGGCGGTAAATGCATTCAGGATTATGGAAAAGAACAAGATTACTTCTGTAGTAGTGCTTGATGGGGAGAGATATGTGGGGCTTATACATATTCATGACATTCTAAGAGAGGGGATAGTTTAACAAAAAAAATATGGATAGAGTAAAGAGATTTATACAGTCTTTCCTCCACAATCAGGCGATTGGGGGAATCCTGCTTATGGTTTGTGCGGTAATTGCCCTTTTGGCGGCAAACGTGCCTCAACTGGCACCTTTGCATGAACTTTGGAAAACTGAAATGGGAATTACAATAGGCAGTTTTTCCTTGAGCATGTCATTGGAACATTGGATAAATGATGCCCTGATGGCAATATTCTTCTTTGTGGTGGGGCTTGAGATAAAGAGGGAGATGCTTGTGGGTGAGCTCTCATCACTCAAACAGGCTGCCTTGCCAATATTTGCAGCTGTGGGTGGAATGATTGTCCCTGCAATCTTATATACATTGTTCAATTATTCCAATCCCGACAGTGTTTCGGGCTGGGGTATCCCCATGGCAACCGATATTGCTTTTGCCATAGGTGTCCTTTCCCTTTTGGGCAAGAGGGCCCCATTGGGACTCAAGGTGTTTCTTACAGCACTTGCAATTGTAGATGATTTGGGGGCGATAATTGTGCTGGCTGTCTTCTACCCGTCACACGCACTTCACCTGGATATGCTGCTATATGCTGCAATAGTGGTTGCATTCCTGTTTGTGCTTAACAGAAAGAAGGTTACCAATGTGCTGCTGTATGTCATCCCGGGTATATTGCTGTGGTATTTTGTTTATATGTCGGGAATACATGCAACAATTGCGGGTGTTCTGCTGGCTCTTACCATCCCGTCAAGGACCGTTATAAACGAGGTGAGGTTTACAGTGAACATGAAGTACTGGGTTGACAAGTTCAAGGCTGCCGGAAACAGTGAGGTTGAGGTGCTTGCCAATGCGGAGCAGCATCATATAATACATCAGATCTATAAGAATGTGGATAATATCAATCCCCTTATGCATAAGTTTGAGGCAAGTCTCCACCCTTGGGTGACTTTCTTCATCATGCCGGTTTTTGCGTTGGCAAATGCAGGTGTTGAGCTGTCGGGAGATATATTTGCCTTCCCAATCCCTACTGTGGCAGTGGGTGTGTTCTTTGGATTGTTGTTTGGAAAACCTATAGGAATAACACTTCTGAGCTTTATTGCTGTGAAAAGCGGTATTGCAGAGCTTCCTGCCGGAGTCAGTTGGAAACAGGTGTTTGCTCTGGGTATAATAGCGGGAATAGGTTTTACAATGTCGATATTCATTGATGGCCTGGCTTTTGAGAGCCAGAGTCTGATAAATATAGGAAAGGTGGCGATTCTGGGGACCTCCCTTGTGGCGGCATTGCTCGGATGTGCAGCTGTTTATGTTACCTCTCCTGCCAAACGGAAGAAATAATTAATAACATAAAGATTTAAGAAATGAAAGTAATGAAATTTTTTGCTGCATTTGTTTTGGCAGCAGCGGTATTCGCTTCATGTGGCGGTAATTCTGCACCTCAGATTGAGGGTGTTACTAAAGCTCAGGTTGACACAGTAAGTTATGCTGTAGGTGTCTCTTTTGGCCAGATGATTAAGGGTTCAGGTCTTGAGGGTTTGAATTACAGCAAGATTATGGAGGCAATTAAAGATGTTGAGAACGGTAATGAGCTTATGATTTCAGAGCAGAGAGCTGGAATGGTTATCAACAATTACATGACAAAAGTTCAGATTGCCAAACAGAGAACTAAAGAGAAAGAGCAGGCAGCTTTCTTGGCGGAGAATGCAAAGAATGAGGGTGTTCAGCAGACCCAAAGCGGCCTTCAGTACAAAATTGAGGACCCTGGTAATGATGTAAGGGCAACTGAGAAAGATACTGTTGAGGTACATTACAAAGGTACTCTAATGGATGGTACTGTGTTTGATTCTTCATATGAGAGAGGAGAGACTGCTTCATTCCCTCTTAACAGAGTGATTACAGGTTGGACCGAGGGTTTGCAGCTTGTAGGTGAGGGTGGAAAAATGACCCTATGGATCCCTTATGAGTTGGGCTACGGACCAAGACAGATGAGCGAGGATCTTCCTCCTTACTCAACTCTAATTTTTGATGTTGAGCTTATTAAGGTTAAGAAGGCTGTGGAGAAACCGGCTGAGAAGAAAGCAAAAAAATAGAGATGGCTATAGATATCAAATGTAAATTGTTGGACAAACTTGCTGTTCAGAGTGGAACAAGTGCAAGGGGTCCATGGAGCAAACAGGATTTTATTGTTGAGACTGTTGAACAGTATCCGAGAAAAATCTGTATGAATGTGTGGGGGCAGGATAAAGTTAATGAGCTGGCATCTTACAATGCAGGTGAGCAGTTGCTTGTCTCTGTGAATATAGAGTCGAGAGAGTTCAACGGCAGATGGTACACAGATGTCAGAGCCTGGAGAATTCAGCGTGAGGGTGTGGAGGCTGCCGCTCAAATGCAGCCTGCTATTGATCCTTTTATGAGTGTTCAGGTGAATGAGGCTGAGGATGACGGGGGTGATCTTCCATTTTAAGGGATAACCCTTTATATAGAGGAGCCGGTTTCCAATAGGGCAATGCCCAAAATTTGGAAACCGGCTCTTATTTGAGTATATTTGCAAGTTAGTAAGTTAGGATGACTGATGAGTAATTATAAAAGGATTGTGTTGTGGAGTACAATGGCTGTTGTGGTTCTTGCTGCGGCTATTGTTTTGCTGTTTGTAAACCTCTCCAATGAAAGTGGAAAAGGTGATTATGTGGTAGGAGAAGAGATCTCTGTATATAGTGGAGTTCCAAGCGATGCTGTTGTTGTAATTGACTTCAAGCACCTTGCTGAATATGCTCCCTTGTTGCAGGATACACTCTCTTATGCCCGTGGAATGCTTGACATGGAGAACGGACTGGTGAAATTGCAGCAGTGGTTGTTGGAGCACCAGAGCCTTTCAAATGTCCCTTTGCTTTACTCTTTGCATTACTCTGCAAAAAACAGTGTCTCATTCCTGCAGATAGCAAACCTCTCAGGTGTGGCTCAGGATGAGGTGGTAAGGATGCTTCAAGGGGATGGAAATTCCAAACGCAGATATAATGATGCTGTAATTTATTCTCTTCCCGACGGACTTTATGCAACTGTGCATAAAGGGCTTCTTTTGGCAAGTACATCATCTTATGTGCTTGAGAGTTCCATAAGACACATAGAGAACAGTACCTCCATTCTCGACAAGACAGAATTTGAGGACCTTCTCAAGAAGCATGGGGCAACCTCTTGTGTTTATATAAACCATAACCAGATTGGCAAGCTCTTCTCCGGCTCGGTGGCCAGAGATTTTTTGGGCTATTCCGATTTTGTAATGAAGTTTGCATCGTGGAGCTGTTTTTCCCTTTCTGTTGCCGATGGAAAGCTTTCGTTGGATGGGGTATTGGCCAATGGGGATGATGAGTCCCGTTTCTCAAATATTTATAGCAACTTGCATGGTAAAAAGAGTGGAATGGGCAAGGTGTTGCCATCTTCTGTAGTATTTGCTGTATCTCTTCCGTTTTCCAGCATACATGATTATATGAAAGGGCATACACTCTACCAGCAGATGCAGAAGAAGGCCGGCTCGTTTGCCTATTTGCAGAAACAGGCGATGGGGGATAGCGCTGTAGAGCCTTTGGCATGGGTGGATTCATTGGGGATAGAGGAGCTTGTGAGCGCATATTGCAAGTTTGGTGAAAAGTGTGAGTGGATTACGCTGATAAAGGGGAAACATAGTTTTGGACTAAACAATGTGATTTCTGCCGTAGTGGAGAGGGATAAGATTGAGCAGCCGCTCCCTTTCAGATATAAGGGTTACATTGCCTCGGTGTTTGGAGAGCTCTTTTCACATTGCTCTGAGGAGTATATGCTCAAGCTTGGGGCCTGGACAGTATTGGGACCAAAGAAGGTGCTTGATGATTTTGCCAATGGGAGTGCGATATATTTCACTCTGGAGGATTATCTTTCACAGACGCCTCTAAGTGATTATCTGGACAAAGAGGCCTCCGTAAAGATATTGGCCAATGTGAAGGAGGGGGGAGATTCCATTCTGCAGGTGTTCAAACCTTATCCTGCAGCAGCTATTGACAGAGGATTGAAAGTGAAGAATTTTGGATATCTTGTTGCAGATGTCCTGCATAGGGATGGAGAGAGTGCGATGGATGTGGAGTATTGCTCAATGATGCTTGAAAAGCTGCCTCAACCAAAGGCCAGGGAGGATGGTGTTGAGATGAATTTTGCAATTGACAGCACTATTGCCTTACCTGAGGGACCATATCTGGTAAAAGATGTTGCAAAGAAGAGCGATGCTTATTTGGAGCAGCTGCCAAATATGCGTCTCAGATATATGGATGCCAACAAAAAGGGTATTTGGGCAATTCCGTTCCAGACACCTATTTGCGGATATGTGCAGCAGGTTGATTTGTACGGTAACGGGAGACTCCAGATGCTGTTTGTGTCGGGAAACAAAGTTTATCTGCTGGACAGATTGGGCCGGTTTGTTTATGGATATCCGGCAAAATTGCAGAAGAGTGCAGTTCTGGGGCCGCAACTTGTAGAGGGAATAAATGGTCAGAAATACTCATTTGTTGTTCTTAACGACGACAATACTATTTCTTGGTACGATATTTCCGGCAACAGGATGGCTGGCTTTAAGGATCTTGTGTCACCGGAGTTTGTCAAGGAGTTGCCGCAGATAGTAGAATTGGGTGGCAAGCAGTATTGGTTGCTCAAGGCTCCATCCCAGTTGCTCCTGTTCTCTTTGGATGGCAGCAGATTGGAGTTTGCGGACAAGAAGAAAAAAATAGATAGGGAATCTGAAGTTCGTTTTGCAGGGGAAGGGGTGCTTAAAATAAAGTGTACTGATGGCAAGGAGTATTTGTGGACTTTGGATACCGGCAAATTAAAAAGAGTGTAGCTGATGGAAGGATTTATAACATTTCTGCTGTTCTTTTGCCTTTTTATATGGCTGATGGGAAGGTTGTTCCCAATTTTGTTGGCATGGTTCATAAAGAGAAAGGTACAGAAAGGAGGCTTTAATGGTGGAGCGTTTGGATCAAACGGATTTGAAAAGAAAAAAGAGGAAGGTAAAGTAATTATATCTGATATACCCAAGCAGGAGAAGGTTATTGACAAGGAGATAGGGGAATATGTAGATTTTGAAGAATAATGAACGATTTTAAAAGGCTATTGGCGTATGCCAAACCGTATAGGAGGTTCTGGCCGGGTTATTTGGCCCTGTCAATCCTGTCTGTGATTTTTGGAGTTGTCAATTATGCGTTGATAGATCCGCTACTTACAGTTCTGTTCCAGCCGGAGAGTGTGGATACCCAGCTGGTAAGGCCTGCTTTTGCCCTTGACCCTGCATATTTTGAGCAGCTGTTCTCTTATTATCTCGCCAGGATAATGACAGCGAGCGGTATGATGAAGGGGCTTATGTTCGTGTGCGGATTTTTTGTGGTGGCCTCTTTGTTGTCAAACATTACAAGATATCTGTCCCAGAGAATTCTGGTGGATATGCGAACCTATATAATGCAGAATATAAGGAAGGATCTGTTCAGGAAGATTACCTCCCTGCATGTGGGATATTTCCATAACCACAAAAAGGGTGATATCCTTTCATCCATTTCAAATGATGTTACAGAGGTGCAGAATGGTGTGGCTGACAGTTTCCATGTGCTGTTCAGGGAGCCGCTCCTGATTATTGGCTTTTTGGCGGCACTTTTCTATATGTCTCCAAAACTTACTATGGTCACACTTCTCACTTTGCCGTTTTCTGCACTGGTGATTGGGAAGATAAGCAGGACTCTCAAGAGAAAGGCTGCTGATACCCAGTCGTTGATGGGCAGGATTGTGAGCCATTTTGAGGAGGCGATATCGGGAATAAGGATTATTAAGGCTTTTAATGCCCGTAAATATGTTGACGGGAATTTTGAAGATACCAACTTAAAGCACAAGACCAGTAGCAAGAATATGTTCAACAGACAGGAGATGGCATCGCCTCTTTCTGAGTTCCTTGGTATTACAGTTGCCGCTTCTGTATTGTTTTATGGAGGGAGGTTACAACTGAGAGGGGAGCTGGGGATGGATATGCCGGCATTTGTGGTATATATTGGGTTTTATTGGAGGGTGCTTGAACCTGCCAAGGCTATATCAAAGGCTTATGCGAGTATTCAGAGGGGTATGGTTTCGGGCAGGAGACTTTTTGCCATTCTGGATGTAGATAATCCTATAAAGGAGAGGGAGTATGCTGTGGAATTGGAGGATTTCAAAGAGGGGATAGAGTTCCGCAATGTGAATTTTGCATATGGGCAGGAGCCGGTCCTCAAAAATATAAATCTGGAGATTAAGAAAGGGAAAATGGTGGCAATTGTGGGACCGTCGGGAGGAGGAAAATCCACTATGGCGGATTTGTTGCCAAGATTTTATGATATTGAGGATGGGGAGATTCTTCTTGATGGGAAGAACATTAAGGATTATACTATGGAGAGTCTTATATCGGTGATGGGTATTGTTACCCAGGAGGCGATTCTCTTCAATGATACGGTGTATAACAATATTGTCTTTGGAATGGAGAATGTTACCCGGGAGGATGTTGAGAGGGCGGCAAGAATTGCAAATGCACATGATTTCATCATGCAGATGGAGAATGGGTATCAGACAAATATTGGAGACAGGGGAGCAAAACTCTCCGGGGGACAGAGACAAAGGCTCTCTATTGCCCGTGCTGTACTTAAGAATCCTCCAATCCTTATTTTGGATGAGGCTACTTCTGCACTTGATACAGAGAGCGAGAGACTGGTGCAGGATGCTCTTGCGAACCTTATGAAGAACAGGACATCAATAGTGATTGCACACAGGCTCTCCACAATCAGGAATGCCGATGAGATTGTTGTCCTTAAGGAAGGGAAGATTATTGAGAGGGGTACGCATGATACACTTATAGAGGCAGGTGGCTTGTATTCAAATTTGTGCCAGCTGCAGAATTGCAAATAGAGTATTTAAAAACATTTTATATCATGGAAAGATCGTTAAATAAAATTTTGGAAGAGAGTTTCAGAAAAAATTGGGATTGCCCTGCTCTTTCTGATTTTAAAGGCGTTACATTGTATTATAGGGATGTTGCAAGGAGGATTGAGAAGCTACATATCATTTTTGAGACCTGTGATGTGAAGAAAGGCGACAAGATTGCAATATGTTCGAGAAACCAGGCCAATTGGGGCGTTGTGTTCCTTGCATGTATTACCTATGGCGCAGTTCCAGTTCCAATTTTGCATGAGTTCAAGCCGGGTAATGTGCACCATATTGTAAACCATTCCGATTCAAGAGTGCTGTTTGTTGGTGACATGGTGTGGGAGAATCTTTCTGAGAGTGAGATGCCGGATTTGGAGGCCATTATCCTTATTAATGATTTCTCTTTGCTATGCTCAAGAAGAGAGGAGATTACACATGCAAGGGAGCATTTGAACCAGGAGTTTGGAAAAAAATATCCAAAGAGCTTTGGCCCGGGAGATATAAATTATCATAAGGAGGCTAATGGTGATGAGTTGGCCATGATCAATTATACCAGCGGTACTTCAGGTTTTTCCAAAGGTGTTATGATCCCTTACAGGGCATTGTTGAGCAATGTGCTGTTTGGCAAAGAGGTTGTTCCTATAATAAATAACAAGTCCAATGTTGTTTCCATGCTCCCTACAGCACACATGTACGGAATGATGTTTGAGTTCCTGTTTGAGATGACAGTGGGTGCCCATGTCCATTTCCTTACAAGAGTACCAAGTCCGAGAATCATTATGGAGGCGTTTGCCACCATACAGCCGGATGTAATCATTTCCGTTCCCCTTATCATTGAGAAGATATACAAACAGAAGTTGCAACCTATCCTCAATAAGACCAGTATGAAGGTGCTTTTGAAGCTTCCTTTGATTGACCAGATGTTGCAGGAGAGGATAAAGGGGGAGCTTGTGAAGACTTTCGGAGGCAAATTCTACGAGATTATTGTTGGTGGTGCCGCGTTCAACAGGGAGGCGGACGAGTTCTTTAACAAGATAGGTTTCCCTTATACCGTTGGATATGGTATGACAGAGTGTGCCCCTATTATCTCTTATGCCCCATGGGATAAGACAAAATTGTTCTCTTGTGGCAAGGCGGCTCCAAGAATGGAGATAAGGATTGATTCTTCAGACCCTGTAAATGTTCCGGGAGAGATTCAGGTTAAGGGTGATAATGTGATGTTGGGTTATTATAAGAATGATGAGGCTACTGCGGAATCATTCACAGAGGATGGCTGGATGAGGACAGGAGATATGGGTATTATTGATGAGGACGGATACCTGTTCATTAAAGGCCGATGCAAGAGCATGATTCTTGGCCCTTCAGGTCAGAACATTTATCCGGAGGAGATAGAGAGCGCTATAAACAATATGCCGTATGTAATTGAGTCATTGGTGATAGATGCCGGCGGCAAACTGGTTGCTCTTGTTTATCCGGATGTTGAGCTTGCAGGTAAGGACGGTTTGGATAAGGTGGCTCTTCTGAATAAGATGGAGGAGAATATTGCGGCAGTGAATGTTGATATGCCAAACTATTCCAAGATTGCAGGTGTGAGACTTGTTCCGGAGGAGTTTGAGAAGACTCCTAAGAAGAGTATCAAACGTTATATGTATCAGCAAAACAGTTAATTATGAGTTTAAAGCAGCTCCAGTTTGACAAAAGCTATCTTAAGATGGCTGGAATATGGGCAAAGAATTCCTACTGCGTGCGCAGGCAGGTTGGGGCCCTTATTGTTAAGGATAGGAGTATTATTTCTGACGGATACAATGGTACTCCATGTGGATTTGAGAATGTTTGTGAGGATGAGCAGGGGTGTACCAAACCGTATGTGCTGCATGCGGAGGCCAATGCAATTACCAAAATGGCCAAATCCAACAACAGCAGTGCCGGTGCAACTTTGTATGTTACTGCAGCTCCTTGTATGGAGTGTGCGAAGCTTATCATACAGGCAGGTATTGTGAGAGTGGTTTATAGGGATGCCTACAGGGTTACAGATGGTGTAAATTTGCTTGTGAGGGCGGGAGTTGTTGTAGAGCAGATTACAGCGGAAGAGTTGGGTGATTAAAAAAGAGAAGAGTATGGAAGAGAGGAAGCGCCGGAGTTTTACCCTTGTTTTATGGGTTGTTATGCTGCTGCTTATATGCAGCATGTATGTGGGCAGATGTACAAAAGAGAGGAAGCTCCTTAATGTGGATGCCGGCAAATGGGAAAAGCTTATACTTGTACTGGACCAGATTGAGAAGAACTATGTTGATTCAATAGACTACAAGGATGTTGTGGAGAAGGTGTTGCCGGAAGTGATGCAGAATCTCGATCCCCATTCCATTTATCTTCCTCCAACAGATCTTGTTGCGGCAGATGAGTCTTTGGAGAGTAACTTCAGTGGAATTGGAATCCAGTTCAATGTTCCGGCAGATACCGCCATTGTAATAAGCGTCATTCCGGGTGGCCCGTCACAGAAGGCGGGACTGTTGTCGGGAGACAGGATTATAACTGTTGAGGGGAAAACTGTTGCCGGGGTGAAGATGAACCAGGATTCACTTGTAAAGATGCTCAAGGGGCCAAAGGGTTCCAAGGTGAATGTGCAGGTGAAAAGGGATAATTTGCAGGAGCTCATTCCATTTGAGATTATAAGGGACAAGATTCCGGTAAAGAGTGTGGATGTCTCTTTGGTCCTTGAGGACGGGTTGGGGTATATCAAACTCTCCAAGTTCAGAAGGACAAGTTACAAGGAGTTCATTCAGGCTATGATTCCTCTTGTTGAGGCTGGGGTGAAGGATCTTATATTTGACCTGAGGGACAATACTGGAGGGTATTTGGATCAGGCTCTTCTCCTTACCAATGAGTTCCTAAATTCCAAAGAGCTCATTGTATATATGGAGGGGAGACACAGACCAAGACAGGATTTTTATGCAGATGGCAGGGGGGCATTCAAGGATATGAATCTGTATGTGCTTGTAAATGAGAATTCCGCTTCTTCTTCTGAGATTTTTGCAGGAGCCATTCAGGATAATGACAGGGGAACAATTCTTGGCAGACGCTCTTATGGCAAAGGATTGGTGCAGGAGCCTGTGAACTTTACAGACGGGTCTGGCATAAGGCTTACAGTTGCAAGGTTTTATACCCCAACCGGAAGATGTATCCAGAAACCTTATTCCCAGGATTATCAGTTGGATATCATAGAGAGGTACAGGCATGGGGAGATGGTCTCTGCAGACAGCATAAGGAGGGTGGATTCCCTCAAATTCCTTACACCTAAGGGAAAAGCGGTGTATGGAGGGGGAGGAATTATCCCAGATATTTTTGTCCCGATAGATACTGTTGGGGTGACCGATTTCCTTATTGCATGTAACCGCAAGAGCCTCATTATAAAATACAGCAATATCCTTGCAGACAGGTACAGGAGCAGTTTGAGGGAGGTAAAGGATTTTGAATCTCTTGAGAAACTGATTGCAACAATAGATTTGGAGGGTGGATTCCTTGAATATGCCAGACAGAACGGTGTTGTGCCGCGCAAAGGGGAGTGGAATGAGTCCAAAGAGGTTGTCCTGCTGCAGTTGAGCGGGCTCTTTGGCAGATATACAGTATTGGATGACAATGCGTTCTATCCTTATATCCTGAGGATAGACAATGTTGTTGACAAGGTAAAGGAGATACGTAAAAAGACACAATAGACTAAAAACTTTAATTATGGCAAAAATTATTGGAATGGCTGCAGACCATGCAGGCTACGAACTTAAAGAGGCATTGAAACCTTTGTTGAACGAGCTTGGTTTTGAGGTCAAGGATTTTGGAACACACTCTACAGAGAGTATGGATTATCCCGATGTTGCACACCCTCTTGCTCAGGCTGTTGAGTCGGGTGAGGTTTGTTGTGGCGTTGCAATGTGCGGTTCTGCAAACGGAATAAGCATGACATTGAACAAGCATCAGGGAGTGAGGGCTGCAATCTGCTGGAATCCGGAGCTTGCTTCTTTGGCAAGACAGCACAATGATGCGAACATCCTTTCTCTTCCTGCACGCTTTATCTCAGTTGAGTTGGCCAAGGAGATTGTCAAGGCTTATTTTGCCGCTGATTTTGAGGGTGGAAGACACGCAAGAAGAGTTGAGAAGATTGCCTGCAAATAATTGATGAGCGAGTTTTTGACAATAGACAAGGATAATCTTCTGCCACTCGGAAACAATATAGATGATTATCCAGGGGGTATTGTGCTCCCATTTGACAAGCCGTACAGGTGGACTTCCGCAGATGTTGTCAGGAAAGTAAAATTCATTGCCCAGAAACATTTCCGAAAAAAGAATCTGAAAGTTGGACATGCCGGCACTTTGGATCCCCTTGCTACGGGGGTGCTGTTGGTGTGTCTGGGTAAAGCTACCAAACAGGCGGAGGCCCTGCAGGCCCAGAAGAAAGAGTATATTGCCCAGATAGAGCTGGGTGCTACCACTCCATGTTTTGATATGGAGAAGGAGATTGATTGTACCTATCCGTATGAGCATATCACCCTTGAGATGGTACAACAGATGATTCCCAAGTTTATTGGGGAGCAGGACCAGATTCCTCCTGTGTTTTCTGCCAAACTGATAGATGGTACCCGTGCGTATGAAATGGCAAGGGCTGGAGAAGAGGTTGTAATGAAGCCTTCCAGGATTACAATTTATGACCTGGAGATAGTGGAATTCTCCCTTCCCCGTCTTGTTCTCAGGGTAAGCTGCAGCAAGGGGACATATATCAGGTCCCTTGCAAGGGATGTTGGTGCGGCCCTTGGAAGCGGCGGTTATCTGTCGGGATTAAGAAGGAGTTCTTCTGGAGGATTTACTGCAGATAAGGCCTTGAATATGGAAGATTTGGAAAGTATTATGAAAAAATGAAACATTTGTCTGGTTTTTTCGTATAACTAATACTTTTGATTTTTTGTAAACAGTAATATATCATGAAATTATCGCAATTCAATTTTCCCCTTACAGTTGAGCAGATTGCCAAATATCCTGCAAAGTTCAGAGATGAATCCAGAATGATGGTGCTGCATAAGGATACTGGAGAGATAGAGCACAAATATTTCAAGGACATTATAAACTATATGGAGGCAGGGGATACTTTTGTATTCAATGATACAAAGGTGTTCAAGGCAAGACTGAACGGAAACAAGGAGAAGACTGGTGCTGAGATTGAGGTGTTCCTGCTTAGGGAGCTTAACAGGGAGCAGCGTCTTTGGGATGTGCTTGTAGATCCTGCAAGAAAGATAAGGATTGGAAACAAACTCTATTTTGGAGAGGACGATTCACTTGTTGCAGAGGTGATTGACAATACAACTTCAAGGGGCAGGACACTCAGGTTCCTTTATGACGGAAGCTATGAGGAGTTCAGGGATGCCCTGTTCTCAGTTGGTGAGCTTCCAATACCAAAATGGGTGAGGACAAAACCGGAGGAGATTGACAACGAGAGATTCCATACAATCTTTGCCAGGAATGAGGGGGCGGTTGCTACCCCTGCGGCTGGTCTGCACTTCAGCAGGGAGCTTTTCAAAAGGATGGAGATCAGGGATGTAAACAGCACTTTCCTTACACTTCATATGGGTTTGGGCCATTTCAGAAAAGTTGATGTTGAGGATTTGTCAAAGCATAAGATGGATTCAGAGCAGATGTTCATTACGGAGGAGACTGCAAGAAAGATTAATGAGACCAAATTGGAGGGTCACAAGGTTTTTGCAGTTGGTATTACTGTATTGCGTGCTTTGGAGACACCTGTTACAACCAAGAATGAGGTGAAACCTTATGAGGGGTGGACAAACAAATTCATTTTCCCACCTTACCCGTTTGCGGTTGCCAATGCCCTTGTAACCAATTTCCATATGCCGCTCTCTACAATGCTCATGTCTGTTGCGGCTTTTGGAGGTTTTGATAATGTTATGAATGCATACAAAGTTGCCCTTAAAGAGGGGTACCAGTTTGGTACCTATGGCGACGCTATGCTCATCATATAGAGGAAAAATTTCTTTTTTTAGCCATCTCCTTTTCCAAAAAGAGAAAAACTTTTGGATGAAGGGGATGGTTTTTCTTTTTTCAAAAAGGAGCTTTTTGCCTCTCTCTTATCTTAGGGGCAAAAAATGGTTGATGAAATTACACTCAGGTGTGCAATGGCAAAGGCCTTTTTGTACAAGCCCCAAATTGTATGTTCATTGTTGGATAAATATGGCTCGGCGCAGCAGATATATAAGGAGAGGGAGTCCTTGGTGCCATCTGTGGGGGAGCTGCTGCAGGATGCTTTTTCTGCACATAATCTCAGATGGGCTGAGGATGAGATCCAATGGTGCCTGCAAAAAGGGATAAGGCTCATTTTTTATAGGGATTCCGGATATCCTCCCCTGTTGCAGGAGTGTCGTGACGCCCCTTTTATGTTATATTTCAAAGGTTCTGCAGATCTGGCCGCTCCAAGGAGTATCTCTGTTGTAGGGACCCGACTTGCCTCTTCGTATGGCAAGGAGTGTTGCAACAGGATAATGGAGCACTTGGCACCCTTTTCCCCTCTGGTGGTAAGCGGCCTGGCCTATGGGATAGATATTGAGTCGCACAAGGCGGCAATGGAGCACAACCTCCCCACAGTGGCGGTACTCCCCAATGGAATAGATGTGATATACCCTTCCCGACATAGATCAGTGGCTGTGCAGATGCTCTCAAAAGGGGGGATACTTACCGAATTCCCAAGGGGGACCCCTCCCCATAGGATGAACTTTATAAAGAGGAACAGGATAATAGCTGCAATCTCACAGGCTCTGGTTGTAGTGGAGAGCCGGGTTAAAGGTGGTTCTATGATTACAGCAGAGTTTGCAAACGGTTACAACAGGGAAATATTTGCCATACCCGGGAGAATTACCGATCCCAACTCCTTTGGATGCAATTACCTGATTGCTAAAAATGTGGCAGCCATATACAGCTCGGCAGCCACCATCCCCTCAGCACTGGGGTGGAATGATGGGATTTTTTCAGAGACTGTGTTGCAGCCCCAATTATTTTCCCATGATGTGGCGGGTAAAGAGAAAATATTGCTATCTTTAAGGTCCGGTAAACCTATGGGGGTTGAGTTTATAGCCGCCTCATGTGGAATGGATTGGGGAGATGTCTCCTTTCTGCTGCTGCAGTTGGAGTTGGAGGGGAAGGTTTCCGCAACAGAGAATATGGAATATACTTTACGCAGATGATTCAATTTATAGATACTCATGCCCATCTGTATGATGAGGCGTTTGACGGGGATTTTGATGAGGTTATCGGGAAGATAAAAAAGGATGGGGTTGTAAAATGCATTTTTCCGGCAATTGATTCAACCACATTTGACAGGCAGCAGGAGGCTGCCCTTAAGTGTGGGGATTTTATTGCGCAGGGAATGGGGCTTCATCCCACTTCTGTGGGGGAGAACTGGAGAGAGGAACTGGATTTTGTTCTGGAGAAGGTCTCACAGAATTCTTATGTGGCAATAGGGGAGATAGGACTTGACGGGTATTGGAGCAGGGAGTTCATGGAGCAGCAGAAAGAGGTGTTCCGCCGTCAGCTGGCTCTTGCCCATAAGTTGGATCTTCCTGTAATTATTCATGTGCGGGAGGCCACAGAGGAGACATTCCAGGTGCTTGATTCATTGGGAGGGGAGATTCCAAGGGGTGTTTTCCACGCCTTCAGTGGAAGTGTGGAGTCATGGGAGAGGATAAAGGGGTATGGAAAATTCATGGTTGGAATTGGCGGGGTTGTAACTTATAAGAAAGCAGGTATTGCAAAGACCCTTGAGCAGATTCCTCTGGAATATATCCTGTTGGAGACAGACAGCCCGTACCTTACACCTGTCCCTTTCAGGGGGAAGAGGAATGACAGTGGCAATCTGGTATATATAGCGGAGAAGATAGCACAGATAAAAGGGTGTACTTTGGAGGAGGTTGCAGAGGTTACCACAGCAAATGCAAAAAGAATGTTCGGACTATAACATAAATACTATGCAGAAAAAGATATTGCTGCTTTATACAGGCGGTACAATAGGAATGAAACAGGACCCGGAGACTCTTGCTCTGGTTCCGTTCAATTTCAACCAGATTCTGGAGGAGGTCCCTGAGTTGAAAAAGTTCGGGTGTGAGATTGATACCTACTCGTTTGACCCTCTTATTGATTCTTCTGATATGCAGCCGCATTTGTGGGTAAGGCTTGCAAATATGATTAGGGAGAATTACAGTAAATATGACGGGTTTGTGGTACTGCATGGAACAGATACCATGTCATACACCGCTTCTGCCTTGAGCTTTATGTTTGAGAATCTGGCAAAACCGGTGATTTTTACCGGCAGCCAGCTCCCTATAGGAATGCTCCGTACCGATGGCAAGGAGAACCTTATCTCCTCTATAGAGATTGCATCTGCGACAGATGAAAAGGGGCATCCTTTGGTTCCCGAGGTGTGTATCTATTTTGATGCCCATCTGTACAGAGGGAACAGGACAACCAAGTACAATGCCGAGAACTTCAGGGCATTCCGCTCTGCAAACTATCCCGTACTGGCAGATGTGGGAATACATATAAAATACAATCCGTCTTATATAAGGTATCCGAGCAGTGTCTCATCACAGTTGTGGGTATCCGACAAGCTTGACACCAGAGTGGCTGTCCTTAAGGTGTTCCCTGGAATAACACCTCAGGTGATGGATGCGATATTGGATATGGAGGGGCTCAGAGGTGTGATCCTGGAGACATTCGGTTCCGGCAATGCCCCTACTTCCGAGTGGTTTGTATCAAGAATCAAGAATGCTGTCCGCAAAGGGCTGGTTGTACTTAATGTTACCCAATGTATGGCGGGCAAGGTGGATATGGATGCCTATGCAACCGGTATCACGCTTAAGAAAGAGGGGGTTATCAGCGGGTATGATAGTACTGTTGAGGCGGCTTTAACAAAAATGTTTTATGCGCTTGGGCAAAGTGAAGACTTGCGTATAGTTAAAATGTTGTTAAACAGCGATTTGAGAGGAGAAATAACAATTTAAGTACAATTTAATTGTGCTGATTTGAAAAATTTTCCCTAAATTGCGCGGAAATTTATAGTGGAAACACATAACTATAACTATTTAAATACATTGTTTAATTAAAAATTTCAAAAAAAATTATGAAAAAATTTTTCATGTTTTTGGCAGTTATCGGCTTCGTTGCTCTAGCTGCTAATGATGTAGTTGCTCAGACTAACGATGCAGCAGCTCAGGAGCTTCTAGCAGGTGCTGCTTCAGAGGCACCAGTTTACCAGCAGATTAAAGCTAAATTCATCGACGGTGGTGTTGGCTTTATGGCTGCAGTACTACTTTGTCTTATCCTAGGTCTTGCAGTTGCAATTGAGAGAATCATTTACCTTTCACTTTCAACTACAAACACTTCTAAACTAATTGCTAAAGTTGAGGATGCTCTTAACAACGGTGGCGTTGAGGCTGCTCTTGAGATTTGCCGCAACACTCGTGGTCCAGTAGCTTCTATCTACTATCAGGGTCTTAGCAGAATGGATCAGGGTCTTGAGGCTGTTGAGAAATCAGTAGTTTCTTACGGTGGTGTTCAGGCTGCTCAGCTTGAGACTGGTCTTACTTGGTTGTCATTGTTCATCGCTATGGCTCCAAACCTTGGTTTCTTGGGTACAGTTATCGGTATGATCGGTGCATTTGATGCTATCCAGGCTGCTGGTGACATTTCACCTATCGTTGTAGCTTCAGGTATTAAAGTTGCGTTGATTACTACAGTTGCCGGTTTGATCGTTGCTCTTATCCTTCAGGTATTCTTCAACTACATTACTTCTAAAGTTGAGAGCCTAGTTATTACTATGGAGGACGCTTCAGTATCATTGATCGACATTTTGGTAAAAGCAAAAAAATAATTTAAACTAACATGAAACTAGTAAAATATTTATCATATTTACTACTAGTAGTATCTGCTGTAATTATCATTGCTTTCTATGCAATGGGTACTCCAGAGACTATGGTGTCAACAATCCTAGGATGGGCTTATATTTTGATAGGCTTGGCTATAGTTAGTATGCTTGTTCTTCCATTGTTCTTCAGAGACGGTAAGAAGATGAACAAATCTACTCTATTGGCTTATGGCATCTTTGCAGTAGTAGTTATTGTTGCAGTATTGTTCTCATCAGACGCTCCACTAGAGGGTGTTACTACAAGTGTTGAGCCTACTGCTTCAGACTTGAAATTTACCGACGGTGGTGTTATGGCAGCTGGTCTTTTGATCGCTATTTCATTCGTAGCAATTCTTGTTGGTAGTGTTAAAAATTTGTTCAGTAAATAATAACCGTTAAGAAATAAAGATATGGCAAAATCAACTCCTGCGTTGAATACGACTTCAAGTGCTGATATCGCGTTTTTGTTGCTTATCTTCTTCTTGGTTTCAACAACAATGGATGTGGACAAGGGTATCCAGAGACGTCTACCTCCTATGCCGGATGAGAATCAGAAGCAGCAGGATATCAAAGTGAATCGTAGAAACATAGTTGTGGTTAGAATCAACTCACAGGATAGAATCCTTGCTGGTGGCGTTCCTATGGACGTTACTCAGGTTAAGGAGAAAATCAAAGAGTTTATTGTAAACCCAGCAAATAGCGAGTCTCTTCCAGAGAAAGAGATGAAGGATATTGAAGGTTTTGGCCAATATGCAGTTTCAAAAGGTGTTGTTTCTTTGCAGAATGACCGTGGTACAAGTTATAGCGCTTACCTACGAGTTCAGAATGAGATCGTAAAAGCGTTTAACGAGATCCGTGATGATTTTGCAATGGTAAACTATGGTTCTAAATATGCAGATTTGGATGAGGAGAAACAGAGAATCGTTCGTGAGGCTGTTCCTCAGTCAATCTCAGAGGCAGAGCCAAAAGATGTTGCTAAGAAAAGATAATAAGGAGGATAGATAATGGCAAAATTTAGTAAAAAAGGTAAAAGAGGGCTTGCTGCTTTCTCAATGTCATCTACCTCTGACATCGTTTTCATGCTTATTTTCTTCTTCATGGTGTCAACCACCATGCGTGAGACTGATAAGCTGGTTATGGTAAAACTACCAGAGGCATCAGAGACAGCAAAATTGGAGCGCAAAGACTTGGCTTCATACATCAATATCGGTACCCCTGTTAAAGACAAACAGGCAGAGTATGGTACTGACGCCCGTATTCAGTTGAATGATTCTTTCAGAAACATTTCAGACATTCGTGACTTCATTGCTGTAGAGCGTGAGGCTATGAGTGAGGGTGACCGTCAGTTCATGACAACTGTTATCAAAGCAGACGAGAATGTTCGTATGGGTATCATCAGTGATATCAAACAAGAGCTTAGACGTTGTTCTGCTCTAAAGATTATGTACTCTGCTAGAACAGTAGATCAGGTTAGATAATCTTTAAAGAATATCATAATTGAAAGGGTGGCTTTTGCCACCCTTTTTTTGTCTTTTTATTTATGGTTTTCATTATCTTTGTGTGATAGATAAATTTAATGCTATGAGAAAGATAATGGGTTATATGCTGCTTTGTGCAGCGGCGCTTATGTTGCTTGTTTCCTGCTCTTGCGGGGAGAAGAAGGCAAAGTATGTTTTCTATTTTATAGGTGACGGTATGGGGTTCTCCCATATTTCACTTACAGAGGGTTATCTTGCCACTAAAGCGGGCAAGATTGGCAATGATCCCCTTTGTTTTACACAGTTTCCAGTAATGGGTATGGCTACCAGCTATTCGGCAAACAGATATATTACCTGTTCATCTGCTGCCGGTACCGCTTTGGCTACAGGTTCAAAGACCAATAACGGTATGTTGGGTACTACTCCGGATTCATCAAATCTTACAGCCATCTCATATAAGATACACAATGCAGGTTTCCCTGTGGGTATTACTACAAGTGTTACCATAGATCATGCAACTCCAGGTTCTTTCTATGCAAATTCCACTGCAAGGAGTGATTATTACAGCATCAGCGAGCAGTTGGCAACTTCAGGATTTGAGTTCTTTGGTGGCGGCGGATTTTATGGTGCCAAAGATAAGAGACATCAGGAGAAATCATTGTATGACATTGCTACAGAGGCCGGTTATGAGTTTGCATATGGTGTTGAGGATTATAAGGCTAAAAAATTGTCGGGAGCACAGAAAATGATCCTTTTCCAGGAGGATGAGGCTAAGAGGAATAATGACCTTCCTTATGTTTATGATAGGGTAGATGGGGATTTGGAATTGCCTCAGGTTGTTGAGGCTGCAATTGATTTCCTTAACAATGGGAATGGTTTCTTCCTTATGGTGGAAGGTGGCAAGATAGATTGGGCTGCCCATTCAAATGATCTTGCAGGAACAGTGCTTGAAATGTTGGATTTTGACCAGGCTATAGCTGTGGCATACGAGTTTTACAAGCAGCACCCGGATGAGACTCTTATTGTTGTTACAGCAGACCATGAGACTGGTGGTGTTACCCTTGGCAGAGGCAAGGGGTATGTTTATGACCTTTCTGTGATTGACAAGGCAACAGCAAATAATGGGGAGGGGACAGATGTCTCAAATTATATGCAGGATATCTCCATGGATTCGCTTTCAGTTGTAGCTAAAATTGGTTGGACAACCACATCACACACAGGAGGTGCGGTTCCGGTGTTTGCCGTTGGAGCGGGCAGTGAGCTGTTTGCCGGCAGACAGGACAATACAGATATTCCAAAGAAAATATGTAAAGCTATGGGTGTAGCTTTTTAATTGTAAATATAAAACGACAGAATTATGAAAAAGCTAATTTTTCTTGCAGTAGTATGTTTCTCTTTTCTTGCACAGAGTTGTGCGGTAAAACAGGATTTGACAGACAGGGAGTTCAGAGGTGGATGGATTCATATTGTGGGAAATACCCGGATTAAGAATATGACCAAGGCAGAGGTTCAGAAGATGTTTACCAATGTTCTGGATTCTATGGAGCGTTCCGGTTGTAATGCTGTTATTTTTCAGGTAAGACCTTGTGCGGATGCATTCTACAAGTCTGAGCTTGAGCCATGGAGCAGATACCTCAGCGGTACTCAAGGTGTGGCACCTGCCGAGGAGTGGGACCCTATGGAGTTTATGATTGAGGAGAGCCATAAGAGAGGTATGGAGTTCCATGCATGGTGCAACCCTTACAGGGTTACATTGCTTGAGAGTGATACTCTTTGTGAGGACCATGTTTATTTCAAACATCCCGAGATTTTTGTAAAACATGGCAAACAGTTGTATTTCAACCCTGCAGAGCCGCTTTCAAGAGAGCTTACAATCAATGCCATTGCAGATATAGTAAACAGATACGATATTGAGGCTGTACATTTTGATGATTATTTCTACCCATATCCAATTACAGGTGTTGAGTTCAATGATACTCTTGCATTTGAGAAATATGCCCCAGCACAGGGCTTTGTTGTGGAGGGTGATCCTAATGCAACAGATTCATTGGCCCAGGCACAGTACCAGCAGAGCAGAAAAGCTGTTCTTGGAGATTGGAGAAGGCATAATGTGGAGCTTCTGATTGAGGGGTTGAATGATACCATCAAAGCTGTTAAACCATGGGTAAGATTTGGTATCAGCCCATTTGGTATTCACAGGAACAAGAAGGATACTCCCGACAGTTCAGGCAGCAATACCAACGGACTTTCAAATTATGACGAGTTGTTCGCCGATGTTCCAAGATGGGCGGAGAGGGGTATAATTGATTATTATGTGCCTCAGCTTTATTGGGAGATTGGTCACAGACTTGCAGATTACAAGACCCTTATTGAGTGGTGGAATGACAACTGGAAGAGGGGACAGCTTTATATTGGACAGAGTATAAGCTCGTTCCGCAAACCGGATTTGGACAATCCTCAGATTAACCAGACTCCTGCAAAGATGAAACTTGTAAGGGAGCTCCCTAATGTTCATGGTAACGTCTGGTGGCCTGCATGGAGCCTTGAGAGAAATACCGCAAATGTTCAGGCTGATTTGAGAACTACTTACCAGAGCACCCCTGCACTTATCCGTCCTTATGAAGAGTTGGACAAAAAGGCCCCTGCCGCTGTTGAGAATTTGAGGGTGGAGGATGGCAAACTTCTTTGGAACCAGAAAGGTAAAGATGCTGCAGATCCTATGCAGAAGGCTTTGTTCTATGGCGTTTATTGTAATGGTACATTGCTCAAACTTGTTCCTGCGGCAGAGTTCGCACTTGGTGGGGAGAAGGGTACATATACTGTGACAGTTGTAGATAGATGCTGGAACCAGAGCAAAGGTGTTAAGGTTGAAGTGTTGTAATTTATCGGGAAGAAAATTTTTAAAATATGAAGAAGATTTTTGTTATTGCACTTTCTTTTATGGTGATGGCTACAGGGGCTTTTGCACAGCAGGCCAAAAAATATAGTGACCACTATTACAAGAGGACTGCCGAGTTTGAGCAACAGAGGCCTATAAATTCAAGTGATATTGTAATGTTGGGCGACAGCCTTACTGAGGGTGGTGACTGGGAGAGTTATTTTGCACAATGGTTGCCACAGGGTGTTTCTGTAGTGAACAGGGGTATTATTGGTGATGATGCTCCAGGTATTTATGACAGGTTGCACCAGATTCTTCCTGGGAATCCAAAGAAGATTTTCCTTCTTGTGGGTGTTAATGATATAAGCCATCAGATTACTGCTGACAGCGTTTTGGTGGATATTGAGAAGGTGGTGCATGAGATTACAAGCAAATGCCCCAATACCACTTTGTATTTGCAGTCTTTGTTGCCTTACAATTTTGAGAAGTGCAAGTACAAGACCATGAACCAGCAGGATAAGACAATGATTATAAGAAAAGTGAATAAAGGGCTTAAAAGGATGGCACGCAAGTATGACCTTAAGTTCATATACTTGTACGACAGATTCACTGGGCCGGCTTCTTTGCACCTTGACCCTCAGTTTACCAGTGACGGTTTGCATATTAACCAGACTGCATATAAGATTTGGGCCAATGCTTTGAAGAAGTATGTAGAAAAACAGTAACTTTTTTTAACTTTGCATTCTTCTACGGATATTGAAAATTTATTCAAAAATGAGTGAGATAAAAAGAAAGAGAGTAGCCCAGTTGCTCTGCGAGACACCAGGTGTGGAGGTGTTGGCTAAAGGTTGGGTAAGGACAAAGAGAGGAAACAAGAATGTAGCTTTCATTGCTCTTAATGACGGTTCTACAGTTAACAATATACAGGTTGTTTGTGATGCAGCCCTTTTCTCTGATGAGCTTTTGAAAAGTATTACTACAGGTGCTTGTATTGCTGTTACAGGTACTTTGGTTGAGTCTATGGGTAAAGGTCAGAGCGTGGAGATCCAGGCTAAGGAGATTGAGGTTTACGGTACTGCAGATGTTGAGACTTATCCTTTGCAGAAGAAAGGTCACAGCATGGAGTTCTTGAGGGAGATTGCCCATTTGAGACCACGTACAAATACCTTCGGCTGTGTATTGAGAATCAGACATGCTATGGCGTTTGCCATCCACAAATATTTCAATGACAGAGGTTTCTGCTATTTGCATACACCACTTATCACTGCAAGTGACTGTGAGGGTGCAGGTGCAATGTTCCAGGTAACTACAATGGATTTGAACAATATCCATAAGACAGAGGGTGGAGAGGTGGATTTCTCAAATGACTTCTTTGGCAGACAGACAGCTCTTACAGTGAGCGGTCAGCTGGAGGGAGAGCTTGGAGCTATGGCTCTTGGTCAGATTTACACTTTTGGCCCCACTTTCCGTGCTGAGAACTCAAATACTCCAAGACACTTGGCAGAGTTCTGGATGGTTGAGCCAGAAATGGCATTCTATGATATTTCAGACAATATGGACCTTGCAGAGGATTTCATCAAATATTGTGTTAAATATGCGTTGGACAACTGCATGGATGACCTTAAATTCCTTAATGACATGTTTGACAAGGAGCTTATCAGCCGTCTTGAGAGTGTTATCTCTACAGAGTTTGTAAGACTTACCTACACAGAGGGTGTGGATATTCTCCTAAAGAGCGGTGAGAAATTTGAGTTCCCTGTAGCATGGGGTATTGACTTGCAGAGTGAGCATGAGAGATACCTTGTTGAGAAGCACTTCAAGAAACCTGTTATCCTTACAGACTACCCTAAAGACATCAAAGCTTTCTATATGAAGCAGAATGATGATGGCAAGACAGTAAGGGCTATGGATGTTCTGTTCCCTAAGATTGGTGAGATTATTGGAGGTTCCCAGAGAGAGGAGAGCTTTGAGAAGCTTCAGGCCCGTATTGATGAGCTTGGAATGGATACAACCAATTTGTGGTGGTATATGGATACACGCCGTTTTGGTACAGCTCCTCACAGTGGTTTTGGTCTCGGATTTGAGAGATTGCTTCTGTTTGTAACAGGTATGCAGAATATCAGGGACGTGATCCCATTCCCAAGAACCCCTAAATGTGCTGAATTCTAGGATGGCTTTCCTTGATTCAAAAGAGAAGAAAGTAGGATTCTATTCCACCATAATTTTCCACTTGGTGGTACTTATTATATTTCTCCTCACTGCAATCCATGGGATTGTGAGTGAGGAGACTTCTTTTGTATTGGATTTTTCCAAACTGGAGGAGATGGAGCAGATTGCAAAGCAGGAGGAGCTCAAAGCTCAGGCGAGCAAGGAGCTTGATGATTTACTGAGCGGAAAAACCTCTCCAAGCCAGTACCGCAATGTGGCGGTTGACCGCAGCAGCCAGGCCCTTAAGGATGACCGTTTCAAGAACCCCAATCAGGTTTATGATGAGGCCCGTGAGCTGCAGAGGAGACTTGATGCCTCCCGTGCAGCCGCTCTCAGGGAGCAGCAGGGTGAAGATGCAGTGGATGGGAACAATAATCTTCCCGACAGCAATGCTCCCCAATACAAAGGCCCTTCTGTCATTTCATACTCCCTTGACGGGAGAAAGGCAATGTCGCTTCCGGTTCCGGCATACAAATGCCCGGGTGGAGGAGATGTGAGTATTCAGATTACAGTAAACAGGAAGGGTTATGTGACTGCGGCAGCTGTAATAGGGAGCGTAGCTGATGAATGTATTGTGAAATCAGCCATTGCTGCAGCCAAAAAAAGCCGTTTCCGTGCCTCTTCATCCGCACCTGAGAAGCAGGTAGGGGAAATCGTTTACCGTTTCATAGCACAGTAATTTCACTTAGTTATTGCTACGCAATAACTCGCAACCGTCGAATGAGGTCCCCCACCGTGAAATCCTCTTTGCATTTGCCATTATTGGCAGTAATCTCCTGCTATGTAAAGAGTAGGCCCGGAGCAAATTGCTTTGTCCGGGCCCGATGAATAGTTTTTCAAGTGTGTTTTTGTGTAAGTTAAACTGCCTGCTGGCCTGCACTTATTCTGCGGAGGGCTTCCTCCTTACCTACAAAGTAGATAATGTCCGCAATGCCCAATCCTTTGGCCTGACCAACAAAGAACAAGCGTAGAGTATTCATTACCGCACCCATTTTCCACTCATTCTCTTTAATATATCCTGTAAGTTTCTCCTCAATTGCCTGTACGCACTCCGCTTTTGGAGTATCGCCTGCGGTTGCAAACTCCTTAATCTCCATAGCGGCAATAAAGGCTTTAACTTTCTCTATTATCTCCATTGTCTCAGGGGTACAGAACTTCTTGACATCTGCCTCGGCATAAGATGTAGGTGCAATAAAGAAGTAGCTGCATATATCCCAGAAATCAGCCACAAAATGTGCTCTCTCCCTAATAAGGCCGCATAGCTGCTCCACATATGCAACAGAGTATTTCTCCATGTCAACACCCTTCTCCTTAAGAATAGGGATAAACTGCTGGGCAAGCTGCTCCTGAGTCTGTTTTCTCAAGTACTCCTGATTGAACCATTTTGCCTTGTCTGCATTGAATCTCGCTCCCGATTTGATAACTCTCTCCAATGAGAATGCCTTTACAAGCTCATCCATAGTAAACAGCTCCTGCTCTGTACCTGGATTCCAGCCAAGAAGTGCAAGGAGGTTTATAAAAGCCTCGGGGTAGTATCCGTCCTCTCTGTATCCACGGCTGACCTCTCCCTCGGAATTCACCCATTTAAGAGGGAATACAGGGAATCCAAGGCGGTCTCCGTCCCTCTTGCTCAATTTGCCTTTTCCATCCGGTTTCAAAAGCAATGAAAGGTGTGCAAAGCGTGGTTGTGTCTCTGTCCAGCCAAAAGCCTTGTACAGCATGTAATGCAAAGGAAGAGAAGGGAGCCACTCCTCACCGCGGATAACCTCTGTAATCTCCATAAGGTGGTCATCCACAATATTTGCAAGGTGGTAAGTAGGAAGCTCGTCTGCACGTTTCCAAAGCACTTTGTCATCTATGGTATTGGTATTTACCTCAATGTGTCCTCTAATAAGGTCGTCCATCTTCACAATCTCGTTCTCGGGGTTCTTGAAACGGATTGTCCAGTTGGTGGTTGTCTCAAGCAATCTCTTGACCTCATCCTCAGGCAATGTCAATGAGTTTTTAAGCTCTTTACGTGTCTGGTAGTTGTAGATGAAGTTCTCCTTGTTTGCCTCGGCCTCTTTCCTCTTAGCATCAAGCTCCTGGGCTGTATCAAATGCATAATACGCATAACCGTTGGCAATCAGTTGCTCTGCGTATGCCCTGTAGATAGGTTTGCGTTGTGACTGCCTGTAAGGGGCATGAGGATGTCTCTCGCTTGGAGTCTCCACAACATTGCCTTGGGCATCAACACCCTCATCAGGGATAATTCCACACCAGTTGAGTGAATCAATGATATATTTTTCTGCTCCAGGGACAAACCTTTGTGAGTCTGTATCCTCAATACGGATAATAAAATCTCCACCTGCCTGTTTCGCATACAGGTAGTTGTACAAAGCTGTCCTCACACCACCCATATGGAGCGGACCTGTTGGACTTGGAGCAAACCTTACTCTTCTTTTTCTCTCAGTCATAAATATTCAAATTCAATTTGAGTACAAACTTACTAAAAATCTGTCATTATTCCCGACAGCTTCTTCTTTCTTCTCACATATGCCGGAACCCTTTCAAGTTCATTTATATCATCACCAGGGTCGAGGATAAGGGCAGGCTTGCCCTCCGGCCTTACATATTGTTGAGTTTTAGGGGTACAAGCAACAACCTCCTCCTCTTTGGAAGGTGAGAAGCTTGAATCATCCTCTCCAGTGTCTGTAACGTTCCATACTTCACCCTCAAGGGTCTCAACACCGTTTTCCTCCGGGTCCATATCTATCTGTGGAAGGCTGTTGATCTCAAATCCTGTAGCAACAATAGTCACACTTATCTTCTTTCCAATGCTCGGATCATATACCACACCACGTTTGAACTTGTTGAAGGATCCACCTGTATAACTCCTTACCTGATCCATAATCTGGGAAAGCTCGGCCATTGTAAGACCTCCGTCCTCCTTGCTTGAGGTGATGTTAACAAGAACACCTTTTGCAGTTGTAAGGTCACAGTCGTTCAAAAGTGGTGAATCAAGGGCTTTCTGTACGGCATCAATTGCCCTGTCGGGACCTTCTGCCTCTCCCATACCCATAATTGCCATACCGCTGTTGTTCATTACCATCCTCACATCAGCAAAATCCACATTGATGAAACCTGGGCGGTTGATGATGTCTGCTATACTTTTTACTGCGGTACTCAAAACCTCATCTGCTCTTGGGAAAGCATCAAATATTGTAAGGTCTCCAAATACATTATATAGTTTCTGGTTGTCAATGATAAGGAGGCTATCTACATGTTTCTTGAGTTCTCTGATACCCAGAACGGCACGTCTGATAAAATCATGTCCCTCATCCCTGAATGGAAGGGTAACAACCGCAACGGTAAGTTTGCCCATCTCTTTTGCCACCTGTGCAATTACAGGGGCAGCACCTGTTCCTGTACCACCACCCATACCGGCAGTGATAAAGACCATCTCTGTATTGCCCTGCAAAGATTTGCGGATATCATCTATAGACTCTGTTGCTGCTTTGCGTCCTTTCTCCGGATCACAGCCTGCTCCAAGGCCTTTGGTAAGGTCTGATCCCAAGCGGAGCGTCTCAGGTACCTGGCTTGTCTTGAGCGACTGGATATCTGTGTTGCAAACCATAAACTCCACATCCTTTATACCTTGGCGGTACATCTCAGATACAGCGTTGCATCCGCCTCCACCTACACCAATAACTTTAATGATGCTCTGGCTCATGTCCCAACCGTCGGGAACTAAACAATTAAGATCTTCCATAACTATGCCTCGTTGTCTGTGAATAATTCGTTGTCTGATTTTAGGTTGCCAAATATCTCTTTCCAGATTCTTCTCTTTGGCTGCTCCTCTTTCTGGGTTTTTGGCTGCTCTTCTTTTGCTGTGTCGTTCTTTGTTACATTTGACACGCTCTCTTTCTTTGTAGTGGCAGCGGTTGTACTATTGTATGTCCTTCCCTCACGCTCCATCTTCTCAAAGCCCATGACTACAAGTCCTACAGCGGTTGAGAGGGTAGGTTTGTTTACCGGAACCTCAATGTCCGAGAAGGTTATGTGAGGAACGGCAAGTCTGGTCTCGAGACCTGTTACAAGGTTGGCAAAGCGTCTGAGATTAGGGAGCTGTGACGTGCCTCCGGTAATTACAAGCCCCGCATTTATCTTATCTTTGTATCCCGACTTTTCAATCTCATAAAGGGCAGCCTCGAGTATCTCCTCCACCCTTGATTCAATGATCTCGGCAAGATAAGTATGTGAAATCTCTTTATCCTCTCTTCCCCCCACACCGTTTATACGCACCCTCTTGTCCTGGGCAAGAGAGCTCATGCAGGAACCTTTTTCAATCTTAAGCAGTTCCGCTATTTTTGAGGATACTCCGCAGCCATGCTTGAGATCCTCTGTAATGCAATTTCCGCCAAACGGGATTACGGAGGTATGTCTTACTATGTTGTCCTGAATGATGATAAGGTCTGATGTACCCCCTCCAATATCAAGGAGTGCAACACCAATCTCTTTCTCGTCCTCTTCCAATACAGCTTTTGCAGACGCCATAGGTTCAAGCAGAAGTTCGTTGAGTTTGAGTCCTGCTCTTGAAATTACATTGCTTCTGAGCTGGGAAGATGATTTTTTACCTATAAAGAGCTTGAATGATGAGGCAATCTGTTTTCCAATCATTCCAACAGGGGCTGTAATCCCCATAAAATCATCAATATTGTAAGATTGTGGCACAGCATGGATAACCTCCTCTCCCTCCTGGCAGTGGAAGCCGTACATTTTTTTTGTAATGCTGTCTATTTCCTCTGTTGTAATCATCTCGTCGGGATTTACCCTTATGGTCTTGTCTGTACCCTGCTCACATCTGATGTTCTGACCTGCAATACCTACAAATACCTCCTTTATTGTCTCTCCAATTGCATTCTCCACATTTTGGATTACAGGTTTGAGGGAATCAAGTACCGACTGTATGTTCACAACTTCACCTCTGCTCACACCTTTGGAAGGTGCCTCGCTACAGGCAATGATTTTAATTCCTGCTGCTGTCTTTTCCCCTACAAGACAAACAACCTTGGATGTTCCCAAGTCTATGGCTGCTATTAGGTTTCTCATCACTCAAAGAGATTTATTATTTCTTGTGTTTCTTTATTTTGCAAACTATCTGGTCTTTATACTTCAGGTTTACAGAACTGTATTTCTCCCACCCCTGAGCCGGAGCAATGTTCTTGTAAAATGTGTATAACTTGTCAAATTTTGTATCTATATCCTTAAGGTCTCCAAAAATTATCTTGTGGTTTCCCACCCTTGGGACCAGTACTATGTCGCCGTTCTGCTCTACATATACCTGCTCAATCTGGGCACTCCAGAAAGGGTCATTGCTCATATAGTTTCCCAGCTGGAGAATCTGTTCCATCCAGTTCCCATCATCCTCCAGTGCTGTTCCCCTGTGGCCTGCATTAAGGTTGAACGGTATATGGCCGTTAACTATCGGGACATAAGAGGCAAATGTTGTGACCAATGGGAATATATATTCTGTTTCATCTACATAAAATCCTCCATTGGCGGTCTGGATTCTCAGTACAGGCTTACGCTGAGTAATGTTTATGTTCAGTGTTCCCCCTATGGTAATGCTTGCCTGGGATTTTTTAATTGCACTCCTTTTGTCCAGAAGCTGCTCAATAAGGTTAAGATCCACATCCTCCACACTCTTCCCGATATTGTTCCCCATAAAACCGTCCATTATTTCCAGAACCTCATCGGGGGTGACAAATCTGTTTGATGCACTGTCCAGCAGGGTGATATTTATCTCCCTGCAAAGCTGAGCAGGGGCATTGGCCCTATACAGCTTCTCTGCAAAGAAGAAATAGGTACCCACTGCACCCAAAATGAGTACAACAACAATTGATATGAGGATTTTTTTAAACATTCTGCAATCTCTCCTTAAGCATTTCCTCTATAGGTACAATAAGTCTGTCTATATCTCCGGCCCCAAAGGTTACCATAATATCTATCTCTCTCCCTTTAAGGTATTCCAAAGCCTCATCTTTTCTTAAAAGCACTTTGTTCTCTATTGTTACCTTGTCAAAAATTATCTGTGAGGTTACCCCCTCTATTGGGAGCTCCCTTGCAGGATATATATCCAAAAGGATAAGTTCATCCAGTGCGCTCAAGCTGTTGGCAAATTCATCTGCAAAGTCCCTTGTCCTGGTATAAAGGTGAGGCTGGAACATTGCTGTGAGCTTTCTCCCCGGGAAGATATTCCTCATTGAGCTTATGGCTGAGCTTATCTCCCTTGGGTGGTGGGCATAGTCATCTATGTAGGCAATCTTAGGGGTATTTATATGGATGTCAAATCTCCTTTCAACCCCCTGGAAAGACTCAAGCCCCTCTTTTACCTGTTGTGGGGAAAGACCTCCCAACATGGCAGCCGCAGCCGCAGCAATACCGTTCTCCACATTAACCCAACCCGGAATTCCAACAGTACAGCCATTTATTATTCCCGACAAATGTTCTTTACCATATATGTCCCTGTAGGCAGGATAAACCAGATCAAACTTGAAGTATCCCCCCTCCACAAGCTCCATATTTGCAGGATAGAAGTCTGCAACCTCATTGAATGAGTAGCTATATACCTTTGCTGCAACACCCTCAAGGTTTATCTCCACACCTTTTTTAAGTACAAGGGCCCCTTCCTCCTTTATCTGTGAGGCAAACTCTGCAAATGCACCCCTTATTGTATCCACATCCCCGTAAATATCCAGATGGTCTGCATCTGTTGAGGTGATGATTGCCACATCCGGGAACAGCTGCAGGAACGAGCGGTCAAATTCATCCGCCTCCGCTACAAGAACAGGGTTCTTGCTCAAAAGCAGATTGGTATGGTAGTTTTTTGAGATTCCTCCCAAAAATGCCGAGCATCCAGCGTTACAATTGGTAAACAGGTGAGATAGAAGGGTACTTGTTGTGGTTTTGCCGTGGGTTCCGGCTACGCCAAGACATTTTTGCATTGAAGCAATCTCCCCAAGGGCTTTGGACCTTTTTATAAGTCTGTAGCCTCTTTCCTGCACATATACCAGCTCCTCCATATCTTTTGGAATTGCGGGAGTGTAGATTACAAGTGTCTGCTCCACATCTTTTGGTATATAGGAGATGTCACTTGTGTAGTGGATTGCAATACCCTCCTGCTCAAGCTTTGCTGTAAGTTTGCTTGGGGTTTTGTCATATCCGCTCACATTGTATCCGGCATGGTTATAGTAACGGGCTATTGCACTCATCCCTATACCACCTATTCCTATAAAATATACGTTTTTCATTTCTCTCCTTTTGCAAGTTTCAAACACTCGTTTGCTATCTCTTCTGCAGCATTTTTCTTTGCCAGTTTCTCTATGTTTTCCTCAAGAATCTGTATCTTTTCCGGAACCTGAAGCAGTCCGTCAAGGCAAGGGACAAACTCCTGCTGAGCATTTGCATCCTTTATGATAAGTGCAGCATTCTTGTTTACAAGGGCCATTGCATTATGGGTCTGGTGATCCTCTGCCACAACTGGGGATGGTACAAATACTGTACATTTTCCTGCCACACATAGCTCGGAAATTGTTCCGGCACCGGCACGGCTCACAACCACATCTGCTACAGCGTATGCAAGGTCCATCCTCTGTATAAAGTCAGAGTAATATACATTAGGCTCATTTTTCCCTTTCATAAAGGTGTCAATCTCCTCTTTGTATATTTTGCCGCATTGCCAGATTACCTGGTATCCGGGGGTTCCGTCGGGATTATCCTTAAACAGTTTTCCCTCATTAAGGGCCCCCTTCATGCACTCATTCAGTGTTCTGCACCCAAGACTTCCTCCAACTACAAAGATTGTCTTTTTGTCTGGAGAGAGATTATAGAATTTATAACCCTCCTCTTTCTGCTGTGGGGTTGCCTTTGCTATATCTTTCCTTATGGGGTTTCCTGTAAGGAGTATCTTCTCTTTAGGGAAGAACCTCTCCATCCCTTCGTATGCCACGCAGATTTTGTCTGCATTTTTACCGTTTTTCCTGTTTACCAGCCCTGCAAATGAGTTTTGCTCCTGCAATAGTACGGGGATGCCCATTTTTGCCCCCATGCTTACAATTGCCGCACTTGCGTATCCCCCTACACCAACTATCAGATTTGGCCTGAAGTTCTTTATTATTTTCCTTGCAATGAGCTGGCATCTGAGGTAATCAATGGCAACCGATATGTTGGAGAGAGAGTATAAAGGGCGTTTTAGGCCCCTTGCAGGGATACCCTTAATCTGGTATCCGGCAGCAGGTACCTTCTCCATCTCCATTTTCCCTTTGGCTCCAACAAAGAGAATCTGTGCATCGCTTCTTTTCTCCTTTATGGCATTTGCTATGGAAATGGCGGGGAAGATGTGTCCTCCTGTTCCCCCTCCGCTTATTATTACCCTTAACTCTTCTTTCATAATACCTTTTATTTGAACTGGTCTCCAGGACCCATTATTTCATATTCTTCTTCTTTTTCCTGTTTGGTCTCTACCGGTTGTTGTGCAACCTGAGGTGCGGTTGTGGCAAGCCGCTTTTTCTGTGAGGATACATCAATTGTACGGCTTACAGAGAGGATGATTCCAAAAGCACAGCTCAGAATTACCAGTGATGTTCCGCCCAAACTCAACAGCGGCAATGTGTGGCCGGTTACAGGCAGGTATCCCACATTTACCAGAATGTGCAGACTGGCCTGTACTGTTATAAGGAGTCCCAGTCCGGCTACGGTCAGAGCTGTGAACACTTTGGTGCAGTTCTTTACCAGAATGATGCACCTGAAGAGGAACCACAGATAAAGCATCAGTACAAAAGCCCCTCCGGCCAATCCGTATTCCTCTATAATGATTGTGTAGATATAGTCTGAGTAAGGGTGGGGCAGGAAGTAGCGTTGGGTACTCTTGCCAGGACCTTTGCCCAGTATGCCTACAGATGATATTGCAACCTTGGCCATATCTGCCTGATATGTCTTGTCTGCCTCTTTCTGTTTCTCCTCCGGGGTCATCTCCTCTACAATTTCTGTTTTGGAGACAAATTTGGTAAGACGGCTAAGAGCCGTATCCAGTCGGGAGAAGAGTTTCAATCCTGCAAGGTGGAGCAGAATGATGAGCAACAGGGCACACATGGCTATACCACCCGCCTTAAAGATGTAATTCCATTTTACTCCGGCAATTATGAGCATTATGAGACTTATCATTCCTACAAACAGGGCAGCTGATACACTACCAATGAGGATGAGGATGCAAGTTACACCTATAGGGATTATTATTCTTATAAGGAACTCCTTGAATGTCTCCAGTTTGCATACCTCCAAGGCCCTTGCCAGATAGAGTACTATGGCAATTTTGGCCATCTCTGTAGGCTGGAAGGTGAGACCTCCAATGCTTATCCACCTGCGGGCACCGTTAATCTCATGTCCTATAATTGGGGTGAGGGCAAGCAGTACAATACTCACTATGAGGGTCATATTTGCAAGTCCCCTGTACCATCCCAAAGGGATTTTGTAGCAGATGTATAGGGCAACAAGTCCCATTCCCACAAACTGTATCTGTTTTATGAGGAATGCAAAGTTGGTGGTTTTCTCTTTGTATGCAAGGGAACTGCTGGAAGAGTAAATTAGGGCAATAGAGATCAGGGACAGCAGAAAGACCACTGTCCAAATCACCTTGTCACCGTTGAGCCTGCTTAGAATAGACCCTTTGTTTTTCTCTTGTACGCTCTCCATCCCTTTTGTTTTTATAGTTCCCTTACTGCCTCTTTAAACTGTCTTCCCCTGTCTTCATAATTTTTGAACAGGTCAAAACTTGCACAGCATGGCGAGAGCAGTACTGTCTCTCCGCTCTGTGCCACTTCGTATGCTTTTGTAACCGCCTCTTTTGCAGATTTCACATCAAAAATCATGTCAACTTTGTCTGCAAAACTCTTGTGCAGTTTTTCATTGTCAACACCCATACAGATAAGGACCCTTACCTTCTCCTTTACAAAGTCGTACAAAGGCTCGTAGTCGTTCCCTTTGTCTGTTCCGCCGGCAATCCATATCACCGGGGTTGTCATGCTGTCAAGCGCATACCAGCTTGAGTTCACATTGGTTGCCTTTGAGTCATTTATATAGAGTACATTTTTTACTTTAAGGACTTTCTCCATCCTGTGCTCAACCCCGCTGAATGTCATAAGGCTCTCCCTTATAACTTTCTTGTCTATTTTTATGGCTTTTGCAGCAATGGCGGCAGCCATTGAGTTATACACATTGTGTTTACCCTGCAATGCCAACTCTTTGAGGTAGATGAAATCCACATCACCACCAACATTTACAACCATCTTCTCATCCTGCAAGTATGCACCCTCCTCTACCTCTTTTTCTTGTGTGAACGGCAACATCTTGGCCCTTGTTACAATCTTTTCAAGCTCCCCTATGGTTACAGGGTCGTCATCACAGAAGATGAAGCAATCCTCCTCTTTCATGTTCTGGGTAATCCTGAACTTGGAGTTTATGTAGTTCTGCATCTTGTAGTCATAGCGGTCGAGATGGTCTGGAGTGATGTTCATGAGGATAGCTATATCTGCCTTGAACGAGTACATTCCGTCCAACTGGAAACTGCTGAGCTCCAATACATAGTAGTCGTATTTGCAGGTTGCCACCTGGTAGGCGTAGCTTTGTCCTATGTTTCCTGCAAGACCCACATTGAGCCCCGCATTTTTGAACATATAGTATATAAGGGATGTGGTGGTGGTTTTACCATTGCTGCCGGTAATGCAGATTTTCTTTGCAGAGTCATATCTCCCTGCAAATTCAATCTCAGAGATGATTCCAATCCCTTTCTCCTTAATTGCCACGATCATTGGTGCCTTGTCGGGAATACCTGGGCTCTTTATAACCTCTGTGGCATTGAGTATCTTCTCTGGGGTATGTCCACCCTCCTCATACTCAATCTGCCATTTGTCAAGCATCTCTTTGGCACTCTGTTTGAGCATCCCCATATCGCTGAGGAACACCTCAAAACCTTTGACCTTTGCCAAAACTGCCGAGCCTACACCGCTCTCGCCTCCTCCAAGAACAACTATACGCTGCATAATTATCTTATTTTTAGAGTTATTATTGTAATTGCACAAAGTAATATGGTGATAATCCAGAATCTTACCACAATCTTGGCCTCAGGTATCGCCTTATGAGGTTTCTGGATAATTGATTCAATCCCCTCTTTCTGGAAATGGTGGTGGAGGGGACTCATCTTAAAGATTCTCCTTCCCGCACCATATTTTTTCTTGGTATATTTGAAATAGTATCTCTGCATAATTACAGAAAGACTTTCTACCAGGAATATTCCGCACATAACAGGTATGAGCAGCTCTTTTTTAAGCAGAATTGCAGATACAGCAATGATGCCTCCCAAAGCAAGGCTGCCGGTATCACCCATGAATACCTGGGCAGGATAAGTGTTGTACCACAAAAATCCCACAAGTGCCCCAATGAATGCAGACATGAATATTACCACCTCACCACTTTGGGGTATATACATTATGTCAAGGTAAGATGCATATATTGTGTTTCCCGACAAATATGCAAGGATTGCAATTGTAATTCCAATAAATGCCGACACACCGGTTGCAAGGCCATCCATTCCATCTGTAAGGTTGGACCCGTTTGAAACGGCAGTTATTACAAAAATCACCACAACCACATAGATAATCCTTGTAAATATCTCTCCAAAAGTCCCGGAGAAAGGACTCAGCCATGCGTAATTGAACTGGTTGTCCTTAATGAACGGGATGGTTGTTATCATCTCGTTGAGTTCCACCTGATTGTTGAGGCATAGGGCAAGACCCACTACAAGGCCCAATGTTACCTGACCTATAATCTTGTATTTCCCGCTCAATCCATCCTTGTTCTTTTTGAACACTTTTATGGAGTCATCAAGGAATCCTATGAGTCCCAACCACAAAGCTGTGATTATAAGGAGCTGCACATAAATGTTTGTAAGGTCTCCAAAGAGAAGTGCGGGGATTATTATAGAGAGGATAATGATTATTCCACCCATTGTAGGGGTTCCCTTCTTCTGCATTTGTCCCTCAAGACCAAGGTCACGGATATCCTCTCCAATTTGTTTCTTCTGGAGTCTCCTAATGATCTTTGGACCTGCGTACAAAGCTACAAGCAGTGCTGTCATGAGTGCAACCAATGACCTGAAGGTGATGTATTGCATCAGACCTATTCCCGGGAAATCTATCCCGGACTTACTCAAATATTCAAACAGATGGTATATCATGTGGTTCAGTTTTTAGCCTCTTTCTGCATTAAAAATGCCTCTTTAATAATCTCTTTGTCGTCCAAGTGGTGCTTTACACCGTTTATTATCTGGTAATCTTCATGCCCTTTCCCCGCTACAAGTACAATGGAACCTGGTTTTGCGGTAAGGATTGCTGTGCGTATGGCCTCAGTCCTGTCGGGAATAAAAAGGGATTTGGCCCTTCCTTTAATATCCATACCGGCTTTTATCTGGGCAATTATCTCGTTGGGGTCCTCAAATCTCGGGTTGTCCGATGTTATCACAACTCTTCCCGAGTATTTTGCTGCAATGGCTCCCATCTCGGGACGCTTGGTTGCATCCCTGTTTCCTCCGCAGCCGAATACGCAAATAAGGTCGCCGGCTGGGTTCAGGTCCTTTAGTGTTACAAGGACATTCTCCAATGCGTCCGGTGTGTGGGCATAGTCAACAGCAGCTATTATGTCATCTTCCCCCTTAAAGTACTCAAGTCTCCCCGCAACTGAGGTGAGAGAGCTTATCCCTGTTATAACCTCATCCTCTTTCGCACCCAAAAGCAATGCCGCAGCATATACCGCTGTAAGGTTTGCGGCGTTGTGCACACCAATGAACCTGCACCATACCTCTTTGCCGTTTATGTTAAGGAGCATCCCCTCTATGGTTTTCTCCAGAATTCTGGTCTTGTAGTTGGCCCAGTTCCTGCAAGAGTATGTACTTACTGTTGCCTTGGTGTTCTGTACCATAACCTCACCGTTTCGGTCATCTATGTTGGTAAGGGCAAAGGCCTCTTTTGGCAACATGTCAAACAGCCTTTTTTTACATGAAAGGTAGTTTGCAAATGTTTTGTGGTAATCGAGATGGTCGTGTGTGAGGTTTGTGAAAATGGCCCCTGCAAACTCAATCCCCTCAATCCTCCGCTGGTCTATTGCATGTGAACTTGCCTCCATAAAACAGAACTCGCATCCCTGCTCCGACATCTGTGCAAGTAGGGAGTTTAGCTCCATAGGTCCGGGGGTGGTGTTCAACGCTTCATATCTCTTATCCCCCACATAGTTTGCAATTGTGGAGAGGAGACCGCAGCAATATCCCAATTTTGTGAAAAGGTTGTACAACAGTGTGGCAATTGAGGTTTTGCCGTTTGTCCCTGTAACCGCCACAACTCTCAGCTTGTGTGAAGGGTTGTCATAGAAGTTGGCAGCTATAAGGGCAACAGCCTCCCTGCTGTTTGCAACCTTAATGAAAGATACCTCCCTGTTGCCGGCAAACTTCTCTGCTACATCCTCGCAAACAATATATTTTGCACCGTTCTCCATTGCTTTGCCAATGAAAGAATGGCCGTCTGCCTCTGCACCTCTAACGGCAACAAATAGAGAGCCTGGGGTGCACTTTCTTGAGTCACAGTGAACCTCGGTAACATTGCCCTGAGGAATATCCCCAACTGTGGCAACTCTGTTAAGAATATCTTTAATCTCCATCTTCCTGCAGTGTCAAATGAATAATACTCCCTTTATCAACTTTACTCCCTGCCTTAGGGCTTTGTTCTTTAACTTTTCCGTACCCTTTGAAATCTACCCTGTATCCGCAGTTCTCCAGCAGATAAACTGCATCTTTGAGTCCCATATCAACCACATTTACCAGTGAGTCTGTATCGGTAGAGTAGTTTCTGGCCATTAATCTTCCCGATGTATCTTTGCTGAACTGTGCCCACCCGGTAGTGTTGTTCCTGCTTATGTCCCCCTTTGAGTATTCAATCCCCAATTCTGCAAGGACTTTGTTCTGGGCATCCAGCCTTCCGGTAGCCACATTGGGATTCCCTTTTTTCTCCCCTTTGCCGTCGAGTACAGGGGCCCAGTCGTTGCTGGTTGAATAGATGTGGTCTGCAATCTGCTTGAATACAGGACCGGCCCAGCTTCCACCGTAGAAGTTGCCCCTTGTATCTCCTGAGTAAAGGACAACTATTGCGGAGTATTTGGGATTGTCAGCAGGGTAGAAACCGGCAAATGAAGCCTGGTAACGTCTGTATCCGTTTTTCTCATATCCCTGTTTGCCACCATAAGCTATACGCGAAGTACCTGTTTTACCGGCAATCTGGTATTTGCTGTTGTTCATGAATTTTCCTGTTCCAACCTCCACAACATGTCTGAGGGCCCTCCTTGCCTCTTTGGCTGTCTCTTTTGAGCAGATTGAACCGCTCATCTCCTGTGGGCCGAAATTCTTCACTATCTGACCGTTCTCCTGATAATTCTCAATAAAGTACGGTTTCATCATTTTGCCGTTATTGGCAATTGCATTATAGAAAGTGAGGGTGTGCAGAGGGGTAAGGAGTGTTGAGTACCCTATTGCCATTGATGAGAGGCTGGACCTGCTCCACATGGCATCGTCGGGACCATAAATTGTTGCCCTTGCCTCTCCCTGTATATCAAGGTTGAACCTCTCTCCAACTTTCATACTGTTGAGGCGGTTCACATATCTGCTCTCTTTCCCCTCGTAGTATGCAACTGCAAGTTTGGCAAATGCCACATTGGATGATTTTGCAAGAGCCATCTTAACATCCATCATTCCATAGGCATGGGTGTCCGAGTAGGTGTGTCCTCCATAGCTCCATTTGCCGTTTCCTCCGTCAATCGGGTCCTCAAGGGTGACATGACCGTCCTCCAGCAGTGCCACAAGGGTCATCAGTTTGAATACCGAGCCTGGTTCTGTTGCATCTCCAATGGCGTAGTTGTATGACTCGTCATAGCCGTCACCCATCTTTTTCATGTTTGCAATAGCCCTTACTGCACCGGTGGCAACCTCCATTACAATGGCTGTCCCACCCTCAATGTTCATACCCTTTGCCAACTGCTCCCTGAGTGCCTTCTCTGCAGCCTCCTGTATCTCAATATCTATCGTTGTCTGTATGTCGTAGCCGTCTTTGGGACTCACACCCTCTATTCCCGTAACAGGTCTCCACTCTCCGCCAAGCATCTTTTGGATGGTCTGTTTGCCCGGGGTGCCTTTAAGGTAGTAATCACAGCTCCCTTCAATTCCAACACCAACTCCCTCTGTGTTTATGAATCCTATGGTTCTGTAGGCAAGTCTGCCGTAAGGGTTGTTCCTTTTGTATTTCTGTTCAACAATAATACCTCCGCGGTTAGGGCCCAATTTTAGTATGGGGAATGTTTTTATCTGGGCAAGTTCTGTGTAATCTACAAGTCTGTTGCCAAGTGCCTTGTATCTTTTTTTATCAGCCCTGGCCTTCATAAGATCCTTTTTGTAGGCTTTGGCGCTCTTGTCCTTGAAGAAGTTTGCAAGGGATGTGCTGAGCTGGTCTATATATTTGTTGAATGTGTCTGTATTTGGCACAATGCAATCCATCCTTATCTGGTAGTAAGGGACAGAAGTAGCCATCGGCCTTCCGTCGCTGGAGAGGATGTCACCCCTTATTGCCTCTATGGTCTCCTCCCTGTAAGCTATCTCAACGGCTGTTGTGTCTGTAGGGCTGATGAACTGCATATAAACGACTTTGCCTATGACTGCAAGAGCCATAAGCACAAACAGCTTGTATATCAAAGCCATCTTTTTAAAAATGCCGTTTATCATCCCTTAATACCGTTTTATAAGTTTTACTGTCTTTGCGGGGTCTGAAGGCTTTGCCAATTTGGATTCCTGCTCCCCCAATCTCATCTCAACCTCGTTCCTCTTGCTCAAATATTGTAACCTTGCAGCCTTTGCCGTGTAGTCTGCCTTGAGGTTCTTGAGTTCCCTCTGGTTGCGTCTCATTGTGAGCTGCGTCTTTTCCACTGCAAGAGTGATTGAAATGAATGCAATGACAAGGGCAAAAAGATACAAAATGAAATATTGGTCAACCGTCTTTAGTCTTGACAAGATCTGGCCGCCCAATATATCACTCGCAAAATTTATCCTTTTAGGTTTTTGCCCGTTGTCCATTTTTGTGAACTTTATAACTATTTATTATTGTTGTTTATCTCTCTTTCATTTGTGCAACCCTCAGTTTGGCACTTCTGCTTCTGGTGTTGGTTGCAATCTCCTCCTGGGTAGGAAGTACAGGTTTTCTGTTTACAAGATCAAACGGTGAGAGGCTTTTGCCAAAAAAGTCCTTCTCGTTTTCTCCCTGAGGATTGCCTGTCTTCATAAAGTTCTTCACCATCCTGTCCTCAAGTGAGTGGTATGTAATTACAGAGAGCCTCCCTTGCGGTTTTAAAGCTGCTATGGTTCCCTGCAGAAAATCTTCCAGCGCACGCATCTCCATGTTCACCTCAATTCTCAAGGCCTGATAGAGCTTTGCAAGGAATTTGTGCTCGGTAAAGCTGTTGTACATCTTTTCAACAGCCTTGCTCAAATCTCCTGTAGTCTCAATTGTCTTGTTTTCTCTTGCTTTGCAGATGTATTCTGCCGCCTTCCAAGGTTTGTCAACCTCACCGTAAATGCGGAATATCCTTGTAAGTTCTTCCGCACTATAGCTGTTTACAATATCTGCCGCACTCTTTCCACCAAGCTGGTTCATCCTCATATCCAGAGGGGCATCAAATCTGAATGAAAATCCTCTCTCACCTGTATCAAACTGGTGTGATGATACACCAAGGTCTGCCAATATCCCATCCACCTTTCCAATGTATCCCAATACCCTTACAAAATTGTGTACAAATCTGAAGTTGTTATGGATGAGGATAAGCCTTTTGTCATTGGGGGCATTTGCTATTGCGTCACTGTCCCTGTCAAATGCTATAAGTTTCCCTTTACTGCCCAATCTGCTCAGGATCTCGCGGCTGTGTCCGCCACCTCCAAAAGTTGCATCAATGAATATCCCGTTTCTGTTTTCCTCTATATTGAGGGCAGAAACACTCTCGTTTAGCAGTACCGGAACATGATATTCAGACATTGTATATGGCTTTAGTGGGGGTTAACCTAAAATTTCCTGGGCAAGCGCAATAAACTCGTTTGAGTCCATCTGTTTTTTGCTGTACTCTTCTTTTGCCCAAATTTCAATTACATGGTCGTTGCCCACAAAGATCATCTCTTTTTCAGCTCCAATGCTCTCCAGGATTTTCTTTGGGATGGTAATTCTGCCAAGTTTCTCATCCGGCTCCACAATAGCTCTGTTCCTCATATATTCCCTCCAGAACCCGGCATGCTCTTTCTTAAAGAAGTTAAGTTTGGATTTTACCTGATTTGACTCCTCCTCCCACTGGGCGTAGGTGTACATCTGCAGACAATTCTCAAACAGGTCTTTTTTTACAACAAGGGCCATTTTCTCATCAGAGGCAAATACACCCTTGAAGGCAGAGGGAAAAATCATTCTCCCTTTGTCGTCTATCTTTACTGTATATTCACCAATGAATTTGGCCATTTTGCTTCTGTTTTACATGGAATTACGCTTGATGCAAAAATAGATATTCTTTTTACAATATCTTACAAATTTTTCCACTTTTTTCCACAAAATTATCAACAATTAAAAAAGGAGGTTTATCTTTACATCGGGAAAACAAATCTGATATGAAAAAATTTTTGTTCGCATTCTTTTGTGCAGTTGCTTTAAGTTGTTCTGGTACAAAAGATAACATGAAGGAAGAGGTGGCTCCTGCAGTGGAGCCTGTTGTCTTGAAATATGGGCTGGAGGCCGATAAATATGACATTGAACCTGGCGAGGTGAAAAAAGGTGATTTTTTTGGCTCAATTATGGAGGATTTTGGGGTGGGGGCAAATCAGGTGCAGCAGATTATAAAAGCTTCCAAAGAGGTGTTTGATGTGACAAAGATAAGGCTTGGAAACCAGTATGAGGTTTTTAGGGAGAAGGACTCTACAGGTGCCGCTGCTTTTTTTGTGTATCAGTTGGACAACCTCTCAAATGTGGTGGTTTCCTTAAAGGATTCGCTATATGCAAGAATTTATGAGAAAGAGGTGGTTCCGGTGAGGAAAAAGGCAGAGGTTACAATAAATACCTCGTTGTGGCAGGATGTGCAGGCTGCAGGTATCCCTGCCATGATGGCTCTCAAACTCTCTGATGTGTATGACTGTACAATAGATTTCTTTGGCTTGCAGAGAGGTGACTCTTTTGTTGTAATGTATGATGAACTTACACACCAGGGGGAGTATATGGGGCTTGGAAAGATTTATTATGCAGAGTTTACCCATGCGGGTAAAGTGTATAATGCAGTGAGATTCAATGCAGGAGAGAACAGCAGCGTTTTCTGGAACGAGAAAGGGGAGAGCCTCAAGAAGGCGTTCCTGAAGGCACCGCTCAATTTTACCAGAATCAGTTCCAGATTCACATATGCAAGAAAACACCCTGTCCTAAAGATTGTAAGGCCTCATACAGGGGTGGATTATGCTGCTCCAAGCGGAACCCCTGTGGTTGCATTGGGAGATGGTGTTGTAACCCACAGAGGTTGGGCAGGTGGTGGTGGAAACACCATAAAGATAAAGCATCCGGGCAATTATGTTACCTCGTATATGCACCTTAAGGGGTATGCGAAAGGGATAAAAGTTGGCAGCAGGGTGTCAAGAGGCCAACTTATAGGATATGTTGGAAGTACAGGTCTCTCCACTGGTCCTCATTTGGATTTCAGAGTCTATAAAAACGGCAAGGCAATAGACCCGCTTAAAATGGAGAGCCCGAGTGTAGAGCCTGTAAAAGATGAACTTATGCCGGCGTTCAATGCTCAGATGTCGCAATACAAGTATCAGTTGGACAGTATAAGCTCAGCTGTATATGTAGAGAGGTATCTTAAAATTTTGGGAGGCAACACCCTATAATTGGTGTGCCCCCCAAAAACATTCTTGAAATAGTTTTTTAGAAAGTGATATCCACTCCGTCTTCCCTTACGGAGAGCTTCACATCCCTTCCCATATACATTGCAAGGTTGGGACGGCCATGCCCTGCAGGGAATCCGAACACTACAGGTACATCAAGCTCGTCTGTATAGCGTTTTATAAGCTCCTGTGGGGTAATGTTCCATGGGTCTTCCTTATCCTCAATATTGGAGAAGTTTCCAACGAGTACAGCTTTGGCCCTATCAAGCTTGCCCGATTTCTTCAGCTGCTGCATCATGCCGTCTATCGCATTCATGCTCTCCCCAATCTCCTCAATCATTATAATGGAGTTGTCATCAACAGGCATCTGGTATGGTGTCCCCTCCGCAATTGAGATAAGGGTCATGTTTCCACCCATAATTTTACCATGGGTTTCACCCAATCTGTTGAACGGATGAGGTTTGATGTGGTACCCCTTTGTCCTTCCCATTATGGCGTCACCAACAGAGAGTGCGGCGGAATCCGGCCTTTTTGTAAGCCAGTATGAACTTAGCATTGGGGCGTGCATTGATTCCATTCCAATACCCTGCATCATAAGGTGGTAGGTTGTTACATCACTGAACCCTATAACCCATTTGGGGTGTTTGCGGATTTGCTCAAAATCAAGATACTCCAATGTCTTTATTGCACCATAACCGCCCCTGTAGAAGAGGATGGCTTTAATGTTGTCATCCAGAATCATCTCCATAAACTCATCTGCCCTCTCTTTCTCCGACACAGAGAATGGGGGATAATCCTTTTTGAAGAGGTTTTTTCCAAGTTTTACATTAACGCCCCATGATTTTACAATATTTATAAGGGTGTCAGATTTTCCCGGGCTGTTTGTGACATGTGAAGAGACAACCATAATGCCAACGGTATCACCCGGCTGAAGATATGGAGGCCTTATGAATGCCTGTTCTGCATGGTCTGATCCGGTGGAGCAGCCAACAGCAATGAAAGCTATAGCTGCTACGATAATGGCGTATGTGAAATTTTTCATATCCGGTATTTTATAATGCGTCTTCATCTCTTTTGTGCAGGACGGCCTTCCTCAGCTCAAAGTTCTGGCCAAGGTACCTTTTCCTAACCTCAGGGTTGTTAGCAAGGGCCTCTGGGGTTCCGCTCTCAAGGATACTTCCGTCATAAAGGAGATATGCCCTGTCTGTGATGGCAAGGGTTTCATGCACATTGTGGTCTGTAATGATAATGCCAATATTTTTTGTCTTGAGTTTGGCAATAATATGCTGTATATCCTCCACTGCAATAGGGTCCACACCCGCAAAAGGTTCATCCAGCAGGATAAATTTGGGGTCAATGGCAAGGGCACGGGCAATTTCACACCTTCTTCTCTCTCCTCCCGACAGCTGTATGCCATAACTCTTCCTCACCTTTTCCAGCCTGAACTCGGCAATGAGATTCTCAAGCCTCTCTTCTCTCTGCTCCTTTGTGAGATCACTCAGCTCCATTACCGACATGATATTGTCCTCCACACTTAGCTTTCTGAACACAGAAGCCTCCTGGGCCAGATAACCCAATCCCTTCTGGGAGCGTTTGTACATGGGAAGATCTGTAATCTCCTCATCGTCGAGAAATATTCTCCCGCCATTGGGTTTTATCAGACCTGTTATCATGTAGAAACTGGTTGTCTTGCCGGCACCGTTAGGGCCAAGCAGACCCACAATCTCTCCCTGCTCAACATCAAACGAGACCCCTTTTACAACGGTCCTCTTTCCGTACTTCTTTATTAAATCTCTACAGTATAAACGCATATCTAATTAATATCTAAATCCAAATCTTTTTCCAGAGCCACAAGCTGCGGGTGGCTCCTGCGGAGCTGGTCCGCTTTCTCGTATGCGGTATAAGGCTTTTTCTCCTGTTCCTTAACCTCAATCACCTCTACAACAATCTTTATTTCCCCATTTCTGAGCTCTTTCTGCAGGAATCCTGTAAGGACTGGGAGTGAGTTTTTCTCAATCCAGCTCTGTTGGGCACTGTTTCCAACCTTAAAGACGACAGTTGTGTTGTCTTCTTTGAGTATAGGTGTTGTCTGTTTTATTGCGGTGGCCAGTCTCGGATACTGGCTCTGGGTCTCGGCCATCTTTATCCAGGCAGCACTGAGTTTCTCTGGAGTTACAGCCTCAGTGGCAGTTACAACCTCCTGTTCCTGTGTTTTTGGTGTGCTCTGAGCCTGTTTCAGAATATTTTTTATGGAGAGTCCCCCCTGCATTGCTTTTGGTTGTGAGGCCTGTTTCTGCTGTGCAGCAGTTTCACTGGATGCTGGTGACTGCGGCTGCAGAGGATTTGCCTGGGTTGCAGACTCCTCATTTGCAGGTCTTGTATCTGTAGCAGAAGCAGGTGCTGGTGCAGGTGCAGGTGCTGGTGCAGGTGCAGGTGCAGGTGCTGCAGGCTGTTGTACATTCAGCTGTGCAAGTTTTACCAGCAGGAATTCCACCAGTAATCTCTGGTTGCTGCTTGAGCGGTACTCACTTTCGCATTTTGTTGTGTTGCCCAGAGCCTCATACAGGAATTTGAAAGAGCATTTTCCACTCTGGAGCTTGTATCTTTCGGCTACAGCGGGTGCCATCTCCAACAGTTTTAATGTTGAGGTATCTTTGCACACCATAAGGTTGCGCAAATGGTTCCCCAATCCCCCAATAAAATAGAGGGCGTTGAATCCTTTTGAGAGTATCTCGTCAAAAAGGAGGAGTGATTTGGCAAAATTGCCCTGCAATGAGCACTCTATAAGGTTGAAATAGTACTCGTAGTCCAATACATTCAGATGTTTTATAACATCCTGGTACTGTATGTCTGTACCGCAGAATGCAACCGACTGGTCAAATAGGGTAAGGGCGTCACGCATTGCACCGTCTGCCTTTTGGGCAATCACATGCAATGAGTCGGAATCTATTGTTATCCCCTCTTTTTTTGCAATTGATGAGAGGTTTTTTACAATGTCTTCTATGGAGATTCGGTTGAAATCGTATGTCTGGCAGCGACTCAGGATGGTAGGAAGAATCTTGTGCTTCTCTGTAGTGGCCAAAATGAAGATGGCATGTGCAGGGGGTTCCTCCAATGTTTTGAGGAACGCGTTGAATGCGGCAGATGAGAGCATGTGTACCTCATCTATGATATAGACGCTGTATTTTCCAATTTGCGGCGGTATCATAACCTTCTCTGTAAGAAGTCTGATATCATCTACAGAGTTGTTGGAAGCGGCATCAAGCTCATGGATACAATAAGATCTCCCCTGTGCAAACGAGATGCACGACTCACACTCACCGCAGGGCTCAAGTTCTGTCCCCGGGTTCATGCAGTTTATTGTTTTTGCAAATATTCTGGCGGTAGAGGTTTTTCCCACACCCCTTGGTCCGCAGAAAAGATATGCGTGTGCCAACTGCCCCCTCTTTATGGAATTCTTGAGGGTGGTGGCTATACTCTCCTGGCCAACAAGGCTCAGAAAGTTGTTTGGCCTGTATTTGCGTGCCGATACTATAAATTTCTCCATATTTTACAAAAGTAACCAATTTCTTCTAATTTTGCAGAGTTTTTTGGATAGCAATGGATAGAGAAAAAAAGGATATACTCAAATTTTCGCTCAAGCAGACCACATCGCCTGTGGCTTATTGTGCCCTTACAACAAAATGTGGCAGCAGGGATGAGCAGCCGCAATATAACGGACTGGCCCATTTCACTGAGCACATGTTCTTTAAAGGGACACAGAAGAGACGTAGCGGAAGCATAAACAATGTGTTGGAGAGGGTTGGCGGTGAGCTAAATGCATACACCACAAAAGAGGAGACGGTTTTGCACTGTACTGTGTTGAAGGAGGATCTTTCAAGGGCAATAGACCTCCTTATGGAGCTTGCCTTTACATCTGTGTTTCCGCAAAAGGAGCTGGAGAAGGAGAGGGATGTGATTATTGAGGAGATTGTCTCCTACAAGGATGTTCCGGCCGATGCGATATATGAGCATTTTGAGCAGCTCCTCTTTGAGGGGCACCCTTTGCAGATGCAGATTCTGGGTGAGAAAAAGAGTCTCAAGAAGATTGATTCAGCTGTCATGCAGGAGTATAACAGGAAATTTTTTACTCCCGACAATATGGCATTCACAGTTGCAGCCAATGCCTCACAGCAGCAGGTTGCGGCAATGGTAAAGAGGGCAGTGAAAAAATATATCGGGAAGGAGATAGAACTGGAAATTGTACAGGAGGGGGAGCTTGCTGCAACATCGGGGGATATGCAGAGCAGGAGCGTATGGGAACCCGAGGGGGGATTTGTCCCGTTCAATAAGGTTATCCCAAAGAGGAGCCATCAGGCCCATTGTATTGTGGGGGCCCCTGCATATTGTGCATACGAGCAGAAGAGGATTGCGTTGTCCCTCCTTACAAATATCCTTGGGGGACCGGCCTCAGGCTCAAGGCTTAATACCGCTCTAAGGGAGAAAAACGGATTGGTATATAGTGTTGAGGCGGTATATACTCCGTATGCTGATACAGGAATTTTCAGCATCTATTTTGGCTGTGACAAAGAGGATGTGGAGAAGTGTCTCTCCCTTATTAAGAGGGAGCTCAGCAGGGTTGTTGAAGACGAACTTGCCCCAGCCCAGCTGAAAGCGGCAAAGAAACAGTTTGTGGGGCAGCTTTCAATAGCACAGGACAATAATGAGGCTCAGGCCCTCTCAATGGGAAAATCTTTGGTAGTGTATGGCAGGATAAGTAACTTTGAGCAGATGAGGCAAAAGATTGAATCCATTACATCCCAGCAGCTGCAGCAGGTGGCAAAAGAGATTCTCAGCTGGGAGAGGATGAGCACACTCATCTATAACTGATATTTTTATGGAGCTACAACAATATCTTTTACAATACTCGCAGCAGCAGGATCCAGTGCTGCAATGGTTGCAGAAACAGACCAACCTCAGGACCAATCATGCCCGCATGTTGTGCGGTCCGGTTGAGGGTAAGCTTATGGAGATGATTTCATGTATGATTGCTCCCCGGAACATTCTGGAGATAGGGGCTTTTACCGGTTACTCTGCAATTTGTCTTGCAAGAGGACTTAAAGAGGGGGGGATGCTGGATTCATTGGAACTCAATGACGAACTTGAGGATCTTATTCTCCAGGCACATGAGAAGGCGGGGTTGTCTGATAGGATAACCATGCATTTTGGTGATGCAAAACAGACCCTGGGGCGTTTGAAGGAGGAGGGGAAAATGTATGACCTTGTCTTTATAGATGCCAATAAAAGGGAGTATGTCACCTATTATGAGCTGGTTTTTGATATGGTACGCCCGGGAGGATATATATTGGCAGACAATGTAATCTGGGATGGGAAAGTGCTGCAGGAGCCAATCCCTTCAGATGCCCAGACCCAGGGAATACACAAATTCAATGAGATGGTAAAGGGTGATCCCCGTGTGGAGAATGTGATAATACCGCTAAGGGACGGACTTAATCTTATAAGGAAGAAATAGCCTCCCTGCACCCTTCCAACTGCCATTTTGGAGTTGATGTGGCGCCGCATATCCCAACTGAATCCCCATCCTGGAACCATGCCGCATCTATTTGGCTGGTATTCTGTATATGGTATGAACGGGGGTTGACAGATTTGCACAACTCATAAAGCACTTTGCCGTTGGAGCTCTCTTTCCCACTTACAAAAACAATTACAGAGTGTTTAGCTGCAAAGGCCGCAAGGTTGTTGTGTCTTTGTGCCACCTGTCTGCAGATAGTGTTGTGGATTGTGAAATTGTTTAAATCTCCCCCTGCCTGGGCAATCCTGTACTCAATGGCGGAGCATACCTCCTCGTACTCTTTTGGGTCTTTGGTTGTTTGTGAGAAAATCTGTATTGGTTGGGTGTAATCTATCTTGCCAAGACTCTCTATGCTGTCAACAACAATTGCTGTCCCCTCTGTCTGCCCTACAAGGCCGTTTACCTCTGCATGTCCTATTTTACCAAAGATTACAATCTGCCCGTTGTGCTTTGCATAAGTCTCCCTTATTCTTGCCTGGAGTTTGAGCACCACAGGGCATGTGCAGTCAATCAGCTCTATGTTGTTCTCTTGTGCTGTCTTATATGTTGCAGGGGGTTCTCCGTGAGCCCTTATGAGGACAGTTGTATTGGAGAGTTCCTTCATCTTTTGGGTGTCAATAACCTCAAGCCCAATTTTGTTGAGCCTCTCAAGCTCGGAGTTGTTGTGTACAATTGCTCCAAGGGAGTACAACGACGCACTCTCCCTCAGGCGGGATTCCGCTTTTTCAACTGCTCTGATAACTCCGTAGCAGAATCCTGATTCTGCATCTATTTCTATTGTAAGGCGCATGAGACTCTATTTGTTTGGGTTTGGAACCAATGGTTATTTCATTTGCAGGCCGAACCTCTCAAGGAGTATTCTGTCCAGCCATACAAACTGCTCCGGGATGCTCATATAGCTGTTATCCAGCAACAGCGCATCATCTGCTTTTCTAAGTGGAGAAACTTCTCTGGTCTGATCCAGGTGGTCCCTCTCCTTAAGGTTTTTGAGAACATCTTCAAATGTCTCCTTGCCTCCGGCCTGCTGTATCTCCTTGAATCTTCTTTGGGCCCTCACCTCCACAGCGGCGGTCATGAATATTTTGAGCTCCGCATTTGGAAAAACGGAGGTCCCTATATCCCTGCCGTCCATGACAACCCCTTTCTGCTCTCCAAATTTGCGGAGGATATTATCCACATACTCCCTTACAAATGGAAGGGCTGAGATTTTGCTCACTTTGTTGGAGATATTGAGGGTGCGGATCTGTTTCTCTACAGAGGCATTGTTGAGCCATGTCTGCGATTTGTTGTCGGGACCAAGGCGGAATGATATTTTATTTGCAGGGAGGGTCATTTTCAACCCCTGCTCATCTATTTTGTTCTTATTGTCAATAAAACCGTTGGTATATGCAAAGTAGGTAACGGCCCTGTACATGGCTCCGGTATCTACATAAACGTATCCCAACCTTGCAGCTACCTGTTTTGCAAAGCTACTTTTCCCTGTAGAGGAATGGCCGTCAATGGCAATTATAATTTTAGATTGTTCCATAAGGGCAAAAGTACAAAAAAACTTATCTTTGTAAAAACTAAACAGAGCAATAATATAACAAAGGATGAGAGTAGCGGTTCTGGATATGGGCACCAATGTGTTCAATATGATTTTGAGCGAGTTTGCCCCAGGTGGGGAGTGCCGTATGATAAAAGAGTACAAATGTGCCGCAAAGCTTGGTGCAGGTGGTCTTTCAAGCGGCCTTATAGCACCCTCTGCATTTGAAACTGCAATTGCTGCACTTGACAAGATAACCTCTGTTATAGAGGAGGCGGGTGGGGCCGATATGATTATCCCATACGCAACCTCTGCAGTGAGGGATGCGGCAAATGGCTTGGAATTTGCACAGCAGATGAACAGCAGGTATGGTTTCAAGATACGGATAATCCCTGGGGAGAGGGAGGCGGAACTTATATTCAAGGGGATAATGGAGAGTGTGGGGGAACTGCGTGGAGCGGATGGAAAATTTGCCAGTGGGGAAAATGCCCTTATGTTGGATATTGGAGGGGGAAGCAATGAGTTCATAATTACAGACGGGGCAAAAATCTTGTGGAAAAGGAGCTTCCCGATAGGTATGGCCCGTATGAGGGAGCAGTTTAACTACCAGGAACCTATTTCGCAGGAGGTGATTTCGGAGTTTGAGAAATTCAATGATGAGGTGCTGCGGGAGCTGTGGGAGCAGGTGGAGATATACAAGCCAAAGATTTTCATAGGATCGTCGGGATCTTTTGATACATTCAAGGATTTGCTCTTCAATTGCGGTTTTAGGGAGCGAGCTTCTATGGAACTTGGAATGGATGCCCTGCGGGAACTTAATGAGAGGCTTGTTGCTTCTGTGCCACAGGAGAGGTTGCAGATGCCGGGAATGTCCCCTATAAGGGTAGATTATATTGTACTTGCCTCTGTCTTTACACAGTTTGTACTGGAGAAGGTGAAACCTGCAATTGTATATCAGTCTTCATACTCCCTCAAGGAGGGGGCAATGAAGGAGGAGTTTGAGAAATATTTAAATAATCTTATATGAAGATACTTATAGTAGATGACGAGAAAAGCATCAGATTTGCCTTAAAGGATATTATTGAGTTTGAGGGGCATGAGGTTGCGTTGGCGGCTGATGGAAAGGAGGGGTTGGAGATGGCCCTTGCCGGCAATTATGATGTTATCTTTTCTGACATAAAGATGCCTGGCATAGATGGTGTTGAGTTGCTTGAGAAACTTATGGAGAATGGTGTGGATGCGGCAGTGGTGATGATTTCCGGGCATGGCTCAATAGATACAGCGGTGGATTGCATCAAAAAGGGTGCATTTGATTTTATCCAGAAGCCTCTGGATCTTAACAGGATACTTATTACCCTTAAGAATGCCACAGACAAGACTTCTCTGGTTAAAGAGACCAAGATTCTAAAGAAAAAGGTTGAGAAGGTGGCTGGTATCCCTCAGATTGTGGGGGAATCACCGGCAATAGTGCGTATAAAGGAGATGATAGACCGTGTTGCGGCAACAGATGCGAGGGTGCTGGTTACCGGTTCAAACGGTACTGGAAAAGAGCTTGTTGCAAGATGGCTCCACCAGAAGAGCAACCGCAGCAATATGCCTTTTGTAGAGGTGAACTGTGCTGCAATTCCTGGAGAGCTTATTGAGAGTGAACTTTTTGGGCATGTAAAGGGCTCTTTTACCGGAGCTGTAAAGGACCATAAAGGGAAGTTTGAGCAGGCGGACGGCGGTACATTGTTTTTGGATGAGATTGGAGATATGAGTCTCAGTGCCCAGGCAAAGGTGCTGAGGGTTTTGCAGGAGAACAAGCTCAGCAGGGTTGGAAGTGACAAGGATATAAATGTTAAGGTTAGGGTAGTGGCTGCAACCAACAAAAATCTTTTGGATGAGATTGCAAAAGGCAATTTCAGGGAGGACCTTTACCACAGGTTGAGCGTGATTGTAATTCATGTCCCATCTTTGGCAGAGCGTAAAGAGGATATACCGTTGCTTGTAAACCACTTTATAGCCCAGATATGCAACGAGACCGGAATGCCTGTGCGTTCCATTGATGCAGACGCCGTAGCTGAACTTCAGAAACACGCGTGGACAGGCAATATCCGTGAACTTAGGAATGTTACCGAGAGATTGCTCATATTGGGCAACCAGACAATAAATAAAGAGGATGTGCAGATGTATGCTTCTCCTCTGTTCAGATAATTGATTGACTAAATTGGAAAAAACAGATATTAAAATGGCTACACAGGTATTGATAAAAACTACATTGGGTGATATTAAGGTAAAACTTTATGATGAGACACCTTTGCATAGGGATAATTTTGTGAAGCTTGTTAAGGAGGGGTATTATAACGGTACCCTTTTCCACAGGGTTATAAAGAACTTCATGGTACAGGGTGGTGATCCCGATTCCAAAGGGGCTCCTGCAGGAAAATCTCTTGGTACAGGCGGTCCGGGCTATACTGTTCCTGCAGAGATTGTCTATCCGCAGCTGTTCCATAAAAGGGGTGCCCTTGCCGCTGCAAGGCAGGGGGATGAGGTGAACCCTCAGAGAAATTCGTCGGGAAGCCAGTTCTATATTGTGTGGGGAGATGTGTATGCCGGAGGCAAATTGGGGCAGATGGAGAAACAGATGAACATGATGGTGGAGCAGGAGGTTTTCAATGCACTTGCTGCAGAGCGTAAGGCTCAGATTATGGATTTGCGCCGCAACAGGGACCAGGCCGGCCTTATGGAGTTGCAGGATGAGCTTATCGCCCTTACAAAAGCTACTGTAAAAGAGCGTGGCGGATTCAAGTTTACCCCTGAGCAGAGAGAGGCTTACAGCACAATAGGCGGTACCCCTCATTTGGATAACCAGTACACCGTGTTTGGTGAGGTGGTTGAGGGGTTGGATGTGGTAGAGAAAATACAGAATTGTGCCACTGCCCGTGGAGACAGACCAAAAGAGGATATAGTTATGACGATGGAATTGGTATAAGGAGCTGTATTTACAGCTCCTCAATATCCATTCTGTAGCTCCAGCGGCCGAAGTACAGGTTCTCGCCCTTCCACTCAACCTCGCCGCGCTGGAAGTCAACGGTCTCGCTACGCAAGTGGTTCTTGGCAGGGAAGAAGTTGCCTGAGTAATCTTCGTTCACATAGTATCTGCGGTTGTCTATACCTCCCAAGTAAAAATGATATACATTGTCATCCTCG
>JAZNUT010000036.1:0-20637 GCA_045592425.1 Candidatus Egerieisoma sp.
CGGCCGTGAATCACATAGCAAACGACTAGGTCTTAAAATTTTCGGAGGAGAGAATTGCAAGGCAGGCAACATTATTGTTCGCCAGAGAGGTACAGTACACAACCCAGGTTTGAACGTTGGAATGGGTAAAGACCACACTCTTTACGCTCTAATTGACGGAGTTGTAGTTTTCAAAAAGAAAGCAGAGGGTAAGTCTTATGTTTCGGTAATGCCTTATCAGAACTAAGGATTGCCCTAACAAACGCAATAGGAAGGCATCCTGAACAAGGGTGCCTTTTCTAATTTTAACAAGAAAGTAAATACATAAGATACAATATGTTAACTCTAAAACTTTTAAGAGAGCAGCCTGAGTTTGTAATTGAAAGACTGGCTGTGAAGAATTTTGATGCAGCACAGACTGTTGCTAAAATTCTTGATGCAGATGCCAACAGAAGGGCAACCCAGACAAAAATGGATGGTGTGCTTGCCCAGCAGAATGCCAAAGCAAAAGAGATTGGAATGTTGATGAAGCAGGGCAAGAAAGAGGAGGCAGAGGAGGTGAAGAAGCTTGTTGCATCTCTTAAGGAGCAGTCTAAGGAGTTGGAGATCAAATTGGAGGAGTACAACAAGGAGATGAACGATTACCTTGTAATGCTTCCTAATATCCCATGTGCAGAGGTTCCTGCCGGAAAAACTGCAGAGGACAATGTAATTGTTAAAGAGGGAGGTAAAAAGACCGAGCTTCCTGCAAATGCAAAACCACACTGGGAGCTTGCAAAGGCTTTGGATATCATTGACTTTGACTTGGGTGTAAAACTTACAGGTGCAGGATTCCCTGTATATAAAGGCAAAGGTGCCAGAATTCAGAGAGCCCTTATCTCGTTTTTCCTTGATATGAATACCAGGGCAGGTTATACAGAGGTTCAGCCGCCACTTGTGGTAAATGAGGCTTCAGCTTATGCAACAGGCCAGCTTCCCGACAAAGAGGGGCAGATGTACCACATTGGCCTTGACAACTTCTATATGATCCCTACCGCTGAGGTACCTGTTACCAACATTTACAGGGATTGTATTGTAAACAAACAGGATTTCCCAGTAAAGATGACAGCATATACCCAGTGTTTCCGCAGGGAAGCAGGTTCATATGGAAAGGATGTGAGAGGTTTGAACCGTCTGCATCAGTTTGATAAGGTGGAGATAGTGCAGCTTTCATTGCCTGAGAATTCATATGAAGCTTTGGACGGTATGGTAAAACATGTTGAGAGCATTATCCAGGCTCTTGAGCTTCCTTACAGAATTGTAAGATTGTGTGGTGGTGACATGAGTTTCACCTCTGCTCTTACTTACGATTTTGAGGTTTACTCAGAGGCTCAGCAGCGTTGGTTGGAGGTAAGTTCTGTATCAAACTTTGAGTCATTCCAGGCAAACCGCCTGAAACTCAGATATAAGGATGAGCAGGGCAAGACCCAGTTGGCCCATACCCTGAACGGAAGTTCTTTGGCATTGCCAAGAATCCTTGCTGCATTGTTGGAGAACAATCAGGATGAGCAGGGCAGAATACATATTCCTGCAGCTTTGAGGGAATATACCGGATTTGAGTGGATAGACTAATCCAATGGTGCAGAGAAAAAATATAGACAAAATAATACTTGGAATAGACCCCGGAACCAGAATTTTAGGTTTTGGGGTTATCCATGTTTTGGATAAGGAGGTTGAGTATGTGGATATGGGGGTTGTAAACCTTAAAAAAGTCACAGACCACTTTCTTACCCTAAAGACAATTTTGGAGGAGGTAACAGCCCTTATAGACAAATATAATCCCGACGAACTGGCAATTGAGGCCCCATTTTATGGAAAAAATGCCCAGGTGATGCTCAAGTTGGGAAGGGCACAGGGAGCCGCAATGGCAGCAGCTCTCCGCAGAGGGATGCCAATTTTTGAATATGCCCCAAGAAGTATAAAGCTTGCCGTTACCGGCAAGGGGGCTGCCTCAAAGGAACAGGTCTCCACTATGGCTCAGAATCTTTTGGGAGTGAATTTCCCTCAAGAGTATCTGGATGCCACTGATGCTCTGGCAATTGCATTGTGCCATTATTACCATACCACCAGCCCGATATATAACTCTGCCGGTGGTAAAAGGGGAGGAGGGAAAAAATCGTCGGGAAGCTGGGAGCAGTTCGTGGCTTCAAATCCGGCCAGAGTGAAATAAATTGTGGATACAGATTTAACTTTTTTGGTTTTGGAGTGTCAAATATCCAGCAAAAAATATAAAGAGTGATTTAAGAGATGTATAAGAAATTATTGATGTTTGCAGTTGCCCTTATTGGGGTTTGTGTGTTTGGAAATGTTGCATATGCGGATTCAGATACAGATCCGCAGGTTGGGACAAAGGCAAAAGGTACTTATTTTAAGGCTATTGTACTGGACAGTCTTACAAATGAACCTATTGAGTTTGCTACTTTGCATGCAAAATATGTTGGTGACAAGCAGCCGAGAAAATATGCCCTGACAGATGAGAAGGGTGTTGTAATCCTGCAGGGACTCCCTGTTGGAAGGGCAACCATTACTTTTGAGTATATGGGCTACAAGACAAAGAAATTTACATTTGACATTAAAAAGGGTGCCAATGAGTACGGTAATCTTCTTGTAAGTGAGGATAACCAGATGCTTGATGCGGTTGTTGTATCGGGTAATGCAAACCAGATGATCATTAAGAAAGATACCATTGAGTACAATGCCTCTTCATTTAAGGTAAATGATACAGATATGCTTGAGGAGCTTATTAAGAAGCTCCCTGGTGTGGAGATTGCTGAGGATGGCTCAATTACCGCTAACGGTAAAACAATCAATAAGGTGATGATTGACGGTAAGGAGTTCTTCCTCGACGACCCTAACCTTGCAACCAAGAACATTCCTGCAAAAATTGTGGAGAAAGTGAGGGTTGTGGAGAGAAAATCTGAGCAGGCACAGTTTACCGGTATTGATGACGGTGATGAGGAGACTGTTTTGGATTTGGGTATCAAGGCAGGTATGATGAGGGGTTGGTTCGGTAACCTTGCAGCCGGTGGCGGTGCCCCAATAAGTGCAGAGGGTGACGGCAAGTTTGAGGGTGCGGCAATGATTGGCAAGTTTACAGACAAGTCACAGGTGAGCATCATTGCAAACGGAAACAATACCAATAACCGCGGATTTACAGATATGGCAGGCTCTATGATGGGCGGTATGCGCGGTGGTGGCGGTGGCTGGATGGGCCGCGGTGTTACCACTTCATGGATGGGCGGTATCAATGCCAACAGGAATCTCAAACAGGATGATTCTGATATCCAGGGTAACCTTATGTACAGCGGAAGCGAGCGTCTTATTGAAGAGACCAAAGACCGTACTACAATGTTGTCTCCAGACAAGAACCTTTACAACCACGAGAGCGGATTTGACAAGACATACTCGGACGGTATCCGTTTTGGTGGTGAGTGGGATATGAAACTCTCTAAAAATGTCTCTTTCTTGCTAAGGCCTAATATCAATATTGGAAGGGGTGAGTATGAGTCTGAGAACAAGTTCCATACCCTGACCAATGCAGACTCTACAAATAGGGGTGTTAGCCGCGATTATGGTGAGAACCACAATGAGAGGATTGGAACAATGATGTTGTGGAGGTTCAAGTTCAACAAACCTGGACGTACAATGTCAATCAATGCAAGATACAACTACTCAAACAATGAGTCTGACGGATACAACAAATCACAGACACATTACTTTAAGGACAATCTTATTGATTCAACTGCCATTATTGACCAGAATGTGTTGAAGCTTGAGCGTAGCAACAGCATAAATGCAAGATTGTCTTACATTGAGCCTCTTGGAAAGAACTTCTTTGTTGAGGGAAGTTACAGATACAGCTATCAGAAGACAAATTCGGACAAGGATACCTATACAGGCAACAACTACTCGGTGTTGGATACCACTTATTCTGCACATTATGAGAATGTTTTCATAAACCAGCAGGCAGAGCTGAACTTTATGAAGCAGGAGGAGAGGTACAACATTACCATTGGTGCTTCACTGCAGCCAAGCAAAACCCAGAGCATTGGAAGGGGCAGGGATACATCATACTCTGTAATCAATTTCTCGCCTGCAGCAAGAATTGACTACCGTTTCACCGATGACAAGTTCCTTAGAGTGAGATACCGCGGAAGGACATCCCAGCCAAGTATCAGCCAGTTGATGCCTGTGAATGACAATTCTGATCCTTTGAAAATAACAATTGGTAACGAGAACCTTAAACCTAAATTCACCCACAGCCTTTCAACTGAGTACAGGGTGAACAACAGGGCAAGATTCAGCTTCTTTAACATAGGTGCGGATTTCTCTTATACACAGGATGATATTGTTGCAAAGAAATATTACACAGAAGATGGTGTGATGGTTTCTACATACGAGAACACCAATAAGGCGGTTTATTCTGCAAACGGTAGAATCATGTACAACACTCCAATTGGAAGTTCTGATTTCTCTGTGAACACATTTACAATGGTAAGATACAACAACGGTGTCAGCTATGTGATGGAGAACATGGATTGGGTGGAGAACGTTACAACCAACCTTAATATTTCTGAGATGTTGAGAGTAACCTACAGGAATGACTGGGCTGAGGTTATATTGGGAGGCAGAGTTAACTACAGGAATGCGTGGTACACAGTGAGCTCTATGGAGGATGTCTCTACATGGACAAACTCTATAAACGGTTCTGTGAACTTTACAATCCCTGGTGGATGGAACTTTACATCAGATGCCAACTATACTTACTACATTGGTTTTGATGAGGGATATGACAAACCTATTACAGTGTGGAATGCTGCATTGTCAAAGACTCTGTTCAAGAATGCGGCAACACTTAAAGTTAAGGTTTATGACATTCTCAACCAATCCAGAAATACCTCTGTTACAACTACCGAGAACTACATACAGCATGTTACCAACAATACTTTGGGACAGTATTTCATGATCTCCCTAACCTGGAGATTCGGTAACTTTGGTGATATGAGAAAAGGTGGTGGAATGAGAGGTCCTGGCGGACGAATGGGTGGTGGCCCTATGGGAGGCGGCCCAATGAGAGGACCCGGAATGAGGTAAAATATTCAATAAGATGAAGGGTGGCGTCAGTCACCCTTTTTTTTGTACATTTGCAGAAAAATTGAGATATGCCAAAAGTTACAAAGGATAGCAAGAAAGGAAAAGGTGGAACAAAGTGGTACTGGAACTGGTTCACAAAACATCTGTATATGGCTGTGGCAGCTGTAGGTATTGTTGTATTTGCCCTTTTTTCTGTGTTGAATGTGATAACAAGACACAATCAGGAGCTTGATGTTCCCTCTTTTATGGGTATGAGCCTTGAGCAGGCACAGCAGATTGCAGATGCAAACAGTTTCAGACTGGAGGTTACAGACTCTGTGCATATCCCAAGGATGACACCAGGTGCCATATACAAACAGAACCCTGTACAGGGGAGCAAGGTGAAAAAGAACAGGAGGATTCTCCTTACCATAAATGCAAAGAGCCCCAAAATGGTTAAAATGCCTCTTTTGGTGGGTTACTCATTGAGGCAGGCACAGTCTGAGCTGGCATCCTCACAGCTTAAGGTGGGAAAACTTGTATATACTCCCGACATAGCAACAAACAATGTCCTCAGACAAATGTACAACGGAAAGGATGTGGAGCCGGGAACAGAACTCCCTACAGAGAGTGTGATTGATCTCCATTTGGGACAGAATGAGGCGGACAGCCTTACATATCTCCCTAATCTGTTGGGCAAACCGTACCAGATAATTAAGGATTACCTTATTGACCACTCCCTAAATTTGGGAAAAGTGCATTTTGATGCCACTGTACTCACATTCCAGGATTCGCTTGCCGCATTTGCCTACAAGCAGGAGCCTTCACTTTCAGACGGAGATACCACAGTATGGTTGGGGACACCTGTAAATGTATATTTCAGTTTGGACAAAACATTGATTCCTACAGATGAGCCAGAGGAAGAAGAGAGATAATATTTTTGACAATTTCTCCAACATAGACGAGTATTTGGACAATCAGCAGTTGCAGGGGGTAGCTGTTGGTGCGGATATTGATGAGATGGATGGTGATGGTGAGGGGGAAATTGATTCCATGTTTGAGCACTATAGGTTTCCTGTAGATAAAGGGCAGACAATGCTCAGGGTGGATAAATATCTTACCCAACATATGGAGAAGACCTCCAGACACAGAATACAGCTTGCAATTGAGGCTGAGTATGTGAGGGTGAACGGTAAGGTAGTTAAGGCAAACTATAAAGTGAAACCCAATGACCTCATTACCATTGTTATGCCGTACCAGAGGCGTGGCATGGAGATAAGGCCTGAGAATATTCCTTTGGATATTGCATACGAGGATGATGATTTGCTTGTAGTGAACAAGCCTGCAGGGCTTGTTGTCCATCCTGGACACGGCCACTTCAGCGGTACCCTCATAAATGCCCTGGCTTTCCATCTTGGAGTGTCTCAGGGACCTGAGGCAACTGATGAGAGGATGGGTATTCTGGTACACAGAATTGACAAGAATACGTCGGGATTATTGGTTGTGGCAAAAAATGACGAGGCGCAGATGGGGCTGGCAAAACAATTCTTTGACCATACCATTGAGAGAAAATACATTGCAATTGTTTGGGGTAATGTGAAGGAGGACGAGGGGACTATTGTTGCAAACATAGGGAGGGACCCAAATGACAGGATGAGGTTCAAGGCGTTTGATCCCCAGAGCGGAATTGGAAAACATGCCGTTACCCATTATAAGGTGATTGAGCGTTTTGGTTATGTCACCCTCATTGAGTGCAAACTGGAGACTGGAAGGACACATCAGATAAGGGTACACATGAACTCTATTGGGCATCCCCTTTTCAATGATGACCGCTATGGCGGGGACAGGATTCTTAACGGAACAATCTACAGCAAATACAAACAGTTCATTGACAATTGTTTCAGATTGTTGCCGCGTCATGCCCTGCATGCCAAGACATTGGGCTTTATCCACCCTGTAACCGGCAAACATATATTTTTGGAGAATGAGATTCCCGACGATATGGTTGCCCTAATAAGCAAATGGAGAAATTATTCAATGAGTAAAGTTCTGGAGGAGGAAGAGTAATGGTAAAGGAGTTTTTCAAGAATATAACAGACCAGCAGCAGAGGCAGTTTGAGATGCTTACTCCACTTTACGAGGAGTGGAACAGCAAGATTAATGTGGTAAGCCGTAAGGATATAGACAAACTGCAGTTGCATCATGTGCTGCATTCTCTTGCAATTGCCCGTTTTGCCGATATGGCGGGTGTGTTTGCTCCAGGTACAAAGGTGATGGATGTTGGGACAGGAGGCGGTTTCCCTGGCATTCCGTTGGCAATCATGTATCCCCAGGTGGATTTTCTCCTTGTGGATTCTATCGGGAAGAAGATTAAGGTTGTGCAGGAGGTTGCAACTGCTTTGGGACTCAAAAATGTGAGGGCTGTGAAGGCGAGGGCTGAGGAGATTGATGAGAAATTTGATTTTATAGTCTCCAGAGCTGTTACCGATTTGGGGAATTTCCTTCCATGGGTTAAGGGTAAGTACTCCAAAGGTGTGATTTATCTTAAGGGGGGAGATTTGAATCCTGGTGGAGCTTTGTATGCAGAGATAGAAAATGCTGCTTCAAAGTGTAAGATAAACAAGAAAAGCATTACGTTTTGCAGTGTCAACGAGTGGTTCAATGACCCGTTCTTTATCGAGAAGTATGTTATTTATATTCCAAGCTAAAAAAAGTTTGGTATTTCAAAATTTAAAACTTACTTTTGCACTCCCGTTTGAAAAACCAATTGGAAAATTATAAAATTGTCATAATATGAAACGCACATTCCAACCATCACAGCGCAAACGCCGTAACAAACACGGATTCCGTGAGCGTATGTCAACCCCTAACGGCCGCAGAGTATTGGCTGCAAGACGCCGTAGAGGTAGAAAAAAATTGACAGTATCTTCAGAGGATAGGTTCTAATCCAGTGTAAGATAATGATAAGGGTGTCATCCGCAAGGTGGCACCCTTATTGTTTTTTTGTTATTGGGTCTTTTATAGCTCTTTTGTTCCACATTTTTAAGTTTTACATCAGATTTATTTGAATTTGGACAATCTTTGGCTATCTTTACATTGAAATTAAATTCTAAAACAATATCTAATGAAAAAACTTATTCTATTTGTGCTTTGCGCATTAAGTTCAGCAATGCTGCTAGCACAGCCGATTACAGTTAAGGGTACTGTTATCGGTTCAGAAGACGGATTACCAATCATTGGAGCCTATGTTCTACAGCAGGGGACCAATAATGGTACATCTACAGATCTTGACGGTAACTTCGTTATCGATGTTCCTAAAGATGCAACTTTGATTGTTTCATCAGTCGGTTTCAAAACTCAGTCAGTGGCTGTTAATGGAAGAGCCAAGATTGATATTACCCTTGCAGCTGAGTCTGAGGCACTTGATGAAGTAATGGTTGTAGCTTACGGTACAGTAAAAAAAGGTTCTTACTCAGGATCTGCAACTATGGTTAAAGAGGATGCGTTGAAAGATGCTCCTGTTATGAGCTTTGAGTCTGTCCTTTCCGGCAAAGCTGCCGGTGTACAGGTATCTTCAACAACAGGTCAGCCAGGTGCTGAGGCAGATATCTCTATCCGTGGTTTCGGTTCATTCAACGCAGGTAACCAGCCTTTGTATGTAATTGACGGTGTTCCTGCAACAAGTGGTGACTGGTCATCAGGTAACATTTCAACTTCAGCAATGTCATTCCTTAACCCTTCGGACATTGAGTCAATCACTATCCTTAAGGATGCTGCAGCTGCTTCATTGTACGGTTCACGCGCATCTAACGGTGTTATCCTTGTTACTACAAAGAAAGGTAAACAGGGTAAAGTAACCTCTACTTTCAAAGCGAGTGTGGGTGTTTCTTATTTTGCTTATGACAACTATGAGTTGGCTAATGAGCAGGAGACTGAGGATTTGATCAGAATGGCTTGGTACAACTATGGTGAGAATACTCCAAGTGCATGGAACAAATCATACGCTTCTCTAAGTGAGTATGCAGAGGCTAAGGTTAACAGCATTTATCCTAAAAAAGATACAAGCAAATATATCTACAAGGATTGGGAGGATGTATTGTTCCGTAAAGGTGTAGCACAGAACTATGAGTACAGCGTATCAGGAGGTGGTGAGAAAGGTAGAGTATATGCTTCAGTAGCTTACTCAGACCAGCAAGGTCTTACCTCTATTGAGTACTTGACCCGTTTCTCTGCAACTGTAAACGGCGAGGCTAAAGTTAACAAATTCATTAAAGTTGGTGGTAACTTGCAGTACTCTCGTACATCCCAGTCTGGTCACCAGGAGAACCACGGTAAGGATGACCCTTACACAATCTGGAAAAAATCATTGAACCCAAGATGGCCTTATGCTTATGCAGACGGCACATTATATAAAGAGCAGTGGATTTCTGGTACTACTTCTGTTAACCCAGTTGACTATTTGGACAAACAGATCAATGATGCATATCAGAACCGTTTGTTGTTGAAAGGTTGGATGCAGGTTAACTTTACAGAGTGGTTGACAGCCAAATCAACTATCTCTAATGACTGGTTGAACGTTCACGACCGCTTTGGTTGGTTGTACGGTCACCCTAACTTCTATGCTTATAGTGAGCAGGGTGGTTACATGTCTGACAGACACAGGAATGTAAACAGATTGGTTAGCTCAACAACTTTGAACTTTGATAAAACTTGGGACAAACACCATGTTTCTGCAATGGTAGGTTGGGAGGCAGAGGCTGAGAAATACCATCTTACAAGAGCAGGTAAAACCGGTTTCTCTTACCAGGGTGCAACAGAGTCTTACTTTGGTGCAGAGTATGAGTCATCTTATTCATACAGCCGTGACGCAGGTTTGCTTTCTGCATTGGCAAGTTTGAACTATGACTTTGACAACAAATATTATATTACCGGTACTTACAGACGTGACGGTTCTTCTAAATTGTCTCCAGAGACACGTTGGGGTAACTTCTGGTCAGTATCTGGTTCTTGGAGATTCTCAAATGAGGGCTTCCTAAAAGATGTAGAGTGGTTGAATGACGGTAAACTTAGAGGATCTTATGGTACCAGCGGTACTCTTCCTTCAAGCTACTTCGGCTACATGTCAACTTATTCTTATGATATTTATGGTGATGAGGGTGCAAGCTACCCTTCATCTCTTGCAAATGCAGACCTTACTTGGGAGAAAAACAAAAACTGGAACGTGGCTTTGGATGCTACAATTTTTGACAAATGGACAATTTCTGCCGAGTATTTTGAGAAAGAGACTTACGATTTGTTGCTAAGTGCAAAAATCCCTTCTATCACAGGTTTCACCAGCACTCTAACCAACATTGGTTCAATGAAGAACAAGGGTATTGAGATTGCAGTGAACTATGATATCCTAAAATCTAAAGATTGGGATTTGTCAATTGGAGCAAACTGGTCAACAATTGACAATGAGATCTTGTCTTTGTCAACACCAGATGAGGTTCAGAACTCAAGACCTTTCCAGAGAAGAGCTGGTTACAGCTTCTACCAGTACAGACTAAGAGACTGTTTGGGTATTGCTCAGGAGGATTTTGAGGATGCATACGGTCACACTATCAAAGCCGGTGACAACTACTTTGCTGAGGGTTCATACTATGAGAAAGGTGAGATTGCAGACCAGTACATCAAATTCAAAGACGGTACTGAGGTTCAGAAAGGTGAGGTTGTTCCTAAATCTGGTTACAACTATGCTCCTACAACCAGAGGTTATGCAAGCCAGTTTGTAATTGAGGGTAAAACTGCTCTTCCTGACGGTTATGGTGGATTCAATCTTGACCTAAGATGGAAAGACCTTTCATTCTCAATGGCATGGGCTTACAAATATGGTCACTATGTTTTTGATAACTGTACAGATGACTTCTTCAATGATGGTTATGTAACAAGATATATGAACATTGCTAAAGGTCAGGTTGACTGCTGGACTCCAGAGAACAGAGATGCAAAATATCCAAAACGTATTGCATCTAACGGCCAGTCTGGTAACTACTATGATTCAGACAACTTCTTGTTCAAGGGTGATTATTTGAGACTAAAGAACGCTACCATCTCATACAATCTTCCTAAAGATTTTACCAAGAAAGCAGGTATAACCAATGCACGTGTATATGTGGCAGGTGCCAACTTGTTGACTTTCTCAGGTCTTCACGTAGATCCAGAGGTAAAACAGAGTGGTGTATATGACATGGGTATGCCAGCTATGAGAACCGTAACATTTGGTGTTGAGGTAAGTTTCTAACAAAGAAAAATTGACAAATTATGAGAAAACTAATAGTAAATATAGCAATTGCAGCAGGTGTACTTGTTGGAATGTCTTCTTGCGAGGGCTTCTTGGATAAAGTACCTACCGATGAAGTTGTAGCAGAGAGTGCCATGGTTACCATGGATGATGCCAGGGTTGCTGCAAACGGTCTTTATATAGACCTGAAAACCACCAGCATGTATGCTTCAAATATGGTGTACTTTGGTGATATGAGGGGTGACAATATCTACCCTTTGAAATTGAGTGGAACAGGACATGCAATTTACACATTCAACTTTGCTCCTGGCCAGAACAACTACTTTGGTATGTGGCAGAATTATTATAACATTATAATGAAAGCCAGCACATATATCAATAACGTTAATACCATTGAGACTACTAACCCTACTGAGGAGGCTGAGAAAAATGACTTTTTGGGTCAGGCTTACGCAGTTAGATCACTTTGCTACTTTGACTTGGCAAGACTTTACGGTTATCCATACCTAAAAGATAACGGTGCATCTCTTGGTGCCATTATTCTTGACCATGACAATGATAAGGCTGGTATCGTTTCTCCAGAGGAGGCTAAAACTCTTACCAGATCTACTGTAGCTGAGACTTATGCTCAGGCTCTTAAAGATGTTGAGAAAGCTTTGGCAGTATTGTCAAAAGACAAGAACACAGGTCGTTTCAACTACTGGGCAGCTAAGATGTTGCAGGGTAAGATTGCCCTTTACAAAGGTGATTATCAGCTTGCATACACTGCAAATGCAGAGGTTGTTGAGAACTCTCCATACAGAATGGTTGCAAATGAGGACTATTTGGAGTACTGGGGTCTTGAGGGTGATGAAGAGACTGTTCTTGAGTTTGTAGTCAGCCCAGATGGTGACCTTGACAGTGATGGTGGTTCAGGTTCAATCTACAACTCTTTCTGGTTTGGTGACAAGACTGCTGCAAGATCAATCGTTCTAACTAAGAAATGGGTAGAGTTGTTTGGTGAGGACTATACACAATCTACAGATGTCAGAGCTCAGATGATTCAGGAGAATGACCCTGAGGTTTCTGGAATCAAAGAGGATTTGCCTTTCAAATGGCTTAAGAAGTTCATTGGTAACAAAACTTATGAGAAACTTACTTTCCGTCAGAACAGCCCTAGAATCTTCCGTATTACTGATGCTTACTTGATGGCTGCAGAGGCTGCTTTGCATATCAATAATCAGACAATAGCTGATGAGTATTTGAACGCTGTAAGACAGAGAGCAGATGTAAATGCTGAGGATGTTGTTGCAACTCAGGAGCTTATTATGATTGAGCGTCATAAAGAGTTCATTGGCGAGGGTCACAGATTCTTTGATGTAATGAGAACCGGTGGCGAGATTGTTAGAGATATGTCAATTGATACTCGTGACTACGACGGAGATCCTAGAAAAGTAATTGACTGGAACACTTATACAATTGTTCTTCCAATTGCTGAGAATGAGTTCTCTGTTCATCCTGCAATTCAGCAGAACCCTGGATACTAACAGATAATTATCTATAAGTATTAAAATTATTCCCTTGAGTCCAACTCAAGGGAATTTTTTTATATTTGTACTACATAAAATTTAAATGATACGGATATGTTAAAGAAATGGATTGTTCCTGCAGTTATAATGGTTTTTGTAGCTGCAGCTTGTGGCTCAAACAACAATCAGGAGGCTGCCAATCAAGTAGAGACCAAAGCAGAGGTTGAGGTTGTTGCAGACAGCTTGGGCAATATTGTAAAGGTTGGCGATATTGCACCTGATTTCACTTGCACCCTTACAGACGGTAAGGAGGTTAAACTTTCAGACCTTAGAGGCAAGGTGGTGATGTTGCAGTTTACCGCTTCATGGTGCGGTGTCTGCAGGAAGGAGATGCCTTTCATTGAGAAAGATATATGGCAGAAACATAAAGACAACCCTAATTTCTTCCTTATGGGTGTTGACAGGGATGAACCAGTAGAGACTGTTCTTAAATTTGCAGAGGCCACTGGTGTAACTTATCCGTTGGCTTTGGACCCTGGTGCAGATATTTTTGCAAAATATGCCCTTAGAGATGCAGGAATTACCCGTAATGTCCTTATAGATAAAGAAGGTAAGATTGTTATGATTACCCGTCTGTTCAAAGAGGATGAGTTTGCAAAATTGGTGGAGACTATAGACCAGATGGTAAAATAATCACAGATTGCTCATCTTTTTAAGGGCCTCTTTGGCTCTCCTTAAACGGGTTTTAACGGTATTTAGCTCAAGATTAAGTTCTTGAGCTATTTCGTTATATTCATATTCTTTTATAAAGCGGAGTATTGCAGGCTGGCGGTATTTCTCCTCAAGGGAGTTTATCATCTCAATAAGTGTTTTATACTCCTGCGAACTTATAAGCTTGTCCTCTGGGGAATTCTTTATTCCATCCCCAATGTTGGCAAAATGGTGAAGGTTGTCGGGAGTAAGATTTGCCCCTATGGTTATTTTTCTTTTTCTTGTGTAGTCTATTGCAATATTTCTGGCAATATTGAACAGCCAGGTAGAGAATTTATATTTGGGGTTGTAGCTCTGCAGCGATTGGAAAGCTTTGTTGAAAGCCTCCTGTACTATATCCTGAGGCTCTTCTGCAAGTTCCATTCCTCCATCAGAGCTTTTAATGCTCCCTATAAACTCACTTACATAGAGGGAAAGACTCTCCCGGTATTTCTCAACCAAAGAGGTATATGCACTCTGTTCTCCTAAGAGTGCTGCCTGAACAAGTTGTAAATCAGTTCTTTCCATTAATGGGCCTCCAGCCAGTTGGCCCCTTTGTCACACTCGGCAATAAGGGGGATACTGAGTTTTATTACATTTTCCATCTCCTGGGTTACAATGGTGGCAAGTAGCCCGGCCTCTTGTGGCAAGGTGTCAAATACAAGCTCATCATGCACTTGAAGTACCATCTTGCTTTTGAGCCCCTCTTTCTGCAGACGGCGGAAGATGTTTATCATTGCAACCTTTATAATGTCTGCAGCACTTCCCTGCAGTGGAGCGTTGATGGCATTCCTCTCACTGAAGCTGCGTACTGCAGCATTGCGGGAGTTGATATCGGGCAAGAAACGTTTGCGGCCGTAGATAGTCTCCACATACCCTTTCTCTTTTGCCATTGCAATCATGTTGTTCATATACTCCTTAACCTTAGGATAGCTTGTAAAGTACTCCTCTATAAGGTTCTTTGAGTCTGTACGGCTCATCCCAAGGCGTTGGGAGAGACCAAATGCGGAGATTCCGTAGATGATACCAAAATTGGCGGTTTTGGCCCTGCTACGCTGCTCTTTTGTAACCTCATCCTCAGAGACTTTGAACACCTTGGCGGCGGTGGCTGTGTGGATATCCATTCCACGGTTGAAGGCATCAATAAGGTGCGGGTCGCCACTCATGTGGGCCATGAGGCGGAGCTCAATCTGAGAGTAATCGGCAGAGATGATATATCCGTCGGGAAGAGAAGGGATAAATGCCCTTCTTATCTCCCTTCCCCTTTGGGTGCGGATAGGGATATTCTGCAGATTTGGGTTTGCGGAGCTCAACCTTCCTGTGGCTGTGAGGGATTGGTTGAATGTGGTATGTATCTTCCCTGTAGCTGGGTTTATAAGCTGGGGAAGAGCATCTGTATATGTAGAGATAAGTTTCTTTATACCTCTGTATTCCAGGATTTTCCCTACAATAGGATGGGAACCGAGCAGTTCATTGAGGGTCTCCTCATCTGTTGGGTAGCTCCCTTTGGCACTCTTTTTAACCTTTGGGTTCAGATGGAGCTTTTCATAGAGCAGCACACCAACCTGTTTTGGAGATGAGAGGTTTATTCCCTGCTCTCCCGACAGCTCTACTGCTTGGGCCTCTATCCTTGCAAGTTCTTCCCCAAGAGCTGAACTGTATTGTTTGAGTTGGGCTGTATCTATCTTTACACCTGTGTGTTCCATATTGGCCAGAACCTCTATAAGAGGGGCTTCAATCTCCTTGTAAAGAGATGCCTGTCCTGCCTGTTCCAACTCTTCCATTATTCTCTTGCCAAGCTGCAGCAACAGTGAGCATCTTATTCCTCCATGCTGTTTCTCTTGTGGCGGGAGACTCTCCTGGATTGGCTCCTCAAACATGGAGAAGAGATCCAACTGCTGTGGCTGTGGTGCGGGAGCATTGTCTGTATCATTATTAATTTGTTCAAGACTTATTCCAAGGTAGCTTTTTACAAGCATATCCTCTTTGTGGCTCCTTTCCGGATTTATGATGTAGTGCATCAGTTCTATATCATAAATATCACCTTTTAGCTCTATACTTTTGTTCCATAGCCTTTTGTAAAGTTCCTTAAAGCCGTATCCGGTTTTTGATACAGCCTCATTCTGGAATATGTCTGCAAGTTGTTCCTCTTTTCCCTCCTGTATGACTGTATATGTGGCTCCGCATCCTGCAACAATACCTTTCCCTCCAAGTGATACGATGGCTATCTCTCTCTCCTTCAATGCATTTTTTGTGAGCTCCATTGGGCTTACCTCTTTTGTCTTAGGAATCTCCATTGTGCTACTCTCCTCTACCTGCTGGTTGGCGGTTTCAATAACCAACCCAGGAGGAAGGAGTTTCCTTAATGAATTGAATTCATACCGGTCAAATACTTTGGCCACCTGAGATGCGTCCGCACCCTTTATCTTTATCTGGTCCAAGGAGATTGGAAGCTGAATATCAGTCTTTATTGTAACAAGGAAGCGGCTCATCTTAATTTGTTCCAATGAGCTGTTTATAGACTCCTGCTGTTTTTGGGGCAGTTCTGAAATATGCTCAATTATCCCCTCCAGAGAGCCATATTTTCCTATGAGCTTTTTGGCTCCAACCTCTCCAATGCCGCGGATGCCCGGTACATTGTCAGATGAGTCTCCCCATATGGTAAGGATATCTATAACCTGCTGCGGGTCACATATCCCGTAGTTGGCACATACCTGTTCCTTCCCTATAACTTCCACATCTGTACCCCCCTTGCCCGGTTTGTACTGGAGTATGTTGTGTGTGATGAGCTGTCCGTAATCTTTGTCGGGAGTAACCATGTAAATTTGGGAATCACTGTTTTCCCATTGGGTGGCCATGGAGCCTATTACATCATCCGCCTCAAAGCCGGGAATCATTACAACCGGAATGTTGAAGGCTGCAAGTATCTCTTGTAGCGGTTCCAGTGCTGCCTTTACAAGTTCTGGTGCTGCACTGCGGTTTGCCTTGTAGGCGGGATATGCCTCATGACGGAATGTTTTGGCAGGGGGGTCAAATGCCACTGCCAGATGGGTTGGCTCCTCTTTGGCAATTAGTTCAAGGAGCATTTTTGTAAATCCGAAAAGAATGGATGTGTCTTCTCCTTTGGAGTTTACCATTGGACGCCTCATAAAGGCATAATACATCCTGAATATCTGTGAGTGTCCGTCTATAAGGAATATTTTCTGCATTGTGCTGTGGCTATGGTTAAATATTGTCTGATGCGTACCACTCTGCGAATGAGCCTGCGGTCTCGTGCATCTTTATACTGAACAATTCTGCCCCTTGCGGCAACTTGTCTTTAAGAATATCTGCAAAGTGGCAGATGAGATTCTCTGTTGAGGGCTGGAAATCCACCATTACGACATTGGGGTAGGATGCAGCCAGCTCTTTTGCCAAAGGGGTCTCTTTGCGTAGGAGAAGGGCATGGTCAAATTTGTCTATGATAGTCTCGTTAACTATGGCTTTCAGCTCCTTAAAATCTATTACCATCCCCTCTTTTGGAGAATCTGTGCCGTTTATGGGCACTCCCTTTATGGTAATGTACAATATATATGAATGGCCGTGTATGTTACGGCATTTCCCGTCGTATCCTGCAAGGGCGTGCGCTCCTTCAAATCTGAACTCTTTTGTTATCCTGAGTGTTGACATAAAAATATGTGTTGGAATACAAAATTACACAAAATTTCTCCAAGATGAAATGTGTTACCTTATTCTGCAAAAATGAAGTAAAAGTGTTGTGATTTTTTTTAAATTTTGTTAAATTTGTATGAATTAAAGACTAAAAACCTTAAAACCTATTAGATATGCAAGTAGATTTTAATGAGTTCCTATCAAGCAGCGCTAAATGCATGAAACCCTCTGCCATAAGGGCTTTGCTTAGTGTAGTCAATCAACCTGGAGTAATTTCGTTTGCAGGTGGTTTCCCTAATCCTGATACATTCCCTATAGAGGATCTAAAGACAATTATGATGGAGGTTCTTGAGGAGGAGGGTGCAAAGGCTTTGCAGTATGGTGGAACGGATGGAAACTGGGCTTTGAGAGAAGAGTTGGCCAAAAGATATGTGAGGGACGGATTGGATATAGATAAGGACAATATCATTATAACAACCGCATCGCAACAGGCAATTGACCTTACAGCCAAAGTGTTGTTGGATCCGGGTGACATTGTCATTTGCGGTTTGCCTTCTTATCTTGGTGCATTGCAGGCTTTTGGAACTTATCAGGCAAAACTTGTTGGAGCAGAGAAGGATGAGGAGCTTGAGGCTGTTGTGAGAGCCATGTGTCTTGCAGGCAAAAAGCCTAAATTCATCTATGCAATTCCAGATTTTCAGAATCCTACCGGACTTACAATGACATTGGAGCAGAGGCAGTATATGGTAAAGATTGCCCGCAAGTATGACATCCTTATTTTGGAAGACAGCCCATATAAGGAGATACGTTATGAGGGCGAGCATATGCCGTACATCTATTCAATGGCTCCAGAGAGGACAATCCTGTTGGGAACATTCTCAAAGACATTTGCCCCTGGATTCCGTTTGGGCTGGATAGTGGCTCCTAAAGAGTTCATTTACAGAATTAATCTTGCAAAACAATCTGCAGATTTGTGTTCTCCTACATTTGACCAGACTGTTGCGGCAAGATACCTCAAGAAAGGTCTTTTTGAGAAGAATCTTGTAAAAACAGTTGAACTTTACAGACACAAGAGGGATCTTACCCTCAAAGCTCTTGAGGATTATATGCCGCAAGGGGTTTCCTGGACAAAACCGGATGGAGGCCTGTTCCTCCTTATAACCCTTCCTGAGTGGTATGATTCAAGAGATTTATTTGAAGTTGCATTAAAGAAAAATGTTGCATTTGTAATTGGTGAGGCATTCTTCTGTGACGGCAGTGGAAAGAATACCTTTAGGATGAACTTCTCATTTATGGATGATGACAGTATTGTTGAGGGTGTGAGAAGATTGGCATCTGCAATAGAAGAGTTCATGCATAAATAGATTACTTTTAAAGATTTGGTATCCCGACAGGTTATGTACTTTGTCGGGATACTTCTTTTTATTATTTTTGCACCGCAAAAAAGAACAAAAAACAAAATAAAAAGAGATAATTATGAGAAAGAAAATTGTTGCAGGTAACTGGAAAATGAATACCACTGTTGAAGAGGGTGTTCAGTTGGCAAAAGATGTTTTGGCAAAGGTATCTGAGGTGCCTGCTGATGTTAAATTGGTAGTTGCTCCACCATTCGTTCACATTGCTTCTGTTGGTGATGTTCTTGCAGGTTCTGCAATTGGACTTTCAGCACAAAACTGCGCAGATGAGGTTAAGGGTGCTTATACAGGTGAGGTTTCAGCTAAAATGCTTGCTTCTGCAAATGTTCAGTATGTTATCCTTGGCCACTCAGAGAGAAGAGAGTACTATGGAGAGACTAACGCAAAACTTGTAAAGAAAATTAACTTGGCTCTTGCTGAGAATCTTGCTCCAATCTACTGTGTAGGTGAGAAACTTGAGGAGAGAGAGGCTGGCAAACACTTTGAGGTTGTAGGCTCACAGGTTAAAGAGGTATTGTTTGGCCTTACTGCAGAGCAGATGAAAAATGTTGTTATTGCTTACGAGCCGGTTTGGGCTATCGGTACAGGCAAAACTGCTACAAGCGAGCAGGCTCAGGAGATTCACGCATTTATCCGTGCAACTTTGGCTGAGCAGTTTGGTGAGCTTGCACAGGAGATCACTATCCTTTACGGAGGCAGCTGCAAACCTTCAAATGCTAAAGAGCTTTTTGCTCAGAAAGACATTGACGGTGGCCTTATTGGTGGTGCCGCTTTGATTGCTGATGATTTTGTAGCAATTGCAAAAAGCTTCTAAAAATGAATTACATAGAGGTTGCAATAGAGATTACTCCATACACAGAGGAGAATGCTGAGATTGTAATTGCTATGTTGGATGATATCCCTTTTGAGAGCTTCTCTACGGAGGAGCCTCTCTTAAAGGGTTATATTGGGCAGGATAATTTCAATCAGCAGAATCTCAAGACTGTATTAAGCTATTTTGCTGGTGGGGCCTCAGGCTTTGAGGTTTCATATACTACAGCTTTTATTCAGGAAGAGAACTGGAACCAGACCTGGGAGTCTGATTTTGAACCTATTTTCATTGATGGCCTTGTAACTGTAAAGGCTCCATTCCATAAAAATCTCCCTCTAACCAAATACAATATACGTATAGAGCCTAAAATGGCATTTGGTACCGGACATCACCAGACAACCACAATGATGGTGAAAGGTCTGTTGGATTTGAACGGGGAAGGGGAGAAGAGTGGTGAACTTTGTGGTGCAGGAGGGTTGTTGGGAGGCTGGAGATCCCTACGTGGCAAACAGGTGCTTGATATGGGTACCGGTACAGGTGTCCTTGCAATTCTGGCAGCTAAAATGAGAGCCAAGAGGGCTGTACATGCAATAGATGTAGATATAGTTGCTGTAAATTCTGCCAAAGAGAACGCCTGGAAAAACAGATTGGCTGAGGCTATCCACACATTATACGGAGACGGTTCCCTAATCCAGGCCAATAAATATGACCTGATTCTGGCAAACATAAACAGAAATATCCTCATGCAGGATATGGATACCTATTATAGGGGAATGCGTAAAGGTGGCGTTCTTGTTCTGAGCGGTTTCTACACAGAAGACATTCCTGTCCTTGAAACCTGTGCAGCAGAAAACGGGTTCAAACTGGTTGCAACAAGAGATATTGACAACTGGGCAAGTATGATTTTATACAAAGGGTAATTTTTTTGCTCTTTTTGCAATTAAAATTTGCAATTGTAAAAAATATAACTACCTTTGCAATCCCAATACGGACCTGCGGGCGTGGCGTAATTGGTAGCCGCGCTAGACTTAGGATCTAGTGCCGAGAGGCGTGGGGGTTCGAGTCCCTTCGCCCGCACAAAAACCCAGCTTTTCAGCTGGGTTTTTTGTTTTGTGCAAAATCTGCCCA
>JAZNUT010000037.1:0-6795 GCA_045592425.1 Candidatus Egerieisoma sp.
AATCTGTTCTGGGGTTATGTCTGGTATCACATTCTTAATGTAAGCAAGAACGGTTGTATCATCTTTTGAGAAGTCCTGTTTGATGCGGTCCATCGTCTGAATTTTTGCCTCCAGATTCCACTTTTCTGCAGGGGTAAGTTCCTCGGTGGCAATCTTAAGTCTGATCATCTGCTCTGCCTGGGCAAAATTCCCTTGGTTGATGCTACTGTTGATTGATTCATCTGTAATCTGCGGCACCTGGCACGAGAATGCCATCATTGCCATAACAAATAGTGCTATAAGTTTTTTCATGTGGGTGTGAATTGAGTGTGTACAAAGTTACAAAAATACTCCATTCATAGGCGTATCACCACTTTTCCCTCCCAGGCCCTCTTCTAAGCGGTGTTTTTTTCTCTTTTTAGCAAAGAAATTTTTATAGAAAAAATTGTAAGCGTAAATTTTACGCAACTCCTTGGCTGTTAAGTTTTTATTCAATAGGTTTGCCGTGAAAACCTATTGAAATGTGCGTTATGGGAACTGAAGACAAGAGAAAAAGAAAAATCATGAAACCGTACTTGGACTGGTCGTTCAAGTACTTGTTTGGAACAGAGGAATCAAAGGGCAATCTTATTGGCTTTCTTAATCTGATGCTCAATCCGGAAGCGAGCATTGTAGATGTTGAGTTTATGAACAACGAGTCTCTGCCGGTTTCAAGAGAGCATAAGGGATGTGTTTTTGATATTATCTGCAAAGACACAAACGGAGACAGATTCCTTATTGAGGTACAGACTGCCCAGGCAGTAAATATTGCGGAGAGAATCATCTATTACACATGCCGCCTGATAGACAGGATGGGAAAAAGGGGTTCAGAATGGGACTACCGAGATATTAAAAGGGTATATTCCATCTGCTTGATGAATTTCACATTTGAGAATACTCCCAAGCTTAGGCGTGATATACAACTGTGTGATATAAAAGAGCATACAGTCTTCTCCGACAAGTTGAACATAATTCTATTGCAATTGCCATGTCTTAAAGCCGAAAGCATAAGTGAATGCACTGCAAACTATGAATTTTTGTTATATTTGTTGAATCAAATGCAAGGTGACATGAAAACAGTAGAGCAATTGAAACAGGAGGTAGCGCAGACCCAGCTTCCGCAGGGTACAAAAGAACTGTTCTACCGCGTTCTGGATACAGCAGATGTGGAAAGCCTTTCAGAGAACGAAAGGATGCGCTATGAAAGTGACCTTAAGAACTACATGGACACCATGAGCTGTATAGAATTTGCAACACTTACCGGTAAAGCTGAAGGCAAAGCAGAAGGATTGGCCGAGGGGATGGCGCAAGAAAAAGCATCAATTGCCAAATCTATGAAAGCAAAGGGGATTGACATTGCTATCATAGCAGAGTGCACTGGTCTAACAGTAGAAGAGATAGAGAAACTATAGGCTCTTAGGCCTCAAAATAGAGTAATATTTACCCCCAGTAGCTTAATATAGTTGCTGGGGGTAATTTGTATCTCCTATTATAATTACGTTGTCTTTTTGTGCAAGTGTTTGATATTTAGCTCAATAAATTTTTAATATTGAGAAATGTTTTAAAAGTGTAATTTTTAAACCTTTGATTCTTAATAGATTACACAATAAGACAACGTAACTTTAAAGAATCCTTCTTTTTTATTCCCAACAATACCACAAAGTTTATTATGTGTAGCCGATGTGGCTACATGTATAGATATTGGCTACGTTTTCAGGTAGTCGCTTGATGCATGATGTGATATTTTTGCTAACGAATATACAAGCGCAGAATTATTTACAAGCTAAAACAAGGATACAAGCATCTGTTACTAACTTAAAGTAGTTGTGTAACAGTGTGTTGTGCTATAATTACATTAAAACAATTACGAGAAATGGAAAATAAGGTTTTTTATGTTGCCCCAGAGGTAGAAGTTATTGAAATTGAGGTAGAGCAGGGCTTTGCAAATTCCCAATCTTTTGGCGGTGAAGGCGGATCAGAGTCTCCACTTTAATGGATTGTAAACTTAAAATGTTAAGTATGCGAGTAAAATTATGGATGAGTGTTGCACTTGCAGCATTTTCAGTTGTATCCTGTACACAGAAGGAAAGATTACAACAATCAGTTTGTACCAAAACCATAACGGTTTCAGCAGAAGAATATTGTGCAACAAAAGTAGGATTTAAAGATGCTACTGGAGATTTTTTTTGGACGCAAGGAGACAAAATAGGAATTACCACTTCTACAAGCAAATCAGTTTTTTCTCAAATGGATTTGATTAGTGGTGCTGGAGATGCTATTGGAATATTTCATGGTATAATATCAGGAAATCCTGAAGGTATAGCAGTTTATCCATATGGAAATGGCAGAATAGAAAACGGGAAATTCATATACAATCTTCCTCAGAAGTATAACTATGAACAATCAGATTCCCAGTATGCAAATCCTACGGGTATCAGTCATAACGCTCCAATGTGGGGTGTTGTAGAGAATGGTTCTGTAACATTCAAGCACCTTAGCGGTATTATCGCTTTTGAATTGAACAATTTGCCAGAAAACACTAATGGACTTCAGCTTATTGTTTCAACAGACAACGGCCAATTATCGGGAGATTTTACTGTTGATATAAATAATAATCTACCAGTTATACTAGCCGAAGATGATTATGGAAAGTCAGAGGTTGTGATTACATTCTATACAAAAGCCAATCAGACAACTGCATACGTGTATTTACCTGTGCCAACGGGTAATATAGGCAATGTTCTGGCAATAATAAAAAATGGAAGCGAACAAATAGGAATGGGTGCATGGGACAATGTATCTATCTCACGTACAGATATCAGAAGAGCAAGTATAGGTAAAAAAACTATTACTGGAGGTTCAGACGATTAATAAACATTAACTAAAATATCTTTTTATGAAATTTAAAGCATTATTTATTGGTCTATTGGCAGCAATGACTGTTGTGTCATGTGGCCAGAAAGAAGATTTTGGATATGATCCTGATCTTAAGACTTTATCTGTAAAAGTTGAGGAAGCTCCTTCAACTAAAGTGGGATTTACAGATGGTGCAGCTGAGTTCTTCTGGACTGCAGAAGACCAGATTGGTGTAAATACAGCTACTACAAAGAGATTCTTCCCGATGACTCTTAGTAGTGAGGCAGGAAAAGCTACAGGAACTTTTAGTGCAAATTTGGCAAATGATCCAGCTGGATATGCAGTTTATCCATATAATAGCAATTGGGCACTTGCAGGTACAAATCTAACTTACACTTTGCCAAATAGCTATACTTACGAGTCTGTAGATTCAGAGTATGCAAAAAAAGATGGACAAAGTCACAATGCAGCTATGTGGGGTACAATTTCAAACAACTCAGTTTACTTCAAACATCTTGGAGGTGTCATTGCATTTGAATTGAACTATTTGCCTGCTGAAACACAAAACCTTACCTTGACAGTAAAATCAGAAAGTGACAAAACACTTTGTGGTGAATTTGTGTTGGATCTTACCGAGCAGTATCCTGTTTTAGCAAGTACAGATGCAGTTGATGGTGATGGCTCAACTGTAACAGTAACATTCAATACACAGGTTGGTCAGACAAAAGCATATGTATATCTTCCAGTACCTACAGGAGAAATTGGTAATATGGAGGTAACAATTGCAAATGGTAGTACATCATACATAAATTATTATGATAATGTTGTTATAAACAGAGGAGATATTAAGAGGGCTCAACTTTTTTTCGGCAATAAGGAGCTGTCAACAGGTGGTGAAAATGGTGTTGTAGAGGTGAAGAGTGTTGAAGATGTAAAAGATGCACTTAAGGACGCAACATCTGAAGAGGATATTACTATTAAAATTTCTAATGCACAAGGTGCTGATAACGATATAGTTTTGCCAAGCTCCCTTAACGCTGAGACAACAACATTCACATTTGATAATGTTGAAGATAATACTGAAATCAATGTTTCAAACGAAGCAGGCGCTTCTTACGATGGACAGGTGATTTTTGAGATTCCAGAAGGAGTTACAGGTGTGACTATTACAGCTAATGTTCCTGATGGTGAGGTGTATATCAAACAAGGAACTGTTACTAAACTTGTTGCATCATCAGCTCAGAATACTACTATTATTGGAGCGGGTGCTACTGTAAGTGAACTTATTGTTGCAAAAGGAAACGTTAGAATAGAGGTAGGTGGTGAAGTTGATAAAATCTCAAGAACTACTGATAACTCAGATGATTTCACTTTCGTATATTGTGCTGAGGGAACTCAGGTAAATATTGAAGCTGGAATTATTTTGATTAATGAGAAAGGTGAGTACATGGCATCTAATGCCACTGAATTTTTGGAGGTAGTAAAAGCTGTTAAAGATGATATAACTATTAAGTTAACAGGAAATGTTACATTTGATAATGAGAATAGAGTTCTCAACTCCGGCTCTTGGTACGATGGTATGTACTATACTGGTGACAAGAGCTTTACTATTGATCTTGGTGGTTATACTATTGGTCATGATGGTGCTGTAAACGACTATTTGTTGTACTTTAAAAATGACGGAGATGAGGCTAATACCATTACACTGAAGAATGGAACTGTGGATGCTGGTACAGCAGCATATTCTGCTCTTGCCACTGCTACTTCAAATATTCAAAAGACTACGATTAATCTTGAGAATATAAAACTTGTGAACAATAACTCTAACGGTGCTGTTGTTAAGTTCAGAGGTGGTTGTGAGCTAAATGTAAAAGAGGGTACAGTTATAGAAGGTAAGAATAGCTATACCGGAATTGAGGCTGTCGGTGATAACACTGTTGTTAATATATATGAAGGAGTTAAGATTTATCAGAAAGGTACATCAAGCTATGTAGGAGCAATTGTTGGTGCGTCTTATAATGCAACAATGAATATTTATGGTGGCGAAGGTGTTAGTGCTAAGTGTGGTATTATAGTTATGTCTACTGGTGCTACCATTAATGTATTTGGTGGTAATTGGACTGCTAATACCGATGGATCTATTAAGAATGATAATTCTGCTGTATTAGTGTCACAAAACAATCGTTACGAAAGTGCATGGGCATGCAAGTCTGTTCTAAACGTTACAGGAGGTACATTCAAAGGTGGTTATAATTGCTACGGCCAAGGTCCTGGCCAGGAGCCTGATGATGCTCAGATTAATATCAAAGGTGGTAACTTCAATGCAGATCCAGCAACTTATGTAACAACTGGTTATGAAGCTATTCTAAAGGACGGTGTTTATACTGTTTCACCATGGAAGGTTGGTTCTATAGTAATGGCTGGTGGCGTGAAAAGTGTTATTTATGAAATTGCTGAAAATCAGGCTAAGGCTGTTTCGGTAGAAGAGCTAAATCTTAAAGATAAGAAATGGCAGGATGCTATGGATTGGGCTACAAATTTAGGAAATGGTTGGTCATTGGCTTCAATGGATGATTTAAATAAGATCTATGACCTTCGTTGCGAGTTGAATGATGTATTAGAAGCAGATAACGCGGAAAATGCTCTTTTCTGGGAGGGTGATGAATTATACATAAAAAATGGTTCTGTGTACTATGCTCTTTATATGTCTTCAGATGAAACTCCTGCTGGAGGAAAGGATGCAAATGGTAATGATTATTTTGCTAATAGAGTTTTCTTTAAAATATTCAACGAATTAGGATACTCTGATGTCCTTTATAGTGCCTTTGACTGTATAAACAAGGGGGCACCGCTTAGAGATAACTACTTTGCACGTGGCGTAATTTCAATTTCACTCAAGTAAGTGTTTTTGATATAAACTTAATAATACTGCACTCTACATAAAGGGGTGCAGTTTTTTATGTCCATTAACTAACCGTTAGTATGCAATTAGCCGCTATTACCAGCCAAATTGAGGGTGTTGTGATTGTGGCTACACTTTGGGGGTGTTGTCCATTTGCTGGGAGTAGAGGGCAAAGAAGTCGGTGTTGAGTATTTTGCAGATGCGCTCAAGTTCGTGGGTGTCTATGGAGCGTTTTGAGAAGATTTTGTACACATTGGTCCTGTGGCATGAGAGTTCCGAGGCAAACCATACTACGGTTTTGCCTTGCTCTTCCAGGGTCTTTTTTATTTGCTCTCCAATGTGCATTGTGCGCGTTGTGCTGAAAGACTCCCGGTTCAGCGGTAGTGTAAACAAAAAAGACGTGGGAATCTGTTTTGCTTATTCTACAACCTAGGCTCTAGCATTGCCTTACAGAAAGAATAAGCAACGCCAGTCAGCCCACGCCTGAGTGATATATAAACAAACCACACTGCATTTTGTGCATAATTGGAAGAGTCCAATGTATACGCAAAAGCACGTGAATGATAATAAATCACACAACGCAGACGCTTTTGTTGCTATAATCTCTTTCTGTAGAATTTGCTAGATTCAGGTTGTAGAGATTAACGCAAAAAACGTCTCATATTTATGTTACCCCCGCCGCCCTTTATGGACTGACTGGAGCTACGCAAATTTAAGCAGTATTTGGTGAAATTGCAAGAGTTTGAGGGAAATAGAAAACCGCTACCTTCCATAGGGGAGGGTAGCGGTTAGGGTTGTTATGTAGGATCTTTTACAGGTATTTTACATCCATATTGTAGCTCCAGCGGCCGAAGTACAGGTTCTCGCCTTTCCATTCTACCTCGCCGCGCTGGAAGTCAACGGTCTCGCTACGCAAGTGGTTCTTGGCAGGGAAGAAGTTGCCTGAGTAATCTTCGTTCACATAGTATCTGCGGTTGTCTATACCTCCCAAGTAAAAATGATATACATTGTCATCCTCG
>JAZNUT010000038.1:0-1571 GCA_045592425.1 Candidatus Egerieisoma sp.
GAGGCCGGGTCAAAAGTAATTTTGATCCGGTTTTCTTATGAATACCATTTTCAGGTTCATATTTGTATCCACTTCGGAGAAAAACTCACACCTCGGTTTATGCAGCAATGTTGAGTGACATATTAGAACTATTTGCCTCAATATTTACAACCTCAGCAGCCCTTTTCAGCTTTTGAGCAATATATTTCCTCAGATTGTGAGCAATGGCCACAAGTCCCCATTCCACAGTAACCTTTCTATGAGATTTAAGTTTGAATCTCTTGAACCCATGATTGAACTTGATGTTTCCAAACACAGCTTCCGGTTCTATCGGTCTGTTGCTCCTGTGACACAACCCCTCTTTTGAATTGAGAAGTTCCCTTGCTTTTTCCCGATAGCCATTGGCCTTATGGTTGACCTCAATTATTCTCCGGTCACTTTTCCCTTTGTAGCACATACCTCTGAACGGGCAGCCCTTGCAGTTAGGGGCACGATATACAGATACCACAGATTCATATCCCATCTCTGATACAGATTTATTGTCCCTCACATGCTCCAGATGATGTCCCATTGGACAAACATAGTAGTCTTCATCCTTATTGTAGTACATATTGGCCGGTAGGAATGGATTGTTCTTATACTTCCTCGTCTGCTCTTTATGGAACATGTTGTATTTCACATATGGAACCATTCCATTGTCAAGCATATACTCATAGTTCTGCTCGCTGCCATAACCCGAGTCCGCTACTATTTCCTTGCTTTGACGTCCGTATCTATCCTCAAAAGACTTCAGATAATCTATCATCGTTCCTGTATCAGTCGGTCTCCAATATATGCCGAAGTTGGTGATGAACTGGTTCTCAGTGGATATCTGTACATTGTATCCAGGCTTGGTCTGGCCGTTGTTCATCGCATCCTCCTTCATCCTCATAAAAGTGGCATCATTGTCAGTCTTGCTGTAACTGTTGCGCTCTCCAAGTACCTCAAGATGATGGTCGTACTCATCCAACTTGGGAACAGACTCCTCCCTGATCTTCTCAATCTCCTTTCTCGCCTTCCCCTTGCTGATTCCCATCTGATCCATCTTGGAAAGTATCCTGTCAGCCATGCGCTCAAACTCATCCTGCGGAAGTTCCTGGGCAACCTCCACAGATTGCTCTATATTCAGTTCCTCTTCAGCTGCAGCCAACACCCCTTTTACCTTATCAATAAGCTTGGCCTTATTCTTTTCAACGCTGCCCTTCCAAACAAACGTATACTTGTTTGCGACGGACTCAATCTTGGTACCGTCAATATACTGCACATTCAAAGAAACAAAACCCTCACTATTGAGCAACTCAACAACATTGGTGAATATGGCATCCAACCTTCCATCAGTCAGCCTTTCGCTGCGGAAGCGGTTGATTGTCCTGAAATCAGGCCTGCTCATTCCCGACAGCCACATGAAGTGGATATTCTCCTGCAGCTGCTTTTCCATCTGCCTACCGGAGTAGATATTGCACAAATAAGCATACACAACAACTTTAAGCAACATACGTGGATGGAAACTGGATGTACCACCACCTTTATATGTAGCCTCAATGGCGCTGATA
>JAZNUT010000039.1:0-59239 GCA_045592425.1 Candidatus Egerieisoma sp.
AAAGGCAAATCAATGGCCCTTGCTATGGGTCTTCAGCTTGCTATTGCCCGTTTGGGTACAGCAGCTGCGTTGCTTCTTTCACCTGTATTGGTTCAGGAGTCGGCAAACGGTTATTCTCTTGATGTAACCAGCAGACCTGCATTCTTTGGGCTCATGCTGCTTTTGATTGGTGCAATTGTTTGGGCAATCTTTGTTGCAATGGATGCAAAATTCGACAGACAAGAGGGTACTTCTGATAAAGTTGAAACTGCAGAAGAGGACAAATTCAAATTCTCAGATATCTTTAAGATTCTTAGCAACAAACACTACCTTCTAATCTCATTGCTTTGCGTATTCTTCTACTGCTGTATCATCTCATTCAAGAAATTTGCCACTGCTATCCTTATCCCAAGATTTGGTGCAGATGCAGCAAACTTTGAGCAGACAGCCTCTATGATGGTATCTATGATTCCATTCTTTACTGTAGTGTTCACCCCATTGTTCGGTGGCCTTGTAGATAAGATTGGTAAAGCTACAACATGGATGATTACAGGTTCTGTAATGGTATTTGCAGCTCACGTTATCATAGCATTTGCGCCAGGTGAGGCTATCTTCGGTTACATTGGTATCGCTATCCTTGGCGTTGGTTACTCTCTTGTACCTGCTGCTATGTGGCCTTCAGTTCCAAAAATCGTTCCTGAGAAGAACCTTGGTACCGCATACTCACTAATCTACTGGATTCAGAATATGGGTATGATGGCTGTTCCAATCATCGTTGGTCACATCCTTAACAAATACTCAGGCGTTGAGGCAGCTGTAAATGCAGAGTGGGTATTCATCATTTTGGGTATCGTTGCAATTTCTGTATCACTATTGTTGTTCTTCTCTTCAAAGAAGAATCCTCACTTGAACTTGGATGTTCCTAACAAACAGTAATTACAAGTTCCAAACATACAAAAAAGGGTAGCATCGTGCGGATGCTACCCTTTTTAACATTCATATTCATATTCATATAACTATTTGCCAATACGGAGCAGGAATGTATCCCTAATGTATCTCCACTGCTTCCTGTCAACCTCTCCCATTGCCGGAAACACAAAATACTCTTTTACCGGCATCACCTTATTATATAAGGCAAAATTCTCGTTGAGCGAATAAACCGGTGCCTGCAACGCCATCCCCATAAGTACAGGGGATGAGATTCTGCAAGTAAGTGATTCTATTGTAAAGTTGCTTGTGAATTTATCCATCTGAGGATCCGCCACAAAGGATACAGCTACCCTCTCATCAAGCGCACTGGCCACAAAAGCACAGGCAGCACCTCTGCCGCTCCCCTGAACATATACTCTCTCTTTGTCTATCTCACTTCTTCCCTGGAGAAAATCCATGCAATAAATTATGTCGGTGAAGAGGTTCTTGAAATACTCCTCCCCCTCTCCCCTCTCTTTCAGATATACTACAAGCTCAACCATATTGGCCCCGGCGGTAAAGTCTGCCAAAGGGTTTGCAGATTGCTCCCCATGCATGATGAGTGTGAGCATTGCTGCAAGATTCTTCTTTCCCTTTGGGAAAGCCACATATCCTGTTATTGCCTCATCCCCTCTTGAGACCATCCTGAAGTCATACACATTTTTCTCCCTTCCGCTCATTGCCTTGTTTCTTGCAATGGTAAACTGGGGGTTCTTCTCCCTCCTCTCCAAGGATGCCAAATCTGCTATTTTTGTAAATGAACCGGCACCTTTCTTTAAAAGAGTGCTGTCGGGAAGAATCTTCTGGGGCTCATAAGCTATATTCAAACCATTCACATAGCGTCCCCTGTCTGAGAATTCAACTCTATATACACCCGGATGCATTGCCTTAAAAGCATACTCCATACCTGATGAATCCTTGGGGGCAACATCTCCACTTTGGGAAAGTTCATATAAAGGGCGGTTGTTGTAGTCCCTTACAGTGCATGTAATGTGAAATTTCTGAGGAACTCCTCTGCTGTTGCCTGCAACAATCCCCACCTGAGGGCTCTGATTACCGTAAAAAGCCCAATTGTTTATCTCCTTTATCCTATAAGACAGGGTGTCTGCAGCCAACCCCTTGCCTGCTATTGCAAGGGCCAAACAAAATAATACGGCAGTTCTGTTCATCTGCATATTAAATTACCTTCTTTTTTCTGCGGAAATTCTCCCTGAACTCCTTAGGAGAACAGTTCTTCTTCTTTTTGAATATCCTGTTAAAGTTGGACAAGTTGTTGAAACCGCACTCAAAACAAATATCTGCTATAGACTGGTTTGTATCTATAAGGAAACTTGAGGCATATCCCAACCTCACGTCAATTATATAGTCAGACAGGCTCTTCCCTGTCCTCATTTTAAAGAACCTGCTGAATGCCACAGGAGACATTCCCGCCATCTGAGCCAGAACAGGCAGACGGACATCCTGTTTGTAGTTGTCATTTATATACTGCTGTATCATCTGAACTCTCCGGCTGTCCGAATGGGTCTCAACTCTGGCAAACGGCGAGCTTGAAAGGGTTTTTGCCCCTTCACATTTGGACAGCTCGTACAGAATAGTAAAGAATTTCATTACAGCATAGAACGAGTCCTCCTCATAAGAGAGGGTATCCAACATGGGATATATCTTAAGAATTGCCTTCATAGGGAAAGCAATACCCTTCTGCGCCCTCTCCAACATCTTTCTTATGGAATCAAATTGCGACTTGTTGGTAAAATTCTTTTCAAAAATATCGGGAGAGAACTGGATGGTAATCTCCCTCACCCTCTCACTTCGGCACTCATGCTGCTCCAGCACATGTTCAAGGTCCTTGCTGGCAACAAGCACAAGATCATAGTCGCCTATAACCTCCACACTGTCTCCCACAATCCTCCTTACCCCTTTGGCATTCTCGGTAAAGTTCAGCTCATAATCCGAGTGGGAGTGTATAGGATATGTGAACTCACTCTTGCTCCTGTCTGCAATATAGAAGAAATCCTTCTCCGACAAGGGGGTTATCTCCCTCAATACCTTGTCCTTGTTGTACGCTGCCATAATTACAAATCAATATTTCTGAAAATAAAATTCTCTGCTTTATCAGGTGCAATAGCTGCAACCATATTTCTCATTACCTGAAGATTCTCACCTGTAGTTACAAATACATTTGGTCCAATCTCCCCACTTTGTCCCCACTTCTCCCTCCTTTGTGCCAACACTTGTCCTGCCCTGCGTGCAATTGCGGGAGCCGGATTCACAATCTCCACATTCTCTCCCGTAAACTCCTTTATCACCCCTTCCAGAAAAGGATAATGTGTACACCCCAATACAATATGGTCCACATTCTTCTCCATCATGGGAACAACATATTTCCCGATAAGTTCCCGTGCCTGCGGCGTATCAGTATTTCCACTCTCCACCAGCTCCACAAGCCCCTCTCCCACCTGCTCAATTACAGTGGCATTTGAGGCAAACTTGTGCAAAGTTCTCAAATAAAGTTCCCCTTTGAAGGTACCTTTAGTTGCCAAAACACCAATTGCCCCACTTCTGGTATTGATTGCGGCAGGCTTCACAGCCGGTTCCATACCCACAAACGGAATATTATAATGACCTCTAAGGTAATCTATTGCTGCGGCAGTAGCGGTATTGCAAGCCACAACAATAATCTCCGCCCCCTGTGCAATCAGGAACTCTGTTATTGCTTTGGCTCTTGCTATAATCTCTTCTTTTGATTTTGGCCCATACGGACAATGACCGGCATCTGAAACATACAGATACTGCTCCCCAGGGAACTCCTTGTAAAGTTCTCTCCAGACCGAAAGGCCTCCAACTCCAGAATCAAAAACTCCTATCATATTTGTACAATATCTGTGCAAAGGTATAAAAAAAGGTGATGACTTTATATCACCACCTTGTTAAAATAATATCACTTTTTTAAGACACTACTCATATATGAATATTGTAGGTCCCAAAGGCCTCGTATCATGATCCATATCTGCTTTGGTATTATTGGCCTCTTTCTTCTGCACATCCTTTGCATCAAATTTCTCCACATCAAAGGCCTCTCCTGCAATAGTCATGATTCTTCTTGCAATCAGCCAACGGCTCTGTGAATCAAAATACAGACGGTTATCCTTCATACATGAAACCAGCTCAGAACGCCATATACCTCTTGCATATAGCCAACCTCCCTCAATCATACTAACATGCTCATAACCTTTCCTACCATACAGATGAGCCCAAGGCACATCTGCAGCTACATTGGTAGTTGACATATTCAATCCATATCCAAATGCCCAAGAATCCTGCAAACCTTTATAATTATCCTTGGTCTCTTGACTTGGAGCATAATCATAAACTATATACTCATCTACAAGTCTTCCAAAACCATGACCACCAAACTCATGGGTAAATGTTCTTACAAACTGTGCATCAGAAGTCTGCAACGGTATCATTGCAATGCTTCTGCCTGAACTGTATGAAACACAAGTTCCAGCATACACTGGCTCATTGATGATAAGTGCAATTGCCATATTGTCCAGATTACCTTCTGCAACTTCAGGAATCTTCTTCACCCAATTGAACACTTTATCATAATTACAGCTTACACCTGTACTGTTGCCACCCTCCCATAATGACTGGAAAGTAGTATTTCTCTTTATGTTCCCCTCCTGAACAGACATACCGGTCTCTGGAGAATAAGCTACAATCTTGTAAATTGTAAAATACTCCCTATAGCTCTTGTAAGGTTCAACTGAGAACAATCCCTCAATAGCCTCATCTGTTTTTGTGTCAAAAAGGCCACCTTCTGTATTAAGCTCCTCTGTAAATCCGTCGCCAGTAAATACCAAAATTACAGGATTCTCCTTCTTACTCTCCTGGTAAGCATACCAGTATCCGTCGGGATAAAGGAACTTGTCTGAAGTTGTAAATGAAATTACATCAGACTCGCTGCTTCCACCTACACCGTCATCAGCTGTCAGTTTTGCATAGTATTGGGTATTTGCATCCAGTCTGTTCTCCAATGAAATCTCTCTTGTCTGTCGTACACTTGCTGCCTCATTAAAGTTGCTGCCATCTTTAGAAAGATACAAATGATAAGTTAGTGTATCTCCGTCTGCATCCTTACAGTTCCACTTGAATGAAACGTTCACGTAAGCCCCAGATGCACCATTGGCTGGGCTAAGGAACTCAGGTTTTGATGGATCTGTATTTGGTCCCGGCTCCTGTTGCAGGATAAGGGTCTTTACAATTCCGTAATAAGAGAATTTGAGCGGAATGTTGGCCACCTTGTTGTTAGGGTTTGCTGTTACCTCTGCCGTAATGGTTGCATTGCCGCTACCGCTTGTCTGTGAAAGTTTTACCCTGGCTGTCTCCTCAGATGTAAGGATAGTCCAGTCTGTATTTGAAGTAACACTGAATGTTACAGTTTCACCCTCAGACTTTACAGGAACAGTATCCTTGGAGAAAGAAACGCTCACCGGCACCTGCTTTACAGTTAGGGATGCTGACAACCCCTCCACATCTGCAGAAGTGAATGTCACTGTAGCAGTTCTCTCTGCTCCCGATATATTTGCATCTGCCTTTAAGGCAATCTCCATACTTCCTGTACCGGTTTTTGGAGAGATGATAAGCCATCCTGCATTTGTAGATGCACTCCAGTTTACATTACTCTGCAAAGCCACATTCTGGGAGGCACCGTCAGATTCAAGCTCTATAGACTGTGGAGAGACCGTAAGCTCTTTAGGCGGCTCTTTGGAACATGAGGCCACCAATATGACAGAGAGCACTACTAGCAATCCCTTTAAAAGAGGTCTCAAAGTAAAAGCATTTGTTTTCATAATGTATTATTATTATTTTGCGTTTATATAATCAACTATCTTAAGCAAACTCTCTGGAGACTTCCAGGAAATCTTGTTCTGTTTGAGAAATGATTTAAAACCTGCCTTTTTATCTGGAGTAAGAAACAACTCAAGCTCCTTTTTTGTTGCAGGATAAACCTGGCCATTGGTAACAAGGTAATACTCCTTCTCCAAAGGGATCAGTTTACCGTCTTCCTTGCTATTTTTAAGGTTCATGTGGTTTGTACTTGCTGTAGGGCCTGCACCGTCCACAGAACTGAGCTTCATTGTAGACATTGAATTGGCAGAAGCGCCGTATGCAGCACCGCTCTCTGAATTCAGGGCAGCCATATCCGCCAAAACCTCCTCACCAACAAATCCAAGCTGACTGGTTGCAGCAGCTCTTAGCATCTTGCCCTGTTTGGAGTAGAATGAATCACTGCCAATATTTACAACTATTACATCTTTTGATTTTGCCTCCTTAATATCGTCTGTACCAGGCTCAATGAAATGCAAAGTACTCCTTAGAATGTGCACATTCACCATATAGTCTTTGCTTGAACCGTCTTTAAAGAACACCTTTCCCTGCATAAAATCATTATATAGGTAAGGCCATGTAGTAGTAGGGTTCTGTGCCTGCAAAGCAACTGCAGCGAGCATCAGAACTAAAACTGATAAAATCTTTCTCATAGCATCCATATTTTAATAATGCTATAAAAATAAGAAAAATTTACTAATAAACAATAAAAAAGCCCCCTTTCAAAGAAAGGAGGCTTAATATTTAAGGCTTAATGCTAATCTAAAGATTAGTCTTTAACCATTGTCCACTCAGGAAGTAGTACGTTGATGCTACCAGCACCGTCAATGTAAGCCCATACACCGTAGTCAACAGTAAGTTTAGCACCACCGTCAAGGATAGAGATAGTCCAGTTACCCTCACCAGCGCTATAACCGTTTAGACCTGCATCAACACCCATAAACTCAACATTTGAGCCGTTTGAATATTTGTACTCAGACATCTGGCCAAATGGAACAGTAATGGCAGTAAGATCAGTGTCTACGTTACCGTAAACAAGCATATCATCACCAGCCCAGCTTGCATCACCCAAGAAGTTGTCAATCCATACTTTGTAAGGATCATTAGCATCTTTCATGAATGTTACAGTAAATTTAGAAGGACCATTGAAGTAGCTCTCTGCACTTGCAGTATAAGTACCAAGGATAGATGTTAGAGGGTGGTCAAGGTCATTGATAGTAATGACACATGAGTTCTCTGCACCGGCATTTACATCACCTGTGCTACCGAATTTAAGGGTAAATTTGATATCACCGGTAAAGTTGCCTGGGTTATCAATAATTTTAACAGTTACATACTGTGTAGGAGCTGTAGCTGAGAATGAAAGGCTTGAAGTCTCAACAACATAGTTAACACCATTTTTAGCTGTTCCGTCAACACCCTCTACTGATACAGTTGTACTTAGTCCTTTTAGTGAAGCCAAGGTTACAGGAATATTAACTGAACCTGCATTCTCAGCAACAGAAGCTGCACCGCTATTGAATGCTACATAAGCATCCTTGTCATCAAACACCGGTAGTTTGTTCATATCACAAGAAGTGAAAAGAACAGCACCCAATGTCAATGCGCTCAAATATTTAAAAAACTTTTTCATATCTTTCTATTGTTATATATTAATAACCCTCGTTCTGAACCAAGTTCTCGTTTACGTCAATCTCACGTTTAGGGATTGGGAACGCAAATTTGTAGCTGTGAGCAGCAACGTTCTGATTGGTAGGATCACCAATGTAATCAACTCTGGTAATACCTTTGCCCCAACGAGATAAGTCAAACCATAGGTGGCCCTCCCAAGCAAGCTCTTTTCTTCTCTCAGTGTAAACATCCTCTTTACCTACTGAAGTGTAAGGAGTAGCATTTCTGGCAGCTGTAATAACGTTCAAGTCAGCAACTGCATCACCGCTTGCACCGTTTACAACAGCCTCAGCTCTGTTAAGATACATCTCAGAAAGACGAAGAACTACAGTATTGTTAACATCTGGAGTAGCAACACCTTTACCAGCATATTTGATAGTCCAGTATAGGTGAGGATAACCAGGATCCTGTAGCCACTGGTTTCTTACATCGTCAGCCTCATAAAGGTTTACAAGGTCAGTTGAAGTACCGCAGTCAGCGTAACCGCCTGGAGTAGACATCCAAGATGGTGAAGTCCAGTATGCGTCATAACCGTTAGTCTGGTCACCGAATACCTCAAAGATAACCTCAGAAGTACCTACGTTAGCTTTCCAAGCGTCAGCATACTCATCTGCAGTCCAAATTGAGAATGCAGGGTTATTAATAACTTTAGTTGCATACTCAGCAGCTTTAGTCCAGTTCTCCATGTATAGGTAAACTCTTGAAAGAAGTGCCTGGATAGCAGGTTTTGTTACAGCTGCTTTGTAGTCAGCAACACCCTCTCTCTTGTAGTCATCAGCAATGATGTTCTCAGCCTCAGTAAGGTCAGCAACAATCTGCTCATATGTCTCAGCTACAGTATTTCTTGCAGGCATAGCAGCAGGATCAGTAGCTAGAACTACAGGAACACCAGGACCGTTAGGAGCATAACCGTAAGGCTGTGCATAAAGTCTAACCATATCAAAGTGAGAAAGTGCTCTTAGGAACAAAGCCTCAGCTTTAAGGTTGTTGATGTCAGCAGCAGTAACATCACCACCCTCTTTACCCTCAAGGTTAGCAAGAACGTTGTTTGCTGCAGAAATTACAAAGTAACCGTAACCCCAAAGGCCAGAAGTGCTTGAAGGGTTGTAGTTAAGGTTATAAGCCTCAGCCATACGGCCTGAATCAAAGTCACCCTCACTAGGTTTTTTACCGTTACCAGAACCCATCTCTGTATAGAATACAAAGTTTGGTCCGTACCAAGTCTCACCAGCAAGCGGGCCATAAGCACCAGCTATAGCGCTGTTCAATCCATCAAAAGTAGAGAGAGTGATCTCTGTACTCTGAGACAATATAGGCTCTTTTACCAAGAAGTCATTACAGCTTGATGCAAAAAGCGCAATTGCCATTGACAATATTGTTAATTTTTTCATCTTAATTCAATTTAAAGTTTTAGAATGACAACTCAATACCACCAATGAATGATTTGGTCATTGGGTAAATACCTGCACCAATACCAGTTACACCACGCTCTGGATCCCAGAAGTCAACATCGTGGAATGTGTATAGGTTAAGTGCACTTGCGTAAACTTTAAGATTGCTGATACCTGCTTTCTTAAGTAGTTTAGAAGGTAGGTCATATGAAAGAGTGATATCTTTTACTCTCACGTAGCTACCGTCCTGCATCCATCTTGTAGAAGCAAATGCATAAGAGTTGCTTGCAGTACCTGCAACTGGTTTAGGGTTAACACCTGTATCACCTGGCTGTTTCCAGTAGTTAAGGGCAGTCTTATAGTGGTTCATTGTCATCTGGTTACCGTCTGAGTTACAGTATCTGTTCTCAATGATCATAACCTCGTTACCGCCTTTGAACTCAAAGAAAGCACTTAGAGTAAGACCTTTCCAAGAAAGTGTAGTATTGAAACCACCAGTATAGTCAGCCTCTGGAGAGCCTGCATAAATATAGCGTGCTTTGTTGTAGTTGTTGGTTAGTGAACCGTCCTCAGCTACCCAAAGAGCCTCACCGTTAACTGGGTTAACACCGTAGTACTCTTTTAGATAGAAAGTATACATACCTTTACCTACAACGTGTTTCAAACGTGAATCACCAGAGTAAGTCATCTCAGTTACATCACCAAGGTCAAGGATCTCAGTGTCATTGAATGCAAGGTTGAAACCAACATTCCAGTTCCAATCTTTAGTTGCAATGATGTCACCATTCAACTGGAACTCAACACCACGGTTAACCATAGAACCAATGTTCATGAAGTTAGATGAGAAACCTGTAGTCTGTGGAACCTGTTTGCTCAACAACATGTCAGTAGTTTTTCTGTTGTACCAGTCAATGCTACCGTTAAGTTTGCCCCAGAAACCAAAATCCAAACCGGCATTTACAGTTGCATTTCTCTCCCATGATAGGTCATCGTTAGATGGAGAAGAAGGAAGCATACCAACTACACCGTTGTACTGTGATGAAGCGTAAACGCCATAAGCCTGGTAAGCAGAGATGTTATCGTTACCGTTAACACCGTAGCTTGCACGGATTTTCAATAGATCCAAGAAAGAAGCATCTTTCAACCAGCTCTCATTGTGCATATTCCATGAACCACCAACTGAGTAGAATACACCCCACTGGTTGTTTTTACCGAACAATGATGAACCGTCGTAACGTGCAGAAGCCTGCAAGTAATATTTAGAATCGTAGCTGTAATCCAAAATACCGAAGAATGAAAGAAGAGTTCTCTCATTTGTGCTGTAGCTACCGTAATCCTTGTCAGATGGAGCTGTTGAAGGATAAGGGATAGCTGGATCTACGTTAGGAGAGTAGATATACATAGAGCTGTAAGTTCTCTGCATAGCCTCCTGACCTGCCAATACTCTTAGAGAGTGTTTGTCTGCAAAAGTATTGTTGTATGCAACAGTGTTAGATGTAGTCATCTGAACATACTGCAAACGTGAAGTCTGAAGAGTTGCAACACCCTCGTTAGTGTAAGGATGCCAGTATCTTCTACCCTCACCAAATGTAGTCTCAATAGCGTTGGTAGTTTTAACAGTAAGGTTTTTGATAGGTTTCCAATCCAAGAAGAAGCTACCGTTCATTCTATACTGTTTCTCCCACTGCTCGTCAAACTCAGCTGATGCTCTAGGGTTAGTGTTTGAGTTCTCAGAGATGTTTACATTGTGAGTACCGTCCTCATTGTAAGGTTTTGTCCAAGGAAGGATAGTAGAACCACCCCACATAGGGTTAGTGTAGTACAAAGACTGCATTGGAACGTCATTAGCAACTGTGTTTGCAGCATTTACTCTTACGCCCATCTCAAGTTTGTCACCAAGTTTATGGTCTGCATTGATACGGAAAGTGATTTTCTGATAATCTACACCGTAGAATACACCCTCATTTTTGTGGTAAGTAAGTGAGCTGTAGAATTTGCTTCTTGCAGTACCTGCAGATGCGTTGATCTCATACTCCTGAAGTTTACCTGAACGGCTGAAATGATCTAGCCAGTTGGTAGTACCACCGTTCAATAGAGACATAGGGCGGTAGTATCTTCCGTTAGGATCATCTGGGTCAACACCAGCGTTAACGATAGCAGCTCTCTGGAATGACAATAGCTCCTCGCCTGTCATCATACCAAAGTCGTTGTCATTTGCCAACTGAGAAACACCAAACTTAGCTCTTGCAGAGAATTTAGCTTTACCCTCTTTACCGCTCTTAGTTGTTACAAGAACAACACCGTTAGCAGCACGTGAACCGTAAACTGAAGCAGCAGCAGCATCTTTCAATACTGTAATGCTCTCAATATCGTTAGGGTTGATAGTTGCAATAGCGTTACCAGTGTTGGTGAAGTAAGTCTGGTCACCGTTCATTACTGGAATACCGTCAACAACCCATAGAGGCTCAGAACCTGCGTTGATTGAAGATGTACCGCGAACACGGATCTGCGAAGCAGCACCTGGCTGACCTGTAGCAGCAGTAATCTGTACACCGGCCATTTTACCAGCCAACATCTTATCAACAGATGAAACTGGAGCCTCAGAGATAGCGTCACCAGAAACTGTAGTTACAGAACCTGTTTTAGCCTCTCTTTTAACAACACCGTAAGCAACAACCATTACGTCATCAAGCATTACAGACTCTTCCTCCATAACTACGTTGATAACCGCCTTGTTGTTAATAGGCATAACTACTTTCTTCATACCAACAAGAGTATATTCCAATGTTCCATTAGCTGGAGCACTGATCTCATACTTACCATCTACATCTGTAGATGTACCTGCGGTAGAACCCTGAAGTAGTACGTAAACACCAATAATGGGATCACCATTCTGGTCTGTAACAGTACCTTTAACTGTCATGTTCTGCGACCAAGCAAAACTAACAGTAAACAATGCTAGTACTGTCAAGAAAAACTTTACTGTTTTCATAAAGGTTTTTTTTAAGGTTAATATTAATTTTTTGTAGGTTTTTTCAAAGCCTATTTCTCCACAAGAGGAGAATGTGCAAATATAGTAGATTGTTTTAAATTACCAAAAAAGCAATTTGTTACATCACTTTTTGCGAGGTGAAAATTCATTTCAACAATCACCATAATACTTACAAATATATATATTTTATCCATATACACAACACTTATGTAAGCATTTTTACTCAAATACTTAAATTAATAAATTAAAAACATTTTTAATAAAATGGTAAAATTACACTGAATGCAGGAAAAATAATAATATAAAAATGGTATAAAAACATCATCATTTTTCTTCCCGACAGAAGAAACTCCTTACAATTTAAAACAAAAAAATACCCATTTTACAGAAAAAATAAATCAATCCCAATAATAAATCAAATATTTTTCAACTACCCAAAAACTCAACAATTTAAATATCAGCATATTAAAAGTTGAGGCATCAAAAAACTCTTCGTGCGAAACAGGTGGGGAAAAGGTTATTTGTCGGGAGATTAACATACCTCATTATGGGGTGGAATAAGGCATTTTTAAAACATTTTCATACCTATAACATACTGTACTATAAATACATATAACCATAGGCTGTTTTTTAGATTACAATTTGTTACAGGGGGATTCATATCATTTCAGGAATAAAGGGAAAGGTGTACATAAAAAAGGTAGTCCCAATCAGCCCCATAGCGACACTTGATCACCTGTTTGCAGGTAGCAGATTTACCTTTGTTTATTAATATATACATAGAGCGTACTCCTGCTCACCCCCAATTTACGGGCTATTGTAGAAATCGGGCACCCTTTTTCCAATAATTGTGTTATACGCCGTTCTTTGCCGTTTAATTTGGTTTTTGACGATTTGCTCCCTTTAGGGCGGCCAAGCTTCACTCCTTCTTTTTTCTTCCTTGCAAGAGCTTCTTTCGTCCTTTGGGAGATAAGATTTCTCTCTATCTCCGCACTCAGGCCAAACGCAAAAGCCAGCACCTTACTGTTTATATCATTTCCCAGCCTGTAATTGTCCTTAATTGTCCATACCTGGATATCTTTCTCCATACAAACATTAAGGATAGACATAATCATCATAAGATTTCTCCCCAGTCTTGAGATTTCTGAGCAGATAAGGATATCTTCCTTTGAGAGTTTCTTTAAGAGTGACCCAAGTTTCCTCTTCTCAACAGCTATATTTCCAGATATTGTCTCCTCAATCCACTTGTTTACCTTGATATTGCTATCCTTGCAAAATCTGTCTATTTCAAAACGCTGATTCTCTACAGTCTGCTTGTCTGTGCTAACTCTAATATAACCGTAAATCATAATAAAACATATTTAAATAGTATTTTGAATTGTCAATGCAGTATAATTATAAAATATTGGAAGACAACATACTACTTGTAGAAACATAGCCAGAAATATGGATAGCACCACCGCCAGCCAATGCGCAAGCCGGCGGTTCAAAGCAAGCTGCGCAAGCCCAGCCTGAAGGCTCGCTCCGCCTGCTTTGTGCCCCAGCAACCACACATTGCGCAGAAAATAGCCCAGAATTGCACAAAGTTGCCCCAGCGGGCAGAATGGGGAACACAAAAAAAAGAGGCGGCCAATGGCCGCCTCCCTATTTATGAAAGGTTTATCATTTATTAGATGATACCCTGCTCCAACATAGCCTGAGCTACTTTCATGAAACCTGCAATGTTAGCACCCTTAACGTAGTCAACACGACCATCCTCAAGTTTACCAAATTTAACACAAGCCTCATGGATGCTCTGCATAATGTAGTGAAGTTTAGCATCTACCTCAGCACCTGACCAGCTGATATGAGTAGCGTTCTGAGTCATCTCAAGACCTGAAGTTGCTACACCACCTGCGTTAACTGCTTTACCAGGAGCGAATAGGATCTTAGCATCCTGGAATGCTTTGATAGCCTCAGGAGTACAACCCATGTTTGAAACCTCGCAGCAGCACCATGTACCGTTAGCAAGAAGTTCTTTAGCGTCGTCACCGTTCAACTCATTCTGGAATGCACAAGGAAGAGCGATATCACATTTTACGCTCCAAGCTTTCTTACCAGGAGTGAATTTGGCAGCGTTAGGGAACTGAGTTGCCATATCCTCAACTTTGTTACGGTTAGATGAACGCATAACAAGCATGTAATCAATCATCTCATTAGTGATACCTTCTGGAATCTCGCAAACGCCATCAGGACCAGAGATAGCAACAACTTTAGCACCTAGCTCAGTAGCTTTGGTTGCAGCACCCCAAGCAACGTTACCGAATCCTGAAAGGGCAACAGTTTTACCTTTAATATCTTTACCAGCAAGTGCAAGAACGTGCTCAGTGAAGTATAGTGCACCAAAACCTGTAGCCTCTGGACGAAGGATTGAACCACCCCAGCAAGCACCTTTACCTGTAAGAACACCTACGTTGTACTCTCTTGCAAGTTTGGTGTACATACCATACAAATAACCAATCTCACGGCCACCTACTCCTACGTCACCTGCAGGAACATCCTGATCTGGACCTAGGTTGTGCCACAACTCAAGCATAAATGCCTGGCAGAAACGCATAATCTCAGCGTCAGATTTTCCTACTGGATCGAAATCTGAACCACCTTTACCACCACCCATAGGAAGAGTAGTTAGAGCGTTTTTGAAAGTCTGCTCAAAACCCAAGAATTTTAGCATTGAAGGGGTAACAGCTTTGTGGAAACGAAGACCACCTTTGTAAGGTCCAATTGCAGCGTTGAACTGTACACGGTAACCCAAGTTAGTCTGAACATTACCTGCATCATCAACCCAAGTAACACGGAATGTAAAGATTCTGTCTGGCTCAACAATTCTCTCTACAATTTTAGCTTTCTCAAACTCTGGATGCTGGTTGTAAACCTCCTCAATTGACTCAAGTACCTCATGAACTGCCTGCAAGTACTCTTTCTCGTGGCCATATTTCCTTTCAAGGTTGGCCATTACTTCTGCTACTTTCATAATATCAAAAAGTTATTTTAAGTTGTTTTGTTTATAAAAATTTTTGAATTAGTGTTCCTTTATTTAACCTCCCAAGTTGCACCTGAGCGCAATAGCTGGTCTATATTAGATATTTTTGCCTTCTCTTTAACCTCTGCAACCTGCTTGTGTACATTCTCATCATATGTACCATCCTCAACATCTCTGATAACTCCCAATGCAACAGGGAAATCAGGATATTTCATATTAGCAAGCATTGTGTGGATAGGAAGTTTGTCATCTGAATGAGCATCGTGTACAAGAATATCTTTCTCTGTAACACCATTCTCTCCAATGGTAACAACCTTCAACTGAAGGCCATCCAATACAAGACCTTTGTCTCTGTTGGCACCAAAAATCATTGGCTCACCATGTTTGAGGGTAATTGTTCTGTCTGCCCTTACAGATCTCTCTGCAAACTCCTGATGTGTACCGTCGTTGAAGATCACACAGTTTACAAGCATCTCCATAATTGAAGTACCTTTGTGTTTTGCTGCTGCAACCATAATCTCCTGGTTGAGTTTAAGCTCTGAATCCAAGCTTCTTGCAAAGAATGTACCTCTTGCGCCCAAAACCAATGCACCTGGAGTGAACGGCTCCTCAATTGAACCGTAAGGGGATGTCTTGGTTACGATACCGCGTTTTGAAGTAGGAGAATACTGGCCTTTTGTAAGACCATAGATTCTGTTGTTGAACAGAATAACGTTAAGGTCAATATTTCTTCTGATAGCATGGATAAAGTGATTACCACCAATTGCAAGAGAGTCTCCATCACCCGTAGCCTGCCATACAGACAATTTTGGATTAGCCACCTTAACACCTGTAGAAATGGCTGTTGCCCTACCGTGGATTGAGTGGAATCCGTAAGTATTCATATAATAAGGGAAACGTGAAGAACAACCGATACCTGATACAAATACCAAGTCCTCCTTATTTATGTTAAGCTCCTCACATACCTCAGGCATTGCTTTAAGTACTGATGCCAAAACTGCGTGGTCGCCGCAACCCGGACACCATCTTACTTCCTGATCACTTTTAAAGTCTTGTGATGTATATTTCATAACGATGTTTCTTTTGAAATTCAATTAACAATTATAGAGCATTGACAGCGTCAACAATCTCCTTAACAATAAATGGCTGTCCTTGAACTTTATTCAACTGCTCAAATGTAAACTCTGAGTGAATACCTCTCAAGTAACTTACAAACTGGCCGCTGTTAAGCTCGCAAACAATAATTTTCTTAAATCTCTTGAATACATCTTTTGTGTTCTTAGGAAGTGGATTGATGTAGTCAAAGTGAGCGAATCCTACATTCTTGCCCTCCTCAAGCAACTGTTTTGTTGCAGTGTAAAGGTGTCCGTATGTACCACCCCAACCAACAATAAGAACATCACCCTCCTGGTTGCCTACAACCTCAAGGTCTGGAATATAGTTTGCAACTCTTGCAACTTTCTCTGCTCTGTTTGCAACCATCAGCTCGTGGTTCTGTGGATCTGATGATATTGCACCATGCTCAGCTTTCTCCAAACCGCCAACCCTGTGCTCCAAGCCAGGTGTTCCAGGAAGAGCCCAACGTCTTGCCCAACGCTCAAGATCTCTTTCGTATGGTTTGAATTTACCCTCACATTTGTCAATTATAGGAGGATTGATTGCAGGATATTTGCTCATATCCGGAATTCTCCAAGGCTCAGAACCGTTACCGATGAATCCCTCAGTAAGAAGGATAACAGGCATCATGTGCTCCAAAGCATATTTGGCAGCATAGAATGCAGACTCAAAGCAATGTGAAGGGGTACGTGCAGCCATCACCATGATAGGACACTCACCGTTTCTTCCGTATAGTGCCTGCATAAGGTCTGTCTGCTCTGTTTTTGTAGGGATACCTGTAGAAGGACCACTTCTCTGTACATCCACAATTACAAGAGGAAGCTCTGTAATCATAGCAAGACCCAAAGCCTCTGATTTCAATGAAAGGCCGGGACCTGAAGTTGTTGTAACAGCAAGGTTACCTGCGTATGCTGCACCTATTGAAGTACAGATACCGGCAATCTCATCCTCACACTGTACAGTTTTTGCACCAAATGCCTTGTGGATTGCAAGCTCCTCAAGGATAACAGTTGCAGGGGTAATAGGGTATGAACCGCAGAACAATGGAAGACCTGATTTCTCAGATGCAGCCAAAAGTCCCCAAGCTGTTGCCTGGTTACCGTTGATATTCCTGTAAATACCAGGCTCCTGCTGTGCAGGCTCAATTCTGTAAGTGTTAGGAATTGCGTGAATATTGTGAGCGTAATTGTAACCGTCATTCAACACCTTTTTGTTAGGTGCGATAAGATTAGGTTTTTTAGCAAATTTTTTCTCTAGATACTCCTCAGTGAAATGAAGCGGACGGTTGAACATGAAGTAACACATACCCAATGTGAACAAGTTCTTGCAACGCACAATTGATTTGTTGTCCAAACCGCTGTCTTTCAAAGACTCTTTTGTAAGTGAAGTGATAGGAGCCCAAACGATGTGATAATCTTTAAGGTTCATCTCCTCAATAGGATCATTTGTCTTGAATCCGGCTTTCTCCATGCCTTTCTCATCAAATGAATCCTCGTCAAGGATAATACTTGCACCAGGTTTTGCCCATTTAGCGTTAGCTTTTAGAGCTGCAGGGTTCATTGCAACCAAAACGTCGCAAAAATCACCTGGAGTTTTAACCTCTGTCTGTCCAATGTGTACCTGGAATCCCGATACTCCAGCTACAGTACCCTGCGGTGCCCTGATCTCAGCCGGATAATCCGGAAATGTAGAAATCTCATTTCCGTACAGCGCAGAGGCATCTGCGAACAAAGTACCGGTTAGCTGCATTCCATCTCCCGAGTCTCCGGTAAAACGGATTACTACCTCCTTTGTGTCAATAATTTTGTGTTCCATAAAGAAAAATCTCCAATGTTACGTATTATATTACGCAGTTATTGTTGTTAGTGTATTTTAATAATAATATACAAATGTAATGATTATTCCTTATGATTCCCATTTTTTATTAAAAAATTTCTCAACTCGTATATTCCTGTAAAATAGAAAAGAGGGAGAACATCAATGTCTCCCTCTTTCTGTATCCATTTATTGCAGGTTATACAAATTATTGCTGCTGCTGTGGAGCAAACTGGGTAGGAACAGTTTTGCTTGCAGGAATGCCAAGCTCTTTTTTAACCTCAGGCAAAATATCCACTGCCCCTGCACCTTTGAACAAAATTGCACCGGAAGCAAGGTCATAAACATAAGTGAAGTTACCCTCAGTTGCAATCTTCTCAATAGCTTTGTTAACTCTCTCCATCAGTGGTGAGAACAAGTTCTGCTGCATCTGGTTCATCTCCTGCTGAGCATTCTGCTCAAACATCTGCAATCTCTGCTGCATCTCCTCCAACTCTTTGGTTTTAGCCTCAAGAATTGCAGCTGTCCATGTACTATTTTTCTGTACATATGTCTGGTACTTTGTATTGAACTCCTGCTGCATACCCTGCATGGTCTCAAACAGCTCCTTCTCGTAATTCTGTAGTTTTACAACAGCTGAATCTCTCTCAGACATAAGATGCAACGCCTCCTGGCTGTTAATATGGCCCAATTTAATCTGAGCATAAGATTGTGTTGCAAAAAGCACCATTGCAAGTGCCAAAATTTTTGTAATGTTCTTCATATTTTATCAGTTTATATTTATTTCAATTTTTTAGTATCCCAATGCCTTGATGACAAGCGGGCTCAAATCATCCGCCGCATTTTTGTACGCTACCCCCTGCATTGCGGCAACATCAAACAAAATCATGTATCCACCTGCAGAAGCCACTTTCTCAATTGCGGCATTCACTTTATCCTTAATTGGAGAGAGAAGTTCCTCAGACTTTTTCTGCATAAGGCCATCCTGGCCAAAATATGTTTTCTGCAGCTGTTTTACTGTCTGCTCCCTCTCAATAATCTCATTCTCCTTCTGGGCCCTTGTCTGGGCAGATAGAGTTGCTTTCTGCCTCTGGTAATTGTTGTACATCACCTCTATTTTGGAATACTCACTTTCTATCTTCTTCTGATACTGCTCACTCAAGCTTTCCAACTGGGTTTGGGCACTCTTGTAAGCAGGAATCACCTGAAGGATTTTCTCTGTATCAATATATCCAACCTTCTGTGCATTGAGCTGTATAACACCACACAGCATTACCAATACAATAATCAAGCCTCTTTTCATAATGCAGCTAATTTACCGGTTAAAATTGTTGTCCAATCATAAAGTGGAACTGGCTTCCACCTCTGCTCAACCCCTCACTTGGAACAGGATCAAATCCCCATCCCCAGTCTATACCCAACATACCTACAATAGGAAGCATTACCCTCAGACCTGCACCGGCAGAACGTTTGAACTCAAACGGATTGAAATCCCTGATATCAGACCAGCAGTTACCGGCCTCAAGGAACAATAACGCATAGATTGTAGATTGGGGCTGCAACACCACAGGATGCCTTAGCTCTACAGTAAATTTATCATAAACCCTACCTGCATACGCATCACCGATAATTGGTGTAAGGGAGTAGTTCGGATAACCCCTCAAACCTATGATCTCAGAACCGTAAGTGTTGTAACCGCTCATACCGTCACCACCCAACTGGAATCCCTCAAATGGAGAATAGCCCAAGTTCCTGTTATAAGTACCCAAGTATCCGAAATCTGCAGATGTCCTCAGTACAAAGTCACCATACAGTTTGGTATATAAAGTACTCTTGAATGTCCATTTGTGATACTCAATCCATTTGTACTTCTGCTGGTCTGTCATACTGCTGTAATCTGTATCCTTATCCTTGAATGCAGAGTATGGAGGTGTCAGCTGAAGGCTCAACAGGAAGTCCGAACCGCTTCTCGGATAAACAGGCTGGTCTGTTGAGTTTCTGTTGAGGGTTATCTTATAACTGAAGTTATTTGATTTTCCTGTATCAAACAGGAAGTTATACTGCCAGTTCTGAAGTTTGTACTGCTGCCAGCTCAACTGATGGTAAAGTACAAAGTAGTCATCCGGCCATTTGAGGCGTGAGCCCAATGACAGTGCCGCACCATATACCTCCATGAACTCATCATTAGTAAGATAATAGTAGTATGAGTTTGTCTGGCGTGTATAATATAAAGATGCGTTCAATGAAACCGGTTTCTTGCCTGTAAGCCATGGCTCAAGGAAGTTTGCTGTAAACGCAGTATAATATGTACCGTTTGTCTGGAACCTTATTGAAAGGGTCTGACCGTCTCCAAGAGGAACAGGTCTCCATGCACTCTTGTCAAAAATTCTTCTTACAGAGAAGTTGTTGAAACTCACACCCAATGTTCCCACAAAGGTATTGCCGCCCCATCCGCCGCTAAGCTCAAGCTGGCTGTTTGGCTTCTCCTCCACATTGTAGGCAATATCAACAGTGTTGTTGTTGGCGTTAGGCAGAATACTGTATCCGGCTGCAGACTGGAATCTCTCCGGATCAAAGTGACCTATTGTTGCAAGCTCCCTCATGGAGCGCTCAAAATCTGTCTGGCTGTACAGATATCCCGGACGGGTATATATAGCCCTTCTTGCAACCCTCTCACTGGTTATGGTATTTCCGTTGATAACCACATTATTGAAAGTGGCAGGTTTGCCCTCTACAATACGCATCTCAACATCTACTGAATCCCCGTCAATCTTAATCTCCACAGGTGTGACATTAAAGAAAAGGTATCCGTTGTCTGTGTACAATTTCCTGATATCCTGGTGCTGCTGTTTTGGGTCACCCTGCAACCTCTTCTCCATTGTAACAACATCGTAAATGTCACCCTTCTTAATCATAAGGACATTGTCGAGCTGCTCCTTGGTATAGACTGAGTTTCCTGTCCAGGTAATATCCCTGAAATAGTATCTCTTTCCCTGGTCTATGTTAATGTCAAGAACCATTTTCCCCTCTGGGGTATAGCTGATTGAGTCAGAGACAATCTTTGCATCCCTGTAACCGGCCTCATTGAAAACCTCAATAAGGGAAACCTTGTCATTCTTGTACTCTTTCTCCTTAAATTTCTTTGACCTGAAAAAGTTCCTCTTGCGTGAATCTTTGGTCTTTTTCATTGAAGAGGCAAGCTTTGACTCTTTTATATTCTCTATATTGCCATTGAACCTGATGGTCTCAATCTTCACCTTATTACCCTTATTCACATGGAATGTGGCCTGAACCGCATTCTTTACAAGTGTATCGGGTTCATGTGTCATATGCACATCCACAAGGTGGAAACCCTTCTCCTTATAATAATTCTTTATGATATCAATGGAAGATTTCTCCACATAATCCGACAACTCACCACCCCTTCTAAGTTTGAGCCTCTCCATAAGGTCTGTCTTCTCAGAGTTTTTCACACCTGTGAAAAGCCATTTAGAAACCCTCGGACGCTCCTGCACCTTAATTACAAGGATACAACTGTCTCCTGCAGCAGAGAGGGAATCAATGTAGAAACCCACATCAGAGAATTTTCTCTGGAGCCACATCCTGTTCATTATTCCCGACAAAGTCTCTCCAGGAATCTCCAGCTGGTCACCCGCCTGCAAACCGGTAAGGCCAATCAGCCTCTCCTCACTCAAATACCCGGTACCCTCAACCTTAATCTTTTTGAGGGTATAAGTCTTGGGAGACTGATAATCCACTATTGGCTCAACACTCTGAGCATGTGTTACAAACGGCATTAGAAATGCCAGTACAAAAAATATTTTTACAAACAGTTTCATCTGAGTTAAAATTAAACCTTACCAAACCTTCTTTCCCTGTTGCTGTACGCATCCAAAGCTTTTTGAAACTCCACTTTGCGAAAATCGGGCCAAAGGGTTTCAGTAAAGTAATATTCTGTATAAGCGGTCTGCCATAACATATAATTGCTTATCCTTTGTTCACCGCTTGTACGGATAAGCAAATCCGGATCCGGAACATCTGCTGTAGAGAGGTTTTCTGCAATATCCTGAGCAGTAATGGAGATTTGTCCGTCCCCTCCGCCAACGGAGATTCTCTTCTCCATCAATTTATTTACCGCCTGCACAATATCCCACTTGCCGCTATAGCTCAAAAACACTATAAGCTGCAAACCTGTATTGCCTGCAGTGAGTTTCATACAGTCATCAATCTCACCTCTGAGTTTGCTGGAAAGTCTGCTGAAGTCGCCAATCACCCTAAAGCGGACACCTATCTTCTGGAATAGTGGAGTCTCTGCGGCAATGGCCTTTAGCATGAGCTGCATAAGCCCCTCTATCTCTGCCACCGGCCTCTCCCAATTCTCTTCTGAGAATGCAAATATGCTAAGATACTTTATCCCTTTCTCCACTGCCAACTCTGTACAGGCCCTCACACTCTCAACCCCCTCTTTATGACCATAAAGCCTCTCCTGTCCTCTCTGTTTGGCCCATCTGCCGTTACCATCCATTATTATAGTGACATGCTCCGGGATATTGGTATTTATACTTGCCATAAAAACATTTTTACAAATAAGCCGCAAATATAGTAAAATTATTGCATATTTCTTTTATCCTCACCCCATAATAGTTTCTGATTCAGTGCTGCAATGAAATTATTGTTTATAGAGATGGTTTTTATAGGGAATTCACCTTTTCCTATTATAACCTTTTCTCCGGCCATAAGGTCCAGTGACCTGTTATCCACAGTAAGGAGTGCCTTTTTGCACCTTCCGTTGAATGAAACCTCAACAACAGAGGTATGAGGCACTATCAGCGGCCTCACATTAAGGTTATGCGGAGAAATTGGGGCAATGATTATCACACTTGAGTCGGGGGTTACAATAGGGCCTCCAATACTCAGCGAATAGGCTGTAGATCCTGTTGCAGTTGCTATCAGGATACCGTCAGACCAATATTTTGGCAGTCTTTGCCCGTCTATGGATATATCTATCTCCAGCATGGACGGGGTCATCCTCTGTATTGTAATCTCATTCATTGCATATGGATAGAAACCCTCCGGCATCCCCTCTTTTGCCAGATGGAGCAGCAATCTGTCCTCTATTGCATAATCCCCTGTTATGAGTTTTTCTATCCAGGGATTTTCCTCCTCAACACATGCTGTGGTAAGGAATCCCAGACGTCCAAAATTTATGCCCGCTATCGGGATACTCCTCCCCCTTACCATTGTTACAGATTCCAGGAATGTTCCATCTCCTCCGAGTGAAAGGAAAATGTCTGTATCCTGTGGAAGGTCCTCATAGGAAGAGAATATTGTTCCCTGGGGAAGTTCATGGGAGAAATTTCTCACAAGGTTGTAGAACAGATCATGGTAGCAGAATTCCAATTCCTTGTATTTCTTAAGGTTATCTATAAAAAGAATGAGTTTGCCTATATTAGTACCATCTATCCTTTTTCCAAAAAGAGCAGCTTTCATAAAAGAAAATTTTATGCAAGTTAAAAATTTTTGTCCTAATGATTGTTCTATAAATGACAAATTAGTTAATTTTGTATGAATCATATCATAAACAAAACAGTAAAACATTATGACAGTCCTTAGCGTAAACATAAATAAAATTGCCACTATCAGAAACTCAAGAGGTGGCAATCTTCCTAATGTACTTACAGCTGCAATTAAATGTGAGGAGTTTGGTGCACAAGGCATTACAGTGCATCCAAGGCCAGATGAAAGGCATATCAGATACCAGGATGCAAGGGATATAAAACCTCTTTTAAAGACAGAGTTCAACATTGAGGGAAACCCAATTGAGTCTTTTGTGAATCTTGTGCTGGAGGTAAAGCCTGCCCAGGTCACACTTGTCCCTGATGCTCCTGATGCAATAACTTCAAATGCGGGTTGGGATACCATAAAAAACAAGAAATTCCTGACAGATATTACCAAAGTGTTCCATGATGCGGGGATAAGGGTATCCATTTTCATAGACCCTGTGGAGGAGATGATTCGCAATGCTGTTGATACAGGTTGTGACCGTGTGGAGCTATACACAGAGGCATACGCCGCCAACTATCTAAAGAACAGAGAGATGGCTATTGAACCTTATGTTAAGGCCGCTAAAGTTGCCGTTGAGTGCGGTTTGGGTTTGAATGCAGGGCATGACCTTAATCTGGACAACCTCAAATACTTCAACCAGAATATCCCAGGCCTGTTGGAGGTATCCATAGGACACGCTCTCATCAGCGACGCACTGTACATGGGATTGGAGAATACAATCCGTGCATACAGAGAACAATTGCTGTAATATCTAAAATTTGACTATATTTGCGGCTTGGAAAAATCATTAAAAATCAAATTATAAAATGAAACAACTAAAGTTTATTCTAACTGTTGCAGTTGCAGCTATCGTATGTGCTTGTAACAGCGGCAGCAACACCAACACTGCACAACCTGCTGAGTCTGTTCAATGTGCAGCAACAGGCAGCATCGTTTACATTCAGATGGATTCCCTTATCAACCAGTATGACATGTTCAATGACCTGAGATCTGAGCTTGAGAGCAAAGCACAGGCTATTCAGGATGACCTTACAAAGAAAGGAAGATCATTTGAGAGTGCAGCCAAAGATTTTGAGACCAAAATCAACAAAGGTCTTCTTACAAGAAGCCAGGCTGAGGAGCAGCAGCAGAAACTTGCTGAGAGACAGCAGAACCTTCAGAACTTGAGCCAGCAGAAACAGTATGAGTTGGCAGAGGAAGAGGCTGTAATGAGCAGAAAGGTTATGGATGCCATCTATACTTACCTTGAGAAATACAACCAGGAGAAAGGTTATGCCCTTATCCTTACCACAAGCGCAGCATCCAACACAGTTATAGTTGGCAACCCTGCATTGGATATTACCCAGGATGTGCTTGCAGGTTTGAACGACGAGTACATCAAATCTAAAAAACAGTAATTTGAAAATTGCCATACTATCGTGTTTTTATCCTTATAGAGGGGGGATATCACAGTTCAATGCATGTCTTTTGAATGAACTGGAGAAACGCCACACCGTAAAGGCATTCAACTTCAAGAGGCAGTATCCCGACATCCTTTTCCCAGGTAAGACACAATATGTGACAAAAGATGATAATGCCGTACCGGTAGAGTCTGAGGCTCTGCTGGATACGGCAAATCCTTTTTCATACATCACCACAGCTAAAGCTATAAGGGAGTGGAACCCCGATCTTCTCATCATGAGATACTGGATGAGCTGGTTTGCCCCTTCTTTGGGATACATTGCAAGACACATGAATCCAGGCTGCAAGGTGGTATCTATATTGGACAATGTGATTCCCCATGAACCACATTTCTTTGACAGGCCGTTTACCGGCTGGTTCCTAAAGCCACAGGACGGTTTTGTTGTTCTCTGCAATGCGGTAAGGGATGATTTGCTCAGTTTTATACCAAATGCCAGACACATCTGCACACCGCACCCTCTATACTCACATTTTGGGGAGAAACTCGGCAGGGATGAAGCTTTGCAAAGCATTGGCATTACAGATGGCAAAGAGACAAAAAACATACTGTTCTTTGGCCTTATAAGGGAATATAAAGGGCTCGATCTTCTTATAGAGGCGTTTGGCCTGTTGGACAAGAGCTACAGACTCATTATTGCAGGAGAGCCTTATGGAAGCTTTGAAAAATATCAGAAACTGATAGATGCCTCCCCTAACAGGGAGAACATATTCCTCAACACAAACTATATTGCAGACCATCAGGTAAACAGATATTTCTCCGCAGCAGACGTATGTGTACTTCCGTACAGGAGTGCCACCCAAAGTGGTATCAGCTCCATCTCATACCATTTTGAGGTACCAATGATCACCACCAATGTTGGAGGTCTCAAAGAGACAATAGGAGACAGGGGTACAGGTGTGATTATACAGGACGGCTCTCCAAAAACCATTGCCGGGGCAATTGAAGAGTATTTCTTGCCGGAGAACGCAGGCAAAAGGGAGAAGATGGTGGAAGATATAAAACTTGAAAAGGAGAGACTCAGCTGGAGCACATTCGCCTCAAAACTTGAGGACTTTTATAAAACTTTGTAATAACAGAACAAAACTGACAAATATGAAATCAATTACAAGAACCCAATTTGATTTTCCAAAACAGACAGCTGTTTATAACGGTAAAGTTAGAGATGTATATACCATTGAGGACAAATATATGGTAATGGTTGCTACAGACAGAATCTCTGCCTTTGATGTTGTATTGCCAAAAGGAATTCCGTTCAAAGGTCAGGTTCTTAACCAGATTGCATCAAAGTTTCTCGACAGCACTTCAGACATTGTAAAGAACTGGAAAATTGCCTCACCAGACCCTATGGTAACTGTAGGTTACAAATGCGAGGGACTCCCTGTTGAGATGATTGTAAGAGGTTACCTCACCGGCAGTTCTTGGAGAGCTTACAAAGCTGGCGCAAGGGAGATTTGCGGTGTTGCAATTCCGGATGGCATGAGAGAGCACCAGAAATTTGAGAAACCTATCATCACCCCTACCACAAAAGCTGAGATTGGAGGTCATGACCAGGATATCTCAAGAGAGGAGATTATTGCACAGGGTCTTGTAAGTGAGGAGATATACAACCAGTTGGAGAAAATCACCCTTGCCTTGTACCAGAGGGGTTGTGAGATTGCCGCAGAAAGAGGTCTTATCCTTGTTGATACCAAATATGAGTTTGGTTTGAAGGATGGTGAGATTTATCTTATTGATGAGATACATACCCCAGACAGCAGCCGTTACTTCTACCTTGAGGGTTATCAGGAGAGATTTGACAAAGGTGAGCAGCAGAAGCAGCTCTCAAAAGAGTTTGTAAGGGAGTGGCTTATGGAGAACAACTTCAGCGGACAGGAGGGACAGAGTGTTCCTGAGATGACCGATGAGATTGTAACAAGCATCTCTGAGAGATATATTGAGCTTTATGAGAACATCACTGGCTCAAAATTTGAAAAAGCTTCATACGGAGAGGATACTTACGAGAGAATAGAGGCTAATGTAAAGAACCTTCTGGCTCGTCTGTAACCGCTTCCTAAAAATTGTAAAACATTCATTCATGCGTACTCTGCTTATTATAATTTCATTATTGGCCGGCTGCACTTTATATGGCCAGAATGTCCCAAAAATTACCGTATCACAAGAGAAGGTAAATGTGAACGGAACCATTATGCTTGTACATAAAGTACAGGGGGGAGAGACCCTCTACTCAATTGCCAAAGCATATAATGTTACAATTGATGAGATAGTACGCCAGAACGAGATACTCAAAGCCGGGCTTAAGGAGGGGACAACCATCTATATCCCCTCCTCAAATGCTCCAAAAGCGGATACCTCTGTACAAACTCCTGCCCCCAAAGCGGCTGCCACTGAATCTCCTGCAAAGGGAGAGGTAAAGGAGGGTGCAAAAGAGGTTACAGCACCGCAGGTGGCTGTGCAGCCACAACCTGCCGCAAAAATTGAGTTGCAGAAAGATGAGCTGAAAAAGTACTCCCGAAAGAAAAAGCATACCGTAAAATGGTATGAGACAATTGAGGATGTTGCAGAGAAATACAATGTGCCGGTTGACGCAATTGTTTCTCTCAACAACTTGCAGACAACAATGCTCAAGAAAAAACAGCAGTTATACATCCCTAATGACGAGTTCCTTACTCTGTTGGAGAGCATGAACACTCATGAGCAGGAAGAAGAGAATCCTCTTGATAAAATGGAGCTTGAAGGGCAGGGGGTTGAAATTTCTGTAGAACAGCCAAAGACCAAGAAAGAGTTTGACATACTTTATATTCTCCCTTTGAATCTCAATGACACCATTGCCCCAAACAGCAATTTTATGGATTTCTATATGGGTGCCTTAATGTCTGTTGAAAGCAGAAAGGAGCATAATGGTGAGAATATAATTACAGATTACCCTTCCAAAAAGATCAACATCACTTTGGTGGACCAACAGATGTATAGCTCAATTGAAGAGATTATCTCTACCGGAGTGCTTGAGAACAAGGATGTAATTGTAGGACCGGTAAAGCCAGCAGATTTACAGAAGGTTCTTTCCGCAACTGAAGACAAGAGCATTGTATTCTCCCCTATAGACCAGGCTGGTGAGAAGTTGGTAGAGGGAAATCCATATCTGGTGCAAGTGCCTCCGACAATAAATGCACAACAGGAGAATATCATCAATCTTTTTGCATCCAAATGCACACCGGATAAAAATGCCGTTATAATTTATGAGACAGGAGCTGTTGATACAACCCTTCTGAGAATGGCAAAGAATACTCTTGCAACCAAAGGTATAGGGTTCAAAACACTCTCATACGGTATTCTTGAGGGGAGAGAGATTCTTAATAAAATGGGAAGCTACATGATACCTCAGGCAGAGAACAATGTACTTGTACTCTCCGGAAGTGAGGCTTTTGTAAGCGATGTTGTAAGAAATCTCAATCTCTTGCATACAAACCCTGTTGAGGAGAACAGAAGGAAGATTACCCTGTTCGGACTTCCAAGATGGAGAAATTTTGAGACAATTGAGGTTGATTATTTCCACAGAATGAACCTCCACCTCTCATTGCCTTATTTTGTAGATTACAGTTCACAGGAGGTCAAGGATTTCATAATGAAATACAGGGCTTTGTTTGGCAGTGAGCCAACTGCGTTTGCATTCCAGGGATATGATGTTGGAAAAATGGCAAAGAGTCTGAATTACGCTGCAAGACCTGTAGAGAAATTAGCAGAAACAATGAACTATATGCTTGGATTGAATCTACAGGTAAAACACAGCTATAAAAGAAACGGCGCCGGCAATGGAATGACCAATACCGGCACCAGAAATATCGTTTACAACACCGATTATACAATATCTGAGCTATAAAATTACCCCAGATATTTACTGCATAACCAATGCGCCGCTTCTTCATCAAGGAGTGGCGCTATTGTTTCACATACCTTCTTGTTGTACTCTTTTATCCACTCTGTCTGCTGTGCATCCAAAAGCTCCCACTCTACACATGTTGTATCTATCGGGACATATGTAAGGGTCTTGAACCCGTAGAACTCATTTGTTTTGTTGAACTTCCAGTTCTCTATGAGTACCACATTCTCTGTCCTTATTCCATATTCTCCCTCCACATATACTGCAGGCTCGTTTGACATAACCATTCCAGGTGCCAGTGTCACAGGGTTCTCCTCCATTCTTATGCTCTGAGGCCCCTCGTGCACACAAAGATAATGGCCTATTCCATGCCCTGTACCGTGGAAATACATTGCCGCATCATTAAAGAGTGGCCCCCTTGCCAGAACATCAAGCTGGCTGCCCCTTGTCCCCTTAGGGAATTTAGCCATTGAGAGGGCAATCATCCCCTTGAGCACCAATGTATAGTGGCGTCTCTGCTGCGGTGTGAGTTCCCCTATTGGAATTGTTCTTGTGGTATCTGTGGTTCCAAAAAGATACTGTCCTCCGGTATCCATAAGGAGGAAATTATTCTTCCCGACAATCTGTGAATTCTCCTCTGTAGCACTGTAATGAGGCAAGGCGGCTGCAGCCCCAAATGCAACTATAGGCTCAAAGCTCTCACCCCTGTAAGCAGGATGCTCTCCCCTGAATTGGGCGAACTTCTCCCCTATTTCCCATTCCGAGAGTTCCTCTCCGGCTTCAAGTGCATCATCTATATATTTGAGGAGTTTGCACCATGCCACACCATCCACAAGGAACGCCTGCTCAAAACCGGCTTTCTCCCAGTTGTTCTTTATTGCCTTAAAGTAATTTACGGTACCGCCCAAAGTTGGGTCATCCATAAATTTTGCCCCCTCTATATCCAATGCCTTGTAATCCCTTACGGTAATTTTCCCTTTTGAGCATATTCTGGTTATATCTGCCGGCAAAGTCTCAAGAATTGATGTGAACGAGTTGTAAGGATGAAGCTCAACCCCCTCGGAGAGAAGTTTTGCATTCACCTCTTCCGGTATGGATTGGAGATCTGCAAAAAGATGTATTGCGGTATTGGTTAAAATTGCATAAGACTGTGCCAGAGGGTTGAACTCTATGTCTGTTCCCCTTATGTTGCACAACCATGCAACCTCGTCACACATTGTAATTATATATGCAAAACGCTCATCCTTTATACCAAGCGCCTCCACTACCCTGGCATGTTTTGATTTTGGGGTCTCCCCGCTGTATTCTGTATCCAGATAATTTACGGTATTGAACTGCAATGGAGGCCTCTCTGTCCACAGCTCATCAAATATGTCATCTATAAGGGCAACCTTACATGGTGAGAGTTCCTTGCACAGGCTCTCATACTCACTGCATGAGAAAAGGGATTTGTCTATGGCAACCAGTTCCCCCTGTGGGTACTGTCCCTTTATCCACTCAGCTATGGAAGGAGTCCCCTCCATTTTTATCCTCATGAGTTTTATCTGGGTTCCCTGCAATTGTGCCGCTGCCTGTACAAAGTATCTTGAGTCTGTCCACAATGCGGCCCCTTTAAGGGTTACCACAAGTGTTCCTGCAGAACCTGTAAAGCCGCTCAGCCACTCTCTTGTCTTGTATCTGTTCTGGGTGTATTCTCCAAAATGGGGATCATTTGTCGGGATTATGATTGCCGACATATTCATTGACGAAAGTTTCTCCCTCAATGCCTGTAAAGCTGCTGTCCTGTACATAGTGCATTATATTGTGTTCTATGCAAAGATAATAAAAGATTACCCAAACCTGAACATTGGTTCTGCAAAGGTTGTTATTAGCTGAAATTTAAATATCATTTGAGTATGGCTAGTAATGTAAAGCAAGTTGCCAAGTTGAGTGTGTTCACTTTGGCAATTATGAATGTGACTGCGGTTGTGAGTCTGAGGGGACTTCCGGCAGAGGCTGTCTATGGAGTGAGCTCGGCATTCTATTATCTTTTTGCAGCACTTGTATTTCTTATTCCAACCTCATTGGTGGCGGCGGAGCTGGCTGCAATGTTCAAGGATAAACAGGGTGGTGTGTTCAGATGGGTAGGTGAAGCGTTCGGGAAGAAATGGGGATTTCTTGCAATTTGGTTGCAGTGGATACAAACTACCATCTGGTTCCCTACTGTACTTACATTTGGTGCGGTTTCCATAGCTTTTATTGGTATGGGGCAGGCACACGATATGGCCCTGGCTTCCAATAAGATTTATTCATTGGTTGTGGTTCTGGCAATTTACTGGATTGCAACTTTCATCTCCCTAAAAGGTATGGGTTGGGTGAGCAAGGTGGCTAAGGTTGGAGGTATTGTGGGTACAATTATTCCAGCCGGTCTGCTTGTTCTTCTTGGTATTGTTTATCTGGCTACTGGAGGTCCTTCACAGATGGATTTTGGAGGGAGCTTTTTCCCCGATTTGAGCAATTTCAACAATCTTGTTTTGGCATCGGGAATATTCCTCTTCTATGCCGGCATGGAGATGAGTGGTATCCATGTGACCGATATGGAGAATCCTGCCAAAAATTATCCTAAGGCTATCTTTATAGGTGCATTCATTACAGTAATCATTTTTGTGTTGGGTACATTTGCATTGGGTATAATAATTCCGGAGAAGGATATCAACCTTACCCAGAGCCTTCTTATTGGTTTTGACAAATATTTTGCCTACCTGCATGCAAGCTGGCTGTCATCTGTAATTGCAATTGCGTTGGCATTTGGTGTGCTTGCCAGTGTGCTTGTTTGGGTTTCGGGACCTTCCAAAGGTATTTTTGCTGTGGGCAGGGCAGGTTATTTGCCACCATTCTTCCAAAAGACCAATGAGAACGGCGTTCAGAAGAACATTCTCATTGTACAAGGTATTACGGTTACTATCCTCAGCCTTCTGTTTGTAGTAATGCCTTCTGTGCAGAGCTTCTATCAGATTCTGAGCCAGCTGACTGTTGTTCTGTACCTGATTATGTATATGCTTATGTTTGCTGCTGCAATAAAGCTCAGATATAACATGAAAGATACAGAGAGACCTTATAGGATAGGTAAAAAGGGTGATGCCCTCATGTGGATTATAAGCGGCGTTGGTTTCTTGGGCGCATTGCTTGCGTTTGTTCTAAGCTTTATCCCACCGGCCCAGATTGCAACAGGAAGCAATACCGTGTGGTACTCAGTCCTTATAATAGGCTGTATAGTTATGGTGGTGGCACCTTTTATAATCTATACAAACAGAAAAGAGAGCTGGGTATCAAAGGATGTGGAATTTGAACCGTTCCATTGGGAAGAAGAAAAATAAAAAAAGAGGCGTCAGCCTCTTTTTTTATCTATTTATTCAACTTTAGGTTGGTTTGGAGTTACTATCAGACTCTCAAGCCCTTCAGTCTCAAAATCTGTAAGACCTTTGAACAGAAGGTTGAAGCCTTCACACCCCAAGTTATCCAAACTGTAGTCATTTCCAAGATAGAAGCATGCTATTCCCGATGCAAGAGTACCTGTACCACTCTCCAAAGCAGGGCGGCATTTGAATCCCAAAGTAAGCGGATAGTACTGGTCATAAGACGGCATTCCATCTATCTGCATATCCTGCAATTCAACGGTTACCTCCTGTTTTGAGTTGTACGGATCCACATAAGCATTGAACTCAATATTAATGTAGCCGCCACCAATGTATGCATTCAAAATCTCAATACCATCTTTAAGGGTATCTGCGGCAGCAGTGTTAACCACTTTAATATCCTGAGTAAGAAGCTCCTGGATATTGTAGATGTCTGCATTGTACTTGAACCCTGTCACAGGCTCAGCAATCTCCTTAAAATATACAAGTGCACGTACCGGTTCTGTTTTTGGCTCATACTCCACTCTCATATAACCGGGATAAAGTCTGTCACCATTGTCCAAAAGGCCATAAAAACCAGCTGCTGTAAGGGCTGCCGGCTGGATTGTAACAAGGGCAACCTGATCTGCACTTTGTACCGGCTCGTTGCAGGACTGCATAAATGGCACACTCAAAATTGCCAACAAAAGGAAAAATGTTAATCTCTTCATTCTTTTCTTTAAATATTTGTTTGATACTTGTTTCTGTTCACTGCATAAAACGTGCAAATTTATAAATTACTGCCCAATTTGTTTTAAATTTGCGGCGAAAATTACTAAAACGGCTGAAATGGAGAACAAAAATACTATAAACTGTGTCCCTGAATCTCATAGGGCAAGGATAAGAAGATGTGTAAAAAGTGTGCTGCCTGGTACTACAAAAACATGTATCTGGCTGCTCAAACTCACTATAGGGGTCTCTTTTGCAATAATGTTCCTGAAGTATTTCAATATACTGCCCTGGATCTCCCAGATGCTGAGTCCCGTATTCAACAGCATAGGTCTCCCGGGAGAAGCGGCACTCCCATTTGTTACAGGGTACTTTGTGAATGTTTATGCGGCCATCTCTGTAATTGTTTCTTTTGATTTTGACATAAGGGTGCTTACAATATTGAGTACAATGGTATTGTGTGCTCACAATATCATAACCGAGACAGCTGTTCAGAAAAAGACCGGCACATCTGCCGTAAGGATAGTTGTTGTAAGAACAATATCTGCGTTTACTTTGGCATTTTTCTTGAATAAGATTCTGCCGGGTGGCATTGAAGGCACCCTTGCCACCACACAGTCCAATGAGGTTGGATTCATGGTTCTGTTTAAAGACTGGTTGCGCTCAACCCTTGAGCTCATTATAAAGATGACAACACTTATCTATACCCTTGCCATAATGCAGAAACTTCTGGCAGAGTATGGGGTGATAAGATGGATATCAAAATTCCTGAAATATCCTTTGGCATTCTTTGGGCTTCCGGCAAGGACCTCATTCCTGTGGATTGTTGCAAACACATTGGGGCTTGCATACGGAGCGGCTGTTATGATGGAGGAGGTTGAGAGCGGAAAACTCTCAAAAAGGGATGTGGATCTGCTCAACAACCACATTTGTATCTCCCACAGCAACTTTGAGGATCTGTTTCTCCTCTCTGCATTGGGAGCAACATGGTATGTCCTCCTTTTTTCCCGATGGGTTGGATCATTTGTACTGGTTTGGGAGTTGAGGCTTGAATATTATATAAAAGATAAGCTATTCAAAAAAAATTATTAACTTTGCAAGATATTATGTTTTATGGAAATAGAGAGAATTAAATGTTTGATTATTGGTAGCGGACCTGCGGGTTATACAGCTGCCATTTATGCGTCCAGAGCTAACCTCAACCCTGTTTTGTACGAGGGTATCCAGCCTGGCGGACAGCTTACCACCACCACTGAGATAGACAACTTCCCAGGCTATCCTCAGGGCGTAACCGGTACTGAGATGATGGAGGATTTGAAGAAACAGGCAGAGAGATTCGGTACAGAGGTAAGGTATGGTACAGTTACAAAAGTGGATTTCTCCAAAAGACCTTTTATATTGGAGACAGATTCTCAGAAACAGATTGAGGCAGATTCTGTAATCATTGCTACAGGTGCCACAGCAAAATATCTTGGTCTCCCTTCAGAGGAGAAGTTCAGGGGTCAGGGAGTTTCTGCATGTGCAACCTGTGACGGTTTCTTCTACCGCAAAAAGGATGTGGCTGTTGTTGGTGGCGGTGATACCGCATGTGAGGAGGCAACATACCTTGCAAGCTTGTGCAACAAGGTTTACATGATTGTAAGAAGAGATGAGTTGAGAGCATCCAAAGCAATGCAGGAGAGGGTGATGAACACTCCTAACATTGAGGTTTTGTGGAATACCAATACCAAAGAGATTCTTGGTGATGACTTTGGTGTAACCGGCGCGGCTCTTGTGAACAACAAGACCGGTGAGGAGAGCCAGATTAAGATTCACGGTTTCTTCCTTGCAATTGGCCATCACCCTAACTCAGAGGTGTTCAAGGAGTACATACAGACAAACAAAGAGGGTTACATCATAACAGAGGGCAAATCACAGAAAACAAATGTTCCCGGTGTTTTTGCAGCAGGTGATGTTCAGGACCCTACATACAGACAGGCCATTGCGGCAGCGGGCAGCGGTTGCAGGGCAGCTATGGATGCTGAGAAATTTTTGCAGGAGAACTAAAAATTTACAAGGATGCGTTTTTTGAATCTTATATTGGCATTTGCAGTATCATCTTTGCTTTTCTCATGTAAAAGCTATTATGATATGGTAATGAAGAGCACTGATGTGGATTTAAAATATAAGGCGGCCCATGAGTATTTCAATAATGGGAAATACAAGAAAGCCGCAGATATATTTGACAATCTGAATCTCCTTGTCCAGGGCCTTCCACAGGAGGATACTGTAAACTATTACCATGGCTTGAGCAACTTCAGATATGGAGATTATGCTGCAGCTGAGACAATTCTTGCCAAATTCATAGAGGTTTATCCAAGGAGCGGATTTTCAGAGATAGCAAAATTCTTAAGGATAAAATGTCTCTATGAGATGACACACCGTTATGAGCTTGACCAGACTCCAAGCAAAAAGGCAATGTCTGTCATAAGCGAATTCATGTATGAGAATCCGGCAAGTGAGTATTACCCTGTTTGTCAGGAGATGATGAAGGATCTTTTGGCCAGACAGGAGAGAAAGAGCTATGAGTCTGCAAAACTCTATTATACAATGGAGGATTACAAGGCTGCAAGATATGCCCTGAAGAATGTACTTAAGGAGAATTCAGACAACCAGTTCAGGGAGGATATCCTGTATCTTGTTTCAATGTCTGCATACAAATATGCATACAACAGTGTAAAGGAGAAACAGAAGGAGAGATACCTCGATTTTATAGACGACTACTATAATTTTATAAGTGAGTATCCCGAGTCCAAATACAGGAGGGAGCTTGACGGTCTGTTTGCAAAAGTGGATCATTATACAGAGAACAAAATAGAGAAAACAGAAGAACAATAATAAAATGGAGAAAAAAGAGTACAAGGTTTATGGTAATACCGTAACCAGAAATTTGAGCGATTTGGCTGAGCCAACAGGTAATATTTATGAGACAACTATGATTATTGCCAAGAGAGCGAACCAGATTGCAGCTGAGGTAAAACAGGAGCTTAGTGCAAAATTGGAGGAGTTCTCAAACTTTGCAGACACTCTTGAGGAGACTTTTGAGAACAGGGAGCAGATTGAGATTTCACGTCACTACGAGAAATTGCCAAAACCAACCCTTGTTGCAATTAAAGAGTTCCAGAGTGGTGAGATTTACTCACGCAAGGTTGAGGCCTAATATTTGCCGCTATGCTTAAGGGCAAACATATACTGTTGGGTATAACAGGCAGCATTGCAGCCTACAAGGCTGCTTTGCTTGTAAGATGCCTTGTCAAAGAGGGAGCGGAGGTGAAAGTTGTTATGACAGAGATGGCAAAACAATTCATCACCCCTCTTACTATGGCTACCCTCTCCAAAAATCCCATTCTTGTAGATTTCTATAATCCCGAGAACGGTGACTGGAACAGTCATGTCTCGTTGGGTATGTGGGCAGATTTGTACCTTATTGCACCATGCTCTGCCAATACAATAGGCAAAATGGTTTCAGGGGTGGCAGACAATCTCCTTCTTACAACATATCTCTCGGCAAAATGCAAGGTGGCAATTGCTCCGGCAATGGATCTTGACATGTACAAGCACCCTTCAACCCAGAGGAATCTTCAGATTCTCTCAGATTGGGGAGTGGAGATTGTGGAGCCTGCAAGCGGTGAGTTGGCAAGTGGACTTGAGGGAAAAGGGAGAATGGCTGAACCTGAGGATATTGTTTCCCAGATTGAGTCAATTTTTGCCAAAGGGGGTCCGCTGGAGGGGAAGAATGTCCTTATAACTGCAGGTCCTACAAGGGAACCTATAGATCCTGTGAGGTACATTACCAACCACTCGTCGGGAAAAATGGCCTATGCGTTGGCTAGGGAGGCCGCTTTAAGAGGGGCAAAGGTTACTGTGGTGAGCGGTCCTGTGAATATTAGGATGAAAACTCCGGGGGTTGAGATTGTGGATGTTACAACTGCCAATGAGATGTTTGTGGCTACAAAGGAGAGGACACCTAAGGCAGATGTGATTATTTTGTGTGCTGCTGTTGCAGATTTTACTGTGGCTCATGTGGGTGACCAGAAGATAAAGAGGGAGAAGAGCAATTACAACCTTGAACTTACACCAACCAATGATATTGCCGCTTGGGTTGGGGAGAACCGCAGCAGTGGGACAGTTGCCGTAGGTTTTGCCCTTGAGACCAATGATGAGCAGCAGAATGCCCAGGGCAAGCTTAAGAAGAAGAAACTTGATATGATTGTACTCAATTCCATGAGGGATAAGGGTGCAGGATTTGGACATGATACAAATAAGGTGACAATGTTCTTCAATGACAGGGAGCCTGTTGCTACAGAGCTCAAGAGCAAGGAGGAGATTGCTTCCGATATTGTTGACAACATACAAAGTCTTATGTAATGCTCAGAAGGCTCACCATACAGAACTATGCACTTATAGAGAACCTGGACATTGAATTTCCCCAGGGGCTTGTAATTATAACCGGAGAGACCGGTGCCGGAAAGTCAATTATGCTTGGGGCACTCTCTTTGTTGCTTGGGGGGAAGGGTGATGTTTCAACCCTTAAGGACAGCGGTAAAAATTGTGTGGTTGAGGGTGAGTTTGAGTGTGACGGGGAGGAGATAATACTCAGAAGGGTAATATCCCCTTCCGGAAGGACAAGAAACTTTATCAATGATGAGCCTGCAACGCTGGCCGCATTGACACAGATATCTTCTGCAATTGTAGATATTCATGCACAACACCAGCATTTGTTGCTTACAGATGCTGCATACCAGATGAGGGTGCTTGACTATTTTGCAGGGACAGAGAATCTTCTTGCACAATACAAGGAGGTTCATGGCAGACTGCAGCAATCAATGGAGCGGTTGGAGAAGCTGGAGGCAGAGATTGCAAGGAAAGAGGGTGAGAGGGAATACATGCAGTTCCAGTTAGACAAACTGCATCAGGCAAACCTTAAAGTTGGGGAAATGGAGGAGCTGGAGATTGAGCAGGGGCAGCTCTCTAATGCGGAGACAATTAAAGAGTCCATTTGCGGTGCAGTAGCACTCCTTAATCCAATGGGGAGCTCAATTGTACAAAATTTGAAGGATTCAGTGCATTTATTGCAAAAGTGTTCTAACTTTGTCCCCGGTTTGCAGGAGTTGGCAGAAAGGATAGAGAGCTGTAGATTAGAGTGTAAGGATATAGAAGAGGAACTTGAGGGGCATGCAGAGAGGATTGTGGTGTCACCACAGAGGCTCCAGCAGGTTGAGGAGAGGCTTTCTCTGATATATTCACTTCTCAAGAAACACTCTGCAGAGAGTGTGGAGCAGCTGATACAGATTCAGCAGCAGTTGGAGAAGGAGCTTTTGGGAGGGGAGCAGGATGTGTGGGAGAAAAAAGAGCTTCAGCAGAAGATTGCGGAACTTACACAAAGGAGAGACTCCATTGCTGAGGAGCTTTCTCAGAAGAGAAAAGGGAGTGTTGCCTCATTGGGCGCAACATTGCAGCAGATGATAAGGGATTTGCAGATGCCGCATGCGGTGTTTGAGGTTGCAGTATCAGATGCAGGAAAATACACTTTGCAGGGGAAGGACCAGATAGAGTTCCTTTTCAGTGCAAATGGAGGAAACAGATTGGGATTGTTGCATAAAGTGGCATCGGGAGGAGAGCTTTCCAGAATAATGCTTTGCCTCAAGTCGCTTATGGCGCAATATACCGGAATGCCTACAATGATTTTTGACGAGATTGATACTGGTGTTTCCGGCAGTATTGCAGACAAGATGGGAGCCCTTATAGGGAAAATGGGTGAAAGGATGCAGATATTTGCTATAACCCATTTGCCACAGATAGCTTCAAAAAAAGGGACACATCTGCTTGTATATAAAGAGTATGATGCCCAGAACAACGCAACAACCAGGATACGGACCCTCAACCATGAGGAGAGGGTGCAGGAGGTTGCCAGGATGTTGAGCGGAAGCGAACTTACCAAGGCGGCTGTAGAGAATGCAAGGGAACTTTTAAGTGAAAACAATAATAAATAAATACAACTTTTAATTATGAGATTAATTATTCAAGAGTCTTACTCGCAGATTTCACATTGGGCAGCAGCTTATATTGTGAAAAAAATCAACGATTTTGCTCCTACAGCTGAGCGTCCTTTTGTATTGGGCTTGCCTACAGGTTCAACTCCACTTGGAACTTACAGAGAGCTTGTAAAATTCTACAATGAGGGTAAAGTTTCTTTCAAGAATGTAGTCACTTTCAATATGGACGAGTACATTGGTCTTCCAGAGGATCATCCTGAGAGCTATCACTCATTCATGTGGAACAATTTCTTCAAATATATTGACATTCAGAAAGAGAATGTTAACATCCTTAACGGTAACGCTGAGGATCCTCAGGCTGAGTGTGTAAGATACGAGGAGAAGATCAAATCATACGGTGGAATTGACTTGTTCATGGGCGGTATCGGTCCTGACGGTCACATTGCATTCAATGAGCCTGGTTCATCACTTACTTCAAGAACCAGAATCAAGACTCTTACTACAGACACTATCATTGCAAACTCACGTTTCTTTGACAATGACATCAACCTTGTACCTAAAACTGCCCTTACAGTAGGTGTTGGTACCATTATGGACGCTAAAGAGGTTCTTATCCTTGCTAATGGTCATGCAAAAGCAAGAGCTTTGTACCATGCAGTAGAGGGTTGTGTAAACCACATGTGGACTATCAGCGTACTTCAGATGCATCCAAAAGGAATCATCGTATGTGATGATGCTGCAACTGACGAGTTGAAGGTTGGTACTGTAAAATACTTCAAGGATATTGAGAAAGACAACCTTAACGCAGATTCAATGATGTAATAAAACATCATATAAAAGAGAAAGGAGACACCTATGAAAGTTGTCTCCTTTTTCTTTAATGGGTAAATACCTTCCCTTTCTGTGCCTCCTGCTTCTCGTAGGCAATGCGTGATTGGGTAGGGTACTGCAGTTTGTCCAGCTCTTCCACCGCACTGCGCATATCATTAAGCATCATATCCGCCATGTCTCTTGTAAATCCCTGCTTGATAACCACCCTCATAACCACAATATCCTCCAAATTTGCTGGGAGAGTGTATGCCGGAACCATCCAGCCGTACTGTTTCAGTTTGTCCTGCAAATCATACAGGGTCCATTTGGCAGACTTGTCATACTCCTGATCCATATGCCAGATGAACAGCGGATTCACAACCTCCTGAGCATAGTTGTGGAACTGAGGGAATTTTGCAATCTCGCCCCAAATATATTTTGCAATCTCCATGCTGTTCTGCTGTATTGCCTTATACCCCTCAAAGCCCAACCTTATATAATTGTAGTACTGGCCCAGAATCTGTGCACCCGGACGGGAGAAGTTGAGGCCTACCTGAGAAATCTCCGCACCAAGATAATTTACAGAGAAATTCATCTCATCCGGCAAATAAGCCTTGTCCTTCCAGATTACCCAGCCAAGTCCAGGATATACCAGTCCATATTTGTGTCCCGATGTACTTATGGATAGGACCCATTTCAACCTGAAGTCCCATTTCTTGTCTGGAGAAAGGAATGGCAATATGAAGCCTCCCGACGCTGCATCAACATGGATTGGGATATTGTACCCGGTACGGGCATTGTACTCATCCAAAGCTGCATCAAGAGCCTCAACATCATCATTCAATCCTGTCCAGGTCACACCCTGTATAGGAACGATGCAGATAGTGTTCTCGTCGCAATGCTGCAACGCAAGTTGTGGATCCAAAGTAATGTGCTCGCTGGAGATTGGGACCTGTCTCATCTCCACCTGCCACAACTGTGCGAATTTTTCCCAAACAACCTGCATTCCTGAGCTTATTACAAAATTTGGTTTGTCGTATGGTTTGCCCTGAGCCATTCTCCTCTTCTTCCATCTCAGCCAGGCTGCAATGCCGCCAAGCATACACGCCTCGCTGGAGCCTATGCCAACCGCTCCGGTTTTCCATTTGCGTTTCTCCGGAGTATTCCACAAGTTGGCAAGGATATTTATACACTTGCCGTTAATTACCGCTACCCTCGGGTACTCTGTCTCATCTATATAGTTGATGTTGATAGCCTCATTCATGAGCTTGGTTGCATAATCATCCATATAGGTTGTAACAAAAGTTGCAAGGTTAAGCATTGGGTTGGTTTGGGGATAAGTCTCCTCTTTTACCAACTGATATGCTACCTCGGGATCTGTTGGGTGTTGTGGTATAACATCCTGCGGGGTCTGCTCCAATACTCTCTCCTGTGCGAATATAGGGGTCCAGGGGTTTTCTCTTTCTTTCATAAAATGCTGAATTTTAATTTGTTCATTAATAAATCAACACTATAACAATAAAGAGGGGATTTGGTTTTGGCAAAATTTGTCGGGATGTTAATTATATTTTTTATAATTTTTTAAAAGAATTATTTGCAAGTTAAAATAATTTTAATTTACTTTGTACTCAGAAAACAAAAAGGGATCATTTATGTTGATGTTGAAAGAAAAAATTAAGGCCGCCGGATTAAAGGCCACACCGCAGAGAATTGCAATTTTTGAGTCCATGAGAAAATTGGGTCACGCCAGTGCAGATATGGTGGTAGAGGATCTTAAAGAGAATTACCCTACACTTACAGTGGCTACAATATATAATGTATTGGAATCTTTTGTAAATTCGGGATTACTGGTGAGGAGGTTCAGTTCAAACAACAAAATGTACTTTGATGTAAATGTATATGAGCACGCTCATTTCTATGATACAGACTTTAATTCATATGAGGATTACCATGATCCTGAACTGGTAAAGATTGTAATGGATTACCTGTCAACCAAAAAGATTGAGCATTTTGATGTAAAGAGCGTTGATATACAGCTTGTAGGAAAAAAACTTTAATTAAAACAAATACTAACAATACAATAATAAAACTTAAGGAGACACTATTATGGCAACTATTAAAGGAACTCAGACCGAGAAAAATCTATTGACAGCTTTTGCTGGTGAGTCACAGGCAAGAACAAGATACACTTTCTTTGCAAGCGTAGCTAAAAAAGAGGGATTTGAGCAGATCAGTGCAGTATTTATGGAGACTGCTGAGCAGGAGAAAGAGCACGCTAAGAGATTCTTCAAATTCTTGGAGGGTGGCGATCTTGAGATTACTGCAACATATCCTGCAGGTAAAATTGGTACTACAGCAGAGAACCTTTTGGCTGCAGCAATGGGTGAGAATGAGGAGTGGTCAGAGGCTTATCCTCATATGGCTGAAGTGGCACAGGCAGAGGGATTCCCTCAGGTGGCTGTTGCTTTCAGAGAGATTGCAAAAGTTGAGGCTATGCACGAGCAGAGATACCGTACACTTCTTGCAAGAGTTGAGGCTGGTAAAGTATTTGAGAGAGAAGAGGCTATTGAGTGGCAGTGCAGAAACTGCGGTTATGTATATACAGGCTTGAAAGCTCCTGGCACTTGCCCTGCATGTTTGCACCCACAGGCTTACTTTGAGCCAAAGAAATGGAACTACTAGAATATTTTTCATGTTATAAAGCGTGTGTTAGCCCGTTTGGCAATTCCTCAGGGAGCCAAACGGGTTTCTTTTTTGTATCTTTGTACAAACTTTAGCAGCATGAGAAATTTGAAAGGCCTTATAATGGCCATTTTGTCTTCTGCCACATTTGGCCTTATACCGTTATTCTCTATTCCACTCATGGAAAACGGGAACCCCAGTCTGGAACTGGATCTGGACAATGTTTGCTTTTACAGGTTCCTTTTCTCCGCTTTGCTTATGGGCATTATTGTATTTGTTAACTTCTCAATAAAGAACCGTGGAAAGAGATCCTTTAAGGAGACCCTTTCAGATGCTTTTGCAGTTACACCAAAACAGTTTGGGCTGTTACTTCTCATATCTGTTTTTTACGCCTCCACAAGCATATTCCTTACAGCATCCTATACCATAGGTGAGATTCCAAGCGGCATTGCAACCACCATGCACTTCCTGTATCCGGTTTTTGTTACCGCTGTAATGATACTGTTTTTTGGGGAGAAGTTCACCCTGCTTAAAGGGCTTGCCGTTGTAATGGCCTTTGGGGGTGTTTATTTCCTCAGCGGAGCCTCTTTGAGTGAAGGAGGGTTCTCACTCAATCCGCTCGGGCTCCTCTTTGTCCTTGTCACAATCTTCACATACGGCTCATATATAATAGGGGTAAACAATATAAAGGCCATTGCAGGCATGAACGGGATGAAGCTTACATTTTATGTACTTACATTCTCATGCCTCCTCTTTATGGGGAATATTGTGGTTAAAGGTGGAGAGTTCATGCCTCTTACCACTTTCCACCAGTGGTGGAATATCCTTGCCCTTGCATTCGTACCTACCCTGATATCAGACCTCACACTGGTATATGCAATCCAGATTATTGGCTCCACAACCACCGCCATCCTTGGCTGTATGGAACCACTTACCGCTGTACTTGTGGGAATTGCAGTATTTGGAGAGAGGCTCAATACCAATCAAGGAATTGGAATGGTGCTGGTATTTATAGCTGTTTATATTGTAATCATCACCCAAAACAAGAAGAGGTAAAACCACCCGTTAGTTGTTATCACCCAGCTCCTGCTCCTGGCTACCTTTGTTAAAGTTAACGCTTTAACTGTGTAGTATGAAGAGTATAAATGTAGGGAACATTGCCATACACAGCAGCAGTGCTGTTTGTGTCATTTGCAGGATTGACAAAAAAGGAAAAGGGAAGACCATATACGGTATAGATTGCGGAAACAACATTTATAGAGGGAATCAGCAAGAGTGGAAGAACATCCTCTGCCACAAAGAGGAACTCCATAATTTTGAAGATTCCATCATCAATAATATCACACTCCGGAGAGGGGTATAGCGAGATATTTGCTATATTTGCCCATATGAAAAATCACGCCAGGGCATATTATATACTCATCACTGCTTTTGTATTGCTTTTTGTAGGGAATCTGGTTTATGGAGCCATAAAGATCCCTTTCAATGAGGTTGTTTCCATACTCTTTGGGAACGGAAGCAGCAAAGCATCCTGGGAGATGATTATCCTCAATTCCCGTCTGCCACAGAGCATAACCGCCCTGTTGGCCGGAGCCGGTCTTGCCATAAGCGGACTCCTTTTGCAGACACTGTTCAGGAATCCTCTGGCAGGCCCCTCAATTTTGGGTATAAGTGACGGGGCAAACCTTGGTGTTGCAATAGTGATGCTCTATACAGGAGGTATCCTTGGAGGGATGCAGACTGGTGCATACCTTACAATGATAATTGCAGCCCTTGCAGGTTCCCTTGCCGTACTGGCACTTATAATCTACTTCTCCAGAAAAGTCAGGAGCAATGTGATGCTCCTTATAATTGGTATAATGATAGGATACCTTGCATCATCTGCTATATCCATCCTCAATTATCATGCTGCGGCAGATAAAGTGCACCAGTTTGTAATGTGGGGAATGGGAGATTTCACAGGGGTATCTACAGAGAAACTCCCATATTTTGCCATCTTTACAATTGCAGGTCTGGTATATTCCCTACTCCTTATAAAACCGCTCAACGCACTATTGCTTGGAGAGATGTATGCAGCAAACCTTGGAGTGAAGATTAAAACCGCAAGGGTATCAATCCTTTTGTGTACAGGAATCCTTACAGCCACCATTACCGCATTCTGTGGACCTGTTTCATTCATAGGACTGGCTGTTCCACATGTGGCCCGTATCCTGCTTGGTACATCAAACCACAAGCACCTTGTTCCTATAACAATTCTAAGCGGTTCCTGCATTGCAATGTTGTGCAATATGCTTACGGTCATTCCTGCAAGCAACACCCTGCTTCCACTAAATGCCGTAACCCCAATGATAGGAGCTCCAATAATAATTTACGTTATAATAAACAGAAAGAACCTGCAGTATTTCAATTAGTATTACAGCATAATGACAAACGGTAAACAGACAGCTGTCCAGGCACGTGCCCTTACAATAGGATATAATGACAACAAAGGGAAAAAGGTTGTCCAGAGCAATGTGAACCTTACTCTGTATAGCGGTGAGGTTACATGTCTGCTTGGCCTCAACGGTGCCGGCAAATCTACCCTCATCCGCACATTATGCGGTTTCCAACCCCCATTGGAGGGAGATGTGCTGTTGCGTGGGAAACCTCTCCAACAATACTCCCAAAGCGAGTTTGCCACTCAGGTGGGTGTTGTCCTTACAGAAAAGACCAATGCAGGTGGAATAACCGTTTATGAGCTGGTATCACTTGGCAGACATCCATATACAGGTTTCTTTGGCAATCTAAAGCCAAAAGACCACAAAATTATAAAAGAGTCGCTGCAGGCAGCAGGAATCTTGCACAAGAGTTCAAACTATGTCTCTGAGCTCTCTGATGGAGAGAGGCAGAAAGTAATGATTGCCAAAGTACTTGCCCAACAATGCCCGATAATTGTTCTGGACGAGCCAACCGCATTCCTGGACATTACCGCAAGAATTGAGACAATGGTTCTTCTGCGCCGCCTTGCAAAAGAGCAGAACAAGGCTATTGTCCTCTCTACCCACGATATTGATTCTGCCATTGGGATGGCAGATACCCTATGGCTCCTCTCAAAAGGGAAGCAGGTTAGCTCCGGAAGCCCGGAAGACCTTATAATGGATGGCACCATGAAGTATTTCTTAAGCAAAGAGAACATTGAGTTTGACAGCACTACAGGAAAACTCACCGCCACAATGCAGCACACCAGACCTATAGGGGTAAGCGGTGATTTCAACACTGCCTACTGGGTAGGTAATGCCCTTGTAAGGAACGGCTTCACCCCTTCCCCACTGCAGGAGGACGGGATAAACATCATATGCCACAATCCAAACAAAATTGAGATAACCCTTGCCGGTGGAGAAAAAAAAGAGGCCACCAGCGTGGCCACTCTTTGCAATATCATAAATTCCATTACTCTGCCATAGGCTTGAAACACACCAGTTTGTGCTGGGGTAACAGCTGCGGGTGGAATATATGCAGAAAATCTGCAAGTATGTAATCAGGGTGAATTGCAATATACTCATAATAAGGGGTCTCTACAGTATTGCATGTATATATTCCCCTGTTCTTGAACGGAGCAAAATCCTCATACGGCTTATACTCTGCCCTTAAATCATTATAGGTCATAGCCCTGTCCATTCCATATTTGAAAAGCCATATATCCGCATCCCATGCCGCATCATAAACATTCTCAAAAGAGAGGGGAACACTCCCTATAGAATTATATCCCTTAAAAATATAATCTGCACCGGCATCCTCATACATTCTGGCCATATAGCTTGCCCCACCTGCAATAAACCAGGATGAGCCATATTTCCTCTCACTCACCAGCCTTGGCCTTTTTTCCACATTCATGGCAATCTCCTTAAGGGAGTTGTATCTGGTACAGGTAGCATTGAAGAGGGAATCCGCCCTCTCTTTTCTTCCCGACAGCAATCCAAAAACCTTAAGCCATTCCACCCTACCCAACGGATGGTTCTCCATATAGTCTGCCGACTCAAAAATAGGGATACCCAATTTCTCCACCTGACCATACCCTCCATGCTCAAAAGGGGATGCAACAATTATCTCTCCCCCTATATCCATTATCTTCTCCACATTTGGGGCAGCCGCCTTGCCGCAATCATGTATCTTCCCAGCAGTAATCATCCCGATTGCATTTGGGGAGGTAAGATACTCCGGCTCACAAATTCCAATTATATCCCCCAGGGCCCCCAACTCTTCCCATATTGAGACATGAATTGTGGTGTACATTATCATATTCTCCACAGGGGTGCGGACTATTGTCCCGGACGGAAGGTTGTCGGGAAGGGGATTACCCTTCTCCACCAGAATATATCTCTGCAGGATGCCTGTTGTATCCCAAGGGTCTGCAATGGTTATTGCCGTACAATTCTCATAATGGGTTATCTCAAACCCCTCTGCATAGAGATTCTGCTCAACCTCACCCTCGGGATGAAAAGCAGCGCCACCCCCGCCACATGATACTGCCACAAGTGCAAGGGAAACCAAAATATAGTGAAGAACGGTTTTCATTCTAATTGCTTGCAAAACAAACTTTATAAGGGTTTATTGCCCCTGTGTCAAATTTTTTGAGCACCTCTCCCGCTGGAGAAACAATATACATGTCCCCGTTATTAACATAATCTGAAGAGCCTATATAAACATTGCCGGTTATTGGATCCACGTCAATGCAGTATCCGTTTGGAACAAGCTCTGGAGAGACAAGCTCACCATCTATTGAGTCTGTAGCTATATCAAACACAAAGAACTTTGTAACAGAGTTCCAGTTCTCGTCATAGACAGTACTTAGGATATACCCCTTGTCACCCATGCCAAGTGCCATATTTGTAGGTGTTATCCCCTCTATATCTGTAACTTTGTCTGTAGAGATATCTATCTTCTGCAATTTTGCAGGAATATCCGCATAATTGCCCCAACTTACAAGGTACATCTGGTTGTTCCCTACCAGATGGAAGGTCTGCGGATTGTATGAAACCTCTATCTCCTTTTTTACAACAAGGGTTGAAGGGTCAAGTATCTGCACTTTGTTCTCATAGTTGGGATAATTGTTACCATCGGTAATTGCAACATACAGTTTGCCGCCGGCATACGCCACCCCCTCAGGGTACGGACCTACAGGAACTGTCTTAATGGCAAAATCTGTTGTATCTATAACCCCCAGATACCCCTCGGCATAGGTTACATACACCTTGCCTGCGGCAGCAGTCATCTGGCGTGGAGAGTAATTTGAGTTCTCCCCCTTTGCCACAACCTCGCCGAGGATTTTCCCTTTCAAATCGGTTACAAATACAACTGCGGAACCGTTCATTGCTATATAAAGCTTGGAACCGTAAAGAATCATGTCATTTCCTGTATCACCCATCTTCTTTCCGTTTGCAAGTTCAAACACACCGGTTGAAACTGCGCCGTCTGCAGGGTTATAATGGGTAAGCTCAGAATTGTTTGAGCCCCACTTTCCAGAGTTGAGAATATACACACCAGTTAGTGAAGGATCAACAACAGGCTCAGGATCATCATCTCCAAACGAACATGAAACTACAGCTACTCCAATTGCCACAATACTTAGGGCCGACAATAGAAACTTTTTCATAACTATCTGTAAATTAAATTAATATTCAAACTTTAAAGTAAATCTGAAAGACCTACCCGGCATAGGGTAATACTGGATAACCTCATACTGCACATTGGTAAAATTCTGGCACTCCGCCTGCAGATTCACCCTGCAACCCCACAAATTGAACCCTCTCCCCACAGAGAGAGAATGCTCAACATACCCCTCTATAAGATTAGCCTTTACATTCTGAGGCAAAGCATACCTCTTGCCAACTGCACCCAACATATACCCCACATTAACCCATCTTCCCAACAAAGAGGCTGTAAAGGTTCCCGAATGTCTTGGGGTATAAGGTATCTGGTCTCTGTAATTCTTGTCATTCTCATTTGTAACATCTATGGCATGCTGGTAAGAATAGGTTCCCTGCAAATTCAATCTCCTACCATCGGGGAATGAAAACACGCCACCGATATTCACATCCGCTCCAAATATCTGCACCTGCCCCATATTCATCATTTTCCACACAAACATTGTAGGGAGGGCCACAATCTTATTCTTCACCCTATTGTAATAGCCGTCTGCCTGTAGTGAAATTTCATCAAGTACCCCTTTGAAAGCCTCTCTCCAGGTAACCCCAAGATTCAGCTGACGGGCAATCTCTGGCTTGAGATTCCTGTTCCCAACCCTGTCGTAATAGAGGTCATTGAATGTGGGGGTCCTGAAAATATCCTGATATGATCCCCTTACCCTTATATTCCTCTCCTTGAACAATTTATACGAAATGCTCACCGACGGAGAGAATCTGAAACGGTCATCAGCAGCACTTCCAACTGCCACCTCCTCAGTAATATAGGTTGACAAAAGTGTTGCTGTAGCAGACAACCGTCCATTATTGTATCTGCCGGCAAAAGCCGTAAGGGAAGTAAACCTTACCGGGTATGCAAAATTCGCATAAGAAGCATCAAGAGTATTCCTGTACAAATCCTGGGAAACCACCAATTGGGTAAATGGAGCCGGAGCATATTTCACTGCTGCAGAGCCGTAAACCTCCTTTTGGGTATAGTAATCTGTTCTCACTCCTCCATTATACGACTCATCCTCATCTGTATATTTGTTCCAGGCATAATTGTATTTGAGCTGCCCCTTGATTTCCCATTTCTCACCAAACCTGTTGTTATACTGGGCTTGGGCAAACCAGGTCTCATCCCACAAACGCTCCCTGGCATCCCAATTATAAAGGACAACAGAACCGGGAAGGCCACGATTGGAACTCATCCAGTTCCCCTTGAAGGAGATCTCTCCCCCTCTGCCCAAATCCCCATACAGATTGGCCTCCCCACGGTAAGAGGTGACATCGGAATTGAGCCTTATCTGCTCCTGGGTCTGGGTACCGTTCTTTATGGTAAAAGGATAATCTCCCTTGGAGGTGAGAAAATCCCCATTGAGGGCCATTACCCATCTGCCCCCCAACTTCTGCTGCCACCAGGCAGAGGGGTTGTATGTCCCAAATGAGCCCGCCTTCATTGCCACACCAATATTGCTTTTCTTTTCATCGGGAAACTGGGGCCTGGCTGTCTTGATATTGAGAACTCCGGCCGAGGCAAACATCCTTGCACTCTGGAAAATATCATCTGCCTGCCCTATGGAGAGGGAGACATGCTCCACATTGTCCAAATTGAACCTCCCAATATCCACCTGCCCGCTCTGGGCATTTGAAATGGTTACTCCATCATAACTTATTGCTGTATGCTGGCTCCCCATACTCCTTACCGAGACTGTCTTGACACCCCCTATCCCGCCATAATCCTTAATCTGCACCCCTGAGAAAGTCTTCACAGCCTCATGCAGCTCCCTAATCCCGAGCTTCTGGAAATCATCCTTTTCCATAACCTGTAAAGGGGCACTCTGGAGGGTTGGGGAAGGTTTTGCCTTTGCAGTGATTACGGTTGCACGGAGAGTATCTTCCTTCTGTGGAGCATTTACAGAAGAACTGCTGTTATAGTAGGCTGTTGTATCATTTGTTTTGCGTACAGCTTTGCCATCCTCTACACTGCGCACAATTTTCACATCCTGCGAATAAACAGGAATGCTTGCTGCTGACAATATGAAAAGGTACAATAAAGGCAATACACCTGCGCACCTGCACCAAAACTCTTTAAAAGGCATTTTAATATGGTTCTACGAAAATCTTTACCCGAGATTCTCAAGTTAAAGAGCTGCGGCAGGTCTTCTGACTCATTCTTCCAAAGGTGCCTTCCCATCATCAATGACAGTGGCCAAGATAACCTATGGAACACATAGAATATACAGCTACGGGTATAGTTCCGGACTCACACCGGATTCCCTATTATCAATTGTCCCCGGACGGAAACAATTACACCTCAACTCAAGTGCAAAGGTATGTACTAATAGGTAAAAAAACAAACAGTATAACAAAAAGGGCAGGAAACTATGCTCTTTCCTGCCCTTTTGGGTATCTTACTCAACCCATTTCACTTTCTGCGGGTCTCTTGGTTTTGCTGCCGGTTCCTCTGCTGGATAACCAAAACCAATTGCAAGCTGAAGCTGGTACCCCTCAGGCAATGCAAGTTTCTCCAAATACTCTTTTGCTGCAGGAGATTTCATAAACATGACAGGTCCGCCGAGACAAACAGATCCAATTCCAAGGGCTTTTGCAGATGTAATCATATTGCCTGCAAGAAGTCCGCAATCAATAAGTGTCATGGCATGCTCATCCTTCATTGCAATGAATGCAACTGTAGGGGCATTGCGGAACATATTCTTGAAATTAGGGTCTTCCACCATTCTTGCTCCCCTTGGGTCATTTTTCATCTGCTTTACATAAAGTGCTGAAACACCATTTATGAACTCTGGGTCATCCACAAGTCTCACCTCCCATTTCTGGGCATTCATTGCGTTTGCAGCATGAATACCACACTCTGCAATAATGTTCATTGTGTCTCTGTTTACTGCCCTGTCCTCATAACTGCGGATACTTCTACGGGCCATGATTGTCTCCACTACAATGTTTTTATTTGAACAGTCAGCACATTTGTGCTCCAGAGTATTGTTGGCTGGTGTGCCGCATGCAGCAGCCAGACATGCAAATAGAATTAGTGATAATTTTCTCATGATGATTTATTTTATTGGATGCTAAATTAAGGATTTTGCATAAAAATACCTAACTTGCATAATCTTTGACAAGTTTTAAAACCTACAAATTATGAAAATACACTCATTGAGGGGCCTTTCTGCCCTTGTTTTATTTGGAGCCATGTTTCTGATGGCCGGTTGTACACCAAAGGGTGAGCCATACAAAGAGGAGATAAAGAAAATCATTGTAGATGCACAAATTCCTCTTATTCAAATTGAAAGCAATTTCAACGGGGAGAAAATCTCATACCAGATAGAGAATCCTAATTTTTATGATTCTTTGCAGATTCAGGCAGGGACAGCAACCCCTAAACCTGCAATTTTCCAGGCCGCATCATTGAGCAAGGTTGTCTTTGCCTATATAGTAATGAAGATGTATGACAGGGGGGAGATAGATTTGGATACCCCAATCTGCAACTATACAGACATAGACCGTTTTAAAGACAAAGAGTCTGCAGCCAAACTTACCGCACGCATTGTTCTAAACCACAGGACCGGTTTGCCTAACTGGAGTGCAGGGCCTTCTACCCAGGAGTGGCCTACATCTGAGATTACATTCAAGTATCCTGTAGATTCTTGCTATGGATACTCTGGAGAGGGATTTGCATTTTTGCAAAGAGCTGTAGAGAATATCAGAGGAAAGAAAATTGACGAGATTGCCAAAGAGGAGGTATTTGAACCTCTTGGAATGGAATACACATCGTACGAATGGCAACCTATGTATGACACACTTGCTGTTGACGGATATAATAAAGACGGTGAAAACCGTGGCAAAGGGAGACATCCAAGGGCAAATGTGGGTTATACCCTAAGGACCTGTGCTCCTGACTATGCAAAATTCCTCAATGAACTGCTCAATGGTACAACACTGTCGGCTGAAGCTAAAGAGGTATTCTTTACCCCTTGCAAAGAGAAAGCTGTAAGATATGCCAATAACCACAGGGAGTGTGACAATTCTGTTGCCTGGGCAATGGGTATAGGTACAGAGGACAATCCTCAATTTGGAAAAATTTTGTGGCATTGGGGAGACAATGGCTCGTTTAAAGCGTTATTTATGATAATACCTTCCCAAAACGGCTATTTCACATACTTTACAAACAGCAGCCACGGTCATGACATCATAAACAATATTACTGCACTTTTGGTTAAGAATAATGAGCCGTTTGCTATAAACGACTGGATTAATTTGGATTAAGAAACATATTAAGGTATGAAGAATTTTTGGAAGCAATTTCTTGTAGAAGACTGGGTGGTGGTGATAGTATCACTGCCATTGCTCCTACTGGCTGGTTTTGCATATTACTTGCCAACTATTTCCATACCGTCTGATCTCAGCAGCTTGGAGGCGTGGGGTAACATAGGAGCATTGTTTGTTATTGCAATAGCTGCACTTCTGGCAGGCAATTTACTGCTCAACCGCCCTATAAAAAAACTTTTGAGGGGATTTATATTCATTTTTGCAATTGCAGCACTTGCACTGTGGATAGCAAAGATACCTGCCATAAAATTCTACGGATTTGAGGCAGTATTCTTCTCTGTAATATTTGGCCTCATAATAAGCAACCTGTTTCACATACCACAATGGCTCAAACCTGCAATACAGGGTGAGTATTTCATAAAGATTGGTGTTGTTTGCCTTGGTGCAACAATACTTTTCAGGGATGTGATGAAATCGGGAACAATGGGTCTGTTGCAGGCTATACTTGTGGTAACAATAGTATGGTTCTTTGCATACTTTGTTGCCCGCAGGCTCAAGGTTGACAGGGCCACTGCAATGACCCTCTCAAGCGGACTCTCAATTTGCGGAGTATCTGCATGCATTACAGCTGCACGTGTGGCAGGAACAGATGACAAAAAACTCTCATACATTGTATCTGTAGTGCTTATTGTGGTAGTGCCAATGATATACCTGATGCCTTGGCTTGCAGAGCAGATTGTACCTCTTCTGACATCTGACCCAATAATACAGCAGGAGATAGCAGGAGCTTGGATTGGCGGTACGATTGACACCACAAGTGGCGTTGCAGCATCATCGGAAATGGCATTCGCAAAAGTTGGAGACCTTGCAAACAAAACCGCTGTAATTGTAAAAGCAACCCAGAATGTACTAATAGGATTTGTAGCATTCTTTATTGCACTCTACCTGTCAACCAAAGGAGAGGACGGCAAATCCCAAAAACCGTCATTTGGCATAGTATGGGAAAAATTCCCAAAATTCATCATTGGCTTTGTAGCGGCATCACTGGTATTCAGCTTATGCCAGAGCGGTGAGATTTTCCCAGACTTTGACAAATCAAAACTTGTAGAAACATCTCTGGCCAAAACTCTCTCCCAGCTCTTCTTCTCACTTGCATTTGTTTGCATAGGATTGGACACCCGCCTAAAAGAGATAATATCCAGAGAAAACCGCAGAACCCTATACGCATTCCTCACTGCCCAGGTTTTCAACATCATTGTAACAGGTGTACTCGCCTACATACTGTTTGGTATAGTAAAACCATCATTTGGGCTGTAGAGGAGATTTCTTTTGGGGATAATATCTAGTTATCGTAGAGGGGGAGCAAGGTATTTGCTTCCCCTACTTTGTGCTTCCCCTACTTTGTGCTGGAAATAAGGAATTTCTGCACAAAGAAAGAAGTTGAATCAAGCAGAGTGGGGCAGCCACAGCCAAAAGAGAACCCTCTATTTTATTACATTCAATCTTCCCAAGAGGTTAAGTAAGCATATTGAGCCTGTGGGATGTTGAAGCGCATATTGTGATGTTTAACCTACAATTGGAACTTGAGGTTAAGGAAGTTGATGTACCTTAGGAGTGGTTATATTGGGGATTGGCGTGCTTAACCTCTTGCGTTTTTGCTACATTTCCCCTTTAGGGGCACATTATCCATATTACCCAGAAGCCAGAGCCAGAAACAAAAATCCCAACTATCCCAGCCAGCCTCTGTGAAGGGGATAGAAACCAAAAAAGCCTTGCATTTCTGCAAGGCTTTTTTGTGGTGCCACCAGAAAACGAGTTTCATTTCTAAATGGCTCTATATCTTTGCGTTAAAGAATCGCAACAAACGTAATCTCCCGCTATTGCTCCACCTAAATTCTGCACCATTTTGCAGCGTCTCGCAGAGTCGAGTTCCTACTTTGTTGCAAAGGTAGTGCTTTATTTTGAAATACAAGCAAATGTACCAAAATTTTGCTCCACTTCAGTTCAGAATCCCTATTTTTACCTTCTGTTAAGATTGTTAAAGGCATCAATTAGCAAAGATATACTATCTATGACGGTCATTGTTCCGTGCTTGGCTATCTGCTGATAGCACTCTTCAATTTGCCGTTGACATTCAACAGCAAGATTATATTCTTCTAGTGTATAAGAGCCTATAATCTGAGCTTTGGATACAATGTAATTGCATATTTGAGACAGCTCTACAATCATTGAACGAAAACGAGCAATTTGAGCTACATTATATACTAATGATGCTCCACCAACAATCATTCTTGCCTTTTCATCCTTTATTGCGGTTACCTTTGCTGCAATAAAAGCAACATCTATTACGGAATTATTCATATCTAACCGTATTACTAAAATGATTCAATATCATAACCTATCATAAAATATAGAAAAAGTCTGGTTTTTACATATTATATGATAGGTTGAGTAAATTTTTACTTCTCTTTAAGTTTCTTTACTTCTCTATCAAAGTCGCTTTCGAGTAAATCCATTTCTCGTTTGCGGAATATCTCAAACTCCTTCTCGGCTTTGGCTATTGCCTGTTGATGCGAAACATTGCCCTTACCAATGAGTACTTTGCGCTTATGTGCGATAATTTGACCATCAAGAGCCTCTATCCAATCTTTCATTGTCATTGGATTCATTTCCAATGCCTGGAACTCTGCAAAATCCAAGAATCCTGAAACAAGAAAATTCAAGCGTTGCAATTCTATCTCAGAGAGGTAGTTCTTTGCTATCTTTACATCGTCTTTGGTAACATAATCGCCTTTGAAGTTTGTCATACCCACAAACGGCTTTTCATTATCCACGCGATTGTAAATAACCTCAGCAGCGGTATTCTCGTGAACAGCATAGTGCAACTTGTTCTGCACCGTAGCAAAGAACATCTTTGTCATTTCACTTCTGGGGTCATAGTCTGTTGCTGTGGCATAAATATCTGTTACCTGCTGATAGAAATTACGCTCACTGCTACGGATATCCCTTATGCGCTGTAACAACTCGCGGAAATAACGGTTGCCACCCTGCTTCAAACGCTCATCATCCATAGCAAACCCCTTCTGTATATATTCATGAAGTCGTTGGGTTGCCCAACGGCGAAAACGGGTAGCCACCTGCGACTGCACACGATAACCTAAAGCGATAATCATATCGAGGTTGTAATGAGCAACATCACGAGATTGTGTTTTACCTTCCATAGCTCCATGCTGAGTGGTTATTCGGAAATTCCGAACAACCACTGTTTTATCAAGCTCACCGTCTTCAAATATATGCTTAATATGTTCGCTTACATTCGATTTGCTCGTCTGGTAAATATCTGCTAGCTGATTTTGTGTCAGCCACAAATCCTCATCTGCAAATCGCACCGATACACGAGTAATCTCGTTATCGTCTTGGTATAATATTATCTTATTCTCTTCTTTCATCTTCCTCTAATGCTTCATTATGGTTTTGAATTTGCTCATCCAAAATGCGGTCAAGCTTATCAATATACCTATCCATAAACTCCATATCCTCTCTCCAACTTTTATAGTCTTCGTACTCCTCTTCTTCTGTGTACATTTTAGATTTTTTAGCATTATTTATAGAGTATAGTATACCCAACCCTTTTGCTGTAAGGCGGTATTTCTGATTTTGACTATTAGGCTTTTCTGGAATCGTCAGTTCCAATATACCAGCCGCCAAAAGTGGACGAATGTATTTTCTCCTAAATTTAGTTCTATCGGCAAGACCCATAAATGCTAGCATTTCACCAAAAGAGCGTGCTTCAGTACAGAATACAATCAGTTTATCAAGGTTTTCAATATTAGGTACTGACTGGGTGCCGACTGGGTGCCGACTGGGTGCCGACTGGGTGCCATCTTGTACACTTATAGGCAAAGTTATACGAATAAAGTTATCCGTAAACTTGAAACAATCTTCACCGTATGCCCGCAAAATACGGGGTATACCAGAACCTAATGATTCTACCAATTCCACATCACGATAGATACGCATCAACTCCTTGTTGCGAGGAATGGAGATACCATTGAAGAATTCTTCTTTCGTAAGAGATTCCGGCAAACGACCTGCTGAGGTTATTTCAAGCCTATCGGGGAATATCTCAAACTTGGGAGGCACTTCAAATGAGTAGTCATTATGTACTACGGCATTGATGACAGCTTCACGTAAGGCAACTTTATTCCACAATGGAGTTTCAATGCGCTCCATCGGGGTTATGGTTGCAGCCACTTTGTTCTCAATATCCAACTTCGACAATACACTTTTGGTCGCTTTGATAAGAGAGCAGTAACCATACTCGTTGTTCTCAATCAAATCGCAACGGTCAAGACTTGAATACTTTGCCACCTTGATTGAATTGCCATTCTCGTCAGCCAACAGATATGCCACATAGTTGTACTTGCCATCATCTGTAAGCAGCTCCAATGTGCGCTTGAAATTATCATTGAGTCTCTTGCCTCGCTCATCATAGTAGATACGCAACTGTTCAAAACTCAAATCCTGACGATTGGACACAATGCGCCCGATAGAGTTGCGGGTACGCATAGCAAACAAACGGTCAATTTGCTCCTGTGGCATAGGCTCGGCAGATGTTCCAACACGCATGTACGCACCTCGTGGAGTCATTCCATATTTTGTTTTGAAATATGGCTTCTCTATTCCACTCGCCACAGTAACCTTGATAATACTGAGTCCATCCTTTTGCTCCTCGGCAATATCGAACAATCCCATAGCCGAAGGTGAAATGTTGTGCTTGATACGGTCTTTCAACCTAAGCATACAATCATCTACATCGTTCACGCCCACAGTTGAGCCATCCTTATCAATGCCGATATAGATGTATCCACCCTCCTTGTAGTTAAGGAACGCCACAACCTCCTTCTCAATATCAAGCTCAGGAGTCAATTCTCTTTTATATTCTATGCGGTTGGTTTCGGTCATCTTAAAATTAATATATTAGTCATTATATTTTTTGAAGTTCTCTGCTTGTTCAAATATTTCTTTAAACACCTCATCATTAGTCACAGGAGGATATCCATATTCTGCCAAGATAAGGATTAAGTCCATTTTGAGTTCAGCCTTAATATCGTCCCTCTTTGCCCAATCTGTATATTTGGATTTGTCATCAACAATTTTTTTAATTTCGCCAGCCAATATCTTAGCTTTATCTTCTGGATAGTCAAAACCGAATTGCTTAGCAACAGCTATCAAGATATCATAAAAAGCTTTTTCCTCGTATGTTATACCTAACTCATTAAATGACTTCTTTTCTTTGTTAATTTCTTTGAGTAGCTCGGCCATCTGATTAGCAACTTCGGTAAGGACTTCATCTGCAAAGATGGCACTATCGTTACGGTCATTATACCTCTCCACAAGTGCATTAAGGCGTTTTGTAAAGTCAGTTCCCTTCATTTTATTAACCTTCTTAAACTCGGTAATAACCATTTTTAGAAGACGCTCCATAAGCTTTACCTTGGTATTTGGCATCTTCAATTTTGCCAATCGCTCCATATACTCTTCGCTGAGTAGATCTAAATTCTCCTTATCATTGCCAATTTGAATGATCTCCTCAACACTTTCCGAAAGGATTGCCTCTTCAATCATCTTACTCACACGCTGATTCATTTGTGCGGCATCTGGAGTTTCTCCCTTAGTAAGTTTATATATTATAGAGCGTACTCCACAGAAGAAGTAAATATCTTCACGCTCCACTGCAGATATTTGTTCGCTATTACAGCACATATTAAATGCCGACTTCAACTTCTTCGTATGCCCCATAAAGATGTTTTCGGTTTCTTTGGTTGTTTGCGCAAATTCAGCACCTTTGTTCAAGCAGTCCAACTGTTCTAATGGAGACCCTGTGGAGAACATTTTATAGTCATACTTTGCAAACATGCGACGAAGTATATCGAGCTCATCTTTTACCATTGCAATAGATTGCTCAATCGTCTCTACAGAATCAGCATCAGTCTCACCTGTTGCATATCGCTTTAAGGCGGTATTCATATTATTCTTTATGCCAATATAATCCACCACCAAGCCCTTATCCTTACCTGGATATACTCGATTTACGCGTGATATTGTTTGTACAAGCGTATGTTGCTGCAAAGGTTTGTCAATGTACATTGTGTCAAGACATGGCACATCGAAGCCCGTGATCCACATATCTACAACGATGGCAATCTTGAAATTAGATTTCGGATTCTTAAACTGAATATCTAATTTCTTTCTATCCTCATCTGTGCCAAGAAGGTTGTATAGTTCTTGTTCATCATCCTTGTTGCGAGTCATCACTAACTTTATACGCTCAATTGGCAGAGGACTATTCCCATATGGGACTAACGGCTCTGCGACCATACCATATTGTGGTAGCGACATCGTGTTGCATGTAGGCAACTTTGCCCACTCTGGACGCAGCGCAACTATCTTCTTGTATAGATTATATGCTATTGTGCGATTAGAGCAAACAAACATCGCCTTGCCCTCTACCGTACCACCTTCGGTTATACGAGCCTCATAGTGATCGATGAAATCTTCGGCAACAGTTTGCAGGCGGTCTGGGTCGCCCAAGATGCGTTCCATCTGCGTAACAGCTCGCTTACTCTCCTCGATCTGATACTCATTCGTTCCCTCTTCAGCGCATTGTTGATAGTATTTCTCTATTTCTTGTAGTTTAGCGCTATCAAGCAATACCTTTGCAGCACGACCTTCATATACAATGCGACGAGTAATATCATCAGCCACAGATTCCGTCATTGTATAGGCATCCACCACATCTCCAAATACATCAATTGTTGCATCAATAGGCGTGCCTGTAAAGCCTACATAAGTTGCATTCGGCAACGAGTCGTGCAGATACTTCGCAAAGCCATAACTACGCTTTACGCCA
>JAZNUT010000040.1:0-20169 GCA_045592425.1 Candidatus Egerieisoma sp.
GCGGGCGTGGCGTAATTGGTAGCCGCGCTAGACTTAGGATCTAGTGCCGAGAGGCGTGGGGGTTCGAGTCCCTTCGCCCGCACAAAAACCCAGCTTTTCAGCTGGGTTTTTTGTTTTGTGCAAAATCTGCCCAAATTTTGCGCAAACTTCACTTTTTGGGAGCACTTTGTGCAGTCTTGGGTGGTTTTCTGCACAAACTCAATTATGAAACTCCGTTGGCTTTCTCATCTTTGCACAATTTTGCACAATTTTGCACAATTCAAAATTTGGTTACCGGCTCAACCTTGTAGCCTGCCTTTTGCAAAAGGTTTATTACCCCTTCTTCCCCTGGCAAGTGACCGGCTCCCACAACAAATAATGATGATTGGGCCCCAATCAGCTCTTTCATCTGCTTTTCCCAGTTGTGATTTCGTACAGAGACAAAACAATCATACTCGTATCTGACCATCTGCTCTTTGAACGCATTCCATAATGCATCAAGGTTCTGAGATTTGTAAACAGCTGTGAGTTCTTGCATCAGCTCTTTGCTGTTGTTGCTCTGTGCCATTTCCAGTAACGCATCTGCTTGTTCCTCAAGGGAATTGCCATAAAGGAGACTCATCTGGTAGTCCATTGTTTCCAGTCCTCCAACTTTTTTCCCTTTGCTTGCCGCCAGTGTCTGCATATACTTGTCCATACCGGTACGGGTAGCATCGGGAATAATATCCATTAGAATCTTGTTCTGAACTGTAACCATTATGGTCATAGGTTTCATCGCTGAGAACATCTGCAGCCCGGCCCCAACAGTTGCCTTAAGGTATGCATCCAGCATCTCCTTTTCTTCCCCGCTGAATAATGACAATAGGGTTGTATCTGCAGGCATCATCATCATTTTCTGCATCTGCTGCACCTGGGTAGGGGTCATCCCGCCCATTTTTACCATATCAAACTCCCCAATCACATAATCCACCTGGTTAAATGCCTTCATCAGCCCGGGAATGGAATCGCAAAAATTGAATGGAACTGCATGATGGGTGCCCAAAATATATGAAGGTTTCTCAATATCTCTTCCCGATATCTTCCATAAAAGCTGTGCATTGGCCGCCGGAACTGACAGCAGCACGCAAATTATAATTGCCAATATCCGTTTCATATCTCCCAATTTATTTTTCAATCTCTTCTGCAATTTCATCCAGAATGCAAAGTGCTTTCTTTTCTGCACGCAGATGGATGAAACTCATAATTACCAAATACCCAATAAGGAGCATAAGACCTGCAGCCGAATTGATTGGATTCACCCTGAAAAATTCCCATATAAAGGCACCCATCCACACATAACCTACTGCAACTGAGAGAACAGTGGTTTTTAGCAATGTGCTTTTCAGTGTTTTTAACTGAGTGTGGAACTCTTTTATATCTCCATTGAAATCCAGAGTTCTGGATTGCTGGAACTTCTTATACGCATACAGACCAACTTCAATTACACAAGCTACAATTGAGGATACAACTGACCATTGTGCCATACCGTAATCTGCCTGTTTTGAAATCAGCCAACCGCCCAACACTATCCATGCAACCATTGGAATCCAGATGGCACGGCGGTCATACTTCTCCATTTTCTCTCTGGCACAAGAGCGGAGAATACCATCTGTAACAATATTCTCTGCCTCCACTTTGCGTGAAAGGATTCCAAACTGCTCCCGCATCTGCTCCAGTTCCTGAGATATTTCAAAATTATCTTTGCTATTCATTTTGCTCTGTTTTTTAGGTTCTACATTTGTTTAAGCTTCTCCCTAATCCTTACCAGTTTTACGGAAACGTTGCCAGCAGTAATTCCCAAGATTGCACCAATCTCATCATAGCTCATATTCTCCAGCCACATAAGGATGATGCTCCGGTCTATGAATCCCAGTTTGTTGATTCTATTGTAGAGCTGCTTTATCTGCATGGAGTCATTGTCGGTATCCTCATACAGATTAAAGCTTACATCCAGAGGCAGAGTAGGCACCTCTTTCTTCTTTTTCTTTGAATAGTTGATGCAGGTATTCAGGCTCACCTTCCATATCCAGGTGCTCAGATGCTTGTCTCCTTTAAAAGACTTGAGGCCATTCCAGATATTTATGAGAATATCCTGAAACAGATCATTCACCTGCTCCGTATCTTTGGAGAACATATAGCAGACCGTATAGATCCTCCTTTTGTTCTCCCGCACAATTTGTGCAAATTCTCTCTCGTTGTTGTCCATAAATCAGGTTGTGTGGATTTGTTTTCTATGTTAAACAACAAACCGTTAAAAAAACTACATCATCTTTTACAAATTTATTACTATTTTTGAATTATAACCACTTGCTCCATGCTTTCAACAAGACAGAAAATCTCCCTCATGTGCATGTACATGCGTCCTGTACTGGTTGTGTCAGGGTTTGTGAGCATTTTTGCTCTTCTGATTCTGGCAACGGTTTCTATGGAGTTATTGAGTGATGTGGCATTTTTCATATCTTTTATAAAGATGTTCATTCTGGTGCTGTGCATCATTCTCTTTATAAATATGCGCAGCAATTCAAGCAAGTTTTTCTATATAAATCTGGGTGTTCCTGTTAAAAAACTTTTGTTGTGGGGTGTAGCCTCAGATTTGGGAGTATTTTATGCGGGGCTTATAATTATCCTTATTGTACGTTATGGTATCAGTTAAGAAAAACACTTTGCTGGCAGACAGTATCCGTCTTGCATTTGGTACCACAAATGTGCTCAATGGGGCTTGGCTGCGTGCCCAAACCGGTACTGTAACCGGCGTATTGGGGAGAAACGGCACAGGCAAGACCTGTATGTTCAGGGCCATTATGGGGGAACTCCGCACCCAGGATCTTTTTGTAAAATTCAATGATAAAGTTGTTACATCCTCAGACAGGATGGGGCTTTATGTAAAGTATCTCCCACAGAAGTCATTTTTACCACCAAGGATGACTCTAAAGAAGGTATTCAGTTTCTTTGGGAAAGATTACCACACTTTTACAGCAGAATTCCCCCATTTCTCCAAATATGAGGATGTGGAGTTGAGGGAATTGTCGGGAGGAGAGGTAAGGATGGTGGAAATATGGCTATGCCTTAATTCAGGGGCCCCTTTCTGTATTCTCGACGAACCTTTCTCTTACCTTGCCCCTGTATATGTGGAACAGGTGCAGCAGATGATACGGCAGCGGAAGGAGCACATGGGGATTGTCATTTCTGACCACAACTACAGGGCTATCCTGCAAATCACAGATGAAGTTCTTCTCCTAAGTGACGGATATGTCCATCTTGTGAAACAAATGTCAGATCTTGTACGGTATGGGTACTGCAAAGATTTGAGTACTCTGGAATAAATCCGGGTATGGATGGAAGTATTTGTAAGGGGTCACCGTTATATAGCAATAAAACCAATTGACAAAGTTTACCAACATAGAGGATACTGAACTGGCCAAGTTGTGTGCCCGTGGGGACGATAATGCCAGAAAGGAGCTGTATATAAAATATGCGGCATACCTCTATACGCTCTGTATCAGATATGTTGGAGACAAGGAACAGGCTCGTGATCTTATGCACGATGCAATGATAAAGATCTTTGATTCGGTGGGGAAATACAAACCAACCGGATCTTTAAAATCTTGGTGCTCAAGGGTTACTGTAAATCTGATAATAGATTATCTGAGGAAATCCAAGAGAATTGGTCTGGTGCCCATAGATGAATTTCAGGGAAATGTTCCCCAACCTCAGGCAGAGGATTTGGCGAAGATCCCAAATGGAGAACTCATGAAGATGGTAGGAGCGTTGCCCCAGTCTAAAAGGATTGTGTTCAACCTCTTCTGCGTAGAGGGGTATTCGCACAAGGAAATAGCACAAATGCTTGATATAAAGGAAAAAACATCATCTTCACTATTGTTCAAGGCTCGAGAACAATTGGCAGAGAGTATCAGAAATTATATTAAAGAAAACGAATTATGATGGAAGAGTGGACAGATATTATAGGTGAGCAGCTGGAGAGTATCCGGGAGCCTCTTCCAGAAGAGGACTGGAAGGTGCTTCAGCAGAAATATGCAGCCTCCCGACAGAAAAAGAGGCATGCGGCCTTTGCCTGGGCAGCAGGCATTGCTTCCGCAGCAGCGGCAGTGGTTCTTGCATTGTTGCTTTTGAGTCCGGGGGAATCATCTCTTCCCGACAGTCTTGTAGCAGAATCCATTCCTCATAATGAAGTTGCCTCTGCAGATGATGGCCTTAAGAATGTTGCCACAGGGGACTTAGCTCCTGCAGGAGAGGGCCTTAAGAATGTTGCTACAGAGAAATTAACCTCTGCAGGTGATGGCTCCGGGAAAGTTGCTTCTGTGGGTGAAGATTCAGAGAAAGCTGCTTCTGGGGAAATTACCTCTGCAGGTGATGGCTCAGGGAAAGCTGCTGCCACTGGTACGGGTGGGCAAAACAAGGAGGGCTCTGCAGAAAAAACTGTCGGGGAAGAAGATTCTCCTGCACCTACCCCTGTGGAGGTGCAAATTGATACAACCACCCTTAAAAAGAATTTGATTGCATATACAACAAATTTTGACGGGGAGGGTGAAGAGCTGCTGCCGGAGGAACCCAATAAAAGGAGAAACCCAATATCAATTGGAATAACAGGAAGTGTATCAAGCAAATTTGGCTTTTTTGCCTATGCTGCCGCTCCCGATACATATGTCCCCCCTATTAATAATATTCCGGTGGATACTCTTACCCAGGAGAAACTTGTATATACAAAGGTGGGTAACTCTTCAGAGTATTATGAGAGATATAACCATGAAATGCCGGTTTCTTTTGGAGTGTCGGCAAGATATTTCCTATCCAGGAGATTTGCGGTAAATACAGGATTGACATATACCAGATATACCTCCACAAGAACCCGTTATATGTTATTGACCGGGGAAAAGATATCAACAGACAAGCAGTATGTACATTACCTTGGCATACCTCTAAGACTGGATCTGATGTTGGTAAACAGAACTCATTTTAACCTATACTTGGGTGGAGGAATAAATGTTGACAAATGTATATATGCAACAGTGGCAGGGGAAAGGCTCAGGGAGAAAAGTATCATATTGGGTACCGTATTCACCGCTGGTCTTCAGGTTAATATTGTCCCTTCTGTTGGATTGTACTTTGAGCCTCAGCTCTCCAATATTTTAAATTCCGGCACTTTGCGGACCGCCAGAGATGAACTGATGATATCTGCCCAAGGAGGATTGAGATTCAATTTCTAAGAACTTTTCTTGAGACTGCTTTTAACTTGAGACAGCTTTTAATTTGACTAAACTTGTACTTGATTATACTTTTAACTGGACTATACTTGTAATTTGATTATACTTTTAACAATATCTGCTTATGAAAAGGGTGCTTTCAATAGTAATTTGGCTTCTATTTCTGTCGGGAACAGTAATCTCTGCCCAGGAAAAGGAAAAACATAATTTTGAAATAGGTGGGGGAATCAATGCTTTTGGGATTATAGGGACATGTGGGGGACCCAACAGGGATTCTGGTCCAGGAGGGTATTTTGAATATCGGTACAATTATACAAAATGGTTTGATTTGGGTATTCAAGCCAATTTCAAACATGGTAAAGGGCACTCTGCCTACACTGGGGGGCCAACTTGGGGGCTTGTATATAATCAATTGGGAATAAAGGCCCTTGTGGATTTAAAGATGTTGCCAAACAGGTTTGTGTGCCCATACATTGGCCTTGGTTTGGGAGAAGGGGTGGTTTTTACCAAAAGGGAAGGTCTTGACAACAGTATGGACACTTATGGAATCCTTGGTCCAAGAATAGGTTTGCAGATATGGAGGATAAGGGTTTCAGTAGAGTATGATTTTGCAACTGACGGAGCTTTTGCCTTCAGCAGCACCGAGTCTTCTTTGGGACTTAATATAGGTTATACATTTTAGATGGGGAGAGTGAGGGGCGTCATAAATGGGTGCATATTGGACCTCCCGCCATCATGGCAGTGAATTGTCCGTAGGTCAATTTTTAATCCAAAATGGTTGTCCTGAGATTAATGCATCCGGCCATCCTATGGAGGGACAATCAGTACGCTGCATCAAGGAGTAAGCGGATTCCCGGTTGAATTTTGTGCATGAAATGAGGTGTTTTTGGTACGGAATTCAGTTTTGGGGAATTCTGTGTTAGAAAAGGGGCATTTTTGGGCACAGAATCTTGTGTGGTTGAATTTTGTGCGGTTGAATTTTTTTTCATGAAATGAGGTGGAGATTGTTTGGATTTTTCGGGAGGGTTATTTATCTTTGTGATATCAAAATGATATTAAATTATCATCGGGAAAAGAGTGTTAAACTTTTTAAAAAGGTAATGTTATGAAAAATTACACTTATCATGGTTGGAAGATGAATGGCTTTTTGGCCCTTCTGATGGATTTGGCGGTTTTGGCTGCATCGGTTTACAGTTTTGTACTGTTGGGCAATAGTGAGGAGTTTGTGCCGTGGTTTCTTGTGAGCGGTATTGTACTGTTCATAGCCTTTATCATTATTTTGTGCGGTTTTATGATGCTGGAGCCTAATGAGGCAAGGGTGCTCCTTTTCTTTGGTACTTATAAGGGTACTTTTTATGATACAGGTTTCTGGTGGGTGAATCCTTTTATGAGTGCAAAAAAACTCTCTTTGCGTGCCCGTAACCTTAATGTGAATCCTATTAAAGTTAATGATAAGGCGGGTAATCCTATCCTTATTGGTCTTGTGCTTGTTTGGAAGATTAAGAGCGAGGGGGCTTATAAGGCTGTTTTTGAGATTGATTCGCCAGAAGTGGTAGGTGCTACGGCAAGTACCAGAATGAATGTTCTTGAGAATTTTGTGGCTGTTCAGAGTGATTCGGCTCTAAGGCAGGTTGCGGGTATGTACGCTTATGATGAGAATTCAAACAATTCTGCCGATGAGATTACTTTGCGTTCCGGTGGTGATGAGATAAATGAGAGACTTAAGGAGGAGTTGAACGAGCGTTTGTCTATGGCTGGTATTGAGGTTATGGAGGCCCGTTTGAATTATTTGGCGTATGCTCCTGAGATTGCAGCGGCAATGTTGCGCAGACAGCAGGCAGATGCCATTATCTCTGCAAGGGAGAAGATTGTTGAGGGTGCTGTTTCTATGGTTAAGATTGCCCTTGAGCGTCTTTCTACAGAGGAGGTTGTGGAGCTTGATGAGGAGCGTAAGGCTGCAATGGTGAGCAATTTGCTTGTTGTGCTTTGTGCAGATGAGGCGGCACAGCCGGTTGTGAATACGGGTACTCTTCATAATTAGTTGATTGTATGGCTGCTAAAGAGTCAAATACCAAGAGCTTTGTTTTGCGTATTGATGCGGATACAATGGAGGCCATTGAGAAGTGGGCTGCAGATGAGTTCCGCAGTACAAATGGGCAGCTGCAGTGGATAATTGCCGAGGCTTTGCGCCGTAGCGGTAGAAAGCCAAAGGGAAAGAAATAATCAGGATAATGAGATTGAGTTTACAGAATAGGTTATCATTTGCAATTTTGCTCACAGTTTTTATACCATTTACTTACTGGAGCAGACTGCAGGGTGTGGAGTTCCCAACACATTTCAGCCTCTTTACAGGTATTCCCGACAGATTGGGAGTGAGGGAGGATATTTTTATCCTTATGGGGGTGGCTGTAGCGGTTTATGTGATGATGCTGTTTTGCTGCAGGTTCCCGCAACTGATGAACTATCCCACCTTTTCAACCAAAGTTGACAAGGAGAAGTTATTCCCCTTGGGCATAGATCTTGCCCAGAGGATGAACTACCTTATGATGCTTATTTTTTCTCTGACAACAAATTGTTCTGCCCTTATGGCAATTGGTGTAATGGAACGGTTTCCTGTATATCTTATGTGGATAACATTGCTGTTTCTCTTTGTGGCAGTAATAAGGTTTGTTATACAGGTAAGGAGAGTGGTCAGATAAAAATAATATGACTTTTATGATATAAACCCCAAAAGTTTTCGTCTGACTTTTGGGGTTTTTAAAGTTACATCTCTTTGTATTCTTTAATCTGTTCCAGCAGCTGGTCTGTGCGTCGGATTATATTTTTGTTTATGCGGGTTCCAACAATGCCTCCAATTATTCCTCCTGTAAAGCATCCTCCCAAAAGCCAGAGCGAATCAGAGCCGTGAATGCAATACAACTCAATGCATAACCAGATGAACCATGGGATTATCATGCTCCATGCAAATTTGTACCACTCTTTGTATCTTTTACTCAACAGGGCAAGCTGTTCGCTTATCTCTATAAGATTGTTGTCTGTAAAATTGAAACTCCAAAGTTTTCTCTGATATTGGAATGTTTTGAATGCAGAAAACAGCAACACTACAAGGGTGGCACCACAGAACAGGTTGGAGAGTCCCAAGTGGCTGAAATATGCCGGTGACCACGCTGCCACCAGAATTCCAAGTACGAATATAAGCCTTACCCTTTTGTTGAGCCCAAAGAAGTTTTTCTTCATTGCTGAACGGAGAACTTTCTCATTGATTATTTTCTGGTGCTCCAGTTTCTTTTTGAGCAATGCCATCTGCTCTTTCATCTGCTCCATTTGCTGCATCTGTCCAATTTGTTCCATTTGCTGCATGCCGGAAATATTGTTGTCATGTATCATAATTGCCTCCTTATTCTATGTTGTTCATTTTCTTTAGTTGCTCTCTTATCCTTACAAGGCGGACAGAGACATTTTTCTCACTGATACCCACTATTTCACCTATCTCTGCATAGGTCATATCTTCCAGCCAAAGGAGAACGATAGCCCTGTCAAAGGGGCCAAGTTGTCGGATTCTCTTCTGGAGCATCTTAATCTGTCTGGTCTCCTCGTCAGAGTCGTCAAAGAGGTTTATATCCATACTTAGAGGGGAGCTTTTTATGGCGCGGGATTTCTTTTTGCTGTAGGAAACACAGGTGTTGAAACTGATTCTCCATAACCATGTTTTTATGGAGCTTTCCCCTCTGAATTTCTCAAACCCCTTCCAGATATTCATAAGTATCTCCTGAAAGAGATCCGCCACCTCATCCGAGTCTTTTGAGAACATATAGCAGACAGTGTAGATTGTCTGTTTATGTTCCTTTATCACATTGGTAAATTCTTGTTCAATAGAGTTCATCAAATCATTAATCTTATTGTTTGTACAATTAGACGCCATAATGTACAATTTACTACAGAGTAAGGAGGAGTTTGTGCAATTCTGAGTCATTTTCTGCACAAACTCAGGCAAATGTCACCACTTTGTGCAATTCTGAGCCATTTTCTGCACAAACTCAGCCTGCTGCCGCAACTTTACATCTCCAGTGCGTAATCTACCGCCATGTTTATTTTGCGCACAAATTCTGCGGTTTTGCGGAAGTCTTCAGATATCCGCTCTGCAAGGTTGTCGGAGAAGATGTAATTTGCATCTACATATTTTCCTACAGCAAATTCTTTCTGCTTGAGCAAGTAGTGCCATTTTTCCGGTGCAAAGGAGAATTCTGCAGGGACTTTTTTGAGCATTTCACCCTCCATGAGGGAAAATCCTTCTGCAGCTGCAATTGCATTAAGGAAAGAGTCTCCGTTTACAGAGATTTCATCTCTTATGCTGCGGAGTATGTGATTCTCAAAATGGTATGTACCTGCTATGAGGGCACATTTGCCCAATGAAAGTGGTGTTTTGCAGTAGGTGCTGTGCAAAGGGTTGTCGGGAAGAAAATACTCCGGTTCAAGGTGGAAGTAGTAGCCGGCATACGGGGATTTCTTCCCCCTCTTGCAGATGAAGATGCCCATGTGAATTTTGTACGGCTCCTTGCTTTTGCTGAACCGGGTATCTCTGTAAATTCTGTATGTACAATCTTTTACGGTGAGGTTTGATGCGGCAATCTCTTCATCCCAAACAGAGATTGCATCAATGAGCTGCTGTGCAAGTGCATGGAATTTTGTCTGCACCTCTTTGTAGATGTGCTTGTTGGCGTTGAACCACTCCCTGTTGTTGTTCTGAGCGAGGGCCTGCAGAAATTCGTATGTCTGTTTCATAGTTAATAGGCTTTAGACAAATGTACGGCATAATATTCAATTTCTGATGATGTATTGCCATGGGTTTTTCTTATATTTGTGTATGGCTACAAAGAAATTATACAGAAAGTTGATGCTGTTGCTGTTTGCGGCAGTGTTGTGTGTTTCCTGCAAAGAGAAGGAGGTACCTTATTTTATTCAGATCTCAGATCCCCAGTTGGGTTTTATCAATTTTTCAGAGGATTTTTCTCCGGAGGTGGAGATTATGGGAAGGCTTATCCCTCAGGTGAACGGGCTGGAGCCTGATTTTATAGTGCTGTCGGGAGACTTGGTGCATAAAAGGACAGATTCCTGTGCCCTGGAGGCATTTAAAGGGATGCTGGGGCAGTTCCGCAACGATGTGAAGGTGTATTGCCTGCCTGGTAACCATGATGTGGGGAATGATGCAGCTGCAGAGGAGGTTGCCGCTTTTGTGGAGCGTTATGGGGCAGACAGGTTTGTCCACAAGGAGAAAGGATATACCGTAATAGGATACAATTCTTGTGTGGTAAAGGCACAGACCCCGGCAGAGCCGGCCGAGTACCAGTGGTTGGAAGAGCAGCTGCAGGGAGTAAATCCTGGGAAGCCGATCTTTGTTGTGGCCCATCACCCGATTTTTCTTAATACTCCCGACGAACCCGAGACCTACGAGACCCTTCCAGTCCAAATGCGTATGAAGTACCTTCAGCTTTTTGAGGAGTACGGGGTGGATGTTTATCTTGCTGGGCACCTGCATAAAAATGCCAGGGGAGAATATAACGGCATTCAGCTGATTACCTCCAGCGCCGCAGGCAGACAGCTCGGGGAGCAGAAATCCGGGTACAGTATTGTGAAGATTGAGAAAGGGGTTCCTTCTGTAGAGTATTGTGAACTGTAAAAAACTTAAAACATCAATTATATGAAAAGAGGACTATTTACATTGGTTGTTCTGCTTGTTGCCTCATTGGCATTCGGGCAGGGGTACGAGAAAGGTGAGTTTGTTGCTAAAGCTACAGGTGATACCCTTTTGTACAGGTATCTTACTCCAGAGAATCCCCAACAGGGTAAGAAATACCCGTTGGTTATCTTTCTGCATGGTTCAGGCGAGAGGGGAAATGACAACCAGGCACAGTTGTTCCATGGCAGCGGCCAGTTCCTTAATCCTGTAAACAGGGAGAAATACCCGGCATATGTATTGTTCCCTCAGTGCCCTGCAGGGGTGCCGGGTGCATATATGCCACGCCTCGAGACTTTGGTTCCGGCAGACATGCCGTTGAATCCAAACATCGCTCCAATTGTAGTTACACTAATGGAGCTTATAGATTCATATATAGCCATGCCAAATGTGGATCCCAAGAGGGTATATATTATGGGAATATCAATGGGAGGCATTGCAACTTTTGATATAGTTTCCCGTTTCCCGGAGAAGTTTGCAGCAGCAATTCCAATATGCGGCTCTGTAAACCCTAAAAGAATCACCAATACAAAAGGTGTTGCATGGAGACTGTTCCATGGCGATTCAGACAGTGCTGTTCCGGTAGAGGGCTCAAGAGAGGCATACAAGGCACTTAGAGATGCAGGTATGAATGTTGAGTATATAGAGTTCCCGGGTTGTACACACAACAGCTGGAACCCTGCATTCAACCGCCCTGATTTTATGGAGTGGCTGTTCAAACAGAAAAAATAATTTTTTAAAAGCGTTCAAATGTTACAGGTAGGAGACAAGATGCCGCATTTTGAGGTTATGGACCAAAACGGCAATATAGTAAGTTCAGAGAGCTTTATCGGGAAGAAGACAATTATATATTTTTACCCAAAAGACAATACATCAGGCTGTACCGCCGAGGCTTGCAATTTGCGTGACAATTATGATGCTCTGGTTGCAGCCGGGTACAATGTTGTTGGTGTGAGCAAAGACAGTGCTGCTTCCCATACCAAGTTCATTGAGAAGCACTCACTCCCTTTTACCCTGTTGGCAGATACCACCACTCAGATGCAGCAGGAGTTCGGGGTGTGGGCAGAGAAAAAACTTTATGGCAGAACCTATATGGGAACCCTTCGCATAACATTTATTTTCAATGAGGAAGGTGTTCTGGAGAAGATAATTGAAAAGGTGAATACAAAGAATCATGCAGCACAGATTCTGTAAAATTATCGGGAAGAAAATATGAGGACAGCAATTTATGGAGCAGGTTCCCTTGGTACCATTCTGGGGGCCTTCATTACAAAGAACGGTGGGCAGGTAGATCTGATAAACCGCAACATGGCACATGTGGAGGCACTGCAGCAATATGGGGCAAAGGTTGTGGGAACATTGGATTTTACCCAAAAGGTTACAGCATATACTCCCGACAAAATGGAGGGGATATATGATATAATTTTCCTTATGACCAAGCAGCAGCACAATGCGGAAGTGGTAACCTCCATAAAGGATTTTCTTGCTCCCGACGGAGTGATTGTTACCCTGCAGAACGGAATCCCTGAACTGCAGATAGGGGAGATAGTCGGGGAAAACAGGGTGCTTGGATGTACCGTGGCATGGGGAGCAACCCTAAAGAAACCTGGAGTGTGTGAACTTACCAGTGCTCCCGACAGCCTTACATTCTCTTTGGGTTCCCTTGCCCCAGGAGAGCATCCTCTGTTGCATAAGGTAAAGGAACTGCTGGAAATGATGGGACCTGTGGAGCTTGATGAGAATTTTATTGGAACACGTTGGAGCAAGCTCCTTATAAACTCTGCATTTTCCGGAATGAGTGCAGTTCTCGGATGCACTTTTGGAGAGGCTGCAAAGGACAGGGCTTCCCGAAAGATTGTACAGGCCCTCATAAAGGAGTGCATTGATGTGTGTGCAGCAGGAGGAATAAAGATTGAACCGGTACAGGGAAAAGACATTGTTAAATTGCTTGATTATAACAATCCTGTAAAGAAAGCAATCTCAAACTTCATAATCCCTATAGCAATACGCAAGCACTCATTGCTCCGTGCCAGCATGCTGCAGGATCTTGAGAAAGGAAAACTTACAGAGGTAGATGCAATAAACGGTGTAGTTTCTGCATTCGGGCGCAAAGTGGGATGTCCTACCCCTATGAACGACAAAGTGGTGGAGATAATCCACAGAATTGAAAAAGGAGAACTGAAACCCGGATTTGAGAATCTTAAGTTATTATGATTTAAGCAATCTCTTCCCTCACTAAAAGTAGTGAATTTACGCCCCTACAGTATGATTTCAGAACTTTTTTGTGTAACTTTCCGTTGTAACATAAAATATTAAAGATTATGAAAAGGTTGGAAGGAAATGTTACCATTATTACCGGTGGAGGTAAAGGTATTGGTTTTGGAATGGCAACCGCATTTGCAAGGGAGGGGAGTAATCTTGTCCTTACGGGAAGAAATATGGAGAGGCTGCAGCAGGCACAGCAGAAATTGGAGCGTGAGTGGGGTGTTAAGGTGCTTCCTGTGGTGGCAGATGGTGCGGATGAGGAGGCTGTAAAGATGGTGGTTGCCAAAACGGTAGAAACGTTCGGGAAGATAGACACCCTTATTAATAATGCACAGGTGTCAAAATCAGGTATGCCGCTTATTGAGCATACAAGGGCTGATATTGACATGGCAATTTTTTCAGGCATTTATGCTGCGTTCTTCTATATGAGGGAGTGCTATCCTTGTTTGAAAGTGAGCAAGGGCTCTGTGATAAATTTTGCTTCAGGTGCAGGATTGTATGGAAAGCCTGGGCAGAGTTCCTATGCTGCTGCCAAAGAGGGTATAAGGGGCCTTTCACGTGTGGCTGCTACAGAGTGGGGACCGGATGGTATCCGAGTGAATGTGGTTTGTCCGCTGGCTATGACGGAGAGTCTGCAGGAGTGGAAGGAGAATTATCCGGAGCTGTTTGCCAAGACTATCAGGGATATTCCTCTTGGCAGGTTTGCAGATCCAGTTGAGGATATAGGGCGTGCTTGTGTTTTTCTTGCGTCCAAAGATGCTTCCTACATAACAGGTGAGACAATTACCCTGCAAGGTGGTTCAGGGTTGCGTCCATAGAAGTTTGTGCAGAAAACTTAGGATTTCTGCACAATTTCTTTTATGAGGGTACAGTTTGTGCAATATTTGGCGTAAAACTGCGCAAAGTTGGGAGTGAGAGTTGAGTTTGTGCAGAAATGGGCGTAAAACTGCGCAAAGTTGGGAGTAATAGAAAAAAGGGCTCTGCAAAACTGTAGAGCCCTTTTCCCATATAACTGTTACTCAGTCTGTTGTACAAAAAGACAACGTAATTATAGGCTGTCGCCAAAGTCCTGGCGGAATTTGTGTACAAGTTTAGATGGCCAGTCAGTGAGTGGCTCAAGTTCTCCCATAAAGAAACGGAGGATTGCAGGCTCGTAAGAGAAGCGCAAGCCGCCAATAAGGTGTCTGTTCTCGTATAGCCAGCTCAAGCGGTCAACTACATATTTGGTCTGTGAAAGGGTGAACACTCTTCTTGGGAATGCAAGACGCATAAGCTCCACATCTGCAAGAACCTCGTTACCGTTCTCGTCCCTTACACTTGATGCGGTACCGCGCTCCATACCTCTTACGCCTGAACACAAGTAGAATGCAGCAGTAAGTGCACCTGCAGGGTACTCGTGCTGAGGAATATGGCTACAGAACTCACCTGCGTTTACGTGTGCTCCAAGTACACCTGGAGGGGTTACCATAGGGATACCCGCTTTAACGGCACTCTCTACACAGTATTTGATGAAATCAACACTCTGGCTGATCATAGTCTCATCAATTGTTTCATAGATACCTGTTGCCATTGCCTCAATCTCTCTAATTGAGATACCACCGTATGTCAGGAAGCCCTCAAATAGGGTGATAAGCGGCTCCATCTGTTTGTAGTAGTCTCTGCGGTTTGTACAGATACCACCACCACGCGAAGAGGTAAGTTTTCTTGCAGAGAAGTAAACGATATCTGCAAGCCCGGTCATCATTTTAATGATGTCTGCCATTGTATTCTCTTTCCACTCCTCCTCTCTCTGTTTTACAAGGTATGCATTCTCTCCAAGCAAGCTGGCATCCAAAACAAGCATAATGCCGTATTTGTCTGCCACCTGTCTTACATCCATCATGTTCCGTATAGAGAATGGCTGACCTCCAATAAGGTTGGTAGAGGCCTCCATGCGGATGAATGATACATTCTCAGCACCCTCTGTCTCAATAGCCTCAACAAGTTTGTCTATATCAATGTTCCCTTTAAAAGGATTGTCTGATTTTAGGATAAGGGCCTCGTCTTTCAACAGCTCAATGATTTTACCCCCAACCTCGTTCACGTGTGCAAGGGTTGTGGTAAAGTGGTAGTTTGTAAGGACGCTCTGACCAGGTTTTACAAAGGTGCGGGCAATGATATTCTCAGCAGCACGACCCTGGTGAACAGGCAAGAAATACTTCTTCCCAAGAACATCCTCAATACCTTTTACAAGTCTCTCAAAAGACTGTGAACCTGCGTATGCATCATCTGCACGCATCATTGCAGAGAGCTGGTTGTCGCTCATAGCGTTGGTGCCGCTATCTGTAAGCATATCAAGGAACACATCTTTTGTCCCCAATTTGAATGTATTGTAACCTGCCTCTTTAATGGCGTCTCTTCTTCTCTCAATTGGAACAAGGTTCAATTTCTGCACTATCCTAACCTTGTGTAGCTCCAGTGGAATATTTTCCCCGGAATAAAATTTAATATTGGACATAGCTTTTATATTGTTATTATGTTAAAATCTTTTTATCCTCACATGGCACTCAGGCTCAATATTGTGCACCTGACAATAATCCTGATGGTAATCCTCGGCAACCCAGAATTTGTCTGCTGGAGAAATTCTTGTAACCACATCATACCCTTTCCCTTTCAGTATCCCGACAATTTCCTCTGCACACTCCTTCTCTTCCAAAGTGGTGTAGAAAATCTCAGACCTGTACTGCGGACCTTCGTCCACACCCTGACGGTTTAGCTGTGTGGGATCATGAATCTCCATAAACAACTTGAGCAGGGTGCGATAACTCACCTCTTCCGGATTGTAAGTTACCTCCACTGTCTCTGCATGGCCTGTTGTACGGCTCTTCACCTCCTGGTATGTTGGGTTTTCTTTATGGCCTCCCATGTATCCCGAGACCACATTTGATACACCTTCCTGTTGTTGCATAAGATGCTCTGTACCCCAGAAACATCCCCCTGCAAAATATGCTTTCTTCTCCATCGGGAAACAAAGGTAGTAAAAAATTGTAAGTAGTGTCAGAAAAGATAAAAAATCGTTATCTTTACAAAAAATCAATACAATATGAGACCACAATTTTTAAAGGAAGGAGATACCATAGCGGTAATTGCAATAGCGTCGGCTCCATCAGATGCACAATTGGCAATGAACTGGAAAGAGCAACTTGAGAGCTGGGGCCTTAAAGTAAAGATAGGAAAGAACATTACAGCAAAATATCCCGGAGATTTTGCCGGTACGCATGCACAAAGGGCAGAAGACCTTACAGAGATGCTTCTGGATCCTGAGGTTAAGGCAATAGTTTCCATTAGGGGTGGATATGGTACAATGCATACCATAAAGAACCTTAATCTGGAGCTCTTTAAAGAGAACCCAAAATGGCTTATAGGTTATAGTGACATTACAATTCTTCACTATGCCCTTCAGAAAATGGGGCTTGAGTCCATCCATGGTGCAATGCCTGGTACATTCCAGGATGAATTTGACGGTTTCTCACAAAATTCCCTTAAGGATGCCCTTTTTGGGAATGTTGCGGCTTACACAACAAACCCTCACAAGTACAATGTGAAAGGTACAGCACAGGGGCGTCTTATAGGTGGTAACCTTACCCTTATGAGAAATCTTGTCTCAACTCCGATAGATCACAATTTTGATGAGCCTACAATCCTTTTCATTGAGGATATAGATGAAAGGATGTACACAATAGACAGCAAATTGTGGCATTTGCGTGAGTGTGGTCATCTTGCAAAATGCAAAGGAATAATTATAGGTTACTTTACCGACACCAGGGAGGAGGACCAGTGGCAGAGAGATGTCCTTGATCTTATCAACGAATATACGGCACCTCTCGGAATCCCGGTAATGTTCGGATTCCCTTGTGGCCATGAGCATCCTAATGCAAGCATTTATCTTGGACGTCAGGTGGAGATGAGTGTAGGGGAGAGCGGTGGAGTGCTCAGGTTCCTATAGGAGATATATTCTTAAAAAATGAATCTTCCCGACAGAATTTGTCGGGAAGATTTTTTTATGCCTGATTATCCTTTTCCTCCACTTTGAAAAGATCTGTCACCCATTCCCTTGCCTTGTCATAATGTTGTGACTCATTATGCCCCTGAGGGTCTGAGAATGAGATTACATGTCCCTCCTGATTGAATTGCTCCGGGTATATGACAACCATGTTGCTGCCGGAGAAATTCTTGGCCAGTGCCGATGGAAGTTTCTCAAAAGAGGTATCGTATGAGATGGAACCTCTGCGGGCACTTACCACAACCGCAAGGTGTGAGTCATGCATCCTGTTCCTTATCTTCTCAAAATTGCACCAGTTTTCCTGCACTTGATAAGAGGCAAGTCCTGCAGCGGAGAATTTGGATACAACCTCCTTTATATATTTTATTGTCTGTTCTTCTCCGTAGAAAATAATTCCGCATCCAAGTTGCGATGCCATACGGCTGAGGTGGTCTGTCCATTTTACAAAACCTGTCTCATATTCCGCCTTGGGTGGTACTGCAACATGTATTTTCCTTATGGATGTTGCCGGTATCATGTACCTGGCAATCATTATCTCCCTGTAGTTCTGTTTTATTATGCTCTCTGTAAGGTTGCCAAAGAAGGAGTCTATTATATTGGCTTTCCAGTGGAGGCCTATAACCAGATTGGTGGCATGATACTCCTCTGCGGCATGGGTGATTCCTGCCGCCACGTTGAGATCATATCTGGTAACAGGGGTAACTTTAATATCGGCTGAGGCTGCAATCTTGGCCGCCTTCTCAAGATTTTTCTCCCCAACCTGTTTCCTCTCCTGTATATTCTTGCTGTCTGTAATCACATTAAGTGCCACAAGAGGGTTCTTAATCCTTGCATCTTTTATCATAAGGGCAAGATTTACCAGATTCTCTGTGGTCTCGGGGTTGGCCACAGGGATCAGTATCTTCTCCGGTGTCTCCTCATGGTCTGTTTCCTCCTGGTCGAACCTCAGTTTCTCTTCCAAAGCAAATTTGCGTGCAGAGCGTTCTGTGGCAAGAGAGCTTATAATACAGGTGAAAAGGATCATTACAACTGTTCCATTAAGAACATCGTCATTTATGAGCCTCTCGCCGTTTTCCATAATTATCTGATGACCTACAAGGACAGCGGCGAGTGTTGCTGCTGCGGAGGCACTGCTCAGACCAAATATCATCCTCCTCTCGTTGCTTTTCATCCCAAAGAGCTTTTGGGTGATGAAAGCTCCAATCCATTTGCTGCCAACCGCTACGGCTGTCATTATTATAGCTACCTTAAGGGCTGTACCTCCGGTAAACAGAGCATTCACATCTATTAACATTCCCACTCCAATAAGGAAATATGGGATAAATATTGCATTCCCGACAAATTCCAGCCTGTTCATAAGGGGTGAAACATGAGGAATGAGCCTGTTGAGTACCAATCCTGTGAGGAAGGCTCCCAGAATTCCCTCCATCCCTACAAACTGCATGAGGCCCGCTCCCATGAACACCATGGCAAGGACAAATACAAACTGCATGATGTGGTCGGAGTAGTTGCGGAAGAACCTTCTGGCAATCATCGGGAAGAAGATTATTATAAATGCGGTGAGGAGGGTGACTTTTATTCCCATCCATACCCAAAACATTCCGCTTGTATCCCCCTTGTACATGCCGCTTATTATGGCAAGACCTATAAGGGCGAGGGTATCTACAATTATGGTACCTCCGATAGTGATATTTACGCTGCTGAGCCTGGAGAGTCCGTACCTGCTTATTATAGGGTAGGAGATGAGGGTGTGTGAGGCGTACATGCAACCCATGAGGATGGAGGTTGTAACTCCAAAGTTGAGGATTTTCATACAGCTCCACATTCCTATTCCAAAGCGGATGGCAAAAGAGAGGAGACCAAAAATTATCCCTTTGGACTTGTTCTTCTTAAAGTCCTCCATGTCCATCTCAAGACCGGCCAGAAACATGATATAGTAAAGCCCCACTTTACCAAAAAGCTCAAAGCTGCTGTCCCTCTCCAGAATGTTGAATCCGTACTCTCCAATTGCCACACCGGCCAGAATCATTCCAATGATATGGGGAATGTGCAGCCGTTCCAGAATCATAGGGGCAAAAAGTATGATGATAAGAACCAGGAAGAATATCCAGGTTGGATCAGTTATGGGCAGATTGATATTTATTTTTGATAGTATTTCCATATTGGGTCTCGTTTTTGTAAAGTTACAATTTTTATAACAAAATATGTATCTTTGTTATGATAAAAATTGGAAGAGATGAAGAAGTTTTTTGTTTGCATATATATGGCAGTGGTTACCCTTTTCTGTACCTCATGTGTGATTGAGGTTGAGTATGAGAATATTCCGTTCCAGGTGAATGATGTGTATTACAGCCTTATGCAGAATGACAAGCCTGTAAAGAATGTATATTACACTCAAAGCAGTTTTGAAAAGGATTTTAAAGCTGCAATTTCCGACCTGGAAAGTATGAAAAAAATTGTTGATTTTGAGAAGAACTTTGTGGTCACCATTACAGATGTCGCAAGCGACATAATGAAGAATATTGAGGTAACGGAGATACTTAAAAAGGATATGGGGTTACATGTAAAATACAGGATTAAGGAGGAGGGGGAGATAGGATTCTTAATGTGTGCATGCACAGTTGTAAGCATCAGTAGAGAGTATATGGATTGTGAGATTGCTTTTCATGATATAACAGATTGGGAGTAAAATTCAACAAAAAATATTTGCAATTGTAAATAATATAACTACCTTTGCAGTCCCAATCACGGACCTGCGGGCGTGGCGTAATTGGTAGCCGCGCTAGACTTAGGATCTAGTGCCGAGAGGCGTGGGGGTTCGAGTCCCTTCGCCCGCACAAAAACCCAGCTTTTCAGCTGGGTTTTTTGTTTTGTGCAAAATCTGCCCA
>JAZNUT010000041.1:0-7176 GCA_045592425.1 Candidatus Egerieisoma sp.
AAAACATGGCACACCAGACGAAAAGCTTAAGGCATATTATTATCAGGGGAGAGTATGTATAAATGCCAAAGACTATGAGGCTGCAATGGATAACTATCTTCTTGGAGAGAAGTATGCAGATAATTGTAAGGACTATGTGGCAGTGGGCAGGTTGTATAATGAAAAGATGATGGTGTATAAAGAGATTCTTAATTTGGGGAATGCTTTAGAGCCAGCTAAACTGTCGGCAAAATATTACCTGAAAGGGAAGGATACTGTCAGATTTATTACAGCTTTGAATAATATTTCATCAATATTTTGTGTAACCAAGAATTATGATTCTTTGAGATTGTGTTTTGACAGAATTCATACTCATGAAAAACACATGACATTAACTCAAAAGAGTAATTACTATATTAATTTGATAAACTATAAGACTGCGATACGCGATACATCTGTGTTTAGCGCTATAAAAGATTATATTGGGCATTTCAGAAATAATAAAAAAACAATAAAATGGCCTATTATAGCCGATGCATATTTAAAAATGGGCAGAGTAGATTCCGCATTAATTGCTCTTGCTCAATATGAAAAATATAAAGCTTCAACGGATGAAGGTGTGTACCATTATATTGCATCAGATATTTATAAAGAGAAAGGTGACTATAAAATGGCATATGAGCATTTGGATTTGTATTACGATGCTTCATTGGGTAAGGATTATAAAATACTTACATCTGATACAAAATTCTTGGAAGAAAGATATAAAGCCCAGGAACTCTCATTAAGGCACAGATTGTATATAGTTATGTTGATTATGGGAATAATTATATTGGTGATGGTCATCTATTTTGCAATTAAACATTACAGGCAATTGACTATAGCAAAGGAGAAGAGGTTGCAGGAAATTGAAGAACAGAAATTACAGTTGAGCAACCAATACGAAAAGGCGTTGGTGGAAAAGAAGAGACTGCGATCACTAATTACAAAACAGCCGTTAAATGATGATCTAAGGCGCGTAGTAGAGCAAAGGCTGGATGTGCTGAACAAATTTATAGTAGCTCATATTTCAGGAGTTGATATGGAAAAATCCATGACGGAATTAAAAAACTACATTAAGAATAATGATGAGTTTTTGAGGTCTACTAAAATGTCATTGGAATTGACCCATCCAAGATTTATCTCATATCTGTCTAAACAAGGTCTATCAGAATGGGAGATAGGGTGTTGTTGTCTCTATTACATAGGACTTAATGGTAGTGAAATATCAAATTATCTTGATATAAAATACTTCTACAAAAACAGTTCTGCTATTAGGAAAAAATTAGGAGTTGAATCAATGAACATTGATACATTCTTACAAAAGAAAGCAAAAGAACTTTACTAAAAAGCGAGATTAATAGATACATAAAAATGAGAATGTTTGTAATTGCTTTATTTTCTTTATTGCTCATATCGTGTGCAAATGAAAGTAGGGAATTGAATATTATACCAATTCATCCTAATTTGGTAGATTCTATAAATATAAGTGATGTTATTGGAGAAGTAAGATATATTACTTTAGATTCCCATGATTCAATCCCAGTTATAGGTAATATTACAAAACTGGTGGTTGAAAATAGCACTATCTATATTTCAGATGGCAGGGCTTTGCATTCATTCAGTTTAGAGGGAAAACATCTGAATACTATCAGCAAATATGGTAGAGGTCCGGGTGAATATTTGGGTATATCTGACTTTTGTCTGGGCGAAGAGAAAGTTCATATTCTCGACAATAATGGCCTTTTGTATACTTATACCCATCAAGGAGAGTATTTAAAATCTGTTAAACCGGATTTTTATACAGCTTCAATAAGTACACTTCCGGATAATAAGTTACTGTTGACTTCTGCATATCAGTCAGATGCAGACAAGCTGCATATTTATGATTCTGAATCTTTGCAGAGGAGTGCATCTTTTGCTCCAATTAAAAGATCAGAAATGACATGGAGGCACATTAAGGGACAGGAAAATTTCTTTAGGGCAGGGGAAGAGTTGTTGTATCACGAGCAGATGAATGATACAGTATATTCCATTACAAATAATCTGATGGAACCAAAATATGTTTTTGTTTTTGAGGGGAAGAATGCACCTCAAAATTTCTGGGAGAGGGAGTATTCCAGCATCATGGATATTGTTATGGAGTTGAATGCTGAGGGGTATGCATTTGGTACCCCAACTTTCGCAGAAAAAGACAATAAAATTATTTTAACCTATAGGGTAGGATCTGATGCAAAATTGTGCTTGTACTATAAAAACTCAAAAGAATCTGTTCAGACAAAAAATATATACTTTGAAGCTTTAGGGGTTTCGGTACCTTTTGATGAATGCTGTTATTCATTTAGGGATTCCAGTAATTTGGCAGTTGCAATAAATTTAGGTGACAATATAATTTTATGTTTTGATAATAATGCTATATAAGTTCAGTTTCATGCGAGAGTGATTATTACGCGTGTTGCGGTTTAGGTTGTAAGTGTATCAAGAAAAGTTAATTGATTATATGTTTATGGGTAGTTATGTTAAATATTCTTGCATAATCCTTTTAACTGTACTCTTTGGATGCAGCAATGGAGAGTCATCTGTTTCAACTATAAAGGTTGATATGAGTATAGTAAAAAGGCTGGATTTGCAGTTGCCACATGTGAGTACAATTGCAATCCAATCGGAAAATATAGGTTTAATACGTCAATTTGAAGTAAAAGATAGTATTGCATTAATGAGGACTGATAAAGTGCTGAGTTTTAATGTGAATACAGGTAACCAAATTACTGAGTATTCAAGGCGAGGCCGCGCTAATGATGAATATTTGTCAGCATGGAATGTTGGCTTTGAGGATGGTATGATTTATATATACGATATGAATGCCAAGAAGGTTATGTATTTTTCTTATAACGGAGATTTGCAATATGTAAAAAATACCACTTCAAATACTCCTGGAAAGCCCTTTCAACAAATGATATCTTATAAGGATAAATATATTGGGCAGCGTGTGTTTGGTGTTGATGATATACCTGAATTGGCATTATATGATAGTAATTTCGTATATATTGCAGATGTAAGCGATTTTATTTTGAGATCTTCAAATAGTTTTGGCAGCAGGTTCTATAAGAATTATAAAGGGGGCATATTATTCAATAGAGCTTTTTTGAATGATATTTATGAGGTATCTGATAATGCTGCAACAATACGTTATACTGTTGATTTCGGGGAGTATTCAATTCCTAACTTATGTGATTACACTGATGAAATGGAGATAATCCAATTCATTAATAAAAAGAATAATAAGTTTGCCACATTAATCAACAATATCTACGAATCTGCAAACTATTTAGGTTTTTCATGTCTGTTCAGCGATAAGGGCTTAAAAGCTGATAAAGTAATCTGTATTTATGATAAGAGTAGTGAAGAAGCGATGTCATTTTTGATTAAAGCGGAAGATACAATCATTCAGCAAATTGTATTTGATAATGATATTGTTTACATACTTCATGATAATGAACGAGGTGATTGTTTTTTAAGCAGATTACATATTGATACGCTAATTGGAGCAGTCTAGAGAATTTGCCTCTATTTATTAAAGGATATAGCATGATTGATATATTCCAATACCTTCCCTTATTTCTCATTATAAGATTATTGTTGACTTATAATAAGAGGAAAATACTTGATTTTATAGGGTTAGGTATTGGAATATGGTTTTGGGTAGAAGCTGTTAAAGGGATATTGCAGTTGATGGGTGTGCAGGCATCCAATCACGCTGTTTTTATGGTTACAGGGAGTTTTGATAATCCTGGCCCATTTGGAGGTGATAATGTCTTGAATTCACAGGATAGTCGTTATTTGGGACTTATTCCAGAGGAATATATAATAGGTTTGGTGCCATAAGTTTTCTTTTTTAATTTTTGCTTGTGCTACTTTCGCTAAAAAATGTATTGTCTTAGAATTGCCTAAAGACACATAACAGGCACAGGTTTTAATTGATTGGCAGCCGGTAAATATAGCAACTGACACAATGGATAAATCTATTTTTCAATGATTTAAACATGTGTTTGTGGGCAACTGACCCAAGGCGGCAAGTAATTGTATTTGTGTTTGATGATTATTGGGTAATTTTGCTGTAGTGATATTTTGCAATGAAACCGATGCCTTTGGATACTACAGTTATGGATTCTTTGGGGACACTTATGATATACAGATATGAACTGGATGCCGTGGTGGTAAAGCTTGAGAGTGCCCAAAGGAACAACACAATACTGGGGGTTGTACTTCTTTGTGTTGTGGTGTTTTGTACTGTAGCTGCTTTCTATTTTTTCAGGTGGTATAAAGATAAGATGAGGAGCAGAAAGCTCTCAAACATGTTGCTGCATCATCAGGCTGCAGCAATGCCTGTTTTTACGGATAGGGTAAATAAATTGAGTGCAAAGGGGATAAAACTGTCGGGAAAATTATATGAGGAGTTTCAGGCGGCCATTGATGATGTGAAAAAGATTTCCAAGAGCGGGTTTGTGGAGATTGTGAATGACTCTGAATTTGTGCAGCATTACCCTTTTATTAAAGATTTCCCCACTTTGGGAGTGCAGGAGAAGATTGTACTCATTCTTGTAGAGGAGAATTTCGGCACCAATGAGATAGCATTGCATTTGGGAATTTCTGATAATGGGGTACGGGCCATAAAATCTAAAATAAGGGGTAAGTTGAAAGAATCTCCTCATTATGGCAGATATTGCAAAAAATTAAAAATTCTTAATTCTAAATAGATATGGGAAGAGTTACAAAATATATATTTCTATTGTGCGCTCTTCTTTATGCAACAATAAGTTTTGCACAGGTGCAGGTGCAAAGGAAATTTGCGCCAAATGACACAATCCGTTATGAGCTGAGCAGAATGCTTGACAAGCCTCTTGCTTTCCAAGGAGGTGCTGTACGGAAGTTTACTCAGTGGTGCCAGTCCAAGATAGAGTATCCGGAGGAAGCTGCCAGATACGGTATTACAGGTAAAGTTACATTGCAGTTCGTTATTGATACGGCAGGTGCAGTTTCTTCTGTAAAAGTGATTAGGAGTGCACACCCATTGTTGGATAATGAGGCTGTAAGGGTGGTATCCGGTTCGCCCGACTGGGAGCCGGCAACAGTTTATGGGGCAAAGGTTAATGTGCTGTTTACCTATCCTGTGGAGTTCAATATTAAGAAAACATCAAATGATACCTCCATTATACATGCCCGCTTTAGCTACAAGAGGTACAGGGATTTTATGAGTTGGGTTGCGGATAATATAAAATATCCAGAAGAGGCGGCAGAAAAGGGGTTGAGCGGCAGTGTCTCTGTAGTATTTGATGTAAATACAGAAGGTTATTTGCAGAATGTACGCTCACTTACAAATCCGGCACAGGTGGCAGATACGGGATTTATTGCAGAGGCAGTAAGGGTTGTTTCTGAATCACCCCGCTGGATACCTGCCATGAAAAACGGCCTTCCGGTAAAAGTCTCATATAATGTACTTGTAATATTCCAATGATATGAAAAAACTATTATTTCTATGCATAGTGGCTGTGCTATGCTCATGCTCAAGCAGTGATACAACTGTTAAAACAATTAATGCTGAACAAGTTGCGGAAAAGAATGCGGAAATAGGGACTCTTGTGGATTTAGCAGAGCGGGTAGAAGAGATTCCTTTAGAGAGTTGTGGGGGAGCCATGTTGGATAATATCTCTGATATAATGCCATATAAAAATTTGCTGCTTATCCTTAATGGCGGTAAATGCTCTTTGTTCAATAAAGAAGGAAACTTCATTTCTCATTTGGGTACAAAAGGCAATGGCCCGCAGGAGTATCTTTATATAGAGGATGCCTTTGCCCGGAATGATACCATTTACCTATATGATTCATCCAAAAACAGAATACTTTTATTTAATCTGCAAGGAGCTTTTATAAAGAGTGTTGCCTTAGATGAAAATATGGGATACAGCAGAGGAACAGCAATGCTTCCTAATGGGCAATTTGCCTTTTATCTTCCCGACAAAGGTGAACATCCCACTTGGCGCACCCTTACAATCTTTGATGCATCCGGGACAGTTGTGGATTCTATAGCAAGAGACTCAAAACTAAGCAGATTTTCCAATATAAACTGGTATTTTAAAGAGGGTTCATTTACAGAGTATAAGGATGTTGTAAACTTCAAATACACATTCAATGATACTATATACAGACTGGTGGATATTAAAGGAAAACTTCATGCCCAACCTGCATATGTTTTTGCATTGGGTAGTGCAGCAGCAATAGAAAATGCCAGAGAGGAGGTAATTAAAACCATGATGCAGCCAAAGATGTTTGATCCGTTTAAAACAATGGCAAAAATTGAACTTCTTGGAGAAAGCAGCAAATACCTGTTCTTTAAGATTAATGGAGAAAGAGGGTATTTTTACAATAAGTATAGTGGTGAGCTGTGCAAATACAACCCGGAACCCTATATGCCATTCAAACTTGATTCCGGTGGCAGCCTATGGTGTGTAAAGACATTGGAAAACGGAGACAACAACCCTATAATAGTGAGGGCAGAAATCAAATAATCTCTACTCCTCCCATTCTGTAACTCCCTTATAATCAGCTGCAGAGAATGTTCTGTTTCTGCCCAGATAAGCACAAAAATCATTTAACCGGCAGAAATACAATAAGATACATAGAGTAGAGATTTTTCATAAGGCCATCAGCCAATTCTTCATTATAATGCCTAACTTTGCAAGACACACAACAAGCACAGGTATGAAAGGATATATAGCGGCCATATGTTTCATAATATCAATTGTGGGATGTACTCAACACAATGATGAAACAGTAAAAATCTTGGAAAAAGCAGAACAATACATAGAGCAGCATCCCGACAGTTCTCTCCATATCCTTAATACCCTTCACCTGAAAGATCTTTCAACCCAGAAAGACAAAGCAAAATATGCCTTGCTAAAATCAATGGCATTGGACAAAAACTACATAGATGTAACAGAAGATTCATTAACCTCCATTGCATTGGCGTACTACAAAAAACATGGCACACCAGACGAAAAGCTTAAGGCATATTATTATCAGGGGAGAGTATGTATAAATGCCAAAGACTATGAGGCTGCAATGGATAACTATCTTCTTGGAGAGAAGTATGCAGATAAT
>JAZNUT010000042.1:0-3412 GCA_045592425.1 Candidatus Egerieisoma sp.
CCAGCATCACTGCCAAGACGAATGCCACGAAGCCGCTCCAGCCCAACAGCCGGAACGCACCGCCGAAGAGGACGAATGCCACCAGCGTAACCACCAATATCGAAACGATTACCGTCAATGCAGTCATTGCCGCATTCTTCAGCAGGTGTTTCCAATTCTGTGCATAGATCACCACACCGTCGCACGCACTCTTGTAGGCGTTCTGACCTTTGTTGTAGAATGTGTAACTCAAACAACACTCGTCGATGTATCCCAACGAGATATTGAGGAAGAAGTTGGTTGCCGACTTCACGCTGTCTGCACCCGGCAGCGAGCCGAGCAGCGAATCGGTGATACGCCCCAATGTGCGTTGCAACTGCTTGACAGCTCCCGACACCAACTTGTCGATGGCAAAGTAGGCATTTGCCGTGCCGAAGCGGTCCTTCACCATCGCCTTGCCCACCGACACGCAGTTGTCGGGAACACGACCATCCTTGAAGGTCTGTGCGATGACCGCCACGTGTCCGGCCTTCACTAAATAGGCGAAATAGTGGTTAATCACAAAGTTCACGATGCCAATCAGCACGAACCATACGATAATCATAACGGCAGCCACTCCCTCGCTGTTGAACAGAAGGGCAATGCCCATCAGTATGGCGAACAGCACCACACAGATGACGATGTTCAGTAAGCCCAACCCCAGTTTCGACCAGCAGAAGGGCAATGTCTTCATAAAAATGTCTTTCGCTGTCATAGTTTTCCAGTATTTAATTTGTCATTATATTGTCTTAATTCCTGCACTCACCCGATTCTCCTGATATCACTCTGTGGGTTTTTCAGTAATACTCTTCATAAATTCGTAGTAATGCCTGTTCAGATTGAACTCGTTCATAAAATCATATAAACTCGTTTCACGGCTCTTCTTTGCCGGCATTTTAACTTTGAGCATATTTCTGTCTGCCTCCCTGGCAAGAGGAGCCAGCTGATGAAACTTCTGTTGGACCTCTATATACCACTGCCGCCACAACTCCATTCTGGCAACCCCTTTCTTCTCAAAAAACTCGTAATGTTTCTCGTTTTCTGTAACATTAAGCCACTGATTGAACTCACTTCTTGTTTTATGATACTCATCTATAAGAGGCAGTACATCCGCATTTTCTGTAAAGAACTTGTTTTTTGCCTCCTCTGCAGCCTGTTCTTCACGTTGTTTAAGTTGAGCCATACTTTTTAGAAGACCGCCCAAAGAAGAAGCATCCAATTTTGCAGCCTCCTGCTCAACAATCTTCTGCTTTACAGCCTGCTCTTCATTCATCTTGTTGTAGGCCTCCATAACAACCTGGTTCTTCTCCTCCTCACTCATTGCATCAAGTTCTGCCTGTGTATGCCCAAAACGGGCAATTTGGGCGCGGTTATGAGCTACCGAATCTGTAAAATGCTCATATATGCGCCATGTTTCTTTATTAAACTTTTCCAAAGCTGCCAGATACTCAGCGGTATTTCCTGCAACTAAATCCTCAGCAGACGGAATTTCCGGCGCAAGCCTCATTACGCTCCACTCGGGTGGAGGAACCATTTTCACCTCATCCTTGGCAATCTGTTTCCTTGCCTCAATCAGATCCAAAGAATCCTTTGCCCGCTCCTGCTCCTCAATCCTTGCAGCAAGAGATTCAAGCCCACCTGCAAGTTTTTCTTTCACAATTCCAGCAAGTCCGTTTCCCTTAGTTTGGGCCTCATCACCTCCCTGCCCCCCTGCACCAGCACACGAAAACAGAAATGCCGCACAAAAAAATAATAGAATCTGTTTTCTCATAAGCATCAAATTTTAAACTATTCCACTTTGGTACCGCATCCTGTGCAGAACCTCTGTCCAGGTGCAATTTCGTTACCGCAGCTGGTGCAGAAGCGTTTCTGTGCCACTGGCTCAGGTCCTTGCAGGCGGGTGCCACATTCGCAGCAGAATTTTGTGCCGTCGGGATTAAAGGTTCCGCAATTTGGGCAGTTGTTTATCTCTTGTCTGGCTCTCTCCTCTTCTGCAGCCTTTTCTTTGATCGCTTTTTCATCTTTTGCCATCTGCAGTTTTTCTCGAGCTGCTGCCTGATTGGCTACAAGCATATCCAGTTCTGCTCTTATGAGAGGAAAACCTTCCCCTCCATCTTTTTGGTAGAGTTCCCTGCCTAATCGTGCATATACTTTTTCAATTTTTTCATTTATCTCTTTAATTTCTGTTTGGGCGTTGAAAATTTTTACATCAGGATCATCTTGCGGCATAAATCCGGAGAGCCCTTTTACCAAACCAGTCAATAAATCTCCCATAATGTTGTAGTTAAGCGTTAATACCTCAATTCAGGTTTTCCAGAATTCCATTGGTGACTGTATCTTCAAGTCCCTCAAGTCCTCCAAGTGAGCTGAAAAGCATTCCGCCAGCAAGGAAAATGATTGCACCAATAATACATCCTATAAGCATCCAGATGAGCATTGCACGGGAAAGATTTACTTTGTTTTTCTTGGCGCTTCCGCCACATGCCCATACAATTAGGCATATTATATTAACAATAGGTATCATAAGAAGCAGGAACATAAGCACATAGCTTCCTGTTGATATTGGCTCCTCTGTGTAAACCGGTTGCTGGTACGGCTGCGCGTACTGAGGAGTGTGATTATATTGCGGCGGAGGTGGTGGAGGTGGAGTATATGACTGCATAGGATTGCCGCAGGAAGTACAGAATTTAATTCCATCTGCCACCTGTGTTCCACATTTTGTACAATTTCCCATAGTGTAAATTTTAATGATAGTTCAAATTAATATTCAGTAAAGAAACAACAACACTACAACCCTGTTGCAGAAACAAGAATCTGTTGGGTAGAAAGTTTCCCTCTCTTATCGTAAGTCTCAGTTTTTACATTACCAATACCGCGGGCATACCATACCTTCTGGCTCCCCTTAGCTTTGATAAAGGCCATCTTTGCTGTATAGGTCTGCTCTACAATGTAGCAGTCAAAAGTGCCGGCTGGAGTAGTGAGTTCCTCTCTTCCCACTACTTTATGGGTGTGTATCTCCTGAGTTGTTTTAATACCGCCCATATTCATTACAATGCTGCCTGTCCCAAGTTCCAGTCCTACAGCCAAGCGAGGTGGAATAAGAGGGACATCGGTTGTCATTTCAATTGCTGCACCACCGCCAAGAGCCACAGAGGCATTACCGTCGGTTACGGTAGTGGTTACATTCATTGGATTGAACATCTGATTGCCGTTGACATACAGAGTAATGGTCATAGCTATATTGTAGTTTCCATCAGAACCTGCAGCGGCTGTTACTTTTGTAGTAGAAGTACCGGTTTCATTCCCTTTTGCATCTGTTGTAACGTATTTTAGTTCAGCTCCCTGCTTTACACAGCAGAAAGGCTCTTTTTCCTGTGCGATCAAATTCAAGGTA
>JAZNUT010000043.1:0-58452 GCA_045592425.1 Candidatus Egerieisoma sp.
AGAGTGTGGTCTTTACCCATTCCAACGTTCAAACCTGGGTTGTGTACTGTACCTCTCTGGCGAACAATAATGTTGCCTGCCTTGCAATTCTCTCCTCCGAAAATTTTAAGACCTAGTCGTTTGCTATGTGATTCACGGCCGTTCTTTGAACTACCGACACCTTTCTTGTGAGCCATAAACTTCTAAATTTTAAAAATTAAGCAATTGATTCAATTTGGATTTGTGTCAAACACTGGCGGTGACCGTTCATTTTCTGATAGCCTTTACGACGTTTCTTTTTGAACACAAGCACCTTGTTACCTTTAACGTGGTCAAGAACAGTAGCTTTAACAACTGCGCCATCTACGTAAGGAGCGCCAACTTTAACAACACCCTCGTTGTCGGTTAACAATACTTTTTCAAAAGAGATTGAGGTACCTACCTCATCCTGTAGGCGGTGTACATAAATTTTTTTACCAGCCTCAACTTTAAACTGTTGTCCTGCAATATCTACGATTGCGTACATTTTAATTTGTTTTTACGGGTTATGATAGTAAGCGGTTAATCCTAATTAACTCTTATTCAGTAGCTTAGCTATCTTTTTTATTAATTATGGACCACAAAAATAATACTTTTTATCTATTACACAAAAAATCTTTTTAATTTCGCATTAATTAACACTCAAATAAACGGAATGGAATCACCTTTTGAATACAACAAATATGTATCCGGAGCCCAGTTTATAGGGAGAAACAAAGAAGTTGCCCATTTGTGCAGCCTTATAAGGGAAAAAAAGAATGTCCTTATATACGGACCTGCAAAAATTGGCAAAAAATCTCTGGTATATAACTCAATTGATCTCCTCAGACATGATATAAAGGATATAACATTCTGCGACATTGACCTGTTCAATATCAGGTGTATAGAGGCCATGATGCTAAAATTCACAAATGAGATAGTATCCCATTTTGCAGCATCAAGGACCGAGTGGAACCTCATACAGCAGAGGTACATTCCGTCGTCCCCTTATATTCTGGAGAATGCCTCCCAGAACGCAAAATACACCTACACCACAAAAAGTCTCCTCACCGACAAACAAATTGAGGAGATACTCATGCTTCCCGAGCGTCTGGCACAGGAATACAACACACATGTTATATTTTATATAAGGCAGTTCCAGGACATTCTTCTGTTTGATGACCCGCACAGGATATTCCTCCTTCTGGAGAAAATATGGAAGAAACACACCAGTACCAATTATATAATAACAGGTGACAGGTTCAATGCAATGGAGGAGATATTCCATGAGAAAAAATACTTCTACCAGTTTGCAGACCAGATAGAGATAAGCCCTGTAGATGAAAAGATCTTTACAGACTATATAGTAAAAGGATTCCTAAAGGCGGGAAAAATAATCTATCCAGAGCAAGCGGCATCCATATACAATGCAGTAGAGGGGGATCCATGGTACACCCAGCACCTTGCCTCAATATGCCTTGGCCTTACCAAAGGGTATGTGAACGAGGGTATTGTAAAACAGGCAATACAGCAACTTATAAACTTGCATGACTACGAGTTCCACTCTATAGTGTTCAGTCTGAGCAAGTACCAGACCAGGATGATAAAAGCGGCCCTTGAGGGGGTTGTAAAATTCACCTCTGCAGATGTCCTTGACAAATACAAGCTCAATTCATCTGCCAATGTAAGCAGACTTAAAGAGGCTCTGGCCAAGAAAGAGATTATGACATTCAACGAGAAGATGCCGGCAACCTTCCTTGACCCTCTATTCAAACTTTGGTTCACCAACTACTTTTTTGCAGAATAACCATGGAAAAGAAGAACATAGTTGTACTTAGCGGTGCAGGAATAAGTGCCGAGAGCGGAATACAGACCTTCCGCGGAGGAAACGGTCTGTGGGACAATTATAATGTGGAGGATGTAGCCTCCATAGACGGCTGGCACCGCAACAGAGCCCTTGTACTTGAGTTCTACAACAAAAGGAGGGCAGAACTTGCCAAAGCACAGCCCAACTCAGCCCACATTGCGGTTGCAAAACTTGAGGAGAAATACAATGTGACAGTAGTTACCCAAAATATAGATGACCTGCACGAGAGAGGAGGAAGTACCAACATCATCCACCTCCACGGAGAGGCTACCAAAGCCCGCAGCGAATATGCAGACTACTCCCCTACCTATGACATAGGCTACAAGGAACTCAATATTGGAGACCTTGCTCCCGACGGCGGACAGCTCCGTCCCCACATTGTATGGTTTGGCGAGGCAGTGCCGGAGCTCAGCCGTGGTGCCCGGGCAGTGGAGAAAGCGGACATCCTCATTATCATAGGGACCTCCCTGAATGTCTATCCTGCAGCCGGCCTTGTCCACTACGCAAAAAAAGGGTGCAGAATCTACCTTATAGACCCTGCACCAATGAATCTCAATATCCCTGACTTCCAGCAGATCCAGGCCCCTGCCACAGAGGGTATGAGACAATTGCTTGAGATATTATAAGAGAAAATAGGTTGGCGGGTGCCAACCTATTTGTTTTTCATGCCATTTGGCGGGAAAAAGGTATCTCTTCGGGCCCAAATTGCTTTGGGAACCCTCATTTGGCGGGAAAAGCACCCCTAAACGGCCCCATATTGACTCGGAGACATCAAGTTAGGCCCAAAAACACACCAAATCGGGCCCAAATCGCCTTAGGGACACCCATTTGGCGGGAAAAGCACCCCTAAACGCCCCATATTGACTCGGAGTACCCCATTTGGGACTTTTACAAACTCCAGTACCCGAACTTGTCTATCTTCCCTTTGTATTTTCCTTTGATATCTACAAGGATGCCGTCGGGAGTAAGGAGGGTTGCAAAGTCCTCTTCTGTGAGATTTGCGTATTCATTGTGCGATACCGCTGCTATTACTGCCTGATATTTGCCAGAAGGGACAGAGGCCATCTTTATGCCGTACTCCCACTCAACTTTTGCAGGGTCTGCGTGCGGATCTACCACATCCACCTCTATGCTGAAACTCTTAAGTTCCTTTACAATGTCCGCCACTTTTGAGTTGCGGGTATCAGCCACATTCTCTTTAAAAGTGATTCCAAGAACCAGAACCCTTGCCCCAATTGGAGAGATTCCGTTGGCAATCATCTTTTTAACAGTATGTTTGCCAATATAGCCTCCCATAGAGTCATTTACAAAGCGGCCGCTTTGTATTACGTGAGGGTGGTAGTTCATCTCGTTGGCCTTATAGACCATATAGTACGGATCCACACCTATGCAGTGCCCGCCTACAAGGCCGGGATAGAACTTAAGGAAATTCCATTTGGTACCTGCCGCCTCCAACACATCATAAGTATTGATACCCATACGGTTAAATATGATTGAGAACTCATTCATAAGGGCAATGTTCACATCCCTCTGGGTATTCTCCATAATCTTGGCACTCTCGGCAACCTCAATGGTAGGAGCTTTGTGTACACCGGCCTTTACAACCTTTTCATATACTTTGGCAATGTTCTCCAAAGCTGCAGGACAGCATGCAGAGACAATTTTGGTGGTATTCTGCAAACTATGCTGTGCATCACCCGGATTAATCCTCTCAGGTGAGTATCCTACAAAGAAATCCTCCCCCATTTTTAATCCCGACAATTCTTCCAGTACCGGAATACATCTCTCCCTTGTGCAACCTGGGAAAACAGTTGATTCATATACAACATAATCCCCACGCTCAAGCACCTTGGCAACAGTCCTTGTTGCAGCAAGAAGCGGAGCAAGATCAGGTGTGCGGTGCTCATCTATAGGGGTAGGTACGGCAACAATATAGAAAGAGGCCTCAGAAAGTTTCTCCATTTCATTGGTAAAAAGAATATCTGAGTTCTCAAAAGCCTCTGCTCCCAACTCCTGACTTGGATCAGAGCTGTTGCGTAGCATCTCTATGTTGCGGCTGTTTATATCAAAGCCTATAACTTTAAAGTTTTTTGCAAGTTCAAGTGCAAGGGGCAATCCTACATATCCCAATCCTATTACGGCAATGCTCCCCTTTTTCTCCAATAGCTTGTTGTACATGGCAAGTTGTTAGTTTAACGGCTTCAAAGTTAAAAAAAATAGCTAAATTTGTTGTAATGTGTAAAATTTAGTGATATGATTGGAACTATAACAAAAAAGTGTGCCATGCTGTTTGTAATGGCACTTGTATCCATGGCAGCTGCGGCTCAGGATTTTTCATTTGCATACCTCTCTGATATACATATCTCTGTTGGAGGAGGTTCTGTAGAGGATGCAAAAAAATGTGTGGCAGACATAAACAAACAGAACGGACTCTCATTTGCAATTTTTGCAGGTGACATTACAGAGTTTGGCTCTGATGATGAGATCAAACTTGCCAAAGAGATTTTTGATGAACTTACCATCCCATATTATATTGTGGCGGGTAACCATGATGCCAAATGGTCTGAGAGCGGTTGCAATACATTCCTGGAGGTTTTCGGATATGAGATGTTCGATTTTGAGAAAGAGGGAATCCGTTTTGTGGGTTGCAACAGCGGCCCCAACATGAGAATGGCCCCAGCACTTGTTCCAAGAGAGACAATAGTATGGTTGGATTCTCTTTCAAAGGCTATAGATCCTGCACAACCGCTTATTTTTATCAACCACTACCCAATGGACACATCTGTCCTTAACTATACCCAGGTATTGGATTGCCTTAAAAATATGAATACCCAACTTATAATGAACGGCCACTGGCATGTTGACAGGGCCATGGAATATGAGGGTATCCCCGGTATGATTGGACGTTCAAGCCAGAAAGCCGGCAAACGCGGCCCTGGCTATACCATTGTAAAGGTTAAAGGCTCTACCATCACCTTCTCAGAGAGGGTTGCAGAACCTGAAATTAGCGGAAACCCATGGTTTACACTAAGAATGAGCGAGGGAAAACCGTTCAAGAGCAACATAGAGTACCCAAGACCTGATTTCTCTATGAATGCACAATATCCTGATGTAAAAGAGGTGTGGAGAAGAGCTGACAATACAGATATTGGAGCAGGAGCGGTTCAGAGCGGCAAATATGTGGCATACGCAAATACAGCAGGTTATGTATATGTATTGGATGCTGCTACTGGTAATGAGATATGGAAATACAAAACCGGAGGAAAAATCTTCTCTACCCCTGCAATCTATGGTGCAGGTGATGCAGCCTCTGTAATTGTGGGATCATGTGATACTTACATCTACTCATTCAATATTAAGAGCGGTAAGGTAAACTGGAAATACAAATGCAACAAATCTGTACTTGGTTCACCAACAATTTTTGCTGGTAAAGTGTATATTGGAGCTTCTGACAACACATTCAGGGCCCTAAATGCCAGGAACGGCAAACTTGTATGGAAATATGAGGGTATAAAAGGGTTCATTGAGGCAAAACCATTTGTTGACAAACAGCAGGTAGTTATTGGAGATTGGGCAAATACCCTATACTCACTTAACCCTTCAAACGGCAAATTGCAGTGGACTTGGAACAAGAAAGGTAGCAGAATGTTGTCCCCTGCTGCGGTATGGCCAATCAAGGCAAACGGCAACATCATCTTTGCAACACCGGAAAGGGTGACCTACGGTCTCAATGCTAAAACTGGCAAACAGCTTTGGAGAGAAAGAGGTGGAAGGGAATCTGTAGGCCTTTCTCCAGATGGCGAATATTATTATGTAAAGACAATGAAGGATTCTGTATTTGCATTTACAACCCAGGTTGTGGCTGTATCTTCACAAATGGCCCCTTCCAAAATAGGACCTATGAAAAAGTGGGAGACAAATGCAGAGTTCGGATATGAGATTGCCCCAACCCCAATCACATCTGTACCTTATGGAGGAAAGGAGAACAAGGGCCTTGTATTTATCCCGACAGACAAAGGCAACATTGTGGCACTTAACCACACAGACGGTTCAATTGCATGGAAACACAAAGTATCCTTTGCCCTTATCAACTACATCCAGCCATTGGATGGCAACAGATTGCTTGTAAGCACAATGGATGGAATTGTTACGGTGCTGGAGTATTAAGAAGAGTAGTGAGGCAACATGGTCCCGTTGAGGGGTGGTTTTCCCGCCAAATGGTATGAAAAACAAAGAGGTTGGCGGGTGCCAACCTCTTTTCTTTATATCACCTCCACATCGCTTTTGTGCATCCAGCCCTGACGGCCGTCTGAAATCTCTATGCGGCACCACTGGCCAGCCTCCTCCAGAATATCCACTTTGGTTCCCTCATGCAGGATAAAGAGATTGTTTCCTGTAGAGTTAGGGGCACTCTTTATGTTGCTTACCGGTACCATTACAATTGCAGAGTCATCACTGTTGGCATTGCGTCTCAAGTTCACTGAAAACAATACTGAGATTATTGCAAACAGGAACACAACACACGCCAGAACAAACGAGAACTTTCTCTGGCCTGTTGTAGGGGCAAATTTAAAGAGCAGCATAAGCACAGCGGTAAGGGCAAAAAGGGCAACAGCAATATATGCCCATCCGTTTGAAGAGAGGGTGTTCCTTATATCCTTTACCCATGTCTTAAGGATAAACTCAGGAACAACATCTATTTTGTCCAAAGTCTGCAGTCTTGCAATCTGAAGATTGATCTTTGCATCCTCACCCGCTGGATTGAGCTTAAGTGCTTTCTCATAATAGAGAATAGCCTTTCCGGCATCACCCATCTTGTAGCATGCATTACCCATATTGTAATAGAGTTTATATGAGTGCTTGCCACCCTGCTCTATTTTGTGGTAATCATTATAGGCACTCTCATACTGCCCCATAGAGTATGCATCATTGGCACTGTTCCACAACTGGGCGTCTGTCTGGGCAAATGCCACAGCAGAACAAGCCATAAATAGCATTACAAAAATATATTTTCTCATATTACAGTTCCCCCTCCAAATTAGATATTACTTTAACCGCCTTCTCATACTGTGCCGACATCTCTCCAGGCTCCCCGCCCATAGAGTAGCGGGCCATCTCACAATCCTCCAACAACTGCATGAAGTCTGCAATATTAGCAGCAGAAACCCCTTTCGCCTCCAATGTCTCTTTAATGGTATCACGCTGCATATCCGCAAACTGTATGGCAAGTTTGTCACTTATATACCACAACAGTGCTTTGTGCATCTCCTCATAGAAAGGAGAACGCAAGTTCTGGGTAAGGTAATCCTGAGCAACTTTAAGTCTCTTGCGGGCCACCTTATTGGCTTTTCTGTTTCTGGTACGGACAACATCTCCTTTAAGTTTTGCCCTCTTGTGCAATACATAATACAATGCTCCATACGCAAGCCCCACAAGCAGAACAGCAACAAAGAAACCTATACTCCCTATAAAGAATTTCCCTTTGCCCACCAATGCAGGAGCCCCCTGCAGAATATATCTAATATCCTCTCCCAAATTTACCACCGCCTGTTTTGATATACCCTGGACAAGAGAACCTGAGCTTATCTGACCATCACCCTTGGCAACCTTTATAGAAACAGGAAGACTCTTGAGAGTAACATATCTTCCACTCTTCACATCATAGAAAGCATACTCCACAGGAGGAATCTCAAATACCCCCTCACTGCGTGGAATAAATGGGAATTCAAATGTTTTGCTTCCCGATATGCCATTGCTTCCGTACGAGAAGTTGTTGCTGGTCTTCATATCATACAACTCAAAGTCTGCAGGAAGTTCCACCTTAGGGGTCTCAATAAGGTTAAGATTTCCGCTGCCGCTTATTGTAACAATAACAGAACCTGCCTCATGAGCCTTTACACTGTCCCTGCTGAGAGAGACATTGAGTTTGAAGTCTCCAACACCTCCACCAAATGATGCAGGAGCACCGGCTGGAAGTGGTGACACTTTTATTTTTGCCTCACCCGAATTCACCCTTTTCTTGACAATCTGGTAACCCGAGTCAAAGAAATCGTCAAAAATGGATCTTCCTCCGCTGTAAGAGCTCTTTACCTGAACCTGACAGATCATCTCGGCAGGTTTGATTGCCAAAGAACCTGTCTGCTGCGGCAGGAGCATATATTTTCGCAAAACGGCAGAGTTGTAGATCTGGTTATCCACATTCTCCCTTACAAAATTGATATTCTGAGGAGTCTCAATCTCCTGGCTCCAGAATCCGTCGAATACCGGGAATTTTATATCCTCAAAACCGGCTATCGGGACCTTGGTATATAGCTTAAGTGTTGCAATTATTGGCTCACCCTTTACAACATTGGTCTTGCTGAAAGAGAGTCTGAGGAAGACATCTTTAGAAGAGACCTCCCCTGTTGTGCTTTTTGCAGTTGTTTGGGCATTACCACTCTGTACCCCCTGCTGGGTCTGGGTTCCCCCTTGTGCGGAATCACCTTTTACAACCTCTATGGTGAGCTCTTTTGTGGTATAAACCTTACCTCCTACAGTTGCAGAGGCTGGGGAAATTTTAATTGTCCCCTCACCGGAAGGTCTGATAATGAAAGTATAGCTTATCTCAAGCCTTTCTGTTCTCTGACCGTTAATAATCTGGGTACTCTGCATTCTTGATGGTGAAGGACCTGCCAGAATCTCACCCCCTGTAACAGTAGGATTTGTAAAGTCCTTAATCTCCCCATCGGCTGTATATACCAACCTGAACACCTCATCAGCACCTACCACACGGGGTGCATCTACCGTAAAAGTGTTCTGTGCCAACAGTGGTGCCCCCACACATAGCAACAAAGCCAATAATACTCCTTTAATGTATCTCATTTCTGTTCTTGTTTTTCAATCTGTTTACTACCAGTTCTTCTCCTTTTGCTTTGATTTGAGCTGCCTTGCCTTCTCCTCCTTAACCTTCTCCTGAGTCTGGTTCTCCTTCTCCTGAATAGCCTGCAACATCTGCTCAGCCTGCTGCGGCTCTATTTTAGGGGGAGTTCCATTCTGCTGCTCCTCCTTAGGAGGCTGCTGGTCATTTTTGTTATCCTGATTCTGGTCCTTATTCTGGTCCTGGTTGTCAGGTTGGTTCTGAGGCTGGTTTTGTGGTTGCTGCTGAGGATTCTGCTGATTCTGGTTCTGGTTCTGGTTTTGGTTCTGATCCTGATTCTGCTGGTCCTCAAGCTTTTTCTTTGCATAAATATAGTTCTCTCTGGTTGCATTATCTGCAGGATTTCTCCTTAGAGAGTTCTTGTACGCATCCACTGCCTCCTGATATTTTTTCTGTGCAAGATAGGAATTGCCCAGATTATGATAATAATCGGGAGCAAATGTATTTTTACCCGCATCCACTGCAGCCTTCTCCCAATTCACATTATGCTCTATTTTTGCCACCGAATCCTCCAGACGGGCATAAATGAGCTCCGCATTGGGATTATCCTCAAGTTTTATGAGGGTATTGGCCAGGTTATAATTTCCCGCAACAGACATAGAGTCCTTTATAAGGGCTTTCCTGTACTCAACCTCAGCCTCCTTATAGTTCTCATCCTTAAATAGTCTGTTACCTTTTCTCACCTCTTTTTTATCTGTCTGTGCATAGGAATTGACAACAGACACACCAAGGAGAAGAGCCACTGCAAACATCCTCTTTCCTACCCTCTTGTTCCCCACAAAGAACTCCATAAGGAAAAACACCAAAGCTATTGCAAAGAAATACATATACTGTTCCTCATAATCTTCAAATACCACAGACTTGAACTGCTGCTCCTGCAACTGTTTGAGCTCATCAATTATAGGATTGAGACCAAACTCTGTGTTTCCGGCCCTGATATAGGCTCCACCACCGGCCATTGCCACCTCCTCAAGTACTTTCTCGTTCAGTTTGGTAACTACAATGTTCCCCTCCTTGTCTTTCATAAGGTCTCCGTTATCCCCCTGCGGGATAGGTTTTCCCTCCGGAGAACCCACACCTATACAGAATACCCTAATCCCAAGATCTGCTGCCATTTTTGCCGCTGCCACAGGGTCATCCTCATGGTTCTCTCCATCTGTAATAAGAATAATGGCCTTGTTGTCCTGCTGCATCTGAGCCTCGCTGCTGAAGCTCTTTATGGCGGTGTTTATGGCATCACCCAAAGCTGTTCCCTGCACAGGGACAGATTCTGTTCCTATAGTGTTAAGGAATATCTTTGCCGATACATAATCTGTAGTGATTGGGAGCTGTACAAATGATTGTCCTGCAAATACTATAAGTCCTATCCTGTCTCCATGCAATTTATCTACAAGGCGTGAGATTGCAAGTTTTGCCCTCTCAAGTCTGTTTGGATAATAATCCTGGGCCAACATTGAGTTTGAGACATCCAACGCAATCATTATCTCAGCGCCTTTTCTTGTACTCTCCTTAAGTTTGGCACCCATCTGGGGTCTTGCCAGACCAATTGCAAAGAAGAACCATGCAACAGCAAAGAAAGAGATCCTCACCCACCCTTTGGCCTTTGACCTGAGCGGCATAAGGAGAGCCAGCTGCTGCGGATTCCCCAATTTTGCAATCTTCCTGTTCCTCTCTCTGCGGAACAAGGCATATCCCACAAAGAAAAATGGGATAAGCAAAATGAGCAATAAATATTGTGCCTGTGCAAAATGTATCATCTCCACTAATTTTTAATCGGGAATCTGTTTTGTTACAAACATCCTCAAAAACAACTCCAATACCAAGGCCCCCAGAGCCACAAGAGCCAGATACATGAACAGCTCCCTGTAAATTGGGAAACTGTCAACCAGTGTCTTGTTCTTCTCCATCTTATTTATCTCCCCATATATCTCAAGGAGTTTGGTATTATCTGTAGCTCTAAAATATTTTCCATCTGTCTGCTGTGCAATATCCTGCAGCAAAGGCTCATCAATCTGCACCTCAACCTGCTGTATATCCACGCCAAACGGAGTCATTACCGGATATGGTGCTGTCCCCTCAGCTCCCACACCAATGGTATAAACCCTAATACCGTATGTCTGGGCTATCTGGGCCGCCATTTGGGGTGAAATCTCACCTGAGTTGTTCACACCATCTGTAAGGAGGATTACCACCCTGCTCTTTGCCTGTGAATCCTTAAGCCTTGCCACAGCGGTGGCCAAACCGTTTCCAATGGCAGTTCCATCCTCAATAATTCCACACTCAATCTCTTTAATGAGGTTTATGAGGGTCACCCTGTCTGTTGTAAGGGGTGACTGGGTGTAGCTTTCACCTGCAAACACCACAACTCCTATCCTGTCAGAAGGCCTCTCTGCAATGAACTGTATTGCAATATCCTTTGCAGCACCTATTCTGTCGGGAGAAAAATCCCTTGCCAACATACTGGTTGAGACATCCAGTGCAAGAACTATATCTATTCCCTCTGTGTCAATCCTCTCAAAATTTGAGGATGAACGGGGACGGGCAATTGCCACAATGATTGCCGCAAGGGCAATACATCTGAGCAGGAACGGAATATGCCTTGCAATTTTCTTTACACCACCTCCCCTGTATTTCCAAGGGGTTGCTGATGAGACAATAAGGTATGGCCTCCTCCCTTTAAGTTCCCTGAAAACATATATTGCCACAACCGGAACAAGAAGCAGCAACAGCCATAACAAATTAGGATACTCAAAAAACATAACCTACTCCTCCCCTTTCTGTTTGTCATCCTCCAACTCCTGCATGAAGGTTGAATTAACGAATCTCACAGCTACAGGAATAGCCTCTTCATTCTCATTTGCTCCGGGTGAATATTTTGCAAACTTGACAAGGTCTGCAACATTGAACAGTTCTCCCAGCTCCCTGTATGCCTTCTCCTCAACACTCTTGTCTGAAAGGCTCTGCATTATCTCAGCAGAAGTCTGCTCCATTGCACTCACGCCGAACCTTGCCTCAATATACTCCCTAAGGGTATCTGTAATACCGGTATAGAACTGTTTCTGTTTGCCGCTCTGCCACAATTTCTCACCCCTGAGTTTCTCCAGTTCCCTTAGGGCAACAATATGAGGAGGGTCATTTGCAACCTGCTTCCCGAACAATCCTCCCTTTTCTCTCCTTGCCCTGATGTATCTTACAAGCAACCATACCAACAATGCAACCGCAAGGGCACCTCCTACCCAAGGAAGCACCTCTGCAAGGGTAACAGGATACCTCATCTGCCCTTTGATGTCATGCATCACAAACTTTGCTGTATCTATCTGAATGTTTGTAACATCCAAAAACGGCGAATCCAAATAAATTGTATCCCCCTCCGGTGTGAGTGCCACCATAAGAGGCAGTTTGTAGTAACCGCTGTCAAAAGAGGTAAGGAGGATACGGGCCCTTATCTCCCTAATGCCGTTTTTAACTGACAAAGTATCCAGCTTGTAATCATGTATCACATCCACCGGCACATTCTCCCCTTTTACAACATCCGCATAAGGGGCAAAGTGCAGCTCCCTGTGCTCAGGCATTGCAAAGACTGTATTCCAAACCACCTGCTCCCCCACAAGGATAGAATCTCTTGTAAGTGCAGAGCTCTTCACATCCAGCCATGCCGGAGTGGCAAGAGGAATCTTCTGCTCCTGTGCCTGTTTCTGTGTATGCTCCTGTGCAAAAGCCCTCCCTGCCGGCAACACCACTGCACAAAGCAACATTATGTATATGAATCTTCTCATCTCAAAACTCCTGTTATCTGGATTTGAACAAAGTTATAAGAGCCTTGACATAATCATGGTCTGTACTTATGCTCACACTGTCCACCTTAAACTTGTTGAAGAGTGTCCTGGCCTGGTTGAACACATCCACACTCCACTTGTTGTAGTGCTCCCTCACCTTTCTGCTTGAGGTATCCACCCAAAGTTCCTCTCCTGTCTCCGCATCCTTAACCCTCACAAGCCCCACATCGGGAATCTCCCTCTCCCTTGGGTCATAAATGTTAATAACAGAGAGGTCATGCCTGTTCACTGCAATCTTGAGTGCCTCCTCATAATTAGGCTTGCTCTGGCTGTCAACATCCATAAGGTCGGAGAGGAGGAATGCGGTACATTTTCTCTTGATTGCATTGGTAAGAAACCTCAACGCCTCGGAAATATTTGTCCCTTTGGTCTGTGGCTTGAACTCCAGCAACTCCCTTATAATCCTGAGCAAATGGCTCCTTCCCTTCTTTGGAGGGATGAACTTCTCCACCTTCTCACTGAAGAAAAGGGCCCCCACCTTATCATTGTTTATTGAGGCTGAAAAAGAGAGTACCGCAGCAATCTCTGCCAAAAGCTCCCTTTTGCTCTTTGAGGTTGTACCGAATATTCCCGACGAACTGACATCCACCAGCAATACCACAGTCATCTCCCTCTCCTCCTCAAAAACCTTTATGTAAGGGGAACGGAGACGGGCTGTAACATTCCAGTCCATATTCCTCACATCATCCCCAAACTGGTACTCCCTTACCTCGCTGAAGGCCATACCACGCCCTTTAAAGGCAGAATGGTACTCTCCCGCAAAGATCTGGTGGGAAAGGGACTTTGTCTTTATCTCAATTTTCCTTACCTTTTTTAGCAACTCATTATCCATTACAACACCCTCCGCCGCTATTATGGAACCTCTACTGTATTGATGATATCTGTAATTATGCTCTCTGTAGTAATATTCTCGGCCTCAGCCTCGTAAGTAAGGCCAATCCTGTGTCTTAGCACCTGATGGCAAACAGCCCTCACATCCTCAGGAATAACATAGCCCCTTCTCTTTATAAAAGCGTAAGCCTTTGAAGCCATAGCCAATGAGATACTTGCACGAGGAGATGCACCGTAAGAGATAAGATCCTTCAGTTTGCCCAAACCGTACTCATCAGGAGTTCTGGTTGCATAAACTATATCCACAATATACCTCTCAATCTTCTCATCCATGTAAACATCCCTTACAACTTCCCTTGCCCTAACAATATCCTCCGGTTTAAGGATAGCAGAAGCCTTAGGGAACTCCCTTGCATTGTGCATTCTTATAATAAGCTTCTCCTCCTCCTTTTTAGGGTAGTTTACCACAACCTTAAGCATAAAGCGGTCAACCTGTGCCTCAGGTAGCGGATAAGTACCCTCCTGCTCAACTGGGTTCTGGGTAGCCATTACAAGGAAAGGTTTTGGAAGCTTGTATGTCTGGTCACCAATAGTAACCTGTCTCTCCTGCATTGCCTCCAAAAGGGCAGACTGAACTTTTGCAGGGGAACGGTTAATCTCGTCCGCAAGGACAAAGTTTGCAAAAATAGGACCCTGTTTAACCTGAAACTGCTCGCTCTTCTGGCTGTAAATCATTGTACCAATCACATCCGCAGGCAACAAATCAGGTGTAAACTGGATTCTGCTGAATTTGGCATCAACAATATTTGCCAAAGTATTAATTGCCAAAGTCTTTGCCAAACCTGGCATACCCTCAAGCAAAATATGTCCGTCTGCAAGCAATCCTATAAGGAGATTCTCTACAAGACTCTTCTGCCCAACAATCACCTTGTTCATCTCCATTGAAATGATATCCACAAAGGCACTCTCCTTCTGGATCCTCTCATTCAATTCCTTAATGTTAACAGTTTCCATATAAAAGTTCTATATTTTAATTTTTTTAATATTATTCCAATAACTAATTTTGTGCAACCTGCAAATGTACAATTTTTATGAGATATTTCATCTGTTTATCATACAACGGTTCAGCTTTCAGCGGCTGGCAAATACAGGAAAATGCAAACAGCGTACAGGCTGAACTCCAAAATGCCCTTTCCGCACTCCTTAAAGAGCCCATTCAGGTTGTGGGAGCAGGAAGGACAGACACCGGTGTAAATGCCCGCAACTACATAGCCCACTTTGATTTCCAAGGCCAAATGCCAGCTGAACCCCATACTGTTTACAAATTGAATGCCATTCTTCCCAAACAGATATCCGTACACTCCGTATATCCGGTTTCAGATCAGATGCATGCCCGTTTCAGCGCCCTCAGCAGAACTTACAAATACTATATACATACAGAAAAAGACCCATTTTGTTCTGAATTTTCTCACTTTGTCCCTTCCCGAAAGGTGAACATTGAGAAAATGAACCAGGCCTGCCAATACTTCCTTGGAGAGCAGGACTTCACCAGCCTGGAAAAAGTGAATGGAGGCAACAAAACCTCCATCTGCAATGTAACCTACGCAGCCTGGGAAGCGGTAGATTCAGACCACTATGTATTTACAGTAACGGCAAACCGCTTCTTGCGCAACATGGTAAGGGCAATGGTAGGCTCACTCCTTGAGGTAGGTTCCGGCAAAAGGGAACCCCATTGGATCAAAGAGATGCTTGCCCAGAAAAACCGCGGCGCCGCCGGCCACTCCGTACCCGGCAATGCACTGTTTCTGGTAAATGTGGAGTATCCCAAGAAGAAATAAAGAAGGGGCTTTTTCTGACATGAAATAAGAAAAAAGTTGGGATTGAAAGAGAATGATACTAACTTGGGAAACTATATTTTATCCATGTTAAAGTCTATCTAAGCTAAAGAAACTTTGTGCAGAAAACGGCACAAAGTTGCGCAGAGAAACCTGCGCAGCAGGAATCTATCTACTGCAATTTAAAAATGTACGTGATTGTACCCTCCTGCACGGTGGCGGCAGTGGCACTTACATTGAACTGGGCTTTTAAAGCGGCCTCGCGGGCAGCATTCCACAGGGTCTTGTCCTGTACGGTAGTTCCGGCTACGCCAGGGGTGGCACCAATCACTTTCCCGTACTGGTCAACCAGAATCTGCACCACTACTTTTCCGGCTTTGTTTACTGTATATTCAGGAAATGGAAGTGCTCCAACAGTGTTTCTTCCCTGGAGGCGGGCTGTTGGCATACCATCGGTATCACCTACCCTGGTATTTCCGTCGGGATTACCTGCTGCAAGGGAATTGGATACCCGTTCTGCTGTCTGAGGTGCCAAAGTATCACTCTTTTTTGATGCAGCCGCCGAGAAAAGGGCCCTTTTGTTGATTGGTTTTGGACGAGGCGGCTCAGGTTTTGCCACATCCCCCTCATTGCCCATTGTTGTCTCCTGGGGCTGGACAGGTTTCTGCCCAATCTCCTGTCCCTGAGATTGCTGTACAAGACGCACCTCCGCCTCGGGGTTGGCAACTTTGGCCTTGGGCTCATTCCCCGCCTTTACCTCAATTGGTTTGGGCGGCTCAACCACCGGCTGTTCCTGGGTAAAATCGAGGATAATCACATTTTCGTCGGGAAGAATATATTCAGGCTCAAGAGCCACACCGGCAAAAATGAAAAAAAGGGCTGCGTGAACCGCAACAGTAACTGAAAGACCTATTTTGCGGCCCTTCTTCTCATGTTTCCTATTGCTCTCGTCAGTCCTTATCATACAGATGTACAGGCAATATCTGTGCCTGAAAAACCATTACTCCGGCGAGGTGGCCAGAATAACTTTGTATTTGTTACGTTTCCCTATGTTCATCATATTAACCACCTGCTCAATTGGAACAGTTTTGTCTGCGTAAATTGAGAAGGTAGGGTCATCGCTCTCCTGCAGAAGCTCCTGCAGGCGGGGCTCAATCTCCTCTGCCTTAACTGCCTTCTTGTTTCCGTTTATGTGGTAAGAGAAAGTGTTCTTGTTCACATAATGTTTAATGGAAACGCTCACCTGCTGCTTTGCAGAGATCTGGTTGGTACTCTTGGGCAACAACAGCTTAAGTGCATTGGGGTTTATAAGGGTAGAGGTTACAAGAAAGAAAATAAGCAGCAGGAACACAATGTCAGTCATGGATGACATGCTGAACTCCGCCTGTGCCTTTGCCCTCTGTTTGATAGCCATATCTATAAACTGTTAAAAGGTTCTTATTTACCTGCAGGGGTATGCAGCATATCCATAAACTCAACTGTAGTGTTCTGCATCTTGAACACCACATCAGAAACCTGTGCGGTAAGGAGGTTATATCCAAAATAAGCCATGATACCCACAATAAGACCAGCCACAGTAGTTACCATTGCAGTGTATATTCCTCCCGACAACAATGTGATATCTATATTATTACCAGCCTGTGCCATATTGAAGAAGGCCTGCACCATACCCATTACAGTACCAAGGAAACCTATCATTGGGGCACCACCGGCAATTGTAGCAAGCATTGGAAGCCCTTTCTCCAGGCGGGCAACCTCAACATTACCCATATTCTCCACAGCTGTCTGAATATCCTGCAAAGGACGGCCCAAACGCTCAATACCCTTCTCCACAAGTCTTGCAACAGGGGTATCAGTCTCCTGACAAAGTGCAACCGCACCCTTAATGTTTCCATTATGTATGAAATCGTGGATATCCTTCATGAAATTTGAATCAAATTTGCTTGCCTTCCTTATTGCCCACCACTTCATGCCAAACATATATATGGTAACTATAGAGAGGATAACCAGCGGAATCATAAGCCAGCCCCCTTTGAAAGCCATATCAATAAGTGAAAAATTAAGTTCCGGTTGTGCAACTGCCTCAGCAGCAACATTTGCTTGTAATAGTATAGATAACATGTCCTTTGAAATTTTTTAGTGCGCAAATATAGCTAAAAAAAGAATTACTCATACCTCAATGCCTCAATAGGGTCCAAATTGGATGCCCTTACTGCAGGGATATACCCGCTTGCAACCCCTACAACCAGACACACTGCAATTGCAGAGAAAATCCACAGCCATGGAATTATAAACGATGCACCCATAACAAGAGCCACCGCATTACCCACAATTATACCCATAAAAATCCCCAGCACACACCCAATCTGACTTATTGCCACAGACTCAAAAAGGAACTGCTCCTTAATGGTCTTTGCAGATGCACCAAGAGCCTTGCGGGTTCCAATCTCTCTGGTTCGCTCCTTAACAGATACAAGCATAATGTTCATAAGGCCCACCGCTGCACCAAGGAGGGTAATGAGTCCTATGACGGCAGAGACAATTGTAATCACCCCCATCACATCCTTAAGATCTGCCATCATTGCCTGGCTGCTGCTTATTCTGAAATCTGTCTCATCAATTGGGGCAAGCCTCCTTACAGACCTCATAAGCTGCTCCGCCTTTGCCTGAAAATCCTCCCCCAGTTCAAAGCTCCGGGGAACCACTCCTATCCTGAATGAAGTATTCTCTCCAACAAAACAACTCCTTGCCACAGATATGGGTACAAGCACCCTGCTGTCTGCACTTCCACCCATGGAATTTCCCTCAGACTCCGTAACACCTACAATCTCAAACCTCACCCCATCTACAGAGACAATCTTACCTATAGGTTCTGTATTATTTTTGAACAGGGAACGGACAATGCCGTTTCCCACAACACACACAAAGGAGTTCATCTTAATGTCACTCTCACTCAATCCCCTCCCCTTTTTTATTGTACCGTTTGAGTAGCTCAGATAATCCTCATCCGCCGCAATTACAGAGACAGTGGGGTTGGTATTCTCACCCTCATATTTTACAGTTGATGATGAGCCCACTGTTGTAAAGATGGAGACCGTACAATCCTCCTTGAAATTCTCCTTGAACATTCTGGCCTGATTATAGGTTATGGCTGAAGAATTCCTCATTCTGGAACGTACACCACCCTCTACGGAGTAATATTTTGAGACAATGGAGAATGAAGTTGTGCCAAACTTCTCAAAACTTGAGAACACCTCCCTCTTTAGGGCATCCGTAGCGGTAAGGATACCAACCAGCGATGTAATTCCTACTGCAATTATAAAGATTGTAAGCAATGACCTGAGTCTGTTGCTCAAAATGGATTTCAGTGCCACATTTATATTCTCCCTTACAAGGGGAGAGATTCCAATTGTTTTTCTCACAGACATATCCTCCTCAAATTATTTAGTAAAAATAGGAAAATCTCGCAGATTATCATACCTTTGCCACCTATTTTTACATATATAGATGAGAAACAACACCAACAACAAACGTACCAGCACAAGGAGTGCAGGACGTACAAGTGCTTCAAACGGCAGAAAATCTGCCGGTGCAACAAGAGGCACAGCGCAGGGGAGACCTGCAAGACGCTACTCAGCCGGTGAAGGCTCAGTTGAAGGCTCGGCTGTAGAGAGCTCAGCAAAGCGTAACTATTCAAGAACTTCTAAAGGTGAGGGTTCTTTTGGCAAAGCTCCAAGAGGTGCAAAACCTGCAGGAAGATCTTTCAGAGATGAGAAACCTTTTGGCAAAGAGACAAGAGGTGGAAAACCTTTCGGCCGCAGCGAGAGGAATTTTGAGGAGAGAGGAGACAAGAGAAGTTTTGGCGAGAGGGAGTTTACCGGAAAGAGAGCCTACGGAATGGTAGGAAAATCTCTTGAGGAGAGAAGAAACTACAAAGGTGTCCAGAACTACACCCCGGCACAGCGTGCCCCTAAAGCAAAAGCTGACGAAGGTGTAAGATTGAACAAGTACATCGCAAACTCTGGAATCTGCTCAAGAAGAGAGGCTGATGACTTCATTACAGCAGGTCTTGTAAGTGTAAACGGTGTAATCATCACAGAGCTTGGTACAAGAGTTTATCCTAAAGATGTTGTAAAATTCAACGACGAGCGCATTAAAGGTGAGGCTAAAGTTTACATTGTAATGAACAAACCAAAAGATTTTGTTACTACAATGAGCGACCCTCATGCCGATAAAACCGTAATGCAGCTTGTAGAGGGCAAATGCGCAGAGAGAGTATATCCAGTAGGAAGATTGGATAAGGCAACAACAGGCGTGTTGCTTCTTACAAACGACGGAGAACTTGCAGACAAGCTTACCCACCCTTCTTTTGAGAAAAAGAAGATTTACCATGTATTCTTGGACAAGAACTTCAAGGGTTCAGACTTCCAGGCATTGTTGGACGGCATACAGCTTGAGGACGGATTTGTTCAGGCAGATGCCCTTTCTTACATAGATGAGGACAAATCTCAGGTAGGTGTGGAGATCCACTCGGGAAGAAACAGGATTGTAAGAAGAATGTTCGAGCACTTTGGCTACAAGGTTAAAAAGCTTGACAGAGTATATTTTGCAGGCCTTACCAAGAAAAATCTCAGAAGAGGCCAGTGGAGATTCCTTACAGATCTTGAGGTTTCTATGCTTAAAATGGGTTCATTTGAGTAAAACTCATCCGTATTATGGAAATGGAAAATGGAATGGACCAGATAAACAAAGCTGGTTTTGTAAATATAATAGGTAATCCTAACGTTGGAAAATCAACCCTCATGAATGCACTTGTGGGGGAGAAACTTTCCATTGTTACCGCAAAGGCCCAAACTACAAGACACCGTATTATGGGCATTGTAAACGGAGAGGATTACCAGATTGTATTCTCTGACACTCCGGGTATCCTAAAACCAAACTACATGCTGCAGGAGAGCATGATGGATTTTGTGGAGACCGCCATTGGAGATGCAGACATCATCCTATACGTTACAGACGTAGTGGAGAAGACAGACAAGAACATAGAATACATAAACAAACTCAACAAAGTTGAGTGCCCTGTGATAATTGCCATAAACAAGATAGACGAGACCAAACAGGAAAAAGTGGTTGAGCTTGTGGAGAAATGGCATGCAACAGTACCAAAGGCAGAGATTCTTCCAATCTCAGCACTCAACAAGTTCAATATAGATATACTTCTTGGCAGACTTGTAGAGCTTCTTCCACAACAGCACGCATGGTATGACAGAGATGTCTTCACCGACAAGAGCATGAGATTCTTTGCCTCTGAGATTATCAGGGAGAAGATCCTCCTAAACTACAACAAGGAGATCCCTTACTGCACAGAGGTTGTGATTGACGCATTTGAGGAGAATGAGGATATCTACAATATAAGTGCGGTGATAAATGTAATCAGAGAGTCCCAGAAAGGAATTATAATTGGCCCAAAAGGCCTTGCACTAAAGAGGGTTGGAACCCAGGCCCGCAGGGATATGGAGAAATTCTTTGAGAAGAAAGTTTTCCTTAAGATGTTTGTAAAGGTAAATCCTAATTGGAGGGAGAGCAAGAAAGAGCTCCAGAAATTCGGATACATATATTAACAACAGAATAATTGCACAATATGTTAACAGGTGGATGCAGATATGGAACACACAGGGTCCTTAATCCTAAAGGGACTCTGCCTCAGCCAGCCATAAAACTGGACAACAATATGGAAATTTATGAGAATGAGATTCTCATAGATGTAAAGACCCTGAATATAGACTCGGCAAGCTACACGCAGATAAGACAGTTCTGCGGAGCAGACCCTGAGAAAATGGAGGAGCTTATACTCTCTATTGTTGAAGAGAGAGGTAAAATGCAAAATCCTGTAACAGGCTCGGGTGGAATGCTTATAGGCACAGTTAAAGAGATTGGACCAAAATTCCAGAACACCCAGAACCTTAAAGTTGGCGACAAGATTGCAACCCTTGTATCCTTGTCGTTGACACCACTAAAAATCAACAGAATCCTCAATATATCCCCAGATTCCGAGCAAGTGGATGTTGACGCTCAGGCAATCCTGTTTGAGAGCGGCCTGTTTGCTGTTCTTCCAGATGATATTCCGGAAAAACTTGCACTTGCAGCATTGGATGTGGCAGGAGCCCCTGCCCAGGTTGACCGTCTTGTAACAGAAGGGGAAATTGTCTGCATCATAGGAGGTGGAGGAAAATCCGGTATTTTGTGCTGCTATCAGGCAATGAAAAATGTAGGGCAGTACGGTAAGGTTATTGTTGTGGAGTATTCTCAAACAAATGCCCAAAGAATAAAGGATATGGGGCTGGCCACTGATGTTATTGTAGCAGATGCAACAAATGTAATGGATGTTTACCACAAGGTGATGTCCATCACAGGAGGAAGAGGATGTGATGTAACTGTAAACAACGTTAACGTACCGTCAACTGAGATGACATCAATCCTTGTTACAAAAGGTAGAGGAAGTGTTTATTTCTTCTCCATGGCAACCAGCTTTACAAAAGCTGCACTTGGAGCAGAAGGTGTAGGCAAAGACATAAACCTTATTGTAGGCAACGGATTTGCCAAGGGACACGCCAACCTTACCCTTAACATAATAAGGGAATCGCAACCTATCAGGGAGCTGTTTGAGAAACTGTATGTATAAATATAAATAAGAAAAGTTACAGAAAAATATATTAAATAAATGGAAGCAATTGTAAAGACCAATTTCAATTTCCCCGGACAGACATTCCACTATGTTGGAAAGGTTCGCGACGTATATAGCATCAATGATGAATACCTTGTAATGGTAGTTTCAGACCGCATTTCTGCATTTGATGTGGTTCTCCCTAAAGGAATTCCTTTTAAAGGTCAGGTACTTAACCAGATAGCGGCAAAATTCCTTGACGCAACAGCTGACATCCTTCCAAACTGGAAAATTGCTGTTCCGGATCCAATGGTAACAGTTGGTCACAAATGCGAGCCATTTAAAGTGGAGATGGTTATCCGCGGCTACCTTTCGGGACACGCATGGAGAGAGTACAAAGAGGGCAAACGCACAATATGTGGTGTAGAAATGCCTGACGGTATGGTAGAAAACCAGAAATTCCCTAAACCTATCATCACTCCAACCACAAAAGCGGCAGAGGGTCATGATGAGGACATCTCAAAAGAGGAAATTATTGCACAAGGCATTGTAAGCAAAGAGGATTACGAGCAACTTGAGGCTTACACCCACGCAATTTTCCAGAGAGGAACTGAAATTGCAGCCAAAATGGGACTTATCCTTGTTGATACCAAATATGAGTTTGGCAAAAAAGACGGTAAAATATATTTGATGGATGAGATCCACACCCCAGACTCTTCACGCTATTTCTACGCAGAAGGGTACGAGGAGCGTCTCAATAAGGGTGAAAAGCAGAAACAACTTTCAAAAGAGTTTGTACGTGAGTGGCTTATGGCAAACGGTTTCCAGGGACAAGAGGGACAGCAGGTTCCCCAAATGACTCCGGAGATTGTAGATGGTATCACCGAGCGCTACATAGAGCTTTATGAGAATATCATAGGTGAAAAATTTGAAAAAGCGGAAGGAACAGACATAACCGCCCGCATAGAGCACAATGTAAACGAGTGTCTTAAAAACCTATAGGGAGCAATCCAAAAGGTGTAAATTTAGAAACTTGGCAGAGTGCCAAATATTTCCCAATAAACAGGCTGGTCATTGACCAGCCTGTTTTGCTAATGGTAACTACAGATAAACCACTTGCAGATGAATTTATTGGAAAGAAAATTAAAATTGCAGCGTTATGCGATATATACTATTTTCCATAAAATGTCCCGCCATTACCAAATAAGCAGTTCCATTTTGTGGAACTTTGATGCAGGAGGCCCCCCTTTAAGATTGCCCTCATCTACTTACCTCCCCCCTAGCTCAAACATCTTCCCAAATTCTTTGAGTATCCTTCCCATTCTCTTGTCTGAGGTATCAAATACCAATGATGCGGTTGAGCGATAGATTTCTTCTCTGTGGGCCATAAGGGAATCTATGGCTGCACTCATCTCCTCTTCAGATTTGCCGGCAAGTAGCGGACGGCGTGAATTATTTTTCATTAGACGCCCAAGCAGTACCTCTTTAGAGCATTGCAGATATATGCAATGGGTATTGGAGCGTACCACCTCTGCACTTGGGGCAGAGGTTACTGTTCCACCACCAAGGGCCAAAACCAGTGTATAAGGTTCTTTAGATGAGAGATATTCATACTCCGCCACTATCTCCTTAAGTGAGTTGCACTCCTCATTGCGGAACCACTCCTCCCCTTTCTTTGCAAAAATTGTGGAGACACTCATGGACCATTTGTCCTCTATGTATTCATCCAGATCTATGAACCGGCAATTATAAGCAGCAGCCAGTCCCCTTCCAAGAGTACTTTTTCCACTACCCATAAAACCACATAGAGTTATAATCATAATTTCTTCCCGATAAATTCACTAAAAAAGTGTAGGTTCATCAAATTCCACTGTACTGCCCGGAGCAAATCCCTCCTGTTCAGGAGTTGCCTCGGGAGCTACTGGCTCCTCTGTTTCCGCCCCTTCGTCGGGAAGATTATCCACTTCCTTCTGCAGCGGCTCTATGAATTTCACACTCTCCACCTCAAATGCTGTTGCCCTCTTTCCTTTTGCCTTGAACCCTTTCTTTCCAATGAACTCCTCCACATCAATTGCCTCTGCCTCCCTTTTGGCATGTTTGCCTCCAAAGGTAATGAGGGCCTGCGGGTGGGCATCCTCACTCAGCTGTACAAAACTTGAACCCTGAGCATCTGAAATGAATAATGTAGGGACACTGTCGCTTGGCTCAAATGAGAACCTCTTTATATAATGGAACCCTGTCTCACCATCTATATATATTGCACTATAGCATTTCTGTGAGTCAAATTTCTCAATCTTAATTATCTCACCCTGGTATCTGTTGCTCAAATCAAAGTTGGTGGTGTAGAATGTACCGTCCTTGCAGATTACAAGAATGCGGTCACCGCTGTGGAACTCACCAAGCAACATTCCACGGTTATCCTCATTCAAGCGGTTTATATCTGTATCAAACCAGATAGGCTTGCCTCCAATGGTGGATTTTCCCTTTGATTTTAGCTGTACCTTGTGTAGCGGATTCCTTGAGAGGATATTTCCCATAGAAGCCCTTCCCTTAACGGCAAGTTCCGCAAAATCGTACTCAAAAATAAGTTTCTTGAGTTTTGGCCTTGGTTTTAGGAACACCTTCAGCACCTCCGCCTCTCCGTTAGGGTTTGCAGAGAACCATACAAGGGTAGAATCAGGTTTGCCCTGGGTAACATCGTACCATTTGTCCCTGGTAACGCTTGTAACCGAGAACCTTTTTGCATATACTGTACCTGTAGAACCGTCTGCAGAATATTTTCCGTCCTTGTAAACGGCATTGTATATTGTACGGGCGTCGTTCTTCACAAACACCGCCGCATGAATAATGTCCTTCCCCACAAATGCCTTGTTCTGCACCTTGGTTACAATATATTTTCCGTTCTTGAGGAATACAATTATATCATCAATATCCGAGCACTCGCATACATACTCCGCATTCTCATCTTTCTTGAGGTCTGTACCCACAAAACCCTCAGAGCGGTTCATATAAAGTTTGGCATTTGCCACAACCACCTTGGTTGCCTCAATTGTCTCAAAATTGCCCAACTCTGTAAGTCTTGGATATTTTGCCCCGTATTTCTTCTTAAGCTTCTTAAAGTAAGATATGGCATACTCCACAAGATGAGCAAGGTTATGCTGCACCACCTTCATCTCCTCCTCAAGTTTGGCAATCTTCTCATCAACCGCCTTGACATCAAATTTGGAGATCTTGCGTACAGGTTTCTCCACCAGCTTATGGATGTCGTCCATAACAATTGGCCTGTGTACAAGGTGCTGGAACTCCTTCATCTTTGCAAGCACATCCCCAAGCTGTGCCTCCCATGTCCTGGCCTCCTGCTCCAGAATGCGATATACCTTGTTCTCAAAGAAAATCTTCTCCAAAGAGAAATAATGCCACTCATTCTCCAGCTCGGCCATCCTTATCTCAAGCTCCCTGCGCAACAGCTCTTTGGTATAATCGGCACTGTAGCGGAGAATCTCATCCACACCAATGAAATGCGGATGCTTCTCCATAATAACACAGGCATTAGGAGAGATTGATACCTCACAATCTGTGAAGGCATATAGGGCATCAATTGTCTTGTCAGGAGAGATGTCATTATGTAGATGGATTACAATCTCCGCATTGGCAGCAGTGTTGTCATCCACCTTCTTTATTTTTATTTTCCCTTTGTCATTGGCCTTTAGGATACTCTCAATAAGGACAGATGTACTCTTCCCGAAAGGTATCTCAGTAATGACAAGGGTTTTCTTGTCCAATTTTGAAATCTTTGCACGCACCTTTACCGCACCGCCTCTCAAACCTCTGTTGTATTTGCTGCAGTCTATAAGGCCGCCAGTAGGGAAATCCGGGTAAAGCTCAAACTCCTCACCCTTGTAATGTGCAATGGCAGCATCTATCACCTCATTGAAGTTATGGGGCAGGATCTTTGATGCAAGACCTACCGCAATACCCTCAACTCCCTGAACAAGCAACAACGGGAATTTTACTGGAAGATTCACCGGCTCCTGATTGCGGCCGTCGTAGGAGTTCATCCACTCAGTGGTTTTTGGATTGAATACCACCTCTTTTGCAAACTCACTCAAACGGGCCTCAATATATCGGGGAGCAGCAGCACTATCTCCTGTAAGGATATTACCCCAGTTACCCTGGCAATCCACAAGGAGGTCTTTCTGTCCCAACTGTACAAGTGCATCTCCTATGGAGGCATCTCCATGAGGGTGATACTGCATTGTCTGACCAATAATATTTGCAACCTTGTTGAATCGGCCGTCGTCTATATTCTTCATTGCGTGCATTATGCGTCTCTGTACAGGTTTGAAACCGTCAGAGATATGCGGTACCGCACGCTCCAAAATTACATACGAGGCGTAGTCAAGGAACCAGTCCTTGTACATACCGGAAAGCTTGTACTTGTTGTCTCCGTCATGTATAAGTTTCTCATATTTCCCGGTCCCGTTGCCGCCCTCAGCAGCAACATCATCCACAACCTCCTCCCTCTCAACAACTTCCTCTTCTTGCATGATAATATTGTGTTCTTATATAAAATCTTCTCTGTTCCTTATATCCTTTATCCTCAACTGCAAGTTGGCAATTCCCCTGTAATAGTTCTCTGCAATTGAGTAGCAGATATCCACCGGGTTACCGCCCTGCATATGGCTGAAATGCTCGCTCTTGTTGAACGCTATGGCCGAAATGTACCTGTAAGGTTCATCCTCCTGTATAAGCTCCAGTTTAAGGTGTCCGTTATCACTTCCCACTACCCTTCCGTTTCCGTTGTCATAGACATTCTCGGTTACAAACACAGGAGAACTGTTGCCCGGTCCAAACGGCTGGAACTGTTTGAGTATCCTAAAGAATTTAGGGGTAATCTGCTTGAAATCCAGGAACGAATCTATGTTCACTATAGGGGTGAGAATCTCCTGAGTAATTTTCTGTGCCACAAAATTCTCAAATCTCTGTGAGAACTCGGCCAGATTCTCCTCCTTGAGGGTCATACCGGCAGCATACATGTGTCCACCAAAATTCTCAAGCAGATCTGAGCAGCTCTCAATTGCCTCATAAAGGTCAAAACCCGGGATACTTCTGGCAGAACCTGTCACAAATCCGTTTGAGTTTGTAAGGACAATCGTAGGTTTGTAATAAGCCTCAACCAGACGGCTTGCCACAATGCCAACCACACCCTTATGCCATTGCGAGTTATACACTACAGTAGATTTTCTCTTCTCAAAATCAGGCGAGCGTTTTACCATCTCAATTGCCTCTACTGTAATCTCCCTATCCACATTCTTGCGCTCGTTATTATGGACATTTATCTCTTTTCCAATATTGAGTGCATCCTCCTCCCTCCTTGATGTAAGGAGATCCACTGCCATCCTGCCACTCTCCATCCTGCCCGCAGCATTGATTCTTGGGCCAATTTTAAATACTATGTCGTCTATGGAAATTGTATGTTTCTCCAGTCCGGAGAGTTTTATCATGGAAAGCAGACCTTTTCTTGGAGCCTCATTGAGTTGTTTGAGGCCATAGAATGCCAACACCCTGTTCTCCCCGGTAACAGATACAAGGTCTGTTGCAATACTTACCGCAACAAGATCCAGGAGGGGAACTATCTGCTCAAATGGAATTCCATACCTTTTTGCATATCCCTGCACAAGTTTGAATCCCACTCCGCATCCCGACAAATCATCAAAAGGATAATGGCAATCCTCCCTCTTAGGATCCAATATGGCAACTGCCTGAGGAAGAAGTTCATCGGGAAGATGATGGTCACAAATAATGAAGTCTATCCCCTTCTCTTTTGCATACTGCACCTTCTCAACCGCCTTTATGCCGCAGTCCAGGGCTATTACAAGAGTATATCCCCCCTCATGCGCCCAGTCAATTCCCTTATAGGAAATACCATAACCCTCATCATACCTTACAGGAATATAATACTCCAGATTCCTGGTAATTGTACTGAGGAAAGTATAGACCAGCGAAACTGCAGAAGTTCCATCTACATCATAATCTCCATAAACCAATATCTTCTCCCCATTCTCAACGGCCTTGCGCAAACGCTCCACCGCCTTGTCCATATCCTTCATAAGGAAAGGGTCATGCAGCATTGAAAGGTCTGGCCTAAAGAATGTACGGGCCTCTTCATATGTTGTTATACCCCTCTGCACCAACAAGTTGGCAAGCACAGGGTCCGTCCCCAACTCTTGTGAGAGACGGCGTACAATAGCCGGATTTCCCGGCTCCTTAACAATCCACTTTCTACCTATATTATTAATTTCCATAACACACAAAGATAAGAATTTAATTTTTCCAAAGCAATCTTTTTTTTGCTGTACCAAATAGGAAAATCCACCAAAAAATATTACTTTTGTAACTTCACTTATTTGACAATATAAAAATCAGATATATATGGAATTGAATTTGAACGAGCAGGAGCAGAACAGACGCAATGCCCTTGTACAGATGAGAGAATTGGGAATTGAGCCGTATCCGGCTGCAATGTACCCCGTAAATGCCACAACTGAGGATATCAGGGAGAGGTACAACCCAGAGGAGAACAACTTCCAGGAGATTGCTATTGCCGGACGTATCATGAGCCGCAGAATTATGGGTGCCGCAGCATTCATTGAGCTGATGGATGAGAAAGGAAGGGTTCAGGTATATGTAAAGAGGGATGAAATCTGCCAGGGAGAGGACAAAACCCTGTACAACACTGTTTTCAAGAAACTGCTTGATATTGGAGATATTATTGGAATCAAAGGATTTGCTTTCGTTACCCAGACAGGGCAGAAATCTGTACACGCAAAAGAGCTTACAGTTCTAAGCAAGTCTCTAAGAGTGCTCCCAATTGTAAAGGAGAAAGATGGAGAGGTATTTGACGCATTCTCAGATCCTGAGTTGAGATACCGCCAGAGATATGTGGACCTTATAGTAAACCCACAGGTTAGGGAGACATTCATGAAGAGGTCCAAAATCATCTCAACCATGCGCCGTTTCTTTGACGAGAGAGGTTGTCTTGAGGTTGAGACCCCTATCCTTCAGCCAATTCCGGGCGGTGCTACAGCAAGACCGTTCATCACCCACCACAACACTTTGGATATGCCTTTGTATTTGCGTATTGCAAATGAGTTGTATCTGAAACGTCTTATTGTAGGTGGTTACAACGGCGTTTACGAGTTTGCAAAGAACTTCCGCAACGAGGGTATGGACAGAACCCACAACCCAGAGTTCACATGTATGGAGATTTATGTTGCATACAAAGACTACAACTGGATGATGGACTTTGTAGAGGAGATGCTTGCAACTGTTGCCACAGCTGTGAACGGAACCACAAAAGTTAACATCAACGGCACAGAGGTGGATTTTGCTGCAGGATACAGAAGACTCCCTATGCTTGAGGCAATAAAGGAGTATGCTGGTGTTGACATTGCCGGCATGAGTGAAGCAGAGCTTAGAGAGACCTGTAAGAAACTTCATGTGGAGGTGGATGAGAAGATGGGTGAGGGCAAACTTATTGATGCCATCTTTGGTGAGTACTGCGAGAAACATCTTGTACAGCCTACCTTCATCACAGATTACCCTGTATCAATGTCTCCACTTACAAAACGCCACCGTAGCAACCCTAACCTTACAGAGCGCTTTGAGCTGTTTGTATGCGGTAAGGAGCTTGCAAATGCTTACAGCGAGCTTAATGACCCTATCGACCAGCTTGCCCGTTTTGAGGACCAGCTCAAACTTAAGGACAAAGGTGATGATGAGGCTATGTATATAGACATGGACTTTGTACGTGCACTTGAGTACGGTATGCCTCCAACATCCGGCATGGGTATAGGTATTGACCGTCTTACTATGTTCATGACAGGTCAGACCACTATCCAGGATGTGTTGTTCTTCCCTCAGATGAGACCGGAGAGCTACAAATAAGAAACATAAATTTTGGGAATGAGAATACTTGAAATAACATCTGCCCAGAATCCAAAAATAAAGGAGACAGTGGCGCTTATGGAGAAATCCAAGGAGCGCCGCGCCCAAAAGCTTTTTGTTGTGGAGGGTTTGAGGGAAATTAAAGCCTGCATTGGCAATGGATACACCCTCAAATCCATCTTCTTCAACAACAGCATTATAACTCCCGAGCAGATAGAGAATTTATTCCCAGTAAATTACAATCTTTCCACCCTGCAACTCTTCTCCCTTTCTCCAAATGCCTATGCAAAAATTGCATACAGGGAGAATACAGAGGGAGTGGTTGCTGTTGTGGAGGAGAAACACCTTTCCCTACAGGATATTGTATTTGGAAAAAAGTGGGAACAGCCCCTTGTCCTTGTAGTGGAGAGAGTGGAAAAACCGGGCAACCTTGGAGCCCTTCTCAGAAGTGCAGACGCCTGCGGCATTGATGCAGTGCTTGTTTGCGACCCTCTCACAGACCTCTACAATCCAAACCTCATCCGCTCCAGCCTTGGAGGAATCTTCACCAATCAGGTTGTGGCATGCAGCAATGAGGAGGCACTCGAGTGGCTGAGGAAAAACAACATAAATATCTTTACAGCCCAACTGCAGGACTCCCAGTGGTACTACAATACAGATATGGTCTCCCCTACAGCAATAGTTATGGGGACAGAATCCACCGGACTTACCAATTTCTGGAGGGAGGCATCAAACGCAAAAATAAAGATTCCTATGTTGGGAGAGCTTGACTCCCTTAATGTATCTGTCTCAGCAGCCGTACTTTGCTATGAAGCGGTAAGACAACGCTGCTCAAGATAAACGCCACATAACAGAACAAAATCCAAACAATAATTGTCTTTAAACAAACACTGGTTTATGAGACAATTATTACTGTTTACCCTTTTATGCGTGGCCTGCAGTACAGCAAGGGGGATTACCCCGGATTCCCTATCCACACAAACAACGCCCCAACCCCTTCTCACACTGGAAGAAGCAGTTTTCCTCCTTCAGAGCCACAATAATGCCATTAAAATATCCCAATCGGCCATTGAGGTTGCCAAAGCACAAAAAAGGGAACTCAATGCAGCATGGTACCCGCAGATAAATTCGTCGGGAGGCTACCTGTTGTCAAAAAATGGAATTTCTGCAGATATAAATATTGGGGAAGCGGCCTCAGATCTCTTGGGTCAACTCTTCCCGCAATTGGGGCAGCTTGCCGGGGGACTCAGCTCCCTCACCCTCTCTATTCCACTGTTGGACAAAGAGATAACTACAATAGATGCCACTGCGGTATGGCCCCTCTTTACAGGGGGAAAAAGGCTCTTTGCGGGTAAGATTGGGAAAGAGCTCACAAACAGTGCCACCCACCAGGCTGCAATTACCCATAATATGCAGATGGCCATTATGATAACAGCATTCTACTCCCTCAAACTTTGCCATGAGGTGGAGAATATGCAGCAGGAGAATATGGAGTACATAAACAAGATGCTCTTCAACGCCACAAGGCTCAAAGATGAAGGGTTCATCAACAAGGCACAGCTCCTTGTGGTACAGGTTGCCAAAGAGGATGCAGTAAGGGAACTGGAAAGTGCCCGCCACAACACCCAAAGTGCAACGGCCGCCCTCAACGCAATATTGGGTATAAAGGCAGATGCCATTCCAAATTGCGGATACTTCACTTTGGACACCATCCCATCCATAGCAACCCTGCAAGATGATATCCTCTACTACAACCCACAGCTCAAACTGCTGGGCAGCCAGGAGAGAATCCTTGAGAACAGTGAGAAAATTGCAAAAAGCAACTATCTGCCAAACATTGCATTATTCTCCCGACAAAGCATCTACACCAACAATATCCCCAAAAACCTCCTCCCCCGCACCACCGTAGGGGCACTTATGCAGTGGGATATTTTTGACGGGCTGGTAAGGGAGAGCCAGATAAAGAAAAGCAGACTGGAGCAACAGCAACTGCAATACGCAACAGACCAGGCAACAGAAGAACTGTTTACAGCAGCAATTACCCTTAGAGGCAAAATGGAGGATGCATATTACAACATCCTCACCCTTGAAGGGACACTGCAACTTGCCCAGGAGCTTTTGAGGGAGAGGGAAAAAGAGTTTGCAGAGGGATTGTGTACCTCTACAGAAACTATTGCGGCACAAACCGCCCTCACAAAAGCAAAGACAGCGCTCAGCCTTGCCAAATGGGAATACTGCACAACACTTGCCAACCTGCTGGCAATCACATCCGGTACAGACAAATTTATAGAATTGCACAATGAATACAGAGAATAAATTACTGCTTAAAATAACCACGTTTGTTGTGGTTATAGTAGCCATAGTCTCCATTTTTGGAATGATCCTCTACAGAAATACCCCGGAGATATTGCAGGGGGAGATAGAATGTACCCAGATAAAGATATCGGGGAAACTGTTGGGGAGAATTGAGAAGTTTTATGTGCAGGAGGGGGAAGCTGTGGCAAAAGGGGATACATTGGTACTTATAAACAGCCCTGAGACCAGCGCCATGATGGAGAGTGCGCAGGCAATGAAAGATGCCGCCTATTACCAGCAGCAGAAGATTGATGCAGGGGCAAGGGAACAGGCCATAGCCTCACTCAAACAGATATGGAGTGCCGCCCGCTCCCAGGCAGAACTTGCCGCAAGCACTTATGAGAGGGTTCTCAGATTGTATCAGGACAGCGTGGTTACACTCCAACGCAAAGAGGAGGCCCAGGCTCTGGCCCAGAGTGCCACAGCTGCAGAGAAGGCTGCCCTCTACCAATACCAGATGGCTGTGGAGGGGGCTCAAAAGGAGGACAAACAAACTGCAAGGGCAATGGTAAATGCTGCCCAAGGGAGCCTCAATGAGGTGCTCTCGCTAATGCAGGACAGTTACCTCACAGCCCCTGCAGATGGAACCATAAGTGAGATATATCCATCTGTCGGTGAGCTTGTAATGCCTGGAACTGCCCTAATGAACCTGCTTGAACTTGAAGATAACCATGTGGTACTGAACATAAGGGAAGACTTGCTGGAGAGTTTTCTCCCCGGCAAGACATTTATAGGGGCAATCCCCGCACTCAACAATGCTGAGATAGAATTTGAAGTGTATTACGCAAGTCCTCTGGGAAGCTATGCCACATGGCAAAGCAGCCGTCAGAGCGGTTCGTATGACCTTACAACCTTTAAGATAAAAGCAAGGCCGGCAACACAGACATCTGTGAGCAAGATGTTGCGTCCGGGTATGAGCGTAATTCTACATTACAAATAGGAACAAGATGAAACAGGCACTCAAAAGGGAAATAGGGAGAATCTGCAACTGCAAAAGGCACTTTATTGCAGCAGTTGCAATCCCCCTTTTTACCCTCATCTTTATGGCAACCATATTTGGAGACGGCAGGATTGAGAATCTCCCTGTTGGTATTGTGGATAACTCAAACACCCCAGCATCGCAGCAAATAATATGCGCTGTCCAGGCCTCTCCAACACTCTCCGTATCTGCATCTGCCATCTTCAGCAATGAGGCTGCCGCTAAAAAAGCGTTGCAGCAGATGGAGATATACGGCTATATAGTAATCCCTCCCGATTTCTCCCAGCAACTGCAGTCTGGGGCAACCCCAACCATAACCTGCATATTCCATTACGCCCTCCTTGCCATAGGGGGCGAGATAGAGGGTGCCTTTACCAAAACATTGGGAGAATTCTCATCATCCCTTGCAACAGTACAAGGGGAAATGGCAGGTGTGCCAACCCATAAAATAGAATCAATAATACTCCCCACAAACGGGATATTCACCTCCTCATACAACACAACCCTAAACTACGGCACATTCCTCTCCTATCCGTTCTTTTTTATCTTCTTCCAGATCTTCATACTGACATTTACAGTATATACAATTGGAACAGACCTTACAAAAGAGTGGTTACAGAGCGGAAACGGGAACATCCTGCACGCCATTGCGGGGAAGATGCTCCCCTATACCGTCATATTCATAACATACACCCTCCTTGCAAACTGGATATTCTTTGGCACCGGACTCATCCCGTTACAAGGGAACCTGTTTGCCATAACCGCAAACTCCATCCTCTTCACTGTTTCCACAATAACACTGGGAATTGCCATAATCTCAATAATCCCCAAAGTCTCCATTGCAATCTCCATAGCATCCATGATAGGGGCATTGGGAGCTACAGCATCAGGGGTAACCTTCCCCATTGAGAACATGTACGCACCTTTCAGGGTCATATGTGGTATATTTCCGGTAAGGCACTTCATACTTGGATACCAGGCGTCGCTTTACAATGACGCATCTCTGGCATACAGCTGGCACAACTTCTCATTTCTGCTCCTATCCTGTGCAGTATTCATCTGCACCACACCGCTGCTCAAAAGGGCAATCCTAAAGGGGAAAGGGAAACCGCTTCCGATAATGTGGGGAACTGCTCTGGTAATACTTGGGGGAACCATAGGGTATGGTATCCTTTACGGCCTCATGTACAACCCCAATATAGTAACGGATGTACCGGTTGCCGTAATAGACAAATCCCAGACGCCAATAAGCAGAGAATATATCCGCAACCTCAATGCCACACAAGGGGTAAAGATATATGCACAGAGCCAATCCCTACCACAGGCAATATCACTGATGAAAAGTGCCAGGGTAAAGGGGATAGTAACCCTGCCACCAGACTTTACCCAAAGAATCATAAGCGGGGATGAGGCCTGTTTTGCAGTGAATGAGACCACCACATCATTCCTATATTACCTTACAATCCAAAAGGCAATAGCATCTGCGATGCAGCAGACCAACAACAATCTGCGTACAGCAACAGTGGGAACCCTTCCACTGCTACAACAATATACAATAGCCCAGACCCCCGGCGTGAATTATGACCATGTGATAATGTACAACAGCAACGGCGGATACGGCTCCTACCTCCTTCCAATAGCACTCATAATAATCATATTCCAGACCATGCTCATGAGTGGAGGGATACTGGCAGGCTATGGGAGAATCTCCCCATTGAAATTTATCCCTATATTGGCCGGAGGATATTTTCTTCTCTCCTTCTTTATAGTGGGGCTGGTACCCGGAATCTTCAACCTTCCGCAACTGGCTGCACCATGGGAACTATATCTGTTCATTGCACTGCTTATCATCACCACCGGAGCATTCATAGGGGCTGTGACACCGCTGTTCAAAGACCCGGAAGAGGTGATGCTCTATGTACCGTTCTTCTCTGTAGGGCTGATATTCCTCTCCGGAAGCTCATTCCCTCTCAATCAGATTCCGTTTCTGTGGCAGACAATACATTACCTTGTCCCCACCTCACCCGGAATCATTGGATACATAAAGCTCAACTCCATGGGTGGAAGCCTCCTTGATGCAGCTCCCCAAATAATCACACTGCTTGTTCAGCTGATTGTATATGGAGCCATATACGCACTCTCATTAAAGAGGATAAACAAACAGAATAATTTGTAATTTTGCCTCACTATGGCAAAATTCTCACTCATTGGAAACCCCATTTCCCACTCCAAAAGCCCTGCCCTGTTCAAGGCGGCATACGGAGATGGGAAACACTCATACTCGCTCCTGCAGGCACCAACCTGCAAAGAGGCAATGCAACGCTTTAAAGATGAGGGGTTCACAGGAACAAATGTAACCTCCCCATTCAAAGATGAGGTTATGGAATACATCTGTATTCCCGACAGAATCTCATCCATCCTCTCAAGCTCCAACACAGTAATCTGCAAAGAGGGAAAACTCTACTCCTATAATACAGATTACTACGGGGTAAAAAACACCCTTGAGCCACTCTCTAAATTTAAGGAACAACCTAAAGCACTGGTAATTGGGGCAGGTGGAGCAGGAAAAGCAGCCGCCCTTGCAGTTGCAGATATGGGGATGGAGGTCTATTTTGCCAACAGAAGTTCCCACGCTGCAAAACCATTTGCAGAAAAGATTGGGGTACAATACATCCCACTTGCAGATATTCCGCTGCTGCTGCCTAAGACAGATATAATAATTTACAACCTCTCAATGGAAATAGAGCAACTGAGGGATGTTCCGCTCAACGGCAAGATTGTTTTTGAAGCTAATTATGCCCACCCAAACCTTGCCAATAAAGGGGCCGGACGCTACATAGATGGGCGCTTTTGGCTTTATAATCAAGCAATTCCGGCGTTCAGACTATTTACAGGAGAGGAACCATGTACAAGAGCCATGAGAGAGGTGATGTCACTTGTGGAAAACTTTTAATTTTTTTTTATCCCTATATCCAAATAAAATTGTAATTTTAACCGTTAAAAAATCATTTGTAAAATGTCATTCAATAAGGTTATTCTAATTGGCAATGTAGGAAAAGACCCGGAGGTAAGACATCTGGAGAGCGGCTCTGCCGTGGCATCATTCACATTGGCTACCACAGAGAGGTACCGCAACAAGAACGGTGAACTGCAGGACCAGACCGAGTGGCACAATATAGTGTGCTGGAGAAACTTGGCGGAGTTGTCTGAGAAATACATCAAGAAAGGGGCCCAAATCTTTGTGGAGGGTAAAATCCGCACAAGAAGCTGGGCAGACCAGACAGGGGCCAAAAGATATACCACAGAGATTGTAGCGGACAACATAAGGTTGTTGGACCGCAAAGGGGCAGCACCTGCCGCACCTGCTGACATGCCGCAGGCAGCAGTTGCACAACCGGTATTCCAGGCACCTGCAATTGAGGATGACCCATCAGATGATCTTCCATTCTAAACATTAAAGGAAACATATAAAATAAACTAACATATAACAGAATTTATGAAAGTAGATGTAGTTCTTGGCCTTCAGTGGGGCGACGAAGGTAAAGGTAAAATCGTTGACGTTCTAGCTAATTCATATCCTGTAATTGCAAGATTCCAGGGTGGTCCTAACGCTGGCCACTCATTGCATTTTGAGGGTAAGAAATTTGTGCTTCATACCGTTCCGTCGGGAGTATTCAGAAAAAATGCTATGAACATCATTGGAAACGGTGTTGTTATTGACCCTATTATCTTTAAAGAGGAGTGTGAGGGTATTGAGGCTACAGGCGTTCCTGTAAGAGAGAGAATCGTTATCTCCAAAAAAGCCCACCTGATCCTTCCTACACACAGAATCCTGGATGCAGCTTCGGAGGCAGCCAAAGGCAAATCAAAAATTGGATCAACCCTTAAAGGTATTGGCCCAACTTACATGGACAAAACAGGCCGTAACGGTCTTAGAGTAGGTGATGTCACTACAGCTGATTTTGCAGAGAGATTTGCCACACTAAAGAACAAACACATTGCTACTTTGTCCCAGTATGACTTTGAGTACGACGCTCAGGAGAAAGAGGCAGAGTGGATGGAGGCCATTGAGTACCTAAAAACATTCAAACTTGTTGACGGAGAGTATGTTGCAAACGAGTATCTTTCAGCAAACAAGAAAATCCTTGCAGAGGGTGCTCAGGGAACAATGCTTGATGTTGACTTTGGTTCATACCCATTTGTAACCTCATCTTCAACCACTTGTGCGGGTGTTTGTACAGGTTTGGGTGTTGCCCCTACCAAAATTGGCAAAGTATATGGTATCTTCAAAGCATATTGTACCAGAGTTGGTAGCGGTCCTTTCCCTACTGAGCTTAACGACGAGACCGGCGAGGAGCTAAGAAGAAAAGGATTTGAGTTTGGTGCAACAACCGGACGCCCAAGAAGAACCGGCTGGTTGGATCTTCCTGCCCTCAAATACGCAATTATGATTGACGGTGTAACCGAGCTTATCATGATGAAAGCTGATGTTCTTGATACATTTGAGACCATCAAAGTTTGTACAGGTTACAAAGTTAACGGTGAGGAGACAGACCAGGTTCCTTACGACACTTATGCAGAGGTTGAGCCAATCTACAAGGAGTTCAAAGGATGGAACAAAGACCTTTCACAGATTACCCGTGAGGAGGAGCTTCCATTTGAGTTCATGAACTATGTAAGATTCATAGAGAAAGAGCTTAATGTTCCAATCTCAGTAATCTCACTCGGCCCAGACCGCGTTCAAACCATCTTCCGCAACGAGGAATAATAAACAACACAATAATCAGAAAAATGTCAGGACCACCTCCTGACATTTTTTTATTCCCCCTCCCTCCATCCGCATAGTCCTCCATTCAGATTATTCCCTCCCCCACAAAAATCCTTCATATAAATTACACTTATACAGACACCTCCTCAAAGAGAATAAATGTATTGTTCCACCTTCAATTTGGCTGGCAATCTATTGCATCTGCACCTAATTTCCTGACTCGAAAATGCCCCAGTTTTTCTCATACCAGGCATTTTCTCAAACAGACGGAAATTTTACGGTACATCTGCAATGATTGCTTACGCCATTTCAGGAGTCACAATACCATTATTCTCTCTGCTGAGAATTCTATAACTCTTTATTATATATATTATTGAAGGGAATCAAGCAGCTTGAGTGATTTCCCAAATCAGGCGGCATGGGAGGTTGAAAAAATCATTGTCTTGTGACGGCGCCTGTTTGACGACGTTAGACATCCTTGGATGGCTAAAAGGAGGAGTTCGCCGTCAAAATGATTTTTTCAGCCGGGCCGTCTGATTAGGGCATGAACAAAAGTGCTTGATTCCCTCAGGTAATGTATGAAAATAAGGAAAGAATATTCTGCGGGTAGATAATCAGGAGGTAAAGGGGGGGATCTGGTGGGGGAAAAGGGAAAATGGTCACATCAATATGATGTGACCCTTATGTTGTTTTATCTGTCGGGAAGATTATTTTTTAAGGAAATCCCCAATAAATCCGTCAACCTCAGGTTTTTCAATCTGTCTTCCAACAATGACACCATTCTGATCCACAAAGATATTCTGAGGAATAAATCTTACATAATACATCTTGCCAACCTCATTGTCCCAATACTTAAGGTCTGAAACCTGAGGCCATGTAAGTTTATCATCTTTAATACCTTTAACCCATGCATCATATGAGCTGTCGTGAGATACACCAAGAATCTCAAAACCTTTCTTGTGGTATTTCTTGTAAATTTTAACAAGCTCAGGGTTGAAAGCACGGCATGGACCACACCAGCTAGCCCAGAAATCAACCATAGTAAGTTTGTTCTTAGAGTAGATGTCTGAGAATTTTACAGGTTTGCCATCAGGATCATTCTGAACGAAATCTGGAGCCTGGTTACCTGGCTGTAGAGATTTTACAAGAGCTGCAACCTCTTTGTACTCTTTAAGCATTACGTTCTCTGCATAAGCAGGAATAGTGTCGTAAGCTGCCAATGTTGCCTCAAGCTCTGCATAAGGCATACCACCAATCTCAGATGCCAATTTGTAAAGGCCGTAAGGAGAAGTTGGGTTAGCTGATGTATAAGCCTCCTCAATTGCTGCTACCTCATTCTCAATTTTCTCAAAAATAGCCATCATCTGCTCTCTCTCCTCTGGAGTTGCAGTGCGGTAAGCTTTTCTCAATGAATCAAGATTGTTTGCTTTAGAAAGCTCCTCTCTTTTTGCATTCATCTGAGAAACCAAAGTCTGGATCTCACCACCCTCAACAACAGCCTCTGCAGGAGCTGCAGCATCAAATGTTACAGACATTTTGGTATTCTCCAAGAAAAGTCTTGCAAATGCTCTTTTCTCGCCTTTAAAAGCAAGGGTGTAGAATGTTGGAGTATTTGTCTCACCTTTAATTGCACATTTGCCGTTTACAAGAACTACAGTATCCATTACAGGGTTCTGTCTTGTACCACCTGTAAACACAAGTGTGTCATTTGGCAACTGAGCCAAATCTCCTGTAGCGGTAACATTAACAGTGTAACCGGTCTCAGGCTGTGCAGAACAAGCTGCCAAAGCTGCTACTGCACCAATCAAAAATAGTTTCTTCATAATATCAGTTTTTAAAATCATTTCTATTTGTACCACTCCTTGTACATAAGGTATCCCTGTGCATTTTTATGAGCCGCCTCATATACTGCCTCAGATGAATCCTTAACTTTTTTTGCAGGGATGCCTGCATAAACTCCAGGCTCAAGCACAGCATTGCTTAGGACCACTGCACCTGCAGCTATTATGGTATTGTCTGGGACAACTGCATTGTCCATAATAATTGCCCCCATTCCAATAAGGACATTGTTTCCAATCTTTGCTCCATGGATAATGGCATTATGCCCTACAGAGACATCATTGCCAATCTCACTCACCGAGCGCTCATACAATGTATGCACAACCGCACCATCCTGGATATTCACCCTGTCACCTATCTTAATGGTATTGACATCTCCCCTGAGAACAGTACCGTACCAGATGCTGCAATCATCACCCATAGTAACATCACCAATAATGGCAGCATTCTCTGCAAGGAAACAATCCTTGCCAAATTTTGGGGTAAAGCCCCTTAACTCTCTAATAATAGCCATATTTGCTGTTAATTGATATAAAACACAAAGATAAAAAAAATATGGGACTCACTTCCACTACACAAAAAAAGAGGTGCCTTTTACAGCACCTCCTTCTTGTATAATATCTTAAAATATTACTCTGCCTGCTCTTTAGCCTGTTTAGCCTTAACCATTCTCTGGTAATCGTCCATAGAGGCAACGATAAGTTTCTCGTACTCTCTCTGGCCTGTACCGGCAGGGATTGGATGACCGCAGATAACATTCTCTTTAAGACCCTCCAAAGTATCAACTTTACCGTGGATAGCAGCCTCGCTAAGCACTTTGGTTGTCTCCTGGAATGAAGCTGCAGACATAAAGCTGCTTGTCTTCAATGCCGCTCTGGTAATACCCTGTAGAACCTGGTTAGAAGTTGCAGGAACCGCATCCCTTGCCTCAACAAGTTTAAGGTCCTGACGTTTAAGCATAGAGTTCTCATCCCTCAATCTTCTTACTGTAACAATCTGTCCAGCTCTCAAGGTCTGTGAATCACCTGCATCAAGGATAACTTTCTTATCCCAGATCTCGTCATTCTCCTGCATGAACTCCCATTTGTCAACCAACTGCTCAGGCAAGAATCTTGTATCACCCGGATCAACAATCTCAACCTTACGCATCATCTGTCTTACAATAATCTCAAAGTGCTTGTCATTGATCTTCACACCCTGAAGGCGGTAAACCTCCTGAATCTCATTGACAATATACTCCTGAACCTTTGTAGGACCCTGGATTGCAAGGATGTCTGCTGGAGCAATAGCACCGTCAGAAAGTGGCATACCTGCTCTCACATAGTCATTCTCCTGAACAAGGATCTGTTTTGAAAGTGGAACAAGGTAGCGTTTTTCCTCGCCGGTCTTAGACTTGACAATGATCTCTCTGTTACCACGTTTGATCTTACCCATAAGAATCTCACCATTGATCTCAGAAACAATAGCAGGGTTAGAAGGGTTACGGGCCTCAAACAACTCGGTTACACGAGGAAGACCTCCGGTAATATCACCGGACTTGCCGATAGCTCTTGGAATCTTTATAAGGATATCACCTGCAACAAGCTCCTGGCCATTCTCTACCATAATATGGGCACCAACAGGCAAGTTGTACTGTTTAAGCTCATTACCGTAGTTGTCAACGATTCTGATACTTGGGTTCTTTGATCTGTCCCTGCTCTCAATTACAACTTTATCTCTGTGCAATGAGAACTCGTCAGCAGACTCCTCTCTGTAAGTAACACCCTCAACCAAACCATCATACATTACTTTACCCGCAAGCTCGGTAATGGTAATGGCGTTATATGGATCCCATTTACAAATAAGTTCGCCCTTGGTAACAAGATCACCCTCTTTCTTGTACAAATCAGCACCGTAAGGGATATTGTACTGAGACAATGTGATACCTGTATTAGGATCAACAATCCTCATCTCAGCAGTACGGCCAATCACAATCTCTCTCGACTCACTACCCTCAACCTTAGTAATTGTCCTCAACTCCTCAAACACAACTTTACCCTCATACTTGGATTTGATCTCACTCTCAGAAACACTACCAGAAGCAGTACCTCCCACGTGGAATGTACGAAGTGTAAGCTGTGTACCTGGCTCACCGATAGACTGTGCAGCAATCACACCCACAACCTCACCTTTCTCAACCATACGGCCTCTTGCAAGGTTACGTCCGTAACATTTTGCACAAACACCCTTTCTGCTCTCGCAAGTCAATACCGAGCGGATCTCAACAGCCTCAATTGGCAATGACTCAATAAGAGCTGCAATATCCTCGGTAATCTCCTCACCGGCACCAATGATCCTCTCACCGGTAAGCGGGTTATATACATCATGAACTGTTGTTCTACCCAATATTCTGTCATATAGGCTCTCAACAATATCATCCTTGTTCTTTATAGCTGTAGCAACAAGACCTCTCAAAGTACCGCAATCCTCCTCATTAATGATAACATCATGAGAAACATCCACAAGCCTTCGGGTCAAGTAACCTGCATCCGCAGTCTTCAACGCTGTATCCGCCAAACCTTTACGGGCACCGTGTGTAGAGATGAAGTACTCCAATACAGAAAGACCCTCTTTAAAGTTTGAAAGAATTGGGTTCTCAATAATCTCAGCACCTGTAGAACCTGATTTCTGAGGTTTAGCCATCAAACCACGCATACCGCAAAGCTGACGGATCTGCTCCTTAGAACCACGGGCTCCAGAGTGAAGCATCATATATACAGGGTTGAAACCTTGATTATCAGTAGAGATCTGTTTCTCCACAATATTGGTAAGTTTGGCATTGGTATTTGTCCAAATGTCAACTACCTGGTTATAACGCTCGTTGTTGGTGATAAGACCAAGGTTATAGTTTGCAGTAATGCTCTCAACCTGAGCATAACCGTCATTTACAAGTTTTGCTTTCTCCTCTGGGATAATAACATCACCCAAGTTGAATGACAAACCGCCCTTGAACGCCATCATATAACCCAAGTTCTTGATATCATCAAGGAACTGAGCAGTTCTGGCAACACCTGAAACCTTAAGCACATTACCAATGATGTCCCTTAGAGACTTCTTGGTAAGAATCTCGTTGATATATCCAACCTCAGGTGGAACCAACTGGTTAACCAGAATTCTACCTGCAGTAGTCTTAACCATATGATAACCCTTTGAAGGATCTGTCATATCCTTAGGAAGTCTCACATTAACCTCAGCATGGAGAGCAAGTCTCTTCTCATTGTGGGCAATGATAATCTCCTCAGGGCCGTAGAAATTCATACCCTCACCCAAAGCACCAGGTCTTGGTTTGGTGATATAGTACAAACCAAGCACCATGTCCTGAGAAGGGACAGTAATAGGCGCACCGTTTGCAGGGTTAAGGATATTGTGTGAACCAAGCATCAACAACTGAGCCTCAAGAACAGCCGCATTACCAAGAGGCAAGTGAACCGCCATCTGGTCACCGTCAAAGTCGGCATTGAACGCAGTACAAGCAAGCGGATGCAACTGGATAGCCTTACCCTCAATCAATTTTGGCTGGAATGCCTGAATACCCAATCTGTGAAGGGTAGGTGCACGGTTCAAAAGAACCGGATGACCTTTCATCACATTCTCAAGGATATCCCAGATAACAGGATCTTTTCTGTCAACTATTTTCTTTGCAGACTTAACGGTCTTCACAATACCACGCTCAATAAGTTTTCTTATGATAAACGGTTTGTAAAGCTCTGCAGCCATCAATTTTGGAAGACCGCACTCATGCATCTTAAGCTCAGGACCAACCACAATTACTGAACGTGCAGAATAGTCAACCCTCTTACCCAACAAGTTCTGACGGAAACGTCCCTGTTTACCTTTCAAACTGTCAGACAATGATTTAAGGGTTCTATTAGCCTCAGTCTTAACTGCATTTGATTTTCTTGAGTTATCAAATAGAGAGTCAACAGCCTCTTGCAACATACGTTTCTCATTTCTGAGAATCACCTCGGGAGCCTTAATCTCAATAAGTCTCTTCAAACGGTTGTTTCTGATGATTACCCTTCTGTAAAGGTCATTCAAATCAGAAGTTGCAAACCTGCCACCATCAAGCGGAACCAAAGGTCTCAACTCAGGAGGGGTAACAGGGATAACCTTAAGAATCATCCACTCAGGTTTGTTCACATCCTTGCTCTCTCTGAACGCCTCAATAACGCTCAATCTCTTAAGGGCATCTGCCTTCCTCTGCTGTGAAGTCTCAGTCTCAATCTTGCTTCTCAAGCTATAAGAAAGGTCATCCAAATCAACTTTGCAAAGCAATGTATAGATAGCCTCTGCACCCATACCTGCAACAAACTTGTTAGGATCTGAGTCATCAAGCATCTGATTCTCTTTTGGAAGGGAATCAATAATGTTCAAGTACTCCTCCTCTGTAAGAAGATCAAGCTCCTTAACGCCACTCTCAGCTGCAAGACCCGGTTGTATAACTACATATCTCTCATAATAGATGATTGCATCAAGCTTCTTGCTAGGAATACCAAGAAGATAACCAATCTTATTAGGAGTTGAACGGAAATACCAGATATGCGCTACAGGTACTGTAAGGGTAATGTGACCCATTCTCTCCCTACGCACCTTCTTCTCTGTAACCTCCACACCACAACGGTCGCAGATGATACCGCGGTAACGGATTCTCTTGTACTTTCCGCAGTGGCACTCATAATCCTTGGAAGGACCAAATATCCTCTCACAGAAAAGACCGTCTCTCTCAGGCTTATAAGTACGGTAGTTTACAGTCTCTGGCTTAAGAACCTCACCGGAAGATCTGTCAAGAATCTCCTCCGGAGAAGCAAGCCCTATAGTAATTCGGTTGAAATTGCTTTTAACCTTTATCTCTTTCTTAAAAGACGACATATGCTTGTTATTTCAAATTATCAAAAACCAATTAGTCCAAATTTACGCTTAGTCCCAAACCGCGAAGCTCATGCAACAATACGTTCAAAGACTCTGGAATACCAGGAGATGGCATTGGATCACCTTTAACAATAGCCTCATACGCTCTAGACCTGCCCACAACATCATCAGACTTGATTGTAAGGATCTCCTGAAGGATATTGGAAGCACCAAATGCCTCAAGTGCCCAAACCTCCATCTCTCCAAATCTCTGACCTCCAAACTGAGCTTTACCGCCAAGAGGCTGCTGTGTAATCAGTGAGTATGGTCCAATTGAACGGGCATGCATCTTGTCATCAACCATGTGGCCCAACTTAATCATATAGGTAACACCCACTGTAGCAGGCTGGTCAAATTTCTCACCTGTACCACCGTCGCTCAAGTAAGTTTTGCCATATCTTGGAAGACCGGCCTTATCTGTATAAGCACAGATATCATCAAGGCTTGCACCATCAAAAATTGGAGTGGCAAACTTAACGCCCAACTCTTTACCTGCCCAACCAAGAACTGCCTCATAAATCTGGCCCAAGTTCATACGAGAAGGCACACCAAGAGGGTTAAGAACTATGTCAACAATTGAACCGTCCTCAAGGAATGGCATATCCTCATCCCTAACAACCTTGGCAACAATACCTTTGTTACCGTGGCGACCCGCCATCTTGTCACCCACTCTAATCTTTCTCTTCTTGGCAACATACACTTTTGCAAGCTGCATGATACCTGTAGGAAGCTCATCACCAATAGTAAGGTTGTATTTGATTCTCTTAAGCTCTGCATCATACTCTTTATGAGCAATCAGATAATTGTTGATAAGAGTCTTAATCAAGCCATTGGCATGTTTGTCCTCAGTCCACTTGGTAGGATTGATATTCTCATAATCAATAGACTCAAGCAACTCTCTGGTAAACTTCTCACCTTTTGCAAGAATCTCAACACCGTAAAGGTCGTTTACGCCCTCAGAAAGTTTGTCTTTAACAAGAACAACAAGTTTATCAAGGAATCTCTCCCTCAAAACACCAGCCTTGCGTACAAAATTCTCCTCTGCCTGAGCAACCTGAGTTTTTGTATTTGACTTGCCTTTCTTGCTGTTAGCCTCTTTGCCAACCCTTGCAAACAATCTCTTGTCAATAATTGTTCCCGACAAAGATGGAGAAGCCTTCAAAGAAGCATCCTTCACATCACCAGCCTTGTCACCAAAGATTGCGCGCAACAATTTCTCCTCTGGAGAAGGGTCGCTCTCACCTTTAGGGGTAATCTTACCGATAAGGATATCACCAGGCTCAACATTTGCACCAATTCTAATGATACCGTTCTCATCAAGATCTTTTGTAGCCTCCTCACTTACGTTAGGAATATCAGAGGTCAACTCCTCCATACCACGTTTGGTATCCCTAACCTCCATGATGTACTCATCAACATGGATAGAAGTGAAGATATCCTCTCTAAGGATTCTTTCAGAAAGCACAATAGCATCCTCAAAGTTGTAACCTTTCCAAGGCATGTATGCAACCTTAAGGTTTCTACCCAAAGCAAGCTCACCTTTCTGAGTTGAATACCCCTCGGTAAGAATCTGGCCTTTAACAATCTTGTCACCTTTCTTAACAATAGGTTTAAGATGGATAGAGGTACTCTGGTTAGTCCTTCTGTACAAAGGAAGCTTATAAACAGTAATCTCAGGATCAAAGCTTACAAACTTCTCCTCCTCAGTTCTGTCATATCTTATATGTATCTCATTAGCATCTACATAAACAATCTCACCTGATGTCTCTGCAGAAACCTGAGTTCTTGAATCTCTAACAACGGCAGCCTCAAGACCTGTACCCACAATTGGAGCCTCAGGTTTTACAACAGGCACTGCCTGACGCATCATGTTGGATCCCATCAACGCACGGTTAGCATCATCATGCTCAAGGAATGGGATAAGTGAAGCTGCGATTGATGCAATCTGGTTAGGAGCAACGTCCATAAGATGCACCTTATCCTTGGTTACAACAGGATAATCTGCCTCATAACGGCATTTGATTCTGTCATTAAGGAAGTTACCGTTCTCATCAATCTTTGCGTTTGCCTGAGCAACAACCTTCTCTTCCTCCTCCTCTGCACTCATATAAACGCAACCTTTTGGTGAAAGGTCAACAACACCGTTCTCAACTTTTCTATATGGGGTCTCAATGAAACCAAGCTCATTGATTCTTGCATATACGCACAAAGAAGAGATAAGACCAATGTTCGGACCCTCTGGAGTCTCAATTGGACAAAGTCTTCCGTAGTGTGTATAGTGAACGTCACGAACCTCAAAACCTGCCCTGTCCCTTGAAAGACCTCCAGGTCCCAAAGCAGACAATCTTCTCTTGTGAGTCATCTCTGCAAGAGGGTTGGTCTGGTCCATGAACTGAGACAACTGGCTGGTACCAAAGAAAGAGTTGATTACAGAAGACAAAGTCTTGGCATTAATCAAGTCAATTGGAGTGAACACCTCGTTGTCCCTAACATTCATCCTCTCCCTGATAGTTCTCGCCATACGTGCAAGACCAACACTGAACTGGTTGGCCAACTGCTCGCCTACAGTTCTGATTCTTCTGTTGCTCAAGTGGTCGATATCATCAACAATCGCCTTGGCATTGATCAGCTGAATCAAGTAGCGGATAATCTCAATGATGTCTGCTTTTGTAAGCACTCTTACATCATTAGGAGTTGACAAATTAAGTTTCTTGTTAAGACGGTATCTTCCAACCTCTCCCAAATCATATCTCTTGTCTGAGAAGAACAGTTTGTCAATAACGTCTCTTGCAGTTGCCTCGTCAGGTGGTTCTGAGTTTCTCAACTGTCTGTATGTATAGAAGATCGCCTCAATCTCTGAGTTACACTGATCTTTCTGTAGTGTATTATGGATGATTGCAAAATCACTTGAATTCGCATCCTCGTTATGAATAAGGATAGTGCTTACATCTGAATCAAGAATATCATCAATATGACTCTCCTCCAAAATGGTCTCACGGTCAATGATAATCTCGTTACGTTCAATAGAAACAACCTCTCCAGTATCCTCATCCACAAAGTCCTCATTCCAAGTCTTGAGAACTCTTGCAGCCAATTTGCTGCCCAAGCATTTCTTAAGGTTAGTCTTATTTACTTTAACCTCAGTAGCCAAACCAAAGATATCAAGGATATCCTTGTCACTTTCAAATCCTATAGCCCTCAAAAGAGTAGTTACAGGCAATTTCTTTTTACGGTCGATGTATGCATACATGACATTGTTGATGTCTGTAGCAAACTCAATCCATGAACCCTTGAACGGGATAATACGGGCAGAGTACAACTTTGTACCATTTGCGTGAAGACTCTGACCAAAGAAAACACCAGGTGAACGGTGAAGCTGAGAAACAACAATTCTCTCAGAACCGTTAATGATGAATGTACCTTTTGGTGTCATGTAAGGGATAGTTCCCAAATAAACATCCTGAATAACTGTATCAAAGTCCTCGTGCTCAGGATCAGTACAATACAGCTTAAGCTTAGCTTTCAACGGAACGCTGTATGTAAGGCCTCTGTCGAGGCACTCATCCATTGAGTAACGTGGTGGATCAATGAAATAGTCAATGAATTCCAGAACAAAGTTATTTCTGGTATCAGTGATTGGGAATATCTCCTGAAAAACCTTAAACAAACCTTCGTTTCTACGGTTTTCTGCTGTTGTGTCAAGCTGAAAAAAGTCTTTGAAAGACTTCAATTGCACTTCTAGAAAATCCGGATAATCAAGGAGAGCCTTAGAAGATGCAAATGTAATTCGCTGATTATTTGTATTTTGCGACATTGTTTATAGGTTGGTTGAAAATAAACTTGTAAAAAACGACAAAAAGGTTTAGGGCAAATTACGCCCTAAACCTGACTATTTCCCGCTTAACGGGGGTTGACATTTATTTAACCTCAACCTCAGCACCAGCCTCCTCAAGAGCAGCTTTTACGCTCTCAGCCTCTGCTTTAGATACTTTCTCTTTGATAGCTTTTGGAGCACCGTCAACTAGATCTTTAGCCTCTTTAAGACCAAGACCAGTAAGCTCTTTAACAACTTTTACAACGCCAAGTTTAGCTGCACCAGCTGATTTAAGAATTACGTCAAACTCAGTCTGCTCAGCAGCAGCAGCTGCACCAGCACCAGCAGCAGGAGCTGCAACTACAGCTGCAGCAGCAGCTGGCTCAATTCCATACTCCTCTTTAAGAACTTTAGCTAGCTCTTGAACATCTTTAACTGTTAGGTTAACTAACTCCTCTGCAAATTTTTTGATATCTGCCATGATTGTATAATTTTAATGTGTTATTATTATTCTTTTTCTGATAGTGTTTTTACGATACCTGCAATCTTGCCACCGCCCTGTGAAGTAAGAGCTGAAATAACATTCTGTGCAGGAGCCTGTAGCATACCGATGATATCACCGATAAGTTCCTCACGAGACTTGATGTTAACAAGTGTCTCAAGGTTGTCAGCACCAATGTATGTGCAGTCCTGAACCATTGCACCTTTAAGAACTGGTTTGCCATTAGCAGAACCGAACTCTTTGATAAGTTTTGCAGGTGCATTTGCAGTATTGCAGAACATTACTGCTGTTGAGCCTTTCAATACGCTCTCAAACTGCTCGAAGTCAGTTACCTGGTTCATCTCAAGAGCTTTGTAGAACAAGGTATTCTTAACAACTACAAGTTTGATCTCTTTCTCAAAGCAAGCACGACGTAGCTTAGAAGTAACCTCTGCGTTTAGACCCTCAATGTCTGCAACATAGAAGTTAGGAGTCTCCTTTAGCTGTGCTGCGATAGATTCAATAATCTGAGCTTTCTCTTCTTTTCTCATAATCTAATTATTTAATTATTCAGCAGCACCGATTGTTTTGCAATCAACACAAATTCCAGGACCCATAGTTGAAGAAATGAATACACTCTTAACATATGTACCTTTAAGTGCTTGTGGTTTAAGTTTAACAACTGTATTAAGGAACTCATTGGCATTCTCAGCAAGTTTAGCAGCGTCGAAAGACACTTTGCCAATACCAGCATGAACGATACCCTGTTTGTCAACCTTAAAGTCAATTTTACCAGCTTTAACCTCTGTAACAGCTTTTCCTACCTCCATGGTAACTGTACCGGTCTTAGGGTTTGGCATCAAACCTCTTGGACCAAGGATTCTACCGATAGGACCAATCTTAGCCATTACTGAAGGGGTACAGATGATAACATCAACATCTGTCCAGCCAGCTTTGATTTTCTCAATATATTCGTCCAAACCTACAAAGTCAGCACCGGCATTTCTAGCCTCCTCCTCTTTGTCAGGTGTACAAAGTACAAGTACGCGGGTCTGTTTACCTGTTCCGTGAGGAAGAGTCACAACGCCGCGAACCATCTGGTTTGCTTTACGAGGATCAACGCCCAAGCGTACAGCGATATCTACAGATGCATCAAACTTTGCCAAAGATGTCTCTTTTACCAAAGCACATGCCTCTGAAACTTTGTACTGCTTGCCTGCCTCAATCTTAGCATTAGCTATTTTCTGATTTTTAGTAAGCTTACTCATTGCGTGTTGTGATTAATTAGTTTACGTCCTCAGGAAAAGTTCCCTCAACTGTTATACCCATACTTCTTGCAGTACCAGCAACCATGCTCATAGCTGATTTCAAAGTGAACGCGTTCATATCAGGCATTTTGTCCTGAGCGATAGCGCGAACCTGCTCCCAAGTAACTGAAGCCACTTTCTTACGGTTAGGCTGAGCCGAACCTGACTGAATTTTTGCAGCCTCTTTAAGCTGAACAGCTACTGGTGGTTGTTTTACTACAAAAGTAAATGATTTATCACTGAAAACAGTGATAATTACTGGCAACACCTTACCGGCCTTGTCTTGTGTACGGGCATTAAATTGCTTGCAAAAATCCATGATATTAACACCCTTTGAACCAAGTGCTGGTCCTACAGGAGGTGATGGATTTGCTGCGCCACCTTTAATTTGCAATTTAATAAATGCGGCAATTTCTTTAGCCATAATACTTCTTTAATTATTCTTTAACTACTTGAACAAAATTTAACTCCAGTATTGTCTTTCTTCCAAAGATCTTAACCATTACCTTAAGTTTTTTCTTGTCTTCAAGAATTTCCTCAACAGTACCGTCAAAACCATTGAAAGGACCATCCACAACTTTGACTGCCTCACCAATAACAAACGGTGTAATGTTCTCCTCCTCTTTATCAAGAAGCTCATCTACTCTACCAAGAATTCTGTTAACCTCTGATTGACGAAGCGGAGAAGGCTCTTTATCTTTACCCCCCTGTTTCTCAGTAAGGAAGCCCGAAACGTGAGGAAGGTTTCTGATAATATGCTGAATCTCGCCTGTTAGAACAGCCTCTATTAGAATATAACCAGGATAGAAAATTCTCTCCATGCTTACTTTCTTGCCGTTCTTTACCTGGTAGATTTTTTCTGTAGGGATTAGAACCTGGGAAACATAATCAGAGAGCCCCAATCTGTTGATCTCGTTCTCTATATATTCCTTAGCTTTCTTCTCCTTTCCACCAGCGGCGCGTACAACATACCACTTTTTGTTGGCAATCTCACTCATGATTAGTACAACATGTTATAGATGAAAGTCATAATGTTTTTGAACACTACGTCCATAGCAAATACGACCAATGCAAAAATAACAGAAGCTACCATCACTACAATTGCTGAGTTCTGGAGCTGTGCCCAAGATGGCCAAGTTACTTTTTTAGATAACTCTATGTACGAGTCTTTGAAATACAAAGTTAATTTGTTCATTACCATTTAATTATAATAACCGCAATTGGAAGCCTTGCTGTTATTTGATTAAAATTGAACCAAACCGTAACCTTTGGTTTGCAGGGGCAGAGCGATTCGAACGCCCATCAACGGTTTTGGAGACCGCTATTCTACCCTTGAACTATGCCCCTAAATTAGAGCTTCCGTTTAAGGAAGCTCTTTATTTTATGTTATTGATTAAAAATTAACCAATTTTAGTTACCTGACCAGCACCTACGGTTCTACCACCCTCACGGATTGCGAAACGAAGACCCTCATTGATAGCAACTGGGTAGATCAACTCTACATTGATAGTTACGTTATCACCAGGCATTACCATCTCTACGCCCTCTGGAAGAAGAATCTCACCAGTTACATCCAAAGTACGGATGAAGAACTGAGGACGGTATTTGTTGTGGAATGGAGTGTGACGACCACCCTCTTCTTTCTTCAATACATAGATCTCTGCAGTGAAGTTCTTATGAGGAGTGATAGTGTTAGGTTTAGCGATAACCTGACCTCTCTTAATCTCTTTCTTGTCAATACCACGAAGTAGAAGACCTACGTTGTCACCAGCCTCACCCTGGTCAAGAAGTTTACGGAACATCTCAACACCGGTAACAGTTGATTTCTTAGGCTCCTCGCCAAGACCGATAATCTGGATCTCCTCACCAACTTTGATAACACCAGTCTCAATTCTACCAGTAGCAACAGTACCACGACCAGTGATTGAGAATACGTCCTCAACTGGCATTAGGAATGGTTTCTCGTTGTCACGTGGAGGAAGTGGAATATACTCGTCAACAGCAGCCATAAGCTCCATTACTTTAGCCTCCCACTGAGGGTCACCGTTAAGTGCACCTAGAGCAGAACCACGGATAATAGGAGTGTTGTCACCGTCAAAGTTGTAGAATGAAAGAAGCTCTCTAACCTCCATCTCAACAAGGTCAATCATCTCTGGATCATCAACGATATCAACTTTGTTAAGGAATACAACGATTCTTGGAACGTTTACCTGACGAGCAAGAAGGATGTGCTCACGAGTCTGAGGCATAGGACCATCAGTAGCAGCACAAACTAGGATAGCACCGTCCATCTGAGCAGCACCAGTAACCATGTTTTTAACGTAGTCAGCGTGGCCTGGACAGTCAACGTGTGCATAGTGACGATTAGCAGTCTGATACTCAACGTGAGCTGTGTTGATAGTGATACCACGCTCTTTCTCCTCTGGAGCGTTGTCAATTGAATCAAATGAACGAAGCTCTGAAAGACCTGCTTTAGCCAATACAGTAGTGATAGCTGCAGTTAGAGTAGTTTTACCGTGGTCAACGTGGCCGATAGTACCAATGTTAACGTGAGGTTTTTCCCTCTTAAAAGTTTCTTTTGCCATAATAAAAAATTTTTTAATTGAATATTTTTACACACTTATAGAGCCGGTGACGAGATTTGAACTCGTGACCTCTTCCTTACCAAGGAAGCGCTCTACCCCTGAGCTACACTGGCTTTTATTGGAGCGGAAGACGAGGTTCGAACCCGCGACCCTCAGCTTGGAAGGCTGATGCTCTACCGACTGAGCTACTTCCGCAACGTATAGATACAAAAATAGTGGGGAGAGCAGGATTCGAACCTACGAAGGCGTGCGCCAGCAGATTTACAGTCTGCCCCAGTTGGCCACTTTGGTATCTCCCCATTATTTATATCTTTCAAAAAACTTGGAGCCGATGGAGGGATTCGAACCCCCGACCAGCTGATTACAAATCAGCTGCTCTGGCCAACTGAGCTACATCGGCAATATGTCAATTCCCTTACTTTTTCAAACCTTAAGTGGTTTTCTTTTCGTTTGGGATTGCAAAGATATGTGTTTTGTTTTTATCCACCAAACTTTTTTGCAAAAAAATTCACTTTTTTTCAAAAAACTTTTTCCCTACTTTGCTGCAATAATGCTATCATAAATATTATCAGCATTATAGCCACATTCAGAAATAAGTTCGTCAACAGTACCCTGTTCAACAAATTTGTCGGGAATACCCAAAGAAACCACTTTTACAGGAAGGCCCTTTGCCGCCACATACTCAGAAACGGCACTTCCAAGCCCACCCAACAAAGTTCCATCCTCCACTGTAATTATGGTTTTACACCTGCTGCATGCAAGCTCCACCATAGAAACATCAAGAGGTTTGAGGAACCTCATATTTATATGGAGCGGATTAATCCCCTCCTCTTTAGCCTTCCCGACAGCTTTTGCAGCCCTGTTGCCCACTGTACCCAAAGAGAGCACCGCCACACCGGAGCCGTCACTGAGAATCTCCCCCTTGCCCGGTTCCATATACTCAAAAGGTTTCTCCCACTCCAACCCTTCACAATTACCCCTCGGATACCTTATAGCTGTAGTGCCATACTCAGGCCGGGTTGCGGAATACATCATATTCCTGAGCTCAATCTCATTCATAGGGGCCGCCAGGATCATATTGGGAACAGGTCTCAAATAAGCAAGATCAAAAGCCCCATGATGGGTTGCTCCATCTTCTCCCACAATGCCGCCCCTGTCCAGACAGAAAATCACCTTAAGGTTCTGGATTGCCACATCATGTATGATACTGTCATAGGCCCTCTGCATGAAAGTTGAGTAGATATTGCAAAAAGGCAACATCCCGTTTGCAGCCAAACCGGCAGAGAAAGTCACAGCATGCTGCTCTGCAATCCCCACATCAAATGTCCTGTGAGGAAACTCCTTCATCATATAGGTAAGGGAGCATCCCGATGCCATTGCCGGGGTAATACCCACAATCCTGTCATTCCCCCTTGCCAACTCCGTAATGGTCTTTCCAAAAATATCCTGATATCTGAGCTTTGCCTGTGGGGAAACGACCCTCTCGCCTGTAAGGACATCAAATTTGCCCGGCGCATGCCACACACTCTGGTTCTGCTCGGCAGGTTTGTACCCTTTACCCTTTACAGTACGCACATGCAGCAGTTTTGGTCCCTCTATCTCCTTAAGATTGGACAATGTTGTAACAAGCTCTGCCATATCATTGCCGTCAATAGTGCCAAAATACCTGAATCCCAACCCCTGGAATACAGAACCGTTCTTCATGAACGCAAGTTTGGTACTGAGCATGAACTTCTGCACAAGCCTGCGGAGCTTGCCGTTACCCAAGACTCTCCACGCTTTGTTCTTTATTTTATTATATGTATGCGATACCGATATCTTTACAAGATAATTGTGCAGAGCACCCACATTCTTGTCTATAGAGATCTGATTGTCGTTGAGAATTACCAGAATATTGGATTTGAGGGCACCAGCATTGTTGAGTCCCTCAAAAGCAAGGCCTCCTGTCATGGCACCGTCACCAATAACAGCCACCACATTTGTATCCTCCCCTCTCAATCTTGCAGCCTCTGCAATACCCAAAGCAGCAGAGATTGAGACAGAAGTATGTCCACCTCCAAACGAATCATACTCACTCTCGGCCATTTTTGGGAACCCGCTCAATCCACCTCTCTTCCTGTTGTTTACAAAAGCATCCCTTCTGCCGGTAATTATCTTATGGGCATAAGCCTGATGCCCCACATCCCACACAAGCTTGTCCTTTGGGGTATCATAAACATAATGGAGGGCAACTGCAAGTTCAACCGCACCAAGACTCGCACCAAGATGTCCCGGATTTTTTGAACAGCACTCCACCATGTACTCCCTCACCTGGGCACAAAGCTGCACAAGGGAGTCAATATCCATATTCCTGATATCCTCAGGTGTATTTATCTTACTTAATATCTCCACAAAAACACCATTTGTAAAAACTGTGCCAAGTTACAACATATTTGCAATATGTTAAAATTTAATTTTTTTTGGTCAATTTAGCCAAAATTCATATCTTGCTTAATTATTTGCACTAAGTATGTAAAAACTAAAAATCATATACAATGACCAAGTCTCAAAAACTATTAAATGACAACGGTGTAATACGCTGGACAGCCCTTGTCCTTATTGCACTCATGATGTTCTTTGCCTATATGTTTGTTGATGTGCTTTCTCCGCTCTCAACCCTATTGGAAACAAGCAAAGGCTGGAGCGCAGAGACCTACGGCACATTCTGCAGCTCTGAATATTTCCTTAATGTATTTGCATTCTTCCTCATTTTTGCCGGAATCATTCTCGACAAAATGGGAATCCGATTCACCGGAATACTGTCGGGAGCAGTAATGGTGATTGGAGCCTCAATAAAACTATATGCAATAAGTGATCTTTTCACTCCCGACAGCTCACTATACCAGTTCCTTTCATCATTCTGGACAAGTTTCCCCGCAACTGCCAAATTGGCATCACTGGGATTCATGATTTTTGGATGTGGTGTTGAAATGGCCGGAGTAACTGTTTCAAAGGCTATTGCAAAATGGTTCAAAGGTAAAGAGATGGCCTTGGCTATGGGTCTTGAGATGGCAATTGCCCGTTTGGGTGTATTTGCAGTATTCCGCCTCTCCCCATACCTTTCCACTTGGGCAAATGAGGCTATGCCTACAGTTGTAACCCCTGTACTTTTCTGTACAATACTCCTTGTAATAGGTCTGATCACCTACACAGTATTCACTTTCATGGACAAGAAACTTGATGCACAGATTGGTGCATCAGAATCTGATGAGGCAGAAGAGCAGTTTAAGGTGAGCGACATAGGAATCCTTTTCACAAGCAAGACATTCCTTATTGTATCCGGCTTGTGCGTACTTTATTACTCAGCAATCTTCCCATTCCAGAAATTTGCAACAGGTATGCTTGAGGCAAACCTTAATATGCCAACAGAAGAGGCGGCAGGCCTTTTCTCTTGGTTCCCAATAGGTGCAATGTTCCTTACCCCATTCCTTGGAGCATTCCTCGACAGAAAAGGTAAAGGTGCATCAATGCTTATCCTTGGTGCAATCCTTATGATTACCTGTCATCTTGTATTTGCACTGGTACCACTTACAAAACCAATTGCATATGCAGCCATCATCCTTTTGGGAGTATCATTCTCACTTGTACCTGCAGCCCTATGGCCATCAGTTCCAAAACTTGTAGAGGAGAGATACCTTGGTTCTGCATACTCTGTAATATTCTGGATACAGAACATAGGTCTTATGGCATTCCCTATTATCATTGGATGGAGCTTGGACAAAACAGGCGGCTATACAGTGCCTATGCTTATCTTCTCATCACTTGGAGTGGCAGCCCTAATCCTTGGCTTGTGGCTAAAAGTGGAGGACAAGAAGAAAGGTTACGGTCTTGAGCTTCCTAATATCAAGTAAATAAACAAATCAATAATAATATTAACTCACAAATCACTTAAATTTTATGACTAACGTAGTAAAAACTCTTAAAGAGAGCAAGAGTGCATGTTGGATTGCATGGGCGTGCCTTGTAGTCCCTATGTTTGCGTCTTATTTCTTTGACGACATGTTCTCAACTATCTCTCACATTTTCAAAAACCCAGAGATGCTTGAGCTTGGCTGGAACACCATGGATTATGGTTTCTACGCTGGTGGTTACTCATTCCTTTGTGTATGGGGCGGTCTAATAGTTTGCGGTATGCTTTTGGACAAATGGGGCGTACGTGTTACAGGTTCAATCTTTGTAGGCCTTATGGCTGCAGGTGCCGCACTTGTATATGTTACCATCTCATCAAAAGCTATTGTTGAGACAGGCAACTCACTTTATATTGCATATGTAGGATGTATGTTGTTCGGTTTGGGCAGCGAGATTGCTGGTGTTGCAGTAACCCGTTCAATTGCAAAATGGTTCAAAGGCAAATCTATGGCTTTGGCTATGGGTCTTCAGTTGGCAATTGCCCGTTTGGGAACAGCTGCAGCTTTGTTGCTTTCACCAGTATTGGTAGCTGAGTCTGCAAGTGGAATATATCCTTTGAACATCACCAACAGACCTGCATTCTTTGGTCTTATGCTACTTCTTCTTGGTACAGTTGTTTGGGGTGTCTTTGTTGCAATGGATGCCAAATTTGACAAACAGGAGGGTACTTCAGACAAAGTTGAGACTGCAGAGGAGGACAAATTCAAATTCTCCGACATCTTCAAGATCTTGTCAAACAAACACTATCTGCTTATCTCTCTTCTATGTGTATTCTTCTACTGCTGTATCATTTCATTCAAGAAATTTGCTACTGCAATCCTTATCCCAAGATTCGGTGCAGACGCAGCAGAGTTTGAGCAGACTGCATCAATGATGGTTTCAATGATACCATTCTTTACAGTAGTATTTACTCCATTGTTCGGAAGCCTTGTAGACAGAATAGGAAAAGCAACAACCTGGATGATTACAGGTTCTGTTATGGTATTTGCAGCCCACGTTATCATTGCATTTGCTCCAGGTGAGGCAATTTTCGGCTACCTTGGCATCGCTATCCTTGGCGTAGGTTACTCATTGGTACCTGCTGCAATGTGGCCTTCAGTTCCAAAAATCGATCCTGAAAAGAACCTTGGTACAGCATACTCTCTAATCTACTGGATCCAGAATATGGGTATGATGGCTGTTCCAATCATTGTTGGACATATCCTCAACAAGTTCTCAGGTGTAGAGGCTGCAGTAAACGCAGAGTATGTGTTCATCATTTTGGGTATAGTGGCAATCACAGTTTCATTGCTTCTTTACTTCTCATCAAAGAAGAACCCTCATCTTAACCTTGACGTACCTAACAAGCAGTAATCTGCATAAGGGTGACCCAAAAGGTTATAATGATAATGAGATACCCCCGTTAGAATATACTCTAACGGGGGTTGCTTATTCCGGGACATGGCTTTTAGATTACCCTTGTAATTCAATCCTTCAACCTGAACATAAACATGTCGCGCATGTGCCTCCATTGCTTCCTCCCTATTCCGCTTCCAC
>JAZNUT010000044.1:0-1568 GCA_045592425.1 Candidatus Egerieisoma sp.
TATCAGCGCCATTGAGGCTACATATAAAGGTGGTGGTACATCCAGTTTCCATCCACGTATGTTGCTTAAAGTTGTTGTGTATGCTTATTTGTGCAATATCTACTCCGGTAGGCAGATGGAAAAGCAGCTGCAGGAGAATATTCACTTCATGTGGTTGTCGGGAATGAGCAGGCCTGATTTCAGGACAATCAACCGCTTCCGCAGCGAAAGGCTGACAGATGGCAGATTGGATGCCATATTCACCAAGGTTGTGGAGTTGCTCAATAGTGAGGGGTTTGTTTCCCTGAATGTGCAGTACATAGATGGTACCAAGATTGAATCTGTAGCAAACAAGTACACGTTTGTTTGGAAGGGCAGCGTGGAAAAGAATAAGTCCAAGCTGATTGATAAGGTAAAAGGAGTGCTGGCTGCAGCTGAAGAGGAACTGAATATAGAGCAATCTGTAGAGGTTGCCCAGGGACTTCCGCAGGATGAGTTTGAACGCAGGGCTGACAGGATACTTTCCAAAATGGATCAGATGGGAATCAGTAAGGGTAAGGTGAGAAAGGAAATTGAGAAGATCAGGGAGGAGTCTGTTCCCAAGCTGAATGAGTACGACCATCATCTTGAGGTGCTTGGAGAGCGCAACAGTTACAGCAAGACTGACAATGATGCCACCTTTATGAGAATGAAGGAGGATGCGATGAACAACGGCCAGACCAAGCCTGGATACAATGTACAGATATCAACTGAGAACCAGTTCATCACCAACTTCGGCATATATTGGAGACCTACTGATACAGGAACGATGATAGATTATCTTGAGTCTTTTGAGGATAGATACGGACGTAAGAGCAAGGAGATAGTAGCGGACTCGGGGTATGGCAGTGAGCAGAACTATGAGTATATGCTTGATAATGGAATGGTTCCATATGTGAAATACAATATGTTCCATAAAGAGCAAACAAGAAAGTATAAGGACAATCCATTCTTGCCGGCCAATATGTACTACAATAAGGATGAAGACTACTATGTTTGTCCTATGGGGCATCACCTTGAACATGTGAGGGACAATGAATCTGTTTCTGAAATAGGTTACGAATCCATTGTGTCTGTTTATCAAGCCTCTAATTGTAAAGGATGTCCTTTCAGAGGGATGTGCTACAAGGGGAAAAGCAACAGGAGAATAATAGAGGTCAACCATAAAGCCAATGGATATCGGGAAAAGGCAAGGGAACTGCTCAATTCAGAGGAAGGATTGCGCCACAGAAGCAACAGACCAATAGAACCTGAAGCTGTGTTTGGAAATATAAAGTTCAATCACGGGTTCAAGAGGTTCAAACTTAAATCTCATAGAAAAGTTACTGTGGAATGGGGACTTGTGGCTATTGCTCACAATCTAAGGAAATATGTTGTTCAGAAAGTAAAAAGGGCTGCCGAAATAGTAAATATCGAGGCAAATAACTCTAATATATCTCTCATTATTGCAGCTTAAATCAGGTATGATCTTTCCTGAAGTAAGAACAAATATGTACATGAAAATAGTATGTATAAGAAAACCGGATCAAAATTACTTTTGACCCGGCCTC
>JAZNUT010000045.1:0-50242 GCA_045592425.1 Candidatus Egerieisoma sp.
CTCAAGCCAACGCTGTACAATCCACCAGGCAACAGGGGCTGCAACAACAAAGCTGAACAATACAAGGCTTACATACTGGTTGTTGAGCAATCCTACAAGCTGGCCCCTCTCCGCACCATATACTTTGCGGATGGCTATCTCGTTGCGGCGGTGCTGGGTCTCAAACATTACAATTCCAAACACTCCCATAAGGGCAATCACCACTGCTAACAGGGCAAAGAGGCCTATGGTTACGGTTGCCTTTTTGGTGGAGTTGTAAAGGTTGCCTATTGCCTGATTGAAGAACATCACCTCAGGTTCGTCTGCCCCAGGGGCAAACTCCTGCACCATATCCTTTACATATTTGGTAAAAGCGGGAATATCGGCATTTGGCTGCAAACGGACATAATAGGTTCCAAACTGGCGTCCTTTGCTGCAATACAAACCAGCATACTTCACACCTTCCGTTGATGGGGCAAGCTTTACATTTTTCACAAAGCCTATTGTTGTATAGTTATTTATCTCGTGCCCTAATGGAATTTCTATTTCACTCTTAAGGTTGCTTGTAAGGAGCATCTCCCTACGCTGGTGCGACTGCTCGGTAAATTGCTCCCCACCTGCCATCTCAATTCCAAAGAACTGCGGCAAATTCCATCTCACACTCCACACATTAAGCATAAAATCTTTACCGTTGTACTGTCTGCCCCAACTGCTGTATTGTTTTATAATAGAACTCGAACAAGCAGTTACATCAGCCACCTGAGGGTACTGCTGCAATTTTTCAACCACAGCCTCCCCTTTATTTGCCACATCAAAAGCAGAGAAAGTAACAACATTCTCCCTATCAAGCCCAATATCATAATTTACCTGATACTTGTACTGCATCCATAATGAGGCTGCCACTATAATCAGCACCATTGCCACAGCAAACTGTACACCAGCAAGGATTCTCCTTATTCTTCTTCCCGACAATGAATTTCCGTATCCCCCCTTTACACCCAAAGATGCATTGAATCCTGTAATGTGTACTGCCGGATAAAAGGCTGCCACTACTGCAAGGATGAGCATCAGCACAAAGATGATTGCAATAACCGAGAAGTTATCGGGAAGAGAAAGGGAACATGTAACATATTCTGTAATGAAGCTTCCCTGCAATGCCTGAATGATTCCCATGGCCAATGCAAATGCCAGGAGTACAAGTCCTACTGCCTCAAAAAGGAAACTGCGTCTGAGAGTCCCCTGCCCCGCACCAAATACTTTGCAGATATTCACCGACCGCATTCTGGCAGGTACCATAGCCATAAAGAAATTTACAAAGTTTATGAAAGCTATGATTACAATTGCAAGTGCTATTGCCGCAAGGGTAACAGTTGAACCTACTGTTCCGGCCTCATAATTCTCACTGTCAAGGTTTCCCTCAAAATACATCTTGTCCAAAGGGATAAGTCTGATTGGCTGAATCTCATCCCCCTCCTTATAGACCTCTTCGTCGGGATACTCGGCTTTCCACTGTTCTACCATTCCAAGCAGCCATTGGGCATATTTGTCCATCCAAATTTTCTTATACCCTTCAATATCCGCCCCTTTCTCAAATTTTATGAAGTGGCTATAGTTCCAGTTGTTGTTTCCATTACCGTTTTTTCGGTTATCATTCCTGAAAATAAGATGATCATACAAGAAACTGTTCTTTGGGAAATCCTTGAAAATTGCCACTACTGTCTGAGGCAGTTCCGGACGCATATTGCTGTTCCATTCGCCACCTTCAAAATAAATCTGGCCACCCACTTCCACACCAATCCGTTGTGCAGCACTCTCTGATATTACAACAGTATTAGGTTCCTTTATTCTTGTTGCATCTCCTGCAATAATATTGAATCCAAACACTTCCATCCCCTCGGGAGCCATATCATAGCTTCCTATATTATATTTCTGGAAATCACCCTGTTCCCTCTTTCCCCACACTCTGTGAGGCTGTGCAAACTCTCTGAAATGGGTACCAACCTCTGCCTGGGGAAATGCCTCAATTGACTCAAAAGTTACCGGACTTGGAGAATGCGAACTCCACTCCTCATTATCTGTCTCTATATTCCTTCCCCACAACGCCGACAACATATACACCCTGTCCGAATCCTTGATTGGCCTGTTGTAAGTAACCGAATACCATACCTGTGCCGCAATTATATAAAAGGCCACAAAAGCCAAAGTAAGACCCACTATATTCAACACCCCCGCCACCTTGTAGCGTTTAAGTGTCATCAGAAAGTTTTTCAACATAGCTTATTATTTTTACGTTGTCCTTTTTTACAATCACTTAATACTCAATACCTTAAAAATCACCCTTATATAATTTTTACAAATTCTTGTTTTGCATATAGCTAATAATCAGCCAGTTGTAAAAAAGGACAACGTAACTTTAAAATTTAAAATTAAAACACCAATACCTCGTTATCTCCAAAATTGTCGTAACCGCTTACAACTACCCTTTCGCCAGGTTCCAGGCCTGAAAGGACCTCGTAGTATTGTGGGTTCTGGCGGCCTATGCGGATTTCACGTTTGACAGCCTGTGAACCGTCGGGAGTAAGGACATAGATCCAGCGGCCTCCGGTTTTCTGGTAGAAGGTGCCACGAGGGATAAGGAGTGCCTCCTCGCTCTGGCCAAGCTGCAAGTTAAGGTAATAGGTCTGGCCTGTACGGATATTTGAAGGCTGTTCTCCACTGAATTTGAAATCTGTCTTGAACTTGCCATCACGCACCTCTGGGTAAACCTTGCGGATAACAGTTTCATACGACTCGTTCTGCCTTTCAAACTGAGCCTGCAATCCTGCCACAACTCTATCAATATAGTGCTCATCAACCTGTGCCTCAATCTTGTAAGAATCCAAATTGTTTATCTGGCCAACCTTCACGCCAGCTGCAATGCTCTGACCCAAAGCCACATCCAACAAACCAAGCTCGCCGTCAATAGGGGCCTTAATGGTAAGATTGTCTTTACGCTTTCTAATCATTTTCATATTCAGACGCATATTCTGCAAACTCTCATTCATCTGGTCTATCTCCACTGCTCGATAAAGACTATCTTGCTGCGCACGTGTCTCCACAAGCTCCAATCTGTCTTTTGCCAACAAATAATCCTCCTCTGCCTTAAGCCACTCCTCTTTTGAGATAAGTTTCTCTGCATAAAGCTCCTTGGCACTCTCAAAGGCTCTTTTAGAACGCCTTACCTCCACTCTCAGCTGCAACATCTCCTGCTTCACACTCAACTTCTGCTGCTCCATAGAGATCATTGTATTGCGCAAAAGGTTCTCCTTCTCTGCCAACTCCGCCTCTGAATTAAGAATCTGAAGATCCAGACTCTCATTGCTAAGAACAAGGATTACATCCCCTTTCTTCACCTTTGAACCCTCCTCTGTTACAATCTCCTGCACAACGCCACCCTCAAGTGGAGAAATCTGGATTGTTGTCATAGGCTGCACCTGACCTGTAACCCTAATGTAATCATTAAACTCCCCTTTTGTCACTGTCCCATAAGAAAGGGTATCTCCATTAACCCTGAGTGTACTTGAGTTGTCTCTGAAAATGAGCCATAACACAAAAACCACCACCAAAGCACCCATCCAATAAGGCAACGCCCTCCTAGTAAACACTGCCGCAAAACCTTTTTTCTTCTCAATAATCTTATCCATATCTGTAATTTTTTATTTTTCCCGATAAATTTTTCCTACTATCAAACTACTGCTCCAAATAAGGCACCCCGCTATAATACTCCACAACACTCTGTTTTATGTAAAACTTGAGCAATGCATTCAGTTGTTCAGCCTGCGCTGCCAACCAGTTTCCCGACGAAGTCTGATACTCTATTGGGGAAATCATCCCCTGTTCAAACTTTTTCTTTGAAAATTTATAAGCCTCCAACTGCATCTGGGCCTGCTTGTGAGCCTGAATAAATGCTGCTGCAGCCCCATCCTTATCCTGGAGAGCCCTTTTCACCTCCAGCTCAATCTCCCTCATTTTCTGGTCATACTGAGCTGTAGCCCTCACATAGGCATTTCTCTTTTTGGAAATGGCAGCCTGTCTGTTCAATCTCCCATAAATTGGAATTGACATGGAAAGCTGGATATACTCTCCCATATTGTTTGTGAACTGGTCCCTGAATGGAACAGTGATATAACCTTTCTCCTGAGGATATGTAAAATAGCTGGTACTCCAACCTCCGTTAAGGCTCACCTGAGGAAGCAGCTGCCACTTGGCAGTATTCAATGCCCTTTTTGCATTCATCATCTCCCCTTTTGCAATTGCCACTGAAGGGAGGGCCAGTCTTGCCTTGTCAACCAAATCATCGGGAGACTCCAAAAATCCCTCATACACAAGGGTTTCTCCCTGCTCCAAAGCTTTGGTATCAGCCATTGAAAAATCTATCTCCAGTTGCTGGTCCAAAGGCCAGAACATTATATCCATAAGGGTAAGAAGTGCATCATTGTACATATTGCCTGTATTTACAAGCTTGTACTCCTTGGATGCCAGGTCTGCCTCAATCTGAACAACATCTGCATAACCTTTCTGCCCCAACTGCTCCTGTTTGCGGGCAAGTTGTGCCGCACTACGGGCCGCCTCAACCTCATCCTCTACAGCTGAGCGCATCTGGTTGTAATAAACCACATTATAATAAGCCTCCATCACTGCAAGGCAAATCTCATCCTGGCTCTGGCTGTATCTGCTCAATCCCATAGCCTCTGCGGTTCTGGCAATCTTAACATTGTTCACCGCCTCAAAGCCATTGAACAAGGTAATTCCGGCACTCGCCTGATACCCGTTCTGGAAAGAAGTGGTAGATTTATATGTATTGGTCTCCGGATCCACCGAACGGCCAAAATTGTAATATGCGTACGAACCTGCAGAAACAGAAGGGGTAAACGCATTTAAAATGGCACTCCTACGCTCCACCTGCGCATCATTGATATCAGCCTGCTGTATCCTCATCTTTGTGGAATTTGAGACAGCATATTCCATACAATCCTTTAGGGTCATAATATTTTGTCCCCCTGCAGAAGTTACTGCACCAACAAGCACAGCTGCCAAAAAAGTTATCTTAAAGAGTTTTTTCATATCGGTAATGTTTCTTTACAAATCACTTTACAATTTCTGTTACGCCTCTCATAAACGACAATGGTCGTGCCAAACTACTTATGCTATTGATAATGTGAGCTTTACAGTTTACACAAATAAAAAAAGTTGTAAAGAAACTTTACAACTGATAAATATCTTTACAGATTATATGTAAAAGAATACGCCGTTTTACACTAATATTGGCAAAATCTGAGTGCTGCAAGGTAATCATAATGTTCACCTTCCTCTATGAGTTCAGCCTCAAATCCATATTTGTTGGCATAAAGTGAGAGGGTCTGGAAATCTATATACAGCCAGTCAAATGAATCACCTTTTATCTGTTTGTATTGCATCCGGAAATCAACCTCCCCATAATAATTGCCGGCAAGATCAATAACAAAGCTGCCATCCTCATCCTCAAACAAGTATTTCAAGTCACTGGAATCCATATAAACCACCCCGCCAGGCTTGAGAATCTGCTTCATCTTGGTAAAGAATTTCTCCATATTTTCCACCTTCCCGATAATTCCAGAGCCATTCATCAGCATAAGGACAGTATCATACTCCTGAACAGAGGCAAGGTTGAACAAATCTGCCTGCTGAACGCTCTTCACCCCTCTTTTCCCCATCACCTCAACAGAAAGGGGAGAAATGTCTATTGCAGAAACCTCCTTACCCATCTCCTGCAACGCCAACGCATGACAGCCGCTTCCTGCACCACAATCCAGAATCTTCCCTTTTGCAAGATTCAATGCAGTCTGCTCTATATGGGACATCTCATCAAAAGTACGGAACAGATGCCTGACAGGAATCTCATCCTCATCAAATTGGGATGAGAAAACTCTAAGCTTTGCAGCCTTTCCATTAGCATAAAAATCCGCTATTGCCCTACCCATCGGGTCTTTTTCCGGTTGAAGAAGAGATGTATCCATTATCTGAAGTTTATTCTGCACAAATGTACTGATTTTTCTGTTGGAAGCAGTAAGTCTGGGGGGGGAAGAATACCATTTCCAGCACAGAGTTGTATTCCGGGCAATTATGTGCCCAGAACAGGCCGTTTCCCGTACGGATTTGTGGCAGGACAGCATTCTGTGCACGAAAAGACACCTTTTCCAGCACAGAGTTGTATTCCGGGCAATTATGTGCCCAGAACGGGCTGTTTTCCGTACGGATTTGTGGCAGGACAGCATTCTGTGCACGAAAAGATACCATTTCCAGCACAGAGTTGCAACAGAAGAGAGTGTTCAGCCCAGAAGGAGGGATTTGGCCTCCGGCATTCCCTCCCCGCTCGCCGCGGGGGCGCCTAAAAGCAAACCTGATGTGCCCAGGCACATCTTTTTTTGTGTTCTGCCATTCGCTTATGCAAGCAAGCTTGCACTGCTCCAGCAGGACACAAAAAAACCGGATGATGAAAATCATCCGGTTTGCTTTAGCGGAGAGGGAGGGATTCGAACCCCCGGATCCTCTCAGATCAACGGTTTTCAAGACCGCCGCAATCGACCACTCTGCCACCTCTCCAAATCCTAAGCGTTTGCTTTGGGATTGCAAAGGTAGGAATTATTTTAATATCTGCAAATTTTTTGTGCGGTTTTTTTGAAAATTTGCTCAAAAAACCCATGCAACTTTTATTTCACAATTTCACCAAAACTTAACAATAACTCAATTTATTGTTAATATTATTCCCACTCCTTCTTTCTAATTTCGCTGTTGGAAAAAACAAACAAATCTGGACTTAGCAATTTAAAGAGCATTTAAACATTTGTAATTAATTGGGGTTATTCAAATTAATAATCTTGTGAATTATGGGTAGCACAAATTTCAACAATGAGATTATTAACCTGGAGCCTGGTCTTACAAGATATGCGTACAGCCTTACTGCTGATATGGATGATGCGAAAGACTTGGTACAAGAAACTTATTTCAAAGCTCTTTACAATCAGGATAAATTTGATGAGAAGACCAACATCAAGGCCTGGATGTACACTATTATGAAGAACACATTCATTAATGATTACAGACGCAGAGTAAAGAAACAGGCCATTTTCAATAAAGATGTTCAGGAGTTTGTACTTACCAGCAGACCGGCACAGTCGAGTCCGGAGAGCGATTACAATTTCCGTGAGCTTACCGCCATGGTAAATTCATTGGAGCCAGAGTTCAGAATCCCATTCCAGATGCACGACAACGGATACAAATACCAGGAGATTGCGGACGAGTTGGGTCTTCACCTTGGAACAGTGAAAAGCAGAATACATTTTTCCCGACAGAAACTTATGGAAAAGATAAAAAAATAGCACAAGGCTATTTCTGCTCTTGTGCAAAGAATTTCCGCTGGAAGATGAGCATATATACTACCGATACCGATATGCATGCATCTGCAAAATTGAATATAGGGCGGAAGAATATAAACTCTTTTCCTCCATAATAAGGGACCCAATCGGGCCAGGTGGTATTGATTATTGGAAAATAGAACATATCAACCACCTTTCCATACAGAAGCCCCGAATATCCCCCCTCAGGAGGGAAAAGGGTGGCAACCTGGGTATATGTGGATGCACTGAATATTTCCCCATAAAAAAGGCAGTCAACCACATTGCCCATTGCTCCAACCAAAACAAGGGAAAGTCCCACAAGCACACCTGTGGGAGTTCCCTTTTGTTTTAAAAGTTTTCTCAAATAAACAATGATTGCACCAATAAGGACCACTCTGAAGATGCTCAATGCCAGTTTTCCTACGGAACCGCCAAACTGCATCCCGAACGCCATCCCGTTATTCTCAATAAAGCATATCTGGAACCAATCTCCAAAGACAGGGATACTCTCCCCTATTGTCATGTTAAGCTTTACTGCAAATTTTATTGCCTGATCAATTACAAGCAACAAAACGATGAGAATAGAGATACGTGTACCTTTGGACAACTTCATCGTTTATCTTTTATTTTTTGCCTCAACACTTAGGGTTGCATGAGGTACAAGCAAAAGTCTCTCCTTAGGAATAAGTTTGCCTGTCTCCCTGCAAATGCCATAGGTTTTGTTCTCAATTCTTATAAGGGCTGCTTCCAATGACTGGATAAACTTGTACTGTCTCTGTGCAAGCTGGCCAGACTCCTCCTTAGAAAGAGAAGAAGCTCCCTCCTCAAGTACCTTGAATGTAGGAGATGTATCCTCAACACCGTTGCTTGCGCTGTGGGTAATTGCTGCCCTCAGCTCTTCATAGTCCTGCTTTGCTGTCTCAAGTTTCTGAAGAATCAACTCCTTGAACTCCTGCAACTCGGCATCGCTGTACCTTACTTTCTCTTCTGTATTCATAACTCTTTGATTTAGTTATTACAAATTTAATAATTTTATTGATATAACCAACATCTCTCCATTCTCCCACTCCACTTGATCTGCCCCCTCCAGAGAATCGGCAAGTGTAATGTTTTCACACAAAGTCTGCTCACACACATAAGATGCAAACTCTGCAAGAGACTCAACAACATCATCACGTTTTACAATGCTCACCTCAATTCTGTCTGTAATCTCAAAATCCTTCTCCTTTCTCAAGTTCTGGATTCTGTTAATCAACTCACGAGCCACACCCTCTCTCTTGAGTGAGTCTGTAATTGTGATATCCATGGCAACTGTAAGTTTTCCCTCAGTGGCAACCAACCAACCCGGCATATCCTCTGAAGTGATCTCATAATCTGTCTTCTCAAGGGTAACATCGGCACCTGCTACGGCAAATGTATAGCTGTCAGATGCCTCAATTGCAGAAATGTCGCTCTGGCTGAACTGTGCAAATGCAGAAGCAATATCCTTCATCATCTTGCCATATTTCTTACCAAGAGTCTTGAAATTAGGTTTTATCTTCTTGGTAATCAACCCCTCTGTATTGGTAATAAACTCTATCTCCTTAACATTTGTCTCGCCAAGGACAAGATTCTTCACCTTCTCCAACTGATCCTGAATTTTTGCATCAAGAACAGGGATAATTATTTTGGCAAGCGGCTGTCTTACCTTAATGTTCACTTTCTTTCTAAGGGCAAGCACCATAGAGGTACTCAACTGTGCAAGAGCCATTCTCTCCTCAAGATCCTTGTCTATATATTTCTCCTCAACCTCAGGCATAAGCACAAGGTGTACAGAGCTCTCTGTATGCATACCCGATACGGCATTCAAATCAAGGAAAAGTCTCTCCATAAAGAACGGAGCGATAGGTGCTGCCAGAATTGCAACTGTCTCAAGACATGAATACAATGTCTGGTACGCAGCAAGCTTGTCCTGATTCATTGAACCACCCCAGAAACGTTTTCTGTTAAGTCTCACATACCAGTTGCTCAAGTGGTCACATACAAAGTCCTGAATCTTTCTTCCGGCTGTTGTAACGTCATAATCCTCATAACATGCCTTAACCTCCTTTATAAGGGTGTTCAGGTAAGAGATAATCCAACGGTCAATCTCAGGACGGTTCTCTACAGGTACCTGTGGAGCCTTGTTGTCAAAACCGTCAACATTTGAATACAACGCAAAGAACGAATAAGTGTTGTACAAAGTGCCAAAGAATTTACGTTTAATCTCATCCACACCAGAGAAATCAAACTTAAGGTTGTCCCAAGGCTGTGCATTTGTAAGCATGTACCATCTTAGAGAATCTGCACCATACTCATCCAAAGCCTTGAACGGATCCACAGCATTGCCAAGTCTCTTACTCATCTTGTTGCCCACCTTGTCAAGTACAAGACCGTTTGAAAGAACTGTCTTAAAGGCAACACGCTTGTTCACCATAGTAGAGATTGCATGAAGGGTAAAGAACCATCCGCGTGTCTGGTCAACTCCCTCTGCAATAAAGTCTGCTGTCTGGCCAAACTGCTCTTTGCCAAGATTCTCCAAACCCTCCTGAGCAAACGGCATGGCACCTGAATCAAACCATACATCAATAAGGTCAAGCTCCCTCTTCATTGGCTGACCGCTTGGTGAAACAAGGATATAACTATCTACATAAGGTCTGTGAAGATCTATCTTCTCATAGTTCTCTTTAGAGAAATCACCTGGAACAAAACCTTTATCTTTCAATGGGTTTGAAGCCATGAAACCTGCAGCAACAGATTTCTCCAACTCATTGTAAAGCTCCTGTGCAGAACCTATGCACATCTCCTCTTTCTTGTCCTCTGTTCTCCAGATAGGAAGAGGTGTACCCCAGTAACGGCTTCTGGAAAGGTTCCAATCCTGCAAGTTCTCCAACCACTTGCCAAAACGGCCTGTACCTGTACTCTCAGGCTTCCAGTTGATTGTTTTGTTCAAAGCTATAAGTTCATCCTGTACTGCTGTAGTTCTGATAAACCATGAATCCAAAGGATAATACAACACCGGTTTGTCTGTTCTCCAGCAATGAGGATAGTTGTGCGTATGTTTCTCTATCTTGAATGCCTTGTTGGCACCCTTCATCATAAGACAGATGTAAATGTCGAGATTCTCGGCAGCAGAAGCAGCTTTCTCATCAAACACATTGTTTACTGTAAACTGCGGATCATAAGCATTCTTAACCCATCTTCCCTCAAACTCCTTGTACGCCTCAACATCTATGCAGTTCTCTACAAACTCAGGGTCAAGCTCATCCATAAGATAGAACTTACCTGTAAGATCAACCATAGGGCGGGTCTCACCACGCTTGTTTATCATAAACAACGACGGAATACCTGCAGCGCGTGCTACAAAAGCATCGTCAGCACCAAAAGTAGGGGCAATGTGTACAATACCGGTACCATCCTCAGTAGTGACATAATCACCAGGGATAATACGGAATGCCTTGTCAGAAGCATCGCTCCACTTGCCTGCAGCATCAACAGCAACAGGTTTCACCCAAGGGATAAGCTGCTCATACTCCATACCCACAAGCTCTGGTCCCTTGTACTCACCCACAACCTTGAACGGAACAAGTTTGTCTCCAGGTTTGTAATCCTCCAAAGCAATCTCCTCAGCCTTTTTGTTGAAATGGGTATAAAGGAGATTCTTTGCAAGAACAACTGTAATCTTCTCACCTGTATATGCATTGTAGGTCTGTACTGCAACATACTCAATCTTAGGACCTACACAAAGTGCCACATTGGAAGGCAAAGTCCATGGGGTGGTTGTCCATGCAAGGAAATACGGGGTTCCCCACTGTGCCATCTCTGGCTTGGGATCCTTAATCTTGAACTGTCCTACCACAGTAGTATCCTTCACATCCCTATAGCAACCAGGCTGGTTAAGCTCGTGCGAACTCAAACCTGTACCTGCAGCAGGCGAATAAGGCTGAATTGTATAACCCTTGTAAAGCAAACCCTTGCCATAAATATCTTTAAGCAAATGCCAAAGGGTCTCAATATACTTGTTGTCATAAGTTATGTAAGGGTTATCCATATCCACCCAATAACCTATCCTCTCTGTAAGGGCAACCCACTCTTTGGTATATTTCATCACCTCCTTACGGCAGGCACTGTTATAATCATCCACAGAAATCTTCTTTCCGATATCCTCCTTTGTAATACCCAACATCTTCTCAACACCAAGCTCAACAGGGAGGCCATGGGTATCCCAACCCGCTTTTCTCTGTACAAGATAACCGCTCTGAGTCTTAAAACGGCAAAACGCATCCTTAATTGCCCTGGCCATCACATGGTGGATACCAGGCATACCGTTTGCAGAAGGGGGACCCTCAAAAAACACAAATTTTTTGGCACCCTCTCTTGCCTTTAGAGTATTCTCAAAACACTGCTCAGTTTTCCATTTTTCAAGCACAGTGCGGTTAATATCAACCAAATCTAAATTCTTATATTCCGCAAAACCCATTTTTCAGATTTTTAATTTTTTGAATCTGCAAATATACAACTAAAAAACTTATTTATTGCACCATAGCCCAAACTATCTGTGAAAATCGCCCTTATCCTTAACAAGCACAACCTTAAGCTGCTTATCCTTGAGCATTCTCTTCCCTTCTCCCGAGAGCATAAACAGAAAATGGCTGCTGCGGTGCTTCCATGTAAGCATATCCACAGAGCCGCCCAGTTTCCCCTTTAAAACCGGATACCACCAGTACGGAAAAGATATTGCCCTCACACAGCCACTCCCGGCCACCCGCCTCAAGCTGTCCAAGCACTCCCTCCTCTCTCTTCCCGACAATTTTCCCGGTTTTTCAAACGGCACATACATTGAGGTATAAAACCCCTCCCTTGTAAAATTCTCCAACAGCCTCCATTGGGGCGATTCCACAATAAGCCTCTGTTTTGACACCCCATATCTGTGCACAAGAGATGACAACACCTCAAGCATGGAGCCCCCATTATCATCATTGAGGTTCTTTATATCAAGCCACATTTTCCCCTCATTCTTTGAGAACCACGCAAAATACTCCTCAATATCCTGCCCGAAAGAGATGTTGGAATCATGTGTAACATCAAACCTCCCTTCTCGGAAGACAACATCCACCTCAACATTTGGATAAACGGAACACATCTGGTACAGTTTCTCCATTGAATTGCATCTGTGGAGCCACACCTTGTGGGGATGCTTGCCAATATTGGACCAAGCATCAGCCACAAAATAAAGCACTGCCACCAACAATGCCCCCACAATCCCAAAAAACAGATTTCTCTTTTTCATTTGCCCAATTGTTATATGTATCAAAAATAGAGAAAAAAGAGTTACTTTTGAAAAAAATTACAAGTATGAGCACAGGTGTTATTGATGTTATAATTGCAGTAATAATTGTAGCAGCCGCAATATGGGGAGCATTCAAAGGGTTTGTAAAACAAATAATAAGCATTGTGGGGCTCATATTGGGTATCTGGTGCGGATTCAAATTCTCCACCCTGCTGGTAAGCCACGCAAAAGATCTCCTCCAAATTGATGCTGCAGAACAGACATTGCAGATAATTGCCTTTGCCATAATTTTTTTGGTGGTGCTTATCCTTACCCATTATATAGGAAAAGGGATAGAAAGCATAATAAAATTGAGCATGCTCGGATGGCTCAACCGCCTTTTGGGATTCCTTTTTGGGGCGGTAAAAGCAACAATCCTCCTCTCACTTGCAGTTTATGCCTTGAATTATCTCAACTCCCTCTTCAATTTTATTCCCAAAGAAATTCTGGCCGGTTCCAAGGGATATGCCTTCCTGGAGCATTTCAACCACAATTTTTTTCCTTTTTTAGAAAGGATTTTTTCTTAAGAAAAATTCTGAGGGTAAAATTTACGCAACTTCTGGCATAAGTTCCAAACAGTTTCCACTTTTGCAGAAAAAGGGAACTGTATGGCACACCGTATCTCCACATTAAACCAGCTTAAAGAGTCTCCGCAGTGGATTCTCATTCCCCGCAGGAGGGGGAACATATTGTTTATTGTCATACTGGCAATAACACTCCTGTTATCCCTTGTACCACTTGTAATATATTCCATATTGCCATGATAATAGGGAAACTGTTCAAAACTGGGAAGCTTAAGATAAAGCAACACTACAAATATGATTGTGGTGCCGCCTGTCTGGCCTCTGTTGCCGCATTCTACGGCATCAAGGAATCACTTGCACAGATAAGGCTCTATTGCGGATGTACTCCACAAGGAATCTCCATGCAGGGGATAATAGATGGAGCTCAAGCCCTTGGGCTTGAGGCAAAAGGGTACAGATCCCCACAGAAAGAGATTGCCGGAATAAGGGAGATTGGAGGGCCATTCATTGCACACATCGCAGAAAAAGAGGGGTTCTGCCACTATGTGACCGTATATGAAACAGGGAAAAACACTGTTAGGATAATGGATCCGGCAACAGGAGATTTCCTCAAACTCCAATATGAGACTTTTGCAGAGAACTGGAGCGGTTATCTTATTATAATAACCCCCGGCAACAACTTCTCTTCATATAAGGATGAGAAGGAGAAAGGACTCATCCGTTCAATCATCCCCATTATAAAAGGGAATATTACCGATATAACCCTTGCTTTTGCAGGGGCAGTGGCATGCACTGCAACCGGTATAAGCACAACACTTCTGCTGCAACAACTCATAGACAATATACTGCCAAAAGGCGACTATCTGCTGATAACCCTTTCTGGAACTCTCGTCTTTACACTCATGCTCTGTTCGCTCTATCTCGGATATGCCACAGCAGGTTACCTTATACGGAGCAGCATAAAAATAGAGACATCACTCACAGCACAATATATGGAGAAACTGCTCAGGTTGCCGGCCGGATTCTTCAACTGCTACCGCACAGGTGACCTCTCATCCAGGACAGACGACATCCACAACATCCGCTCCCTTGTAACCGAGGGAATAATCGGTACACTCACAGGAATTCTTACCCTGATAGTCTCCCTTGTCATAATGTTTCTCTATAATCCAGTGCTGTCTGCCTATATAATGGCTTTTATACCGGGATACTGGGGGTTGTTCAAACTCTCGGGATACCTTACAAAGAAATACAGCAGAAAAATTGCTTGTGCGGATGCTGCATTCCAAAGTCAGATGTTGGAGAAAATTGTGGCAATGGAGTGTATCAGACACTACAATGCAGCGTCCTATGCAAGTGAAGGGGTTGGAAAAGGACTCGTATCGCTAATGAGGGAGACAAGCCGCATGGCCAACATTGCAAACACCCTTGAAATCACCACATTGGGAATCTCAAAACTCTTCATCTGCATTATACTTACAGCCGGTTCTGCCGCTGTACTCAAAGGGCAGATGAGCATTGGCCAGCTGGTTGGGTTCTACTCCCTCTGCGCATTCATAACCTCACCCCTCAATTCTCTTATTGGGGCGGCGGAACTTATTGCCAAAGCAACTGTCTCATACAGGAGAATCACAGAGATACTCTCTCTTCCCGACGAATCCCTCCTCTCCGAGGAAAAAATTTCCCCAAAAGATTTGCATGGGGATATTGTTCTGGAGGGGATAAAATTCAGATTCGGCGGGAGGGATCTCCTCTTTGACGGGCTATCTTTGAGAATCCCCCAAGGGAAAACCACCCTTGTAAAGGGGGAGAGCGGGTGCGGCAAAAGCACACTCATGCAGCTTATATTAAGGGATTACAACATAATTGGGGGAAGCATCTCTTTTGCCGGTGTGAACATCAACCAGTTCAACATTGGGCAATGGAGGCAGTTGGTGGGATATGTTCCGCAACGGGGGATGCTCTTCAATACCACATTGCTGGAAAATATTACCATGGGGGATCCAACTCCCCGTATAGACAAGGTGGTACAAATCTGCTCCTGGCTCAATATGACATATATGATTGAAACTTTCCCTCAAGGGCTCCTTACAGTTGCGGGAGAAGGGGGAAAAGAGCTGTCGGGAGGAGAATGCCAGAAAATCTGCATTGCCAGGGCTTTATACAAGGAACCAAGGATATTTATTTTTGATGAAATTACCTCCTCGCTCGACAAAGAGAGTGAGAATTGTGTGATGAATTGCATAAGGGAACTCAAGAGAGAAGGGAAAACAATTGTCCTCATATCCCACAAAAAGGAGAATTTTGAAATTGCAGACAACGTTGTGCATATTGGCTGAGCTGTCCAAAGGCCACGGGCGGCTTGGGGTGGAAACCTACGGAGCACTTTACGGTAGGGGATTAAAAACAAATTTATTATGGAAAAGAAAACTAAGGATGGTGGTGGATTAATTTGTATTGGTATCAACCGGATGCAGTTTATAATGGGGGGAACAACTGTTGCCTGTAGCCAGAGCATCTGGGATTATATCAAAAAAGCCTTGAATTTCATAAAGGAGTACCAGAGTGAAATTATAAAGGGCTTTAAAAGAGGTTGGAACAAATTTTAAAAAGGAGGCATGTATGAATAATCTTATTGAAATAGGGATAAAGAGTGCGGCATCCATCTATGGAGGAAAAGATAAGGAGGTTGCAAAACTTGTTGAGTTTATAGCAGAATGCGTAGGCTCTTTATGCAAGATGATTTATATGGCCAACAAATTCAGAAAGCTTATGATGGGAAATCCTATCATCTGATCCGTCAAATTAGGAACGGGATTTGTTATATGAGTTAAAAATGAGGGCAACAGGTGCTTTTAGTTGCCCTCTTATCCACAATTTATTTAACTTTGTAACAAAAGAAGACTTATGTTCAAACCCAGAACTTTTCTAATGGCATTGGCAGCAGTAATGCTCTCCACGGCCGCTTTTTCACAACAGAAGTGGTCTTTGGACAAATGCATTACCCATGCACGGGAGAACAACCTGCAGATAAGACAACAGAAATTACAGGTTGCACAGGCAGAAAACAATCTTGTTGAGTCCAAATTGGGATATATTCCCTCCCTCAATGCCTCAATGAACCACAATATGAGTTGGGGAAGGTCTGTCAACCTCAACGATCTTGAGATTATTGAGAATGCCCGTTCACAGAGCACATCAATGAATCTCTCCTCCTCTATAGCCCTTTTTGAAGGGATGCAGAAAAGGAACAGGGTAAAAAGCAGCATCAACCAGCTGGAGATTGCCCACACCAATATAGAAAAACTGCAGGATGAGATTTCATTATCCATTACAAGGAGCTTTCTGCAGCTTCTGCTGAGCATGGAACTTGAAAGTACCGCACTAAGCAGCTACAACAGTGTTGCCGCACAGGTGGAGAGGTCAAAGGAACTTGTAGAGGCCGGAAGCCAGGCTTATGGCTCCCTTCTGGAGCTTCAGGCACAGCTGGCCAATGAAAAAGTGCAGCTGGTAGAGGCCCGCAACAATGTGAGGAGCAGCAAACTTACTCTTATGCAACTTCTGGATATTGAAGGGGATGAGTTTGAAATTGAGGTTCCCGACATTTCCCACCTTGTAATTGGGCAGCTCGAAGCCGATGCCAATGAGATTTTTGCCCAGGCACAGCAACTGCCTGCCATAAAGGGGGCAAAGCTTGCAATGGAGCAGAGCAAGCTGCAATACAAGATACAGAAAGGGGCTGCACTCCCTACAATTTCTTTCAGTGCAGGTTACGGCACATATTACAGCGACAATCAGCAAACTGCTTTCTTCAAGCAGTTTGACAACAACAGAAACCCTTCCATAGGTTTTGGTATATCAATCCCCATTTTCAACAACTGGAGGAGCAACACTGCCATAAGGAACTCACGTCTGAATATGGAGAGTTCCAATATAGATTACCAGATTGCCCTACAGAATATGCTCAAGGAGATACAGCAGGCATGCAACGACGCCAACTCATATTACGGTAAATTTGAGGCAGCTCTCCAGAATGCCGAATCTGCAAAAGAGAGCTTCAAATATACCCAGGAGAAATTCAACAACGGCCTGGTAGGGGGCACCGATTATACCATTGCAAAAAGCAACCTTTTTAATGCAGAGTCACAGCTGTTACAAAGCAAATTCCAATATGTGTTCCAGCTGAAAGTACTTGATTATTACAGAAACATCCCTATTACCCTTTAACTGACAGAAATATGGCACAGAAAAAAAACAGCATAAGAAAATATATCCTTATAGGGGCTGCAGCCCTTATTGTAGTGTTGATTGCCCTTGGCCGCAATAACGGGTCAAAAGGGATTCAGGTGACAGTTGCACCTCCCGCAATAGGAAGCATTGCAGAGTCAATTCCTGCCAACGGCAAAATTCAGCCTGTGACTGAGGTTAAGATAAGTCCCGATGTATCCGGTGAGATAATATCACTGAACTTTCAGGAGGGGGATGCTGTAAAAAAGGGAGACCTTATACTGCAGATAAAACAAGATGTGTATATCTCTGCAAGAGACCGTGCTGAGGCCTCTTTGAATGCTGTGAAGGCCCAGTACCTGCAACAGCAGGCACAGCTTAAGCAGACAGAACTGTCACATAAAAGGAATGTTGCCCTGCACAGTAAGAAAACCATCTCTGATGCAGATTTTGAGAAATCACTTGCAGAGTATGAGATTGCCGTAAGTCAGCTCAAAGCGGCAGAATTCAATGTAAAGAGTGCTGAGGCATCTTTAAAGGAGGCTGAAGAGAACCTTACAAAAACCAATATATACGCCCCTATGAGCGGTACCATCTCCAAACTGAGCGTGGAGATTGGAGAGCGTGTTGTAGGTACAACCCAGATGGCAGGTACAGAGATGCTCAGAATTGCAGACCTCAGCCAGATGGAGGTACTGGTAGATGTAAATGAGATTGACATTATCAGGTTAAGTGCCAAAGACACTGCAACAATTGAGGTGGATGCATATCCTAACCGCAAGTTCAAAGGGGTTGTAACCCATGTTGCAAACTCATCAAAAAATTCCTCAGGTACTGTCTCTGCAGATCAGGTTACAAACTTTGAGGTAAAGGTCCTTATCCTTGCCGAGTCGTACAATGATCTGTTGCAGGAGAGTTCCATTCCGTTCCGTCCGGGCATGAGTGCTTCCGTTTATATTCAAACAGAGAAGAAAGATGGAATTCTTATTGTACCTTTGCAGGCAATAACAACCAGGAAAGGGCTTGTAGATTCACTTGCAGACCAACAGAAGGTATTGCAGCAGGTATTTGTATATGATAAAGGGTCAAAGAGTGTAAAGGTAAGATGTATAGAGACCGGTATTCAGGACATGTCCAACATTGAGGTTACCGGCGGTCTTACAGACTCCTGCACTATTGTGGTGGCACCATATACAGCCATTAGCCGGGACCTCAAGGATGGTTCTACAGTTACAGCCAAAACAGAATAGAACATGAACAGCTATATTTTACTTTTAGAGACAGCTACAGACTCATGCTCAGTGGCTCTGGCCAAAGGGGATGGGATAATTGCAGAAAAATATATCAACCAGCCCAAAGCCCACGCCTCCCTCCTTGCCAGATATATATCTGACATATTGGAGGAGAATTCCATTACAATGGAGGATTGCAGTGCTGTTGCGGTAAGCAAAGGGCCGGGCTCATATACAGGGTTGCGTGTGGGAGTATCCTGTGCCAAAGGATTGTGCTATGGTGCAGACAAACCCCTTATCTCTGTATGCACCCTTGCAACAATTGCCCAAATGGCTATAGACAACAAGCTCTATGAAGGGAATGGGGATTTCCTTATAGTCCCTATGATTGATGCCAGGAGGATGGAGGTCTATACTGCCAATTTCAACAGCAAAGGAGAGCAGCTTACCCCTGTTGAGGCTAAAATATTGGATGAGAGCAGCTATGCGGCAGAACTTGCAGCCGGTCCTGTCCTCTTTACAGGAAATGGTGCAGAGAAGTTCAAAGAACTTGTCGGGGGGAACCCAAACGCATATTTCGCACCACAAGAGCCTCATGCAGCAGGAATGAGGGTGATTGCAGCCCACAAGCTGCAAAAAGGTGACTTTGAGGATAATGCCTATTTTGAGCCGTTCTATCTCAAGGATTTTGTGGCTGGCAAGCCTAAAAAACTGCTATAAATATATCGGGAGTAAAATTGCCCCAACAGCATAAAAAAAGGAGGAAGACTAATGTCAACCTCCTTTTCTGTCATTATTAAGCAACTGTTATTTCACAGCTTTCTCAACTGCCTTCAAAACATCTGATTTGGATACTGAATATCTCTGGCTCAATACAAGATCACCATTTTTGTCAAATACAAAAATTGATGGGATAGTTGCTACATTGTATGCGAATACAGCCGGAGAAGCAGCACCTTTACCGTCACAAACACTTATCCATGGCATATTCTGCTCTTTTACAGCAGTTGCCCATGCAGTCTTGTCTGTATCAACGCTCACTTGATAAATCTCAAGCCCTTTAGAGTTGTACTTCCTGTATATCTCCAACAGGTCATTGTTGAACATCTTCTGGTTTGCATCTTCAGCCGACCAGAACATCAGGATAAACGGTTTTCCCTCCAATGATACCAACTCAATGTTTTTTGCATTTACATCGGGAAGAATAATATTTGGGAAAGATGCCTCAGTTGCCTGTGCAATCTTTACTGCCATCTCCTGAACTTTGTGTGCCTGATCAATCTGCTCCTTTAGGGATTTCACATAAGCTGAGTTTGGATAAACAGTCTGCAATGAGTCATATATCCTCTGTACAAGAAGGAAATCGTTCTCTCCACCAAACACTGGAAGTGCCTGCGCAAAACTCTGGTGCAATGCCTGAATGTTTGCAAAAGAGTAAGGGTTCTGCATTATGGTTTTGATCACACCCTGTTTGTGCTGTACAAACACTTTACCAAGCTCTGTATTAAGCTCTTTTACAAGCTTCTGATCATTTGACTCAATAGCTGCATTCATCTTCTCGGAAAGGTTTACAAACTTTGCCTGTGAGGTTGCCATCATGCGGTCAAACTCCATAAGCAGTGCAGACTCCTGAGAGCCCTCAATTTTAAGGTTGCCGCCAAGTGTGTCAACAGTAACAGTTACTTTATCTCCTGCTTTAAGAACCAAAGAGGCAAGTTTTTTTCCGTTGTATGACAGATAATAGAAATCTGGAGTCTCACCTGCCACAACCTTGCATTTAAGGCCTCCGTCCCCATTTGTCTTAACGGTGTCTATTGCTCTTAGTTTGTTTACCGCCAACTGGGAAACAACTATATCTTTCTGGTCAGCACCACTGATAGTGGCATTCACTACCGCTGTATTACTTTTTGAGCATGAAACTGCAATAAGTGCTGCCAAACCCAATACAAAAATTCTTTTCATTTTATTTTACTATAGTGTTGAAAACGCATTTGAAATACTTTGTGCTATTGCAGCAAACTCCTCGCTTGAGAGGGCAAGTTTCTCTTTCCTGAAATCAAGATCCTGCTCGCTCTGCAGTGGAACAAGATGGATATGTGCGTGCGGTACCTCCATACCAAGTACTGCCACTCCCACCCTTTTGCTTGGGACAGCAATATCCAACGCCTTTGCAACCTTGTTTGCAAAGTTCCACAACCCCTGATAAGTCTGGGCAGGAAGATTGAAAATATAATCCTCCTCATGCTTTGGAACTACAAGAGTGTGCCCCTTTGCCAACGGATTTATATCCAGAAACGCATAATAATTCTCATCCTCAGCAACTTTGTAAGATGGGATCTCTCCGTTGATGATTCTTGTAAAAATTGAAGCCATAACTTTTATAGTGAAATGTCAATAATCTCAAATTTAATGATTCCGCTTGGAACATTCACCTCTACAATCTCCCCTTTCTTCTTCCCGATAAGTGCCTTTCCTATAGGAGTCTGGGCAGCAAGTTTGCCCTCCTTGAGGTTTGCCTCAGTCTCACCCACAATGGTATATTCCATGATTGCATCGTTCGCAAGATTTTTAATCTTGACTTTTGTCAGCAACTGCACCTGGTCTGTATTGATTTTTGACTCATCTATAATCCTTGCATTCGCAATGATATCCTGCAGCTGGGAAATCTTGAGCTCCAACAAACCCTGAGCCTCCCTTGCCGCATCATACTCTGCATTCTCAGACAAATCACCTTTGTCTCTCGCCTCTGCAATTGCCTTTGAAATGGCAGGTCTTTCAACTGAAATCATGTGGGCCAGTTCCGCCTTCACCTTCTCAAGACCTTCCTCTGTAAAATAGTGTACCTTACCTGACATAATTATATAATTTTTATTTTCTCTAATTTTCAAATTCTTTATACTTTGGATTGAGTATCTGGGCATACAGCACCATATCCTTAGGATTCTCCCTGAGTCTCTTCTTCAGAGGTTTCGATTCTTCCTCCACAGGATTTTGCATAGGGTCATCCTGCTGAACATGCAAAGATGTGGCACTTGTTCCCTCCTGCACAGGAATATCCTCATGCAAAGGCTCCTCATAAGGAATCTCCTCAACATCAGGTGATTCCTCTACAATGGATACCTCTTGCTCAAGGTTATCCTCCTGTTGCTGGGTGTCTATCCCCAATAGGGAACTGAAAAGTTCCTCCATCTCCTCCTTGCGGAGTTCGTCGGGAGACTTGTCCTCAGTTGTCTGCCCACTGTGCTGTCTCCTCTTTTTTTCCCTCACTGCCGTAATTGCAGGGATGGCAAAAGAGACAATGGCCAACAGGATTGCCAGGATGTCCGAATCCAAAGTAAACATTATCTTAGTTTTTTTACAAGTTTATCACCCAAAAGGTTCTGGGCATAATCCTTATCCTTCTGCAGTTGCCCTTTAAGTGCCTCCATAGACGGAAATTTCTGTTCCTGTCTGATTCTATCCACAAACTCTATCTTAATGTCAAGTCCGTAAATATCCTCACTGAAGTTAAGGATATGGGTCTCTATTGTCCTCTCATTGCTCTCACCCACAGTAGGACGGGTACCAATGTTGCAGATTCCAACATACACCTTTCCAAGAACCTCCACAAAAACGCTATAAACTCCATCAGCAGGTATCATTTTAAGTGGCTCATAAAGCTTCATGTTGGCAGTAGGGAACCCTATTGTTCTCCCCACTTTCTGACCTGAAACCACTACCCCCTTAAGGCCATACCTGTAACCTAAAAAACTGTTCGCCTTCTCTATATTCCCCTCCTGCAACAAGTTCCTTATTTTGGTGGAACTTATCACATTATCATCCTGAATGAACTCACTCACTTTAATTATCTTTATCCCTATCTCCCGGGCCATCTCAATCATCTGCTGATGGGAAACTTTATCATGCCCAAAACGATGGTCATACCCGATGATAAGGGTAGAGACATTGTATTTGTCCTTAAGATAATCCTTAAGAAACTCCTTTGTTGTGTTGCGGCTGAACTCCTTGCAAAACGGTATGGTAATGAATTTGTTCACTCCCAGCCCTTTTACCAGAGCCTTCTTCTCCTCAATGGATGTAAGGAGCCGCAGGCTGTAAGCCTGCTGCTGCAATACATTCCTTGGGTGAGGCCAGAAAGTTATGACCGCACTTTTTTTTCCCTCCTGTGCCGCAATCTCGCACAGGAGAGAAAGTACTTTTGTGTGTCCTTTATGTACTCCGTCAAAAAAGCCTGTTGCTGCTACAACCATTTTACCAACTCAAAATCTTGTCTGTGTGGAAGCTGTTTGTTTTTAGCATACATTCTTATAGCTGTATGATATGCTCCTGTCTTGTCTGGAACAATCTTGCATCTGTAAGTTGCAACGCCGTCCTTGCACTCTTTAACCTTGTACTCAAATATCTCTTTAATGCACAATTTGCCTTTTTTGTTAGGCTCTGCAAGAAGTATCTCAATTCCAATGTCGTTAGGATCAATCTCACCTACAGAAAGTGTCATCTCCGCTCTGTACTCATTGTTCAAAAGAAGGGCACCTGAAAGGTTGTCAACATTTGAAGACTCAAGAACCTCAATCATAGGCCACTCTCTTCTCATCTTGTTCTTCCAGTTTGCAATCTCTTTTGCAACCGCATAATCCTTTGCAACAACTTTTGATGCTCTCTTAGCCAATGGCAAGTAGTACTGTCTGATGTAGTCCTCCATCATTCTGTTGGTTGTAAAGTTGCAAGCAACCTGTGCAACACAGTTCTTGATGGTCTCAACCCATGGAGCCGAGATACCTTTCTCATCTTTGTCATAGTACATTGGAGCAATCTCTCCCTCAATGATATTGTAGATGGTAGCCGCATCAAGCTCATCCTGGAAGCCCTGGTTGTCATAAGATCTCTCCATAGGAAGCATCCAGCCTGCACCCTCCTTGTATCCTTCTACCCACCATCCGTCAAGAACAGAGAAGTGCATTACACCGTTCATGACAGCTTTCTCTCCAGATGTACCAGAAGCCTCAAGAGGTCTTGTAGGGGTATTCATCCAGATATCAACACCCTGAACAAGGTGTTTTGCAATGGTGATGTCGTAGTTAGGAACAAATACAATCTTACCTATGAACTGAGGCATCTTTGAAACCTCAACAATATGTTTGATAAGATCCTGACCAGGTTTGTCTGCAGGGTGCGCCTTACCGGCAAACAAGAACTGTACAGGGTGCTCAGGGTTGTTCACAATCTCGTTAAGTCTGTCCAAGTTTCTGAACAACAGGTGAGCTCTCTTATATGTTGCAAAACGTCTTGCAAAACCAATAGTAAGAATATCGTCCCTTAGGGTCTCCTTAATCTTCACAATCTGTGCTGGAGAGTAGTGGTTGGCAGCAGAAGGGTCTGAGATAACCTCTTTAACCTTAGCAATAAGTTTTGATTTAAGGACAGTTCTGATACCCCAGATAGTCTCATCAGCAACTTTTCTGATACCGTTGAAACAGCTCTTGTCATAGTGGTGAGTCTTGAACTCCTCGCCAAATACCTCTGCATGAACCTCTTTCCACTCTGGAGCTGTCCAAGTTGGATAGTGTACACCATTTGTCACATAACCTACATGGTTCTCATCAGGAAGATAACCAGGCCACAAGTTTCCAAGAATCTCCTGGCTAACCTTACCGTGCAACCAGCTAACACCGTTAACCTCCTGGCTAAGGTTTGCAGCAAGGTTACTCATAGAGAATCTCTCGTTCTGGTTATAAGGGTCAATCTTACCAAGTGACATTAGAGTTGCCCAGTCTATGTTCAATCTGCCTGGGTAGTGTGAAATATATGTCCTTAGCATCTCCTCTGGGAATGCATCATGACCTGCTGCAACCGGAGTATGTGTAGTGTAAAGAGAAGAAGCTCTTACAACCTCCAAAGCCTCATTGAATGAAAGGCCTTTATTCTGAACATACTCTCTCAAACGCTCAACGCCAATAAATGCAGCGTGACCCTCATTGCAGTGATATACCTCTGAATCAATGCCCAAAGCTCTCAAAGCTCTGATACCGCCAATACCAAGCAAAAGCTCCTGTTTCAAACGGTTCTCCCAGTCACCGCCATAAAGCTGGTGGGTAACGCTTCTGTCCTCAGGAAGGTTCTGGTCAATGTCTGAATCCAAAAGGTAAAGGTCAATTCTACCTACAGCCACTTTCCAAACTCTTGCATAGATGTTTCTGCCAGGGAATGCAACCGAAACTGTCACCCAGTTGTTGTTCTCATCCATTACAGGAGTTGCAGGGGTCTTGGTGAAATCCTGCGGATCATATTTTGCAACCTGCTCACCCTGTGCAGAAAGCTGCTGGGTAAAATAACCGTATTTGTAAAGGAAACCTACAGCATTCATGTTAACGTTCATGTCACTTGCCTCTTTAAGGTAGTCACCTGCAAGGATTCCCAAACCTCCTGAATAAATTTTTAGAGATGTATCCAAACCGTACTCCATACAGAAGTAAGAGATCTGAGGAGTTGTAGGTTTTGATTTTGCATCCATGTATTTCTTGAAGTTACGATATACAGAGTCCAATTTTGCAAGGAAAGCCTCATCCTGAGCCAACTCTTTATATCTCTTCAAATCCACCATATCCAACATTGCTATAGGATTGCCGTTGGCGATTGTCCACAACTCAGCGTCAACCATTTTGAACAGCTCAATTGCGTCCTGATTCCAGCACCACCACAAGTTCTTTGAAATGGTGTCCAAATGTTTAAGTTTTGTTGGAAGATCTTTGTTAATCAAAAGTGTTCTCCACTCTGGAGTGTTAACTTTGTATTTCTGATAAGTCATCTCTTTAGTCTCTTTAATTTGCGGGAAAGCACCGTTTCTCTCAACCACTTTATCCAAAGCGGCAGAGTATGCCTTCACATAGTATTCAATATTGTTTTTCCATAGGGCAATGCTGGAAACGTCACCGGCATTCTCCCTGTAATCATTAAGTTTCTGCGTGTCAAGTGATGCGAATTCAAGCACTTTGGAAATTACCCCCTCCACTACTGCATCATAGTTCGCATCGTTTCTCTCAAGCACCTCAATACCAGGATGCTCACCTCTGTAGTACTCCTTAACCCAAAGTCCAAAACCTGCCAATGTTGTGGTTACAGTAGGAACCTTGAAAGCCAAAGACTCAAGTGGGGTATAACCCCAAGGCTCATAATAAGAAGGGAATACTGTAAGGTCCATACCAATAAGCAATTCATAGTATTTCATATTGAAAATACCGTCATTGCCATTAAGATAACTTGGAACAAATACCATTCCCACATTGTCTGTAGAGGCATTGAATCCATAGTATCTCATTTTTCCCGATATAGCATCCCACTGGGGTTCCACCAAGGAATGGGTTGTGTTGGTGGTATAGTTGGCATCCCCTTCCCCTGCAAGTTTTGCTGCAAGGGCCCTGTCGGGACCATTGTTCCAACCGGGGATCATTACAAATGCAAGAATCTTTTTACCGTTGAAGCCACTGTTCCTTATTCTGCCAAAGGCATCAAGGAAAATGTCTATACCCTTGTTCTTGTATTCGTATCTTCCACCAATTCCTACAATAAGAGTATCATTGTCATACTCTACACCATGCATCGCAGAAGCTGTTGCAAGGAGTTTCTCCCTCGCCTGTGCCCTGCACAAATCAAATTTGTCACTCTGTGGGACAAAACTGCTGTCAAAGCCGTTAGGTGTAATGATGTCAACCTCTCTACCGATAAATTGCTTGCACTCAGCTGCAGTAATGTCACTTACAGTTGTAAAGACATCTGCCTGGATAGCTGCACTCTTCTCCAGTGAGTGTTTTGCTGTAACATTAAATTGTTTTGCTCTCTCTTCTGCATTGTAACCATGCAAAGAGTCATACAATGGCATATTGTTGCATGCCAAACATCTGCCTACTACTGTGGCGTGAGTTGTGAATACAGTCCCGATAGAAAGATTCTTCCCCTTCAAATACAACACACCTGCACCAGTCATCCACTCATGGAACTGTGCTACCACTTTATGGTGCGGCTGTAAGTTGAAATTCACAAAACTCTCTATCACTCTACCAGAAGCATAACCAAACAGGAAGGACTCTGTATAATCCCACTGTCCGCTCAAAGAATCCAATCCGAACTGCTCCCACATCTGAGCAAAAATCTCATCTTTCTTTGCAACGAACGGAGAAAAGTCCACCAATATGGCTATTGGATTTCCTGGTACATTCCATCTTCCCACTCTAACTCTCAATCCCTCTGAAGCCGCCTGCTTTTTCCAAGTCCTGAACAGGATAGGATCCTCAGCAAACTCCGGGTTAGGCTTTTCATCCATCCAGACATCGGGACCAATCATAATATGATTCTTGCCGTAATCTCCGGAGAGTTTGAAAGCCTTTGTAGCAACCACAGTGTGGATTCCTCCCACTTTGTTGCACACTTCCCAGCTCGCTTCAAACAGATAATCGGGTTTGATTACTTTCTCAATTACCATTCTTATCGTTCTGTTTTTTAACTCAATTTGACTCAAAAGGGCAAAATCCTTGAACTTTGTCCTTTTGAGTCAAACTTACCTTACTTAATTAATATTAATTTATTTTTTCTTGTTTTTGTTATTTGCTTTTTCAACTCTTAGAGCAAAATCGCTCAATACATTCATATAGTTGATGAACGCCTCGTATGGAGTGTCATACGGGTTAAAATATTTGTGAACCGCACCGTCTGAGAAGAACTTGGTACACATGTAGTAGAAATGGTCGCTCTCCTGAAGTTTGCGGAAATCTGCCAACAACTCCTCGTCTTTGGCAGCCATTACACCTTTCTCCAATGAGTAAAGTTTCTCAAATGCCTCATTCTGAAGCTCGTTACCCAACCATGCACTTGTATCTCTCTCCTCATCTGCCCATGAAATTGCGTATGGAACATGTAGAGGTGCTACCGGCTGGTGTTTTGTGGCAGCCTCTGCTGGGGTACAGAATTTCAACTCTGTATTTGCAAGCACTGCATCAGGCAAAGCTCTCATGAACTCAAAGATACCTGTAGCAGCTTTCTGGTGCTCACCAAATGTCTCATAATCCATAAACAAGTTGATGATATCTGAATCTTTGGCAGCCTCAGCCAACCAACCTGCATACTGGTCACTTGTCACATTGTTTCCTGCAAATCTGAACGCAATGTCATCACTTAGGTTGAAGTTCTTTAGAAGAAGTTTCAATTTAGGATTGATTGCATTAGTATATAGGAAGTTAGGGCTCTTCCAACCAAGGATGTGTTTAGCACCCTCAGTAAGCATAGTGGTATAACCCATAGAAGCTACAGCCTCACCAACTGTATCTGAATAGATAAGCTCAGTGTTTCTGAAAGTTTTAGGTTTTACACCAAAATGTTTCTTTATTGCAGCCGCATGCTCCTTAACCTGGTTCTTGAACTCTTTCTCAGATTTCAATGAAGCAAGACTGTGTGAATAAGTCTCTGCAAGGAACTCAACACATTTTGTAGAAGCCAACTTCTTGAAGCTCTCCAATACCTCAGGTGCATACTGCTCAAACTGCTCCAAAGCGGCACCGGAAATGGAGAAAGCAACTTTAAAGTTCTTTCCGTGTTTCTGAATAAGCTCATAGATAAGCTCATTCATAGGAAGATAACAACGCTGTGCAATCCTCTTTAGGATTGTTTTGTTGGCAAACTCATCAAAGTATTGAGAATCATTGCCTATATCAAAGAATCTGTACAATCTTAGTCTGTCAGGCTGATGCACCTGGAAATAAAGACATAGTGACTTTTCCATATATGTTAAATTTTATATTGTTCTACTTTAAGTTATCAATGGCTTCCTGATATACATCTATCATCTTGAGAGCCGCATTTTCCCATTTGAGGTTGTTTACCTCCTCCACTCCGCATCTTGCACTTATTGAAGCAAGAGCCGGATAATTGAGCAATCCGTAAATTGCATCTGCCATGGCATCAATATCCCAGTAATCGGTCTTGATGGCATAATCAAGCACCTCAGCCACACCGGACTGTTTTGAAATGATACTTGGAACATTAGATTTCATAGCCTCAAGAGGTGAAATACCAAACGGCTCAGAAACAGAAGGCATGATGTAAACATCTGAATATGCGAACATTTTCTTTACATCATCTCCTCTAAGGAATCCTGTAAAGTGGAACTTGTCTGCAATACCCAATTTTGCAACACGTCTGATAGACCTGTTCATAAGATCACCGTTACCAGCCATCACAAATCTTACATTAGGGCATTTCTTGAGCACTTTATTTGCCGCCTCAATAAAATACTCAGGACCTTTCTGATATGTAATACGGCCAAGGAAAGTAACAATCTTGTCATCCACTCCCCTCTTGACCTCCATCTGTTTGAACTCATTGAAATCAACAGCATTGTGTACTGCCACAACTTTGGAAGGATCTATACCGTACTTGTTTATTACAATATTTCTTGTAAGGTTACTTACCGCCATGATTTTGTCTGCAGCCTCCATTCCCATTTTCTCCAATGCAAAAACCCTTGGGTCAATCGCATTGTCACTTGCACGGTCAAATGAAGTTGCATGTACATGTATTACAAGCGGTTTGCCGGAAATTTTCTTTGCAGCTATACCGGCAGCGTATGTCAACCAGTCATGAGCGTGGATTACATCAAACTCATTCTCCAGCGCAATTGCACTTGCAACCATTGCATACCTCTGAACCTCCTCCATAAGGTTTGCACCATATTTGCCGGAGAATTTGTATTTTCCACCGTAATGAATCTTGAACTGCTCATACTCCTCATAACGGTTGCGTCTCTCCTGAGTCTCCACCATAGAAGAGAACATCTCAGGATCTATATAAGGTACAAGGCCTGATGACACTTTAAAGAAGCTCACTTTGTCCAAGAAGCTTTCCAATCTGCTGATATCTGTCTTTCCCCATACATCTGCAACTGAAATGTCACTTGCATTGATAATCTTAACGGCACTCTGGTCCTCGTCACCAGAAGCGGAAGGCATAACAAACAGAACATCTACATCATGTTTTGCAAGACCTTTTGTAAGGCCATAACATGCAGTACCCAAACCACCGGCAATATGTGGGGGGAACTCCCAACCAAACATCAAAACTTTCATCTCTTTACTTTTTTATTCTGTTCAACATGCTCTTTCCTCTAACTATCTCAGCCACACTTATTGCTGATGAGATACAGCCATGAGGTCTGTGTGACGGGTCACCGTCATAAATCTCAGCCACAGAACCGATACCGTGGATTGCCATATCCTCCTCAAACGCATCCAACAGCTCCTTTGCCTTTTTCACAAACCCTTTGCCTGTAAGGGCAAGGTTTGCCTCAATATATGGAGTAAGAAGCCATGGGAATGCACAACCGTTGAAGTGTGCTATATCCCTGCTGCCCTGGTCACCCTCATAAACACCTCTGTACATAGGATTTTTAGGAGAAAGCGACCTTATACCCCTTACAGTAAGAAGCTCTTTCTTAACTGCAGTAAGGACAGCCATCTTGGTCTCGTCATCAAGTGGGGAGTATTTTACGCAACATGCAATAAGCTGGTTAGGTCTTGTAAAGATATTCTGACCATTCTCGTCCACATAGTCTGCAAGATGGTTTCTCTCCTGGCACCAGAATACTCTCAAATAGTTCTCTCTAATCTTGCCAATTATACCGTCAGTCTTCTCTACAAGCTTGCCTTTACCGAATTTAAGGTCCAAATCCCTTACAAAGCAAAGGGCGTTGTACCAAAGTGCATTCACCTCAACCTGATAACCAGGTCTCTCACTTACAGGTCTGCCATCCACATATGTATTCATCCATGTAAGGGCAACACCGTATTTCTGAGCCCACAAAAGACCGTTCTCATGAAGTTTCACACTTGGTCTTACATTGTTGAGGAATGACTCAATAATATCTACCATCCATTTGCCGTACTTTTTCCATACAACTGAAGCATCAGCACCAAAATCAACATATTGCTGAACCGCACGGATGAACCACAAACCGCTGTCAGGGCAATCAGACTCACTCAACATATTGTCTCTGTGGCGTTTGATTGTACTGTCCATCACCTTCTCAAATCTCTCTGTATCCCCGTTGTTGTATAGGGTAAGACCAGGAAGCGCAATAAATGACTCCCTCAAGCTCTCATAATCCCAAGAGTAACCGGAACAAACACTGTACTCACCGGCATGTTTGATTACAAACTGGCCTGCTGCAAGTTTAAGACATGCATCGTAGTTGCTTCTGGTATTGTCTCTCTTGAGAACCTCTTTCTCAAATCTTGTCTTCAATGATTTTGAAGGTACGGCATTGCCGGTTGATGCGGAAAGGATAATGCTCTCACCTTTCTTTATAGGCATCTCAAAATAACCCGGAACAAAAAGATCCTCCTTGCAGTTGAATCCTCTTCTGCTCTCCTCCTTGTAAGTGATACCCTTGTACCAGTCTGGAGAAGCAATCCACTCATTTTTCTTGTTCACCTGCAAATTAAGGGTAGGGAATCCCTCATACATATTGAACGCAACACCGTTGTCCACTGCTGTGTATCTGGTATTGGCCGATGTATTTGCCGCTGTAAGGGCGTGGATGTTCCTGTATGCAAGGAACGGTTTGATTCTTAAAATTGTTGGCGAGTGTGCCTCCAACAAAGTATATTTGACAAGCACCTCCTCAGTCTCCCTCAAAAACATTATTGTTTTGCTGAACTTCATGCCACCAACCCTGTAAGTGATGGTTGACGCATAGTCCATTTCAAAGTCAACAATGTATTTGTGGCCTCTTGGCTCATACACATCTCCGTATGAACTGATACCAAGATTGAAACTCTGACCGTGCTGTATAAGCGACTCATGTAAAGTGGAAAGAAGGATATGTTTCTCCCCTCCAAAATTCTCAATAGGAACAACCAATAATCCATGGTATTTTCTTGTATTACAACCTACAATAGTTGTATTAACATATCCTCCTGCCCTATTGCTGAGCAAGATTTCACGCTCCAAAGAATACTCAAGGTTTACCAGCTCCTCTTTGTTAAATTCCAAGTATGCCATTATGATGTAGATATTTTGCGGACAAAATTACAACAAATATTTTTATTTAACTAATTTACGTTTAAGTACAAACGCACTGCGGGCAGGCAGATAAAGGGTCAAAAACGTCCCCTGGTCATCCTCCTGCGTATAATGCACAACTTTTCTGCTATTTCTTTCAAACCCGTTAAATTCTTTCCAGTCCGTATCAAGAACCATTGAATACTCACCTCCAAAGATATTCACCCTGTAATCCTGATAAGATTGGCCTGGACTGAAGTTGAAGACAAACACATATCCGCTCCTCTCCATTACAAGTACCTGATTGGGCTCATCGTTATAGATTGAGATTGGAGGTTGGGCCAGAATATTGTTCTGTCCAAACAAATGTATCATTTTTTTGTCAAACTCCAACAGTTTCCCATATCTTAGGAACGGACTGTCTGCCAGACTCCATTGTCTCCTTGCATAAGCATGGGACCAGCCGTTTCCCTCTCTTGGGAAATCAATCCACTCCGGATGACCAAACTCATTACCCATGAAATTAAGGTATCCGTTGCCGGATGTAGCCAAAGTCACAAGCCTTATCATTTTGTGGAGAGCAATGGCTCTGTCAACCTCCAGATGCTTCATATCCAAGCTCATATGGGTGTACATAAGGGCATCCATCAGACGGAAGATGATTGTTTTGTCACCCACCATTGCCTGGTCGTGACACTCAGCATAGCTCACAGTCTTCTCATCGGCCCTCTTGTTGGTGAGCTGCCACCACATGTCACACACATTCCAGTTCTCGTCGGGAACCTCCTTAATCCATTTTATCCAGTTGTCAGGGACACCCATGCTCATCCTGTAGTCAAAGCCCCATCCCCCCTCTGAGATTGGTGCCGCAAGGCCCGGCATGCCGCTCATATCCTCTGCAATGGTAAAGGCATCGGGATGAATCTCCTTTATAAGGTCATTCGCAAGTCCAAGATAAATGAGTGCATCCACATCCACATTGGCATTGAAGTAGTCTTCATATCCCCCAAACGCCCTGCCAAGACCATGATCCCAGTAAAGCATACTTGTAATGCCGTCAAAACGGAAACCGTCAAGATTGTACTCCTCCAACCAGTATTTGCAGTTTGACAAAAGGAAATAAAGGGTCTCATCCTTCCCGTAATCAAAACATCTGGTATCCCATGCAGGATGGAGACCTTTCTCTCCGGCATGGAAATAAAGGGTGGAAGTGCCGTCGAAATTGCTCAACCCCTCAAGTTCATTCTTAACGGCATGGGAGTGGACAATATCCATAATTACCGCCAGTCCAAGTTTATGAGCCTTATCCACAAGCTCCTTAAACTCCTCCGGAGTACCGAAACGGGAACTCAAAGCAAAGAAATTTGAGACCTGATACCCAAAAGAACCATAATAAGGGTGCTCCTGAAGAGCCATAATCTGAACAGTATTGTATCCAAGTTTTGCAATCCTTGGAAGGACATTCTTGGTGAACTCCTTAAAGGTTGCAACCCCCTCCTGCTCCCCAGCCATTCCTATATGTGTCTCATATATAAGCGGATTGGCCACTTTAGGAACACGCGGATATTTCCATTTGTATCCCCTTGCCGGAGCCCATACCTGTGCCGAGAACAATTTTGTCTGTGGATCCTGCACACACCTTCTCGCATAAGCAGGGAGCCTCTCTCCATCCCCACCGTCCCAGAAAATATGCAGTTTAAAGAGATCGCCATGCTTTACAGCCCTCTTTGGCAACACCAGTTCCCAAACGCCATTACCTTTGTTGGTCATCCTATAACCGGGACTGATCTCCCAATTATTGAAATCACCCTTAAGGTATATGGAAGTTGCATTTGGCGCCCACTCTCTGAACACCCAATGATCACCAACTCTGTGCACTCCGTAAAAAAGGTGGTTGTTTATGGCATCCGTAAGCCTTTTGCCAAAACCGGCAATCTCACCTTTCCTAATGAGCAAACTCCCATGCCTCCCCTTAATGGCCTTGCAAAAAGGTTCCAAATAGACATCATTGTTGTATATCATAGCTACTCTTTATTTAATATATTGTCAAACTTCTTTTCATACCCGTCAAGTTCACCTTTGCAGAACTCCAACAGCTCCATTGCCTCCTTAAGTTCCTTCTCTATTCCTGCAATGGCAGCATCAGGTGCCTCAATCTGTTCCACGAGCCTCTGAAGCCTCTCCAGTGCCTGCTCATATGTCATCTTCTTATCCATAAAAAACCTCTCCAATTTCAAACTCCACTGTCCCGTCCCTGAGCACCAGCTTCATCCTCCTCCCCTTTACAACATCCGAAGCAGAAGCTCTCTTTCCGTCAATTGCAACAATTGCAAAACCACTGCCAAGAATCCTGGCAGGGTCTGCAGAATTAATCCTCAACTTTAACATTTCCAGCCTCTGACGCCCGTTTGCAACCACTCTTGCAGCCCCAGACTCCAGAGATTTGTGCATCCCCAACAAGCGTTGCCTCTCCATTGAAATTTTCTGTGATAAAGATAAGGAAATTCTTTGAAATAAATGCATTAGAATTTGCTGCTGTTGCACAAAAGCATCAATAAAGAAATCCGCAACGGCTGTAGGTGTCTTGAGCCATGTGTGTGCAACCATATCCGCTATATGATAATCATGGTCATGACCTATACCGGTTATCACCGGCAAAGGGAATTGGGCAATATTGACAGCCAGTTCATAATCATCAAAACAGACAAGATCCATAGCAGCACCACCACCCCTTATCAGAACCACAGCATCAAACTCCTCACTTCTTCCCGATATTGTATCCAAAGCCGCTATTATACTTGAAGGGGCCTCATCTCCCTGCATCTGGGCAGCAAAAAGCTCATGGATAATCCCCACCCCTTGCGGAGCCCCCCGCAGATGCTTAACAAAATCCCTGTAACCGGCAGCCACAGGTGATGAGACTACGGCCAACCTCCTTGGCAAAAGGGGCAAAGAAAGGGTGGAGTTCATATCCATACACCCCTCATTGGCCAGCCTGTTTATAGTATTCTGCCTTTTGAGTTCCAGTTCACCCACCGTAAAGGAGGGGTCTATATCTGTAATATTGAGCGAAAGACCATAAATATTTGAGTATGCAACCTGCACCTTTACCAGCACATTCAGCCCCTTTGCAAGCTTTACCCCCGCAGTGGTCTCAAAATATGGCTTGAGCATCCTGTATGTACTGCTCCAAATTGTAGCCCTTGCTTTTGCCGCAACCCCTTTTCCACCATTTACGTACTCAACGAGTTCCAGGTAGCAATGACCTCCTACATGAGTGTTCATCTCCCCTATTTCTGCTATAATCCAGACAGTTGCAGGAATAGCAGACTCTATCCCCTTTTTAATCATCTGCTGCAGTTGCACCAGAGTCATTTTCTCATCCATTCTCTTCTCTCTTTTTGGCACAAGATACAAAAAAATATTGTACCTTTGTATCTTAATACAGGAACATATATGAAAATAACCAAGGCTACTTTTGCCGGCAGCAGCCAGAAACTGAAAGACAAACCTAAAGCCAAACTCCCCGAGTTTGCGTTCATAGGTAGGTCCAATGTGGGAAAATCTTCCCTCATCAACTCTCTGTGCAACCATAAAGGACTTGCAAAAACTTCTGCCACACCGGGCAAAACCCTCCTTGTAAACCATTTCCTCATAAATGATTCCTGGTATCTTGTAGATCTTCCGGGTTACGGTTATGCAAAGATTTCCCAGACAGCAAGGGTAAAACTGCATAACATGATAAATGAGTTCATAAATGAATCCCAGGAGATGGTCCTGTTGTTTGTGCTGTTGGACAGCAGACTCAATATCCAGAAAATAGACCTTGAGTTCCTTTTGAGCCTTGGAGCGGCAGGGATACCATTCTCCATCATCTTCACCAAAGCGGACAAACTTGGAAAAGTTGCCCTTGAGAAACAGATAGAGGCAAACAAGCAGGAGTTGCTCAAATACTGGGAAGAGCTTCCCCCTGTTTTTGTCACCTCATCTGAGAAAAACACCGGAAGGGAAGAGGTGCTTGAATATATACAAACAATCTTAAATACACTGTAATATTATGGATCATAATCACGTGATTAAAATTTTCTCTTGTAGAGGATCACAATACCTTGCAGAGAAAATCGCAAAAGCTCTTAAGCTTGATTTGGGTAAATCTATTGTAAATGTATTTAGTGACGGTGAGTTCCAGCCTGCATTTGACGAGAGTGTCAGAGGTGCTACCGTGTTCATTGTACAATCAACATTCCCACCTGTAGAGAATCTGTTTGAGCTGCTACTTATGATTGATGCGGCAAAAAGGGCATCTGCTTATAAGGTTGTTGCGGTTATGCCTTACTTCGGTTGGGCAAGACAGGACAGAAAAGACCGTCCAAGAGTCTCTATTGGAGCAAAACTTGTTGCAAACATGCTTACAGCTGCAGGTTGCGACCGTGTAATGACAGCAGATATCCACGCAGACCAGATTCAGGGATTCTTTGATGTACCGTTCGACCATGTATATGCAAGTGGCTTGTTCCTAAACTACTTGAGAGGACTCAACATTGAGAATCTTTCTATTGCTGCTCCAGATATGGGTGGTGCAAAGAGAGCGAACGCATACTCAAGAATTTTGGGATGTCCGCTTATTGTTTGTCACAAATCAAGGGAGAGAGCAAATGTTGTGGGCTCAATGACTGCCATTGGTGATGTTGAGGGAAGAAACGTGGTTATCGTTGACGATATGGTTGATACAGCCGGTACACTTTGCAAAGCTGCAAACATGCTTAAAGAGAAAGGTGCACTTAGCGTAAGAGCCGTTGCAACCCACCCTGTATTGAGCGGTGCCGCTTATGAGAACATTGCAAAATCTGAGTTGTGCGAGCTTGTAGTATCAGACACCATTCCATTGAGAGCAAAAGAGGGACAGGATACTTCAAAAATTAAAGTTATCTCTGTTGCTGATTTGTTTGCTGATATTATAAACAAAGTATATACAGACAAATCTATCAGCGGTTCATTTGTATTCTAAACAGACAGAAATTCATTAAAGCTATGTTGTCACCCAAATTACAGATAGAAGATGTCCACGCCACCCTTGTTGAAGGATTGCGTAATTTCATCCACTCCATTGGGGCAAGCAAGGTTGTCCTTGGCTTGTCGGGAGGAATAGATTCTGCAGTTGTTGCAGCTCTTGCTGTGGAGGCTCTTGGCAAAGGCAATGTGCATGGTTTCCTTATGCCGAGCGAATTCTCAACCGTACATTCGGTGCAGGATGCTGTTGAACTTGCGGAAAATCTTGAGATGAGTTATGACATTGTCCCTATCGGGAAGATATGGAACAAATTCATGAAGGAACTGGCTCCTGTTTTTGGTCCCGACAACACATGGAATGTTGCAGAGGAGAATCTGCAGGCCAGAATAAGGGGTACACTCCTTATGGCCTATTCCAACAAGTTTGGTGCAATCTTGCTTAACACCTCAAACAAAAGCGAGTTGAGCACCGGATACGGCACATTATATGGAGATCTTGCAGGTGCCGCAATGGTAATTGCAGATCTCTATAAATGTGAAGTATATGAACTTGCAAATTATATAAACAGAAACGGTGTTGTAATACCGGTATCCACCATTACCAAAGCTCCGTCTGCAGAGCTTAGGGAGGGGCAGAAGGATACAGACTCCCTACCTGACTATCCTGTACTTGATTCTATCCTGTACGCTTTGCAGGAGGGTGGCAAAACCCCTGAGGAGGTAATTGCAGGGGGTGCAGACAAAAATATTGTTGAGAAAATTACAAGATTGAAGAGAGGTGCGGCATTCAAGGCTGCCCAGATCCCACCTATATTCAATATAAGTGAGAAACCGCTTGGCCTTAAAGAGAAATGGCTGCTATAATAATGGTATGAAACTTTTTCTATTTGCAATATTTATTGTTGGCTTATGTGTTATAGGCCTGTGTTTCAACATCATCTTTAAAAAAAACGGCAAGTTCCCCGAGACAGAGATTGAGCACAATAAAGAGATGCGCAAAAGGGGACTTCAATGTGCCAAAGTGGAAGAGAGAAAACTTTGGGGCAAAAAAGCGGGAAATAAAAGTGGAGATTGCAACTCAGACTGCGGAAGTTGCGGAACGGGGTGCTAAAATAATGGAGTTAATATGGGAATTGTAGCAATTGTAGGAAGACCGAATGTAGGAAAATCAACCCTTTTCAACAGGCTTGTCGGGATGAGACAGGCTATTGTTGATGAGACGGCAGGTGTAACCAGAGACCGCCACTACGGCAAAAGCGAGTGGTGCGGCAAAGAGTTCTCTGTTGTGGATACAGGTGGATACACCAGCAACTCAGACGACATCTTTGAGGGAGAGATCCGCAAGCAGGTAGCTCTTGCCATAGAGGAGGCGGATGTTATCCTTTTCCTTTGTGAGGTTGCCACAGGAATTACCGATTATGATTCAGAGATTGCCTCCATTCTGCGCAGATGCAAAAAACCTGTCATCCTTGCAGTAAACAAAGTTGACACCGGAGACAAGATGTACGGTGCATACGAGTTCAATGCCCTTGGCCTTGGGGAGCCATACTGCATAGCAGCTGCCAGCGGCGGAGGAACAGGAGACCTGCTTGACAAAATCTGCGAGCTTCTTCCCGACGACAACAATATTGTAATTGACCACGAGGATGACTCAATCCCAAGAATCACCATTGTAGGAAAACCGAATGTGGGCAAATCCTCAATGACCAATGCCCTTTTGGGTGAGGACAGGAACATTGTGACCAACATTGCAGGAACCACCAGAGACTCAATCTCAACCAGATACAACAAGTTTGGTTATGACTTCATGCTGGTTGATACAGCAGGCCTTAGAAAAAAGAACAAGGTTAAGGAGGATTTGGAGTTCTACTCTGTGATGCGTGCTGTCCGTTCAATTGAGAACTCGGATGTCTGCATCCTTATGATAGATGCCCAGGCAGGAGTTGAGGCACAGGATATGGCCATCTACAACCTTATCCAGAAAAACAAGAAAGGTGTTGTAATAGTGGTAAACAAATGGGACGCCATTGAGAAGGATACCAACACCATGAAGAAATTCAAGGAGGATATCCTCAGCCGCATTGCACCGTTTACAGATGTCCCTATCATCTTTACATCTGTAATAAACAAACAGAGGATATTTGATGTGCTCAAAGCTGCAACAGAGGTATATGCCAACTACTCTCGAAAAATCCCTACATCGCAGCTCAACGAGGCCATGTTGCCAGAGATAGAGAACTATCCTCCACCTGCTTGGAAAGGAAAATACATTAAGATAAAATACATCACCCAGCTTCCAAGCCCAAGCCCTTCGTTTGCGTTCTTCTGTAATCTTCCACAATACATAAGGGATCCTTACAAACGCTACTTGGAGAACAGACTTAGAGAGCACTTCAACTTCAATGGAGTTCCAATCCAGATTTTCTTAAGACAGAAATAATAAAAAACACCGCACAGGGCGGTGTTTTTTATTCTCTTTCAATTCTCAGCTGCTGTATCTGGTTCCCTTTCTCCTGGGTCATCACAAACAGTGTAACCCTGAACACCTCCCCTCCGGCACTCAAATTCCCTATAGCATAAGTAAGTGGTGCCTTTCCGCTTTTGTGCACAATTGAGAATGATTTTGGGGTATATTTCACAAAGAAATCTTTCATTATCTGTGTTGCCTGCACCTTACTGCAAGAACTCACAGAACCAAGTATATCAAGTTCCAGATTATTGGCAAACCATGCAGAGAGTTTGTCTGAATTTCCCATCTGTATATATTTCCCAATAGGGACAAACACATCGGCATTCTTTTGCCCAAATGCATTTGTGGCCAAAAATATGATTGGAACAAGGGCAAGTATCAGTTTTTTCATATCTTACAAACGATGTTTTGTTTTGCAAATAACGGCATTAAACTTGCAAAAAACAAGCCATATAGCTACTTTTGTTAACATGAAGATAACTTTGTTGCTTGTTGGCAAGACCGCCTTCCCCTATATAAATGAAGGAATTACGCTATATGAGAAGCGTCTGGGCCACTATATCAATTATAATAAAATTGAGATTCCCGAGCTCAAAGGGGTTCAGGCAATGAGCCATGAACAGATTAAGGAGAAAGAGGGAGAGCTCATTTTAAAGAACATAAAGAATACGGACGATGTAATCCTGCTGGATGAGAGGGGCAATACCTTCACATCCATTGAGTGGGCAAAACATCTTGAGAAAAAAATTACTTTTGAGGGGAAAGACATTGTCTTTGTGATTGGTGGAGCCTATGGTTTCTCGCAAAAGGTCTATCAGAGGGCAAACAGCAAGATATCACTCTCCAAGATGACATTCTCCCACCAGATTATAAGGGTAATATTCTTGGAGCAGTTGTACAGGGCTTTTACCATAATTAAAGGTGAGCCTTACCACCACGAGTAAGCATAAGCCATGAAAGGTTTGAAAGGGATATACAATATGAAGTCAAAGCTTAAGGATTTGTCATCACATTTGAGGACAACACTCCTTCTGTGCATTGCCGTATTGCTGTTCCTTGTATCATACCTGGCAGTTCCTCGGGGAGGAGGTTTGGAGGCAGAAGTTGCAAAGATGGAAAAGAGGATACATGTAAGGCAACAGATTCTTAATGAATATGTGGAGAAAGCCCTGCAGGTACCTTTGGATGAGTGGGTAAGATTTGATGACTTTCCCGACGATATGGTAATCTACAAATACAATGCAGACACCTTGCAGTCATGGGTCAACCAGTTTCCGGTAACCAATGATGAGGGAGATGCACTCACTTTGTGGTACAGAATAAACCATCTCAACGGAAAGAGCCAGTACAGTGCCCCTCTGGCATATCTCTCAGAACAGGAGCAGTATGTGAATCTTGGCTCGGCATGGTATATAGTAAAGGTATATAGACAAGGCCCTGTAAAAATTGTATCCGGATTGCTGGTAAAAAGGGAATATCTCTCCAACAACACCATCCTTGCAAGCAAGATAAATCCAAGATTGGGAATCAAAAGGGGTGTTGCCATTACCCCGGTAACCTTTAATGAGGGTCTGGTGGTAAAAGGATATGAAGGGGGAGTCCTCTTCTCTGTAAGTGATAATGTTACTGCTGTGACAGGCGGACTGGAGATGCCGCTCAAATGGCTGGCAATCCTCTTCTTGTGTGCAACTCTATACTCATATTTGTATAACAGGCGGAGCTACGAGTCATTTGCCGTTTATCTTTTGGGATTGACAGCAGCCAGATACTTGTGCTATGGTCTGGCCGCATCGTTGAGATATGATTCAGATATCTTCTCCCCCAACCTGTATGCGGATATCGGTCTGTTCTCCTCGTTCGGGAACTTCCTTCTGAACAATCTGTATGTTACTATGGTGGTGCTGGGGTTGTATATGCTCCGCAAAAATTTCATTCTCAGTTTCAAAAGGAGTGGAAAATGGGGAAAGTTCGGGATTATGCTGTTTTTGGCAATTGTTCCGGTATTCCTTTTAGCCTACATACATTATGTTTTCAAGTCTCTTATAATCAACTCCAACATTGTACTTGAGCTATATAGGCTGGAGGAGCTGAGTGTATATTCAATAATGGCATATACCTCATACTCACTGCTGTTTGTGGCATTGCTGTTCTCTCTGCAGCTGCTTTTGCCCCAGCTACCTTTCGGGAAGAGGAACACACTCCTCACAACCAAATATATACTGGTCTATATCTCTGCAATCTCCATTTATACACTTACAATTGTAAGCTATTTTGGATTTAAAAAAGAGATTGACGGAAGCAAGGTTTGGTCCAACAAACTTGCTGTTGAGAGGGATATAAGTCTGGAGCTGCAGCTCCGCTCAATAGAAGATAAACTGGGCAGGGATCCTATAGTTGCCACAATGCTATCACTGCCGCAAGACAAATACAGTCTTGTCCGCAACAGGCTGGAAGAACTCTATCTAAAAGGGGTTGCCCAGAAATATGAGATTAACATAACATTGTGCCGCCCCAACGATATGCTTGTTGACAACAAATGGCAGCAGATGGTGGATTGTGCAGCATACTATCAGGGGCAGATTGAATCTGGTGTGGCACTCGCTCCAGGCTCAAACTTTTTCTTCCTAAACAACTTCAACGGAAGGGTGAGCTACCTTGGCGTACTCAAGTACAATACCCCTCTACTTGGCCCGGTTACAATGTATATGGAGTTTGAATCCCTATACACCAAAGATGTGATGGGCAATACGGCAGTATTGTTTGATTACAAACCGTCAGACAATGTGAACATGCCAAACGCATATTCATACGCCAAATACATAGACAACCGCCTTGTAATATACAAAGGGAACTATGTATATCCAATGGTTTGTACTCCGGAGAACTACAAGCTTGGATTCTCCGTTGTAAAAGAGGACAAACATCTCCATTTTATAACAAGGTCTGACAACGACAACATAATTATAATTTCCAGAGACAAGAGAAGTGTGTTCCCATACATAGTCTCATTCTCATATCTGATGCTTTTCTACAGTGCCCTGCTTACAATCTTCATAAGGGGAAGGAGGATAAAGCAACTCCGCATAAGGGGCAACCTGCCAAAGAACACATTCAGAAGGAAGATTACTTACCTTATAACCTCATCATTGGTGGTTTCACTGGTATGTATGGGTTGGGGCAGTGTATGGTTCTGTATAAGCTATTACCAGAACAGTAACCGCATACAGATGGAGGAAAAACTGCAGGCTGTGCAGACAACCCTCACAGACTTGTGCAAATACGCAGAAAACTATACACAGATAAACAATACCACCGTAATACAGGCTATAGAGAAAATGGCAAACAACACCCAGGTTACCATTAACCTTTATGACCCGTATGGCAAGCTTATCCGCTCAACCCAACCAGAGCTGTTTAACAGGTATCTGCTCTCATCAAGGATGAATGCCCAACCATATTATGAGCTTGTTAAAGAGAACAGGCTGCAGGTGATAGCAGATGAAAAATTGGGCGAGCTTTCGTATTCATCTTTGTATGCGCCTATCTGCAATGCAGACGGAAATCTTGTTGCCATAGCCAACATACCATACTTTACAAAAGAGTCTGAACTTACAGAAAATGTATCGTCAATTCTGGCAGCTATCATCAATATCTACATCCTATTGCTGCTGGCTGCAATATTTGGAGGAACAGCTCTTGCAAAACAGCTCTCAAAACCGTTGGCAGAGATTGGCCGTAAAATGAAACTTATAGATGTCTCCCAGCAAGCCGAGCACATCAATTACAAGAACAAGGATGAGCTTGGAGAGCTTGTGGGAGCCTACAACAAAATGGTGGATGACCTGCAGGAGAGTACCCAACGTCTTGCCCAGACAGAGAGGGAACAGGCATGGAGTGAAATGGCACGCCAGATAGCCCACGAGATAAAGAATCCGCTTACCCCTATGCGTCTGAGCATACAGCACCTTATCCGCTTGAAACAACGTGGTATAGAGGGATGGGAAGACAAGTTTGAAGATGTTGCAAACTCTATCCTTGAGCAGATAGATATCCTCTCAGAGACTGCATCAGAGTTCTCAAGTTTTGCAAAATTCTACTATGAGGAGACCACCACTGTAGATCTTGCCGAACTGATAAACGACCAGAGGGTATTTTTTGACACAAGAGAAAACATAAGAATCTCATACGACTACTGTCACAGAGAGTGCTTTGTATATGTCCGCAAAGGGCAGATCATAAGGGTACTGGTAAACCTTGTATCCAACGCCATACAAGCAGTGGAAGAGACCGGAGGATATATCCGTATAACCCTGAAAGAGGATAATGGCTCTTATGTTGTCTCAATAGACGACAACGGCCCGGGAGTAAATGAAGAGGATACCGGCAAACTCTTCAAGCCAAACTTCACAACAAAGAGCAGCGGAACAGGTCTTGGTCTTGCCATCTGCCGCAACATCATAGAACAGAGCGGCGGCAAAATCTCCTACAGACGCTCAGAACTTGGCGGTGCATGCTTCTCATTCAGCTTGCCAAAACACCTTAGTTAATTACGTTGTCTTTTTTTACAACTTACTAACTATCAGCAAATTAAAAAATGGAGATTTGCAAAAATCAGCAAACCTCCATTTTTAACTATTTATATCTCAGCGTTTTATACAAAAGGACAACGTAATTTTATAAATACTCTACATTCATTTTGCCTCTCCAGCGGCCAAAGTAAAGGTTCTCGCCTTTCCATTCAACCTCTCCACGCTGGAAATCTACAGTTTCACTTCTCAAATGATTCTTTGCAGGGAAGAAGTTTCCTGAGTAGTCTTCGTTAACATAGTATCTGTAAGCGTCAATTCCGCCAAGATAATAATGATATACATCATCATTCTCATTAGGGACAAGGCCGAATGATACATCTACAGGAACCCAACCTATCCCCTCAAAGTATGCCTCTGCCCAATCATGAAGGTTAACCTCACCCGGGTGAAGCATCCAGCCGCTCTGCCATTTTGCAGGGATACCGGCATAGCGTGCCATAGTAATGAAAGTAAGGCCAACCTGACCGCAGTCACCATGCATGTTCTTAAGCACGTATGAAGGGATATTGTCCAATGTCGCATACTCCCTTGCACTTGCCCAAGGGTATGTTTTTGCTATATGGTCAAATATTTTTTTAGCCTTGAGATAAGGATTTGTCTCACCGGCAATGATGCTGTCTGTAAGGGCCTTTATCTGGGGAGTAAAGATTACATGTGTCTCACGCTCTGCAGTGTATTTCTTGTAAAGCTCACTGTTGGTGTCATAAGGTTTCACATCCTCTGCACCAAAATTGAACCAGTGGTCTGCAATGCTCAATTCAAGCTCATATCCAAATACCATGGCACTATCCTTTATTGCAGGAGACTCCATGTAGATGCTCTTGTGTACATACTCGTCGGGAGAAATGATATAATCCTTATTGGTGGTTGAAAGGAGTTTTACATTGGTACTGCGTTTGCTCTCCCTTGGATAAGGCATCCATACTCTAATCATCTCACCCTCCGGCACCTCATTAGGTTTTACAGTAATTGAGTAGTTGATTTTGAACTTTTTGGGTTTGCTTACATTCTCAATTTTTGATTTTGAGGTTTGAGCAGCCACAGAAGGGATATATTCTGCAAGGAACACATCCAACTCGTCTGACTGTCTGCCTTTCACATCCCAATGAGCCTGAGCCTCCTTATCTATTCTAAACAGGTTTCTTGGGGCATTCCAGAAATATTTTTTAACGCCATCTATCATCATGCACTCAAGGGCACCTGTACTCTCCCAATGGGCAATCTGCTCTGGTGTAACATCGGGAATCACATTTTTAATATAAGCAAGGACAGTTGTGTCATCTTTGGTGAAGTCCTGTTTGATGCGGTGCATGGTCTGAACTTTGGCATCCAGATCCCAAATCTGCCCTGGAGTAAGCTCCTGGGTAGCAATTTTAAGTTTTATCATCTGCTCTGCAGCAGTAAAATTACCGTCTGCAATGGCTTTGTCAATAGTCTCATCTGTAATCTGAGGCACCTGGCATGCACATACAGCAAATGCCAGAAGAAGTAGTGAAAATAGTTTTTTCATAGTATTTAGTGTTTGTATTCCCGATAAAAAAAGCCGTTCCCTTACGGAAACGGCTATAAAGTTATAAATAATTTTTCACAAAATTATCTAACACGCTCACCGTAGCTTCTGTCCTCAACTTTAACACGGATCTTCTCACCCTGGTTGATGAACAAAGGAACCATGATTCTTGCACCAGTCTCCAAAGTACACTCTTTCTGAGCATTTGTAGAAGCTGTATCACCTTTGACAGCAGGCTCTGTATATGTTACCTCAAGCTCAACAAACTGAGGAAGCTCACAAGTAAGGCATCTCTCCTCATCTGCAAGGAACATCATCTCCACATACTGACCCTCTTTCATAAGGTCTGCGTTATCTACGAAATCCTCCTCAAGGTGAATCTGCTCAAAAGTCTCATTGTGCATGAAGTTGTAACCTGTCTCATCTTTGTAAAGGAACTGGTAAGGTCTTCTCTCTACAGTGATAATCTCAATTTTCTCACCTGCACTGAAAGTGTTCTCAAGGATTTTACCATTCTCAAGGTTTCTGAATTTTGTTTTAACAAAAGCAGGACCTTTACCTGGTTTTACATGTTGGAAATAAATCAACTGACAAGGTTTGCCATTGTAGTTGAAAAACAAACCGTTCTTAAAATCTGCAGTAGTTGCCATATATTTTCTCTTAAATTATTGAATTCGTGCAAAAAGCGGTGCAAATATACTACAAGTTTGTAATTTAGGCAAATACTCATTAATTTTGTTGTGCTCCAGTCGGCTCTTAGGGGTGGCGGGAGAACATAATTAATAGAAGACGTTTTTTGCGTTAATCTCAGTAATTCGAATCTAGCAAATTCACAGGGAAAGAGATTGCTGCAACAAAAGCGTCTGCGTTGTGTGATCTATTTGCACGGCAAGGCTTTTTGTATATAGAATGAATCTCATTTTATGCACAAACTGTCCTGATGTGTGTTTATATATCACTCAGGCGTGGGCTGACTGGCGTTGCTTATTCTTCCCGAAGGCAATGCTAGAGCCTGAATTACAGAATAAGCAAAACTGATTCCCACGTCTTTTTTGTTTATTACAGGCAGCTGGGCAGGGGAATTGCTCAGCACCCGGGCACACAATGCACATTGGCCAGATCATAAAAGAGACCCTGGAGGCACAAGACAAAACCGTAGTATGGTTTGCCTCCCAACTCTCATGTCACAGAACCAATGTGTACAAAATCTTCTCAAAAAGCTCCATAGACACCCACGAGCTGGAACGCATCTGCAAAATTCTTGAAACAGACTTCTTTGCCCTTTATTCCCGACAAATAAACTCCTCTTCCAACCTGTAGCCATTTTTTCTACATGTATCCACATTGGCTACACCCATACACCCCAATATTCCCACGTTTTGTGCAACTTGCACTTCACAAGCAAAAACACTCTGTAACCAACAGAAAATCACAGGCAAAAACAACATAAAAATTTAAAAACTATGGAAGAGAGAAAACATTATGAATCTCCTCAAATTGAACTTATTGAGGTAGAAGTAGAGCAAGGATTTGCTCAAAGCAACATTTCAAACACAGAAGAGTATCAGGAGGAAGCCTGGTAACAGATTTCCTAATTTAAAACAAGGTTATTATGAAAAAAATATTTGCTATAATTTCCCTTTTTGCGTTGGTATTCACCAGTTGTCAAAAAGATGAGATGATATTTATGGGTTCTGAGCTGGATACCCTAACAGCAACAATGGAATCCTCCACCGGCACAAAAGCTACATTGCAGGATGGCACAAATAACACTTTTGTAGTTTGGGAGTATTCTGACTTGATTTCTGTATTTGTACAGAAAGAGGGAGCGGCCCAACCAACGAATGTAAAATATAGATTGGACGATGGTGAGGGAAGTACTGAGGGTACTTTCGTAAAAGCAGAAGATTTTGATATGACCGGCGCCACTGTTCTTGCGGCTATATATCCTTACACAGAAGGTGCTACATATTCAAATGGAACAATAAACGGGCTTAGCACAAGCGATAGTTATAATTACTCTACAACTGAGAAAGTTGGCCCAATGGCAGCAAAAGCAAATGGCACCAACCTTGCCTTCAAAAATATAGGCTCATTGATTCAAGTATCAACCGCCTACATTCCTTCTGGATACACCTCTATTGAATTATCCTCTGCAACAAGCAATCTGTCGGGAAGCTACTCTGTTACTTTGGATAATGAAGGTATCCCAACTGCCAATTTGACCGGAACAAATAAAACCATTACTTTTACAGAAACAGACGAAACTCAGACTGTATATTTTCCAATATTTGCTGGTATATACTCAGACTTGACAGTGAAGGCAAAAGGTGAAGACAAAAGTGACATTACCCTAATTTCACCTAAAACACTTTCAGCTGTAAGAAGTACAATATATCAAACTAACGCTACTGTAAATACCATTGCAAGTAATTTAGTTGAATTGAGTGCCACTGACAATAAAAATATAATCATCAACACTGATCAAGGTTCAATTACAGTTAAAGAGGAAGAAAACAATAATGTTACAGGCAATGTAAACATTGTGATTGATGGTGGAAGCACAGAGAGGATACTTGATGTAACCCTTCCAAATGCAACAGTAGAGCTTAGTGGAGCTGCAACATATTCAAACATAAACGCTTCAACAGCAGAAAACACACTTATTTTGGGCAACGGTGTAACAGCAAATCAAGTAACTGTACTCAAAGGTAATATCAAGGTTAATGAGGGTGCTACCCTAACCAAAGTTGTGCGTGGAACAGATTTGCCAGAAGATACTAAGATTTACATTATCAATAATACTGGTAATACTCTTAACATTGCAGACCTTCCTAATAATGTACAAATAGTAAACCCTACGGAGTACGCTGAAATTAAACTTAAAGAAGCTGCTGAAAATGGTGGTACATATACTCTTACAAGAGATATTACTCTATCAGAGAAACTGGTTATTCAGAAAGATCTTGCAATTTTTGGTAATGGTAAAACAATAACATATACTGGAAGTGATAGAGCTATTGATGTCGCTAAGGAAACTCCTGATGTAAATCTGACAATTAAAGATCTTACAATAAATTATTCTGCATCATACTGTGAACGTGGTATTAGCTATAATGCAAATGGAAATCTAACATTAGATAATGTAATTGTAGAGGGTACTAATGTTACTTACGCACTAAATATACCAGGAGCATCAGATGGAGCTAACGTAGAGATTAAAAATTCTAAACTTACAGGTAAAATAGCTCTAAATATCTGGGGAAAGAATGCCACAATTAATGTTATTGATTCTCATTTGACAAGTATTGATAACACAGATGCCGAAAACTATACAGCTATAAATCTCAACAATAATGGCCAAACATCTGCAGAAGGTTCGACAATTACTGTGACAGGTGGCTCTATTACTGCTAAAGATGAAAATGGCAATGACTCTAATGCTTACATGAATGCTACAGACACAGGAATGATATCTGTTAGTGAAACTACCACTATAGTGGGCAAGGTTGGTAAACAAGTTGCTATTATCTATTATGAAAATACTGACAATTTCTACAGTTTATCTACTATTCAAGGAGCAATCAATAGAGTTTCTCAAGATAAAGTAGGCAAAATTCGTCTTACATCGGATGTGGAATTAACAGAAAGCCTTAATATATCTGCTGGTACTAATATAAATTTGGATTTGAACAATCATACTATAACTTTAGACGCCGAAGATGACGCAACAGAAGTAACAGACTTCAACAACCATGGAACTTTAACAATTAAAAATGGTTCAATCATAGCATCGGAGAAAGAATTGTCGAGAAGATGTATATATAACAGGAGCGGAGGTACTATGACAATTGAGAATATGACCTTCTCACAGACATATTCTTCTAAAGGAGCCGCTATAAATAATGAAGGCACAATGACCATAAGTAATAGTACTGTTAATGCAATCTACTACTCTATTTGGACATCTGGTACTAATGCCACTACTACAGTATATAGTGGTACTTACACAACCACTAACGATATACAAGACAGAAGTACATGGGCTTATACGGTAAACGTACAAAATGGTGCAACACTGAATGTACAAGATGGTGAATTTACCGGAAACCATGGCGTAATTGGAGTTATTGCAGGCAGCAAAGCTAATTTGTATGATGGAACTTACACCTGCACTGCAGAATATACAGGCAATAGTGACTGGGCATTATATGCAAGCGGTTCCGGGTCTGTAATCAATTATGATAACACCAAATGTAATATTACCTCAGCAAATCCTTCAGGTATATCTATAACAGAGGATAACGGGCAAATCAATAATACAATAGAGACCCAACAGTAATTTCCAAAGTTACGTTGTCTTTTTGTACAACTAACTGAAAAACAATAAAATAAAAAAGCAGTTTGAATCAATTTTTTCAAACTGCTTTTTTATTTTTCTAAGAATCAATGACTTACACAAAAAGACAACGTAATTATTAATTATTGGAAAGAGATAACCGCTATTACCAATAAATAAGAAAAGGATGTATTAACAATAAACTAAAGTTACATTAACGTAATTAACAATTTACTAACTTTGTACAGATTCAATTCCAACCAACATGAAAAAACTTATAGCACTATTTGTTATGGCAATGATGGCATTCTCGTGCCAGGTGCCGCAGATTACAGATGAATCAATCAACAGTAGCATCAACCAAGGGAATTTTGCCCAGGCAGAGCAGATGATCAAACTTAAGATTGCCACCGAAGAACTTACCCCTGCAGAAAAGTGGAATCTGGAGGCAAAAATTCAGACGATGGACCGCATCAAACAGGACTTCTCAAAAGATGATACAACCGTTCTTGCTTACATTAAGAATGTGATACCAGACATAACCCCAGAACAGATT
>JAZNUT010000046.1:0-3022 GCA_045592425.1 Candidatus Egerieisoma sp.
AAAAATGTACCCGGAGGCAGAGCAGCTTTATTCAGAAATGGCACTTGCAGGACTAACCCCGGCTTGTGCAACCCGCAGGGCACCTCTTAACCTTGTAAAGAACTGTATAGATATACTGAATGATGCATACGAGGATTTCCCTCAGCCGGATGTAATGCCGTTTAAGATTGAGCCGATAAATATTGCTTGTCTCAAACCGGGAGACGGACTCAGATATGCAGAGAGCGGATTCAGATCTGCATTCTCTTACGGAAGTGGAGCATCAGTAGAAGAAGTTTTCTTTAAAGAAACAGAACTTTCTGTTTACAATGAGCAGGATAAACAATTCTACAAGATTATAAATGGCCAAAGGGTTGCAGACGATCCTCAAAAACCTCAGGACTTCAACAAGCGCAAAGCTGGAAAAACTGATGCAACTCAGGAGAGTTTCTATGGAGATATCCCTCTCCGCCAGGGTGGCCGAACAGCGGTATATGTCAAAGGTGGCTGCCTTATCCTTCACGATGGCACAATGGTTTATCCACTTGCAGCAGTGAGGTATCCCGACAGAATAGAGTTCATTACCAGAAATGATTATATGGAGACAGAAAACTCTGGAGCAATGTTCGTAAAATGTACCTACAAACTATAATATATATCTCAGTATTGTTGTTGGTAACCCCGCTTAGCGGGATAGCCTCTCCCAGGGTAAACATAACCCCGGGAGATGGCTTAACCAAAGAGGTTCCAATAGATAATTCTCAAGATAGGGAGCTGAAAAATGCCTTTGGGAAAGAGTGGAAGAAGGCAGCAGAGAGGGTACAGCAGCACAGGCCCCGGTGGCACAAGATCTTTGAGAGTCTGGATGCAGATGTTCTGGAGTGTGAGGCAATCATCTTCCCTGAGCAACTGAGATATTCCTGCCTGCAAAATGGAATGGAGGAGGGGGCTACAATAGCATTATATGTGAAAGGAGGCACAGATGCGGCAAATTTCTCGGTAGGGTACTTTCAGATGAAACCATCATTTGTAGAGGAGGTAGAGGCAGCCTGGATGAAAAGCCCGCTCCGCCACAAATACAAGCTCTACTTTGATGTGAGGGATTCCCAATCTTCCCGACAAAAAAGGCTTGAAAGGCTCCTGGATGAGCAGTGGCAGTGCGTTTACCTTGGAATGTTCTACAGGCTTGTGAGGGAAAGGATTCCTGAACTGGAGAAACTGTCGGGAAGAGAAAGGGTAATTGTTATGGCAACGGCATACAACAGGGATTTTGATGCTTCGCTGGAGCAGCTGCAGCTGATGCGGGAGCATTATATGTTTCATACAGACATTTTTCCATCCGAAAATACAGAGTATTACTCATACGGAGAAATCTCTGCCCAGTGGTACTCAGAAATTATAAAGTTGGATTATTAACCTTTAAAACCATATTACTATGAACAGAATTTTTACAACTCTTATTTGCATTGTATCTGTTGCAATTATCTCTTCGTGTGGTAATGGCGCATCTGAAGGCGAAAAAGCGGCAAAGAATGTTAAGGAGAAAGTGGAGGAGATTACCCAAACAGGTATGTTTGGAGACAAGACCCGTAAAGCGGCTGATGCAGCCTTTAAAAAGGTTGGACTATCTGTAGACAAACTGGCTCCGGGTTTTGATTACAGAGATGAGGATTCAATAAAAGTATTCACCGGAGTTATATATCAGGGAAAATATGAGGCATCGGCAATTTATGTAAAGAAAGATATGACTGATGTTACCCGGGAGGAGTATGAGGCTTATGTAAACAAGGTTTATGCTTTAACAAAAGAGATTGCAGAAGATGGTAAGGCCATATATGGTTTTGAGTTGAAAAGCAACCCGGAGGAGGCAATGTCTGAGATTCCTGTAGAAGAGATTCTGAGTAAGAATATATTGGGAATAAAGATAAGTATGGGTGACTGGGGATTCAAGAAAAATGGAGAATTGAAACGAATGGCTGTTGAACTTATTGATGCAAACAGCAAGTGGCCCGCACGATTGAAAGTGAATTATTACTCTGCACTCCAGAAATCATTTGATGATACAATGAAAGATGCGGAGAAAGCTCTTGAGGATCCAAAGGTGCAGAAAGAATTGGAGAAAGTCTTTAAGAAATAGTTTCCCGATAAATTGTAAATGGGTTTATGTATAATTTAAAAATAGGAGAAATTTATTATGGCATTCTGTGGAAATTGTGGAAATAAAGTGGAGGATAATGTAAAATTCTGTCCTTCTTGTGGAAACGTTATAAATACAACAGCAACACCTGCTGAACCCGTACAGCCTCCGGTAGAACCCCAGCCACAACAGGTATATGAGCAGCCGGTGCAACCGGAGCCTACAGCAGAAGAGAAATTGCAGCAGGCAACAACAGCCGTGGATAATTTTGCCCAAAAACTTGGCAATACTGCAGACAGTACTGCCCAATTCTCAAAAGAGGACATTGAGCAGAACAAGGTGATGTCTGTACTGGCATATTTCGGCTTTCTTGTAATAGTTCCAATTGTAGCGGCAAAGAATTCTCCGTTTGCAAGGTTCCATTCTAATCAGGGATTGGTCCTGTTCCTTGGAATGATTGCCTGGATTATTGCAGATTCTATTGCAAGTGCCATCCTAAGGGCCATCCTATGGAAAGGCCTTGGATTGTGGAGCATTTATTCTCTCTGTACTACAGTATTGGACATCTGCTACTTGGTATTTACAATCCTTGCAATTATCGGTATTATAAATGCCCTCAACGGCAGGGCTAAAGACCTTCCTCTAATTGGCAAGTTCCGTATTCTGAAGTGAAAAATGCAATTTAAATATCAAGAAATACATATGATTATGAAAAGATATATTTTGGCAATATTGGCGGTGTTCCTGGCTTGCAGTTATACAAACGCACAAATCTCATTTTATGGAGAATGGTACCGCAAGGGGAGCGGCAAACTGGACAGCAAGATGTGGCATACTCCTACAGCAAGCCGCAGCGAGTACTATGGAGATGCAGATGGGGCAGGAACCGTAATGATATTCAAATTT